>JAQVXI010000010.1 GCA_028709215.1 Bacteroidales bacterium
AAAGACCTGCAAATTGCAGGTCTTTTACGTGATCCCGTGGAGACTCGAACTCCAATCGATGGAACCGGAATCCACTATTCTATCCATTGAACTACGGGACCAAAACGGAGACAAAAATACAACAAAAAACGACAATCTGAAGCAAAAAACCCACATGCAAGGTAAAAAAACAATAAATCATGCATTTAGCATACGATTCGGAAAAATCGCTTACATTTTGTCAAATTTTCTTATATTTGCAGCAATTTTCTAAAACGTTACACCCATGAGTTACCTCATATTGCCCAAAAACTACGCTGCTCTTGTTGACCTGAAGCAAACTGAGCAGGCCATCAAACTCATCAAGGACTTTTTTCAACAAAGTCTTGCATCCGAGCTGCGACTCAGAAGAGTGACTGCACCCCTATTTGTTTTATCCGGAAAAGGCATCAACGACAACTTATCCGGCAAAGAACGCCCCGTACATTTTGCCATTAAAGACATGGACGGTGTCGAAGCCGAAATCGTACACTCGCTGGCCAAATGGAAGCGACTCACATTGGCAGAATACAACGTTGAAGAAAAATATGGCATCTACACCGATATGAATGCCATTCGCGCAGACGAAGAATTGGGCAACCTGCACTCGCTGTATGTAGATCAATGGGACTGGGAATTGTGCATTTCCAAAGAAGACCGCAATATTCATTTCTTACGATCTGTAGTCAAGCGCATCTACGCCGCCATTCGTCAAACCGAATACATGGTTTATGAGCAGTACCCACAGATTGCGCCTAGTCTTCCGGAAGAAATTACCTTCATCCATGCAGAAGAATTACTACAGCGTTACCCCAACATGAGTCCGAAGGAACGCGAAAACGAAATTACCAAACAATACAAAGCGGTATTTATTTTCGGCATCGGTGCCACGCTTTCCAACGGCCAAAAGCACGACGAACGCGCTCCCGACTATGATGATTGGGTAAGTACCAACGAAGACGGTTTTCAAGGCCTGAACGGCGACCTCTTGGTTTGGAACGAGGTACTGAACAGTTCACTGGAGCTCTCATCTATGGGCATTCGGGTCGATCGGGAAGCACTGCTGAAGCAACTGGAGCTCTGCGGTTGTGAAGACCGCAAAGAATTATACTTCCACCAGAAATTACTCAACAACGAATTACCGCTATGCATCGGAGGGGGCATCGGGCAGTCCCGATTGTGTATGTTCATCCTCAAAAAAGCGCATATTGGCGAGATTCAGGCCAGCATCTGGCCGGAGGAAATGCGTCAAACCTGTGAAGAACACGGCATGTTCCTAATCTAAACGACATCGATCATGCAAAAAAAACCGGCTTAAGCCGGTTTTTTTTATTGCTAACGGTTTACCGTAATGTGGTAACAGGCCTGCCGCACTTCCTGAACCACGCGACAACGGCCTTCTGATGAAAGCTCCGTGAGCACTTCGGCCAAAGGATGTCTCAGCATATCGTGACGACAAAATCCTTCCGGGGCATGCGTCTCGTGCATGGGCAAAAATTCCTTATAGGTGATATCAATGGTTGTCCCGTACAAATGTGCCGACATGTTTTTTGTCGCATTGGCGTTGCGTTTACCCAAACCATACTGACTTTCCATCGTACGAAGCACCGAACTCACCAGCAAATAATGCGGATCAATGCCCAGCGACTTCAACTTCGTTTGAAAACGTTTTCCGATTTCTTCCATCAAATCGATGGCTTCCGGAACCAAATAGGGATAGGAGTGCGTCAGATTTTGCACCCTGTAATGGGAGTCGTCTTCGACTTTCTTCAATTTTCTACGTCGGAGTAATCCGGAAATCTGGGCCTCAAAATCGGCATTTGTCTCAAAAGGGGTTATACCCAACCGTCGGGCACTTTCCAAATGCAAGTCGTTGTTATCCTTTAAACGCCCCACCTTCCAATGCTTGGTCGAGATCAATCGACAGGTCGGGCACGTACCATTTTTATAAAACTCAGCATCCGATTCGGCCACCGTTGCCTCCCGATGTTCCATACGCCGTTCCGACCACCCGGATGCGTAACGGATCAATCCGGTCAATGCCAAGCACGAACAAAAACCCAATACAAAAAAAATACTACTGACCTGTTTAAAACGACTCATGTTAAAAAGAATGGTTAGATTTGCATGATAAGTCTGACTACAGCAAACTTTTAAAAATGGACGTAAATATAGACATTTCGTGGAAAAAACAGCTCCAATCGGAGTTTGAAAAAGACTATTTTGTCAAACTGACTCAATTTGTCAGAAGCGAATATCAACAATACAACGTATATCCCAAGGGCAAGGATCTGTTTCATGCATTTAACAGCTGTCCGTTCGATCAGGTCCGGGTGGTAATTTTAGGCCAAGACCCCTACCACGAACCCGGCCAGGCACACGGATTGTGCTTTTCCGTACCCGATGGCTGCAAACGGCCTCCATCCCTTCAAAACATATTCAAGGAAATCCAGTCGGATTTGGGATACACACCCCATGCTTCGGGAGACCTGACCCGCTGGGCAACGCAAGGCATTTTGCTGATCAACGCAACCTTAACGGTCCGGGCACACCAGGCAGGATCGCACCAAAACAAGGGTTGGGAAACGTTTACGGATGCCGTGGTCCAGCGTCTGGCCGAACAGCGAACGGGACTGGTTTTCCTACTTTGGGGCAGCTATGCTCAAAAGAAAGGCAACGTGATCGACACGCACAAACACCTGGTTCTTCGTTCCGCCCACCCTTCACCCTTGGCAGCGTATCGGGGATTTTTCGGCTGCAAACATTTCAGCAAAACAAACGAGTGGTTATCAGAAAAAGGAGAAACGCCTATTGACTGGAGGTAATCAATAGCCCCAAATGACATTATCATTGGGGTTCTGATGCTGTTCATACTTCAAGTCCTGAAGCATGGCCGATTTGACACGAACGGAAAAATTATACGACTTATATCGGCCGATGGGAATAAAGCTGGCCGACATTTCCCAACAATGCAGGTCGCGGGTAACCGAACAATTCATGGTCGAAAACTCCTTGTATTGAAAATTGTAGCTGGTAGAGGCATTAAAACGCCATTTATCCGTCAGTGCAATGTTTCCACTCAAGCTCATATTTTGTGTCAGCCGGTAATCAAAATCCATTTTCTCTTTGTTGAATGTAGAGCGACTGTAACGCAACGAGTAGCTCATATTGATGCTCCAAGGGATCTTTAACGGCTGATACAGCGAGGCTTCGGGATCGTACACAAGCGCCTTTGCTTCGGCATCGGTTTCGGAAGATTCGGAATCGACTGAGGCATCGACAGAGGAATCCTCGGTTTCCTTCTTCTCCTTTTTCTTAAACGTTTGGTTGTTTATCGTATAGGAAAACGATGTACCTGTACCGGTAAGCTTACCGGGAATGCGATTTTTGGACCACTGGGTCGTGTTGACTTTGACCGGATTGCCGGCAGCATTCAATTCATAGGTGTAGGGATCAAACGAACCACTCAGATTGAGCGTATAGAGCGTTCCAAATTTGATCCGGATGTTGGCGGAAATATCGCTCCAGTTCAAGCTGTCGGCAGCCATATTGTAACCGGATCCAAACGAGAAATTATCGATCAGGCTGATCTTCTTAAACACCGTGCTGGTATCCGTCTCCTGTTTTACCTTCATCTCCAGATTGTTGGTCACACTAAAGTTGACACTTCCGGACTCACCCCGGCCGGGTGTTCCGTACAAACCGTTTGAATAGCGTGAGTATTCCAGAACCTGTGTTTTTCCGGCCGGATCGACATAGGACACTTCATCGTAGTAGCCGAACCATTCTCTTCCGTAATCCGGTCGATAGGACAGCGAAACCGTTGGGGTGATCACGTGGCGGATGGTGCTGATCTTATCGCCAAAGATCGATTGAAGCGGTTGATAATATCCATACAGTTTGGTAGAAGCACTCACGCTACCCGATGCATCCCAGACGCGGTTGAAGCCCCAGGTTGTGTCGGTCAGCACCTCGTTGCGCTCGTAATCGTAGTGCTTATCCAACGAGCTGCTGTACCAACGTTCAGTATAGGAAAAAGAGGGTGTGATGTTGATGTAGTTGAGGACACTAAAGGTGGCCGATACCGGTATGCTGTGTTGAATCCCGTTTCGCCAGTCTTTTATGATATTTTTCTTTAAGAAGTCACGCTCTTTGACCTCGCTGATGCTATTGGAAAAAGAGCCGGAATAACCAACCCGGATTTTTTCGTACCAGCGTTCACTTCCGACGGCATTTTTACGGGCAAACGGACTGATGGTCGACATGCTCACACGCAAACTGGGCAAACTGACCGTCAAAACGGAGTCGCGGCTTCGTTGGGAAACGTTGGCACTCATGCTCATCGAAAAGGGGCTCTCGGGAAAACGTTGCGAAAAACTGACCGACGAGCTCTTTGTATTGTTTGAGAAGGCCTGCGGGTTGTAATAGGAATTCAAATCACTACGGCTGTAGCCGCTGGTTGCAAAATTGACACTGGCAGAAAAACTGCGGTTGGGATTGGCTTTGGCATCCTGAGCATGGCTCCAGGTCAAGCTGAAGTTATTGGTTTTTGCGTAATCGGGCAGACTTTTTTCACTGGTCACGGTTTCCAAAAAGGAAAGATTGAAACTTCCGGAGTACTTGTATCGCACCCGATAGGCCGAACGCGCCCGTAAGCCCCAGGACCCTTTTGAATAAACTTCGCCGGTCAAGGCCAAATCAACGTAATCACTAAAGGCAAAGTAATAGCCTCCATCCTTTAAATAAAAGCCTCTGGACAACTCATCCCCATAAGATGGCGTAAGGATACCGGAAGAGTATTTGCTGGTAAAGGGGAAGTAGCCAAAGGGGATAAACAAAGGGAGATGAACATCCTCCATGACCAAGTGAGCCGGGCCGGAAACGATGTATTCACCCGGCCGGACTTTTGCCTTGCTCAAGGCCAGGTAAAAATGTGGGTGGTCGTGATTCTCGCAAGTGGTATATTTTCCATCGATCATACACAATTCTTCCGGTGTGACGCGCTTGGTCTGACCGCTGACCACATAACCTTCTCCCTGCTGGGTGACAACCTGAGAAATCATGCCCTTTCCGCTCTTGAAGTTGTATTTGATTTCATCGGCTTTGTACTCACCGCTTTTGTCCTTAAAAACCGGTTTTTCGATCACGGCATTGCTGCTGTCTTTACGACCGACGGCGGTCATCAACGAACTGTCTACATCCATACGGATAAATCCGGCATCCAGATTCAGATCGCCGTATTGTACTTTTGCAGCACCATACAACTGAGCGACACCGGCTCCAAAAAATACCAGCGAATCGGTCGATTCGTAGCGGACGATTTCATTGATGGCGTCTTTCTTTTTTACGGCAAGGGTATCGGCAGTCGAGTCTGCTACGGCTACCGTATCGGCCAGGATAAGCGTGTCGGCTTGCTGCAACGCATCCGATGTAGGCACATTTACCTGACCTCCTACCGGGCTTAGGGGCCACAGAAGGCAGCAGGTCAGCAATAAAAAGCCAACCCAGATGCTGGTTGGGAGTCGACGGAAAAGCGTCATGCGATAGCCTGATTTGGGCGCAAAGGTAAACAAAACTACTTGTATTCTGAAAAAGGATGTGTGAAACGAACTTAAAACAAATGCGATGCTCCAAAGCGTTCACACCAACGATCAAATCGCATCAAACCGGCGTCCCCATACCGTTTTACGCCTTCACGTACTTCCTGAACCGTCTTGGGACGGCTCGTTTGGGATTTGGAAAAAAACAAATCCGAAAAACAGATGAGTTCCTCCTCCAGGGATATCGGCATCATGTCCCGTATGGGCAAAGGGAGTCCCTGACGCACAATATCGTCTTGGGTCAAACCCGTACCCGTATGTCGTTCACAGACCAGTGCATGCTTGGGAAGGCCTTCCTTTTCCAACAATGCTCTACCCAAATATCCGTGACAGATATAAGGATACGAACCGGTACACCGTATTTTCGGTGCATTCGTTTGAAAAACACCGATATCATGAAGCAAGGCCGCTTCTTCGATAAAAACCCGATCGACCGAACCGCTCGGCAACGGAGCAGCCAATGCAAGAGCTGCGTCAGCAACCTGACGACTGTGGCGATAGACCAAGTCGTACAAACCGGGATATGCATCCAAATATTGATGCAAAAGCGCTGTTATGTGTTTCATATCACAGGATTCCATGCACAAAGAAATGCAAAACTTTTGGCTTCTACGCATATTTACGTTATTTTTGCCTGACTAATAAAAGCCACATGCGCACACATTTTCCGCATCGTATGATGGGGCTGCTAGCCCTTCTGATTTGTGTTGCAGCTTCTGCCCTTTCCGCAGAAGTCTTTACCGTCGTCATCGATCCGGGACATGGAGGTAAGGATCCGGGAGCGTTGGGCACCCTCGTTCGCGAAAAAGACGTCGTCCTCGATGTCGGTCTACGCTTGGGCAAAGGCATACGACAGAAACATCCGGACGTAAAAATCATTTACACACGAGATACAGACGTATTCATTCCGCTCCAAAACAGGGCAAACATCGCAAACAAGGCCAAAGCCGACCTATTCATTTCCATTCATGCGGACTGGGCTCCCAATAAAACGGCCAAAGGCGCCTCGACGTTTACCCTAGGACAAAACCGCAGCAAAGAAAACCTGGAGATTGCCAAACGGGAAAACTCCGTAATCCTGCTGGAAGAAGACTACCAACAACGATACGAAGGCTTTGATCCCAACTCAGCAGAATCCTACATCATGTTTCAGTTTATGCAGGACAACTACATGAACCAAAGCATCCATTTCGCCTCTACCCTGCAACAGCGATTTATCGCCAACGGAAGAGCCGACCGGGGTGTGCGGCAAGATGTTTTTCTGGTCTTGCGCAACACCAGCATGCCCTCCGTGTTAGTCGAACTGGGCTTTTTGACCAATCCCGAAGAAGAGCGCTTCCTAAGCAGCCAAAGCGGACGACAAAAATTGGCCAACAGCATTCTGGATGCCTTCACAGCATTCAAAACCGAATACGACCAAAAAAACGGTCTGAAGAATGAAAACGGATCACAGGCCACTTCTACCCAGGCAGATCCGAGCGGGCTTGTTTACCGCGTTCAAACCATGCTTTCTCCCTCCGCACTCCCCACCCGGGACAGTCGCTTTAAAGGCATCAAAATGGACCATTACGTCGAGAAGGGTTATTACAAATATACGGTAGGTGCCTTTAGCAGTTTTCATAGGGCCAACGAAAAGCGTAAAGAATTGAGCAAACAATTTCCGGACGCATTCGTAGTTTCCTTCCTGAACGGCGAACGCATTCCGGTCAATGAAGCACGCAAACGAACCAACGAACAATAATTATGAAACGAAACATACGACGGGAAGCCAAAATCGGCCTGACGGTACTGGTCGCCTTTGCTATATTTATCTGGGGACTAAACTTCCTAAAAGGCATCAACTTATTCAAACCCGGAAACTACTACGTAGTAGAATTCACACAAGTAGACGGATTGGTTAAATCCAGTCCTGTACTACTGGATGGTTTTCAAGTCGGGCTGGTGCGCGAAATATCCTACAAATACGATCGACCCGGACACATCGAAGTACTTTTGGACGTGAACCGAAAACTACGCATTCAGGAAGGCAGCGAGGCCGTTCTGGTCGGAAGCCTGATGGGCAGCCCGAATATTGAGCTCAAGCTCAACGCCAACGGTCAGCGTATACTCAAACCGGGAGAAGCCCTGATAGCCAAACGCGAAGCAGGTTTGATGGATCAGATCAGCGACAGCCTGATGCAACAGGTACAACAACTGGTTCAACGCACCGACCAACTGCTTGCCGGCGTGGAAGTGCTGATCAACGACGGCAGCTTATCCAATACCATACATAGTCTTGAGCAAACGGCTACCGAGTTGCAAGGACTTTCAGCCGGCTTGAACCGTACGGTCCAAAACGACCTGCCCGGCATCATGAGCCATGTAGAACAACTGACTGGAGACATCGGCGTGATCACCGGACAACTCAGCAGCATCGATTTTAAAGCAACCATGAGCAAAGTGGACCACACCCTGGATGGACTTGGCGCACTGACCGTCAAATTGAACAGCCCAAACAACAGCATGGGCATGTTGCTGAACGACGACGCCTTGTATGTAAACCTCAATCAAACCGCCGATCATGCCAGCAAATTATTGCTTGACTTAAAAGAGCGCCCCAAACGTTACGTGCATTTTTCAATCTTTGGCAAATCGGATCGATAGGTTTTATTGCTTACAGATTGAAAGCACAAAAGATAAAAAAACAAAAAAATACGATTTAACGAAAATATAACCCCGCATCCTAAACCATTACAGGCAGGGAGATTCCGTTATATAAGTGCCAAAATTTCTTATTTGACTGCCAATCTTGCAAGGCCTTAAATGTTAGGCTATTACAAAACTGTTTCAATTTAAATATCTATCAATCAGGTGTTTAACCTAATCAACTGAGGTCAAAGCAGATAGACATATACCAGAATTAATCGATTTTTTCGCGTTTGTTTTATCCGTTTTTTTTTCAAAAATTTGCATTCCACTAAAAAAATTGAAAGTAGAAATGCCCTTGAATCACCAAACCCTCTGGAATAATTGTTTAAGCATCATTAAGGACAATGTGCCCGGCATGAGCTATTCCACCTGGTTCTCCCCCATTGTCCCTTTGAAATATGATGAAAATGCTTTGTTGATTCAGGTACCCAGTCATTTCTTCTACGAACAACTCGAAAGTCAATACGCAGATTTAATTGGTAAGACACTCAAACGTGTCACCGGCGACAACACACGCCTGCTGTATCAGATCATGGTATCCGATACGCCCATGCAATTGAGTCAGGAAAAACCGGCCAACCAGGAGCGTTCCAAACTGAATGGAATTTCCGCTACCCGTCAAGCCGTACCGACCAGCCCGTTTGACCAGGTTGCCATGGCAAAACTGGACTCCCAATTAAACTCCAATCTGACATTCAATAATTTTATTGGAGGACAGAGCAATGTTTTGGCACGTACAGCCGGATTATCCATTGCCGAAAAACCGGGTAAAACCGTCTTCAACCCGCTGTTTCTACACGGTAAATCCGGTGTTGGCAAAACGCACCTGCTCCATGCCGTCGGAAATCTTGCCATGGATGAAAACGACAACCTCCGCGTGTTGTACGTCTCTTCCCATTTATTTCAGGTTCAGTATTCACAAGCATACCTGAACAACACCGTCAATGATTTTATTCATTTTTATCAGAGCATTGATGTGCTTCTCATTGACGACATCCACGAACTGTCCGGCAAGACAGGAACACAAAACGTCTTTTTCCATATATTCAATCACCTGCATCAAAACGGCAAGCAGTTGATCATTACCTGCGACCGCAGCCCAAAGGACCTTTCCGGCATCGAAGAGCGTTTACTGACCCGTTTCAAATGGGGTCTGACCGCCGAAATGGAAAAGCCTGATTATTCGTTGCGTATATCCATCCTTAAAAGCAAACTTCAACGGGATGGCCTTTCGTTTCGCGAAGAAGTCATCGAATACATTGCCAAAAATGCGACCGAGAACGTTCGTGACCTGGAAGGCATTGTGGTATCACTGATGGCTCATGCGGTCATACAAGGCAAAGACGTTGACATGGAACTGGCCAAACGCGTCGTCTCCAATGCGGTAAACGTCGAGACGCGACAAGTCTCCATCGAATTGATACAAAAGGAAGTATGTAAGTTCTTTGACATTGATGCCGCCTTGATGCACTCCAAATCCAAAAAACAGGAAATCGCCCAGGCTCGTCAAATCGCCATGTACCTTTCCCGAAAATATACGGATAAATCCTATTCAAACATCGGTGAGGCCATTGGCAAACGCGATCACGCCACGGTGCTGCACGCCTGCAAAAATGTAGGCAACTGGATTGAGACCGATAAAAATTTCAAACAGAAAATCGAATCAATCGAACAGTTGCTTCAAGGCAAATAGTGGTCGATTATAAGAAACCCTGAGCACGCAAGGCATCCACAAAGGCGACCGAAAAACTTTCGTTGTTTTCTTTGTTGTACCGAATATCGGTAAAAATCTGAGCGAGCGTTTCTTTTTTATTCAGCTCAACAAAATAGCGGCTTTCTTCAAGGGATTCTCTTGCATCGTAGATTCGATCAATATCCTCCGGTGTATAATCCCGATATTGATCCTCATGCAGAATACCATCCAGGGGCAATCGATCAGAAAGAGGTTTTACAGCGGCATCCTCGACCGGATAACCGACGCTGAGTGTGACAACCGGCAAAACAAGTTTGGGCAACCGTAGAGCCTCTGAAATGCCTTTGGCCGTATACGTCGTCGTACCCAAATAGCAGATGCCCAATCCTACCGCCTCGGCAGCCACGCAAAACGTCTGGGCTAGAATCACCGCATCGATGGCTGCTGCAACAAATGATTGAACATTCCCGTAAGAAGGTTCTGCCTTGCGTTGCGCACACCACTTCGAAAAACGGTTAAAATCGGCACAGAACGTCAAGACAACGGGGGCTGTCGTCACTTGCGCCTGATTGAAATGCAAGGGAGCCAATGCCTGTTTAACCGCGTCGCTCCTACTGGCCACGACACTATAGGCTTGCATATTACCCGTATTGGAAGAACGCATGGCCGTTTCCAATAATTCCCGAAGCAGTGCTGCTTCAACATCCCGGTCGGCATAACTGCGTACCGTTCGTCTTGTTTTGAGTGTATCCATAGCGCAAATATACGGATTTTATCCTGGTCCACATCCAAACCAACTATTCAAAAATAAAAATATTTTTCACTCCTCCGTATACAAATATTTTTAAAAGAGAAAATATTTTGGGATACCGAAAACATTTATATATCTCATAATGTGATATTTAAATATTTTAATTGGAAAACTTCCAAACTTACTTTGTCATCTAAAAAATTCAATCTATCTTGCAATTCCATTTTTTCAAAACGTATCATCAATATAACTAACTGTGGAAAAGACATCTTACACGCACGACGAAGCGTATCAGGCTTCACTCGATTATTTTCAGGGAGACGAACTGGCTGCACGCGTTTGGGTCAACAAGTATGCCTTGAAAGATTCTTATGGAAATTTGTTTGAAAAAGACCCTTCCGACATGCATCGTCGGCTTGCAAGTGAAGTAGCACGAATCGAAAAAAAATACCCAAATCCCCTCTCCGAGCAAGAATTATTTGATCTGTTTGACAAATTCAAATACATCGTACCCCAGGGAAGCCCCATGACGGGAATCGGGAACAATTTTCAGGTAGGTTCGCTGTCAAACTGTTTTGTGATCGGCGTAGACGGACCGGCCGATTCCTATGGTGCCATCATCAAAATCGACGAGGAGCAGGTTCAACTCATGAAACGTCGGGGCGGTGTTGGACACGACCTGTCACACATTCGACCCAAAGGGACTCCGGTAAAAAATTCAGCACTAACCTCTACCGGGATCGTGCCTTTTATGGAACGCTATTCCAATTCAACCCGTGAGGTTGCACAGGACGGACGTCGCGGTGCATTGATGCTGAGCGTATCCATCGAACATCCGGATTCCGAATCCTTCATCGATGCCAAATTGGTCGAAGGCAAAGTGACCGGCGCCAACGTCTCCGTCAAAATCACCGACGGATTTATGCAATCGGTTGCCGGCAACGTTCCGTTCACCCAACAATACCCCATCGGCAGCGCCAACCCGACACACAAAAAAGAAATCGACGCCAATGCCTTGTGGCAGAAAATCGTGCACAATGCCTGGAGATCGGCCGAACCCGGTGTCTTGTTTTGGGACACCATCATCAAAGAATCGGTTCCCGATTGCTACGCCGACCTGGGATTCCGCACCGTCTCCACCAACCCTTGTGGAGAGATCCCCTTGTGCCCATACGACAGTTGCCGACTTTTGGCCATCAATCTATACTCATACGTACGCAACCCGTTCCAATCGGACGCAACGTTTGATTTTGACCGATTCACCAAGCACGTGCAGCTCGCCCAACGCATCATGGACGACATCATCGACCTGGAAATGGAAAAAATCGATCAAATACTGCTCAAGATTGATTCAGATCCGGAAAAAGAAGACATCAAGCGCGCAGAACGTCAACTCTGGGAAAAAATCAAAAACAAAACACTGCAAGGCCGACGTACCGGTGTGGGCACGACCGCCGAAGGTGATATGCTTGCCGCACTTAGTTTGCGTTACGGAACCGAAGAAGCATCCAACTTCTCAGAAGAAATACACAAGCGCATTGCCATCGAAGCCTACCGTTCATCGGTATACCTGGCCAAAGATCGCGGTGCCTTTGAAGTCTTTGATTTCAAACGCGAAGAAAACAATCCGTTCATCCAACGTCTGGGCGAGGCTGACCCCAGCCTCTTGAAAGACATGAAACAATACGGTAGACGCAACATTGCCTGTCTGACCATTGCACCTACCGGTACGACCAGCCTGATGACTCAAACCACATCGGGCATCGAACCTGCGTTTAGCCTGGTCTACAAACGTCGACGCAAAATTAACCCCAACGACAAGGAAGTTCGTGTGGACCACATCGATGACAGTGGAGACAGTTACCAGGAATACATCGTCTTCCACCACAAATTTGTCACCTGGATGGAAGCCATGGGGCATCCCACTGCCAAACAATACACGCAAGAGGAACTGGATGAACTGATCATGCAATCTCCCTATCACAAGGCAACAGCCAACGACGTCGATTGGTTGCAGAAAGTTCGCATGCAGGGCCGCATCCAAAAATGGGTAGACCACTCCATCAGCGTAACCATCAACTTACCAACAGACGTTTCCGAAGAATTGGTCGGACAGTTGTATATGGAAGCCTGGAAGTCCGGCTGCAAAGGTTGCACCGTATACCGTGAAGGCTCCCGTTCCGGCGTACTGATTTCCAACAGTGCACCCAAGAAGGAAACCGGCGAAGAAAAAGAAGAGAAAAAGCTGATCTGCTATCCTCAAAACACGCCCAAACGCCCGAAAGAGTTGGAGGCTGCCGTCGTGCGTTTCCAAAACAAAAAAGAAAAATGGATTGCTTTCATCGGGATCCACGAAGGACGTCCGTATGAAATCTTTACGGGGATTCAAGACGACGATGAAGGCATCGTTCTGCCCAAAAACGTGACAGAAGGCAAAATCATCAAAAACGTAGACGAAGCTGGAGTAAAACGCTACGACTTTCAGTTTTCCAACCGAAGAGGCTACAAAACAACCATTGAAGGCTTGTCGGAAAAATTTAATTCAGAATACTGGAACTATGCCAAACTGATTTCAGGTGTATTGCGTTACGGCATGCCCATCGATCAGGTTCTAAAACTGGTTTCAGGGCTGGAATTGGACAGCGAATCCATCAACACATGGAAGAACGGGGTCGAAAGAGCGCTTAAAAATTATCTACCCAACGGAACCGAAGCCAAGGGCCAAAGCTGCCCGGAATGCGGCAACACACTGGTATACCAAGAGGGTTGCCTACATTGCAACAATTGCGGATTCTCCCGCTGCGGATAATTTGAAATACAATCCATAAAAAGCGTGCTTCAAAAGTGAATGTTTGAAGCACGTTTTTTATTTTTGCTGCATACGGCAAGTACCGTTAAAAAGGGCACCCGCTTCAACAATCAACGTGGAGGCGGTTATGTTTCCCTCAATCAAGGCCGTTTGCCTCAAGGTTAATCCATCGGTCACTTCCAATTTTCCTTTTACACGCCCGCTGATTTCAGCCACGTCGCAAAGCACATCACCCGTGATCACAGCATGCGTTCCCAAGACCAGTTTGCCCCGGCAGGTGACGTTTCCATCGACGACACCATCGATACGTAAATCATTATCCGACAAAACATTGCCATTTACCAACGTTCCATTCGCAAACACACTATACAGTATGGTGTTGGATACTACAACTTCCTTAGCCATATTTGATTTTGATTTCTGCAAAGATACAAAAGAATGCTACCTTTGCAAGAAACACCCACGATGGACTACATCCTTCTAAACGAGCTCGAATTTCACGCATTTCACGGTGTATTACCCCAAGAAACCCTTGTGGGCAACACCTACATCATGGATCTTAAACTTGGAGTGGATTTACACAAGGCCTGTCACAGCGACCGAATAGAAGACACACTCAATTATGCCGACGTCATTGATTGCATCCGGCTCGAAATGAAACAACCGAGCAAACTCATTGAACATGTTGCCGAGCGGATTTGCGAAGCGTTAAAAGCACAATTCCCACAAATAATAAGCATCGATATTCATCTCCAAAAACGCAACCCACCCGTACAGGCTCAGCTCAAAAGTGCCAGCGTGCAATTGCATCGTTAAAAATCACTCCAACGCATTGGAAACAAAAAAGTTTGTGTACTTTTGCCGTCTATTTTTGTATGAATTGACACATCCATCTACGTCGGATTGCCATTAATTTACGCATCCGTCTTAGTTACTTTAAAAAACGGGCTCAAATGAAGAATAAGTACATTCACCTGATTGAACAATCGTTCGAATTCCCAAACGAGGAATTCAATGTGATTGACGGCGACCTGCAGTGGTTCAATATACCTTTGATGGACGTCATCAAACAATACGGAACGCCCTTGAGGATTTTCTACCTTCCCAAAATCGGCCAGAACATTCAACGCTCCCGACGAATGTTTAACGTAGCCATGGCTAAGGTAGAATACGATGGTGACTACCATTACTGCTACTGCACCAAAAGTTCGCATTTTTCGTTCATTCTGGATGAAGTATTGAAGCACAACACCCACATAGAAACATCCTCTGCCTTTGACATAAACATTGTAGAGTCCCTTATTGAAACCGGTAAAATCAGCAAAAACAACTACATCATTTGCAACGGATTCAAACGTCCTCAGTACATCGAGAACATCCAGAACCTGATCAACAACGGCTTCGAAAACACCATTCCTATCTTGGACAACAAGTTCGAGCTGGATCTGTTGCTGGACGGCATCGACCGAAAATTTAAAGTAGGTATGCGCATTGCTTCTGAAGAAGAACCCAAGTTTGACTTCTATACATCCCGATTGGGCATACGATACAACGACATCATCCCCTACTATCTGGATAAGATCAACACCAACCCCAACGTAGAATTGAAGATGTTACACTTCTTCATCAATACCGGTATAAAAGATACGGCTTATTATTGGAACGAATTAATCAAAGCGGTTGAGTTGTATTGCGAACTCAAACACATTTGCCCCGAGCTAGACAGCATCAACATAGGCGGAGGCTTCCCCATTCAGGTTCATTTGGATTTCCAGTACGATTACGAGTACATGGCCGAGGAAATCATTTCTCAAATTAAAAACATTTGTACACAAAACAAGGTGAAAGAACCCGATATCTTCACAGAATTCGGTTCATTTACCGTGGGCGAGAGTGGCGCCATGCTATACTCCATCATCAACCAAAAGCAACAGAATGACCGGGAATTGTGGAACATGATCGACAGCTCATTCATCACAACCTTACCGGATACGTGGGCCATCAATCAACGCTTTGTCCAACTTGCCGTCAACAACTGGGACAGCGAATACCAACGCGTTCATTTGGGTGGATTAACCTGTGACAGTGAAGACTTTTACAACTCGGAAGCCCACTCCAACGCCGTATTCCTTCCAAAAATCGTCAATGGCAACGAGCAATTCATCGGCTTTTTCCATTGTGGCGCCTACCAGGAATCACTCAGCGGATACGGGGGCATACAACACTGCCTCATCCCTGCTCCCAAGATGGTTTTGATCGATTTGGACGAAAACGGGGAATACATCACCAAGTTGTTTGCAAAAGAGCAAAGTTACAAATCAATGATGAAGATTCTTGGCTATTGACAGATCCTGAAAACGCCGCTTGCCCAGCAAATAGTAGTCCAACAACAGACTCCCTTTATATCGCTCGGCAAAGGCATGCGTCTTTGCCTGTAGATGTATTTGCGTGCGCTGATCCTTATACGATCGGCGCATGCTTTTAAAGTCGACCCGAGCCCTCCAAATCGCATTCGCATGCTTGGGCTTACCTTGAAACAGAAACACAACAGCCGCTAAATAATCCATAACAAAGCGCACAATCCAAAGCCAGCGCCAACGACGAGGGGTCTCGTTCTTATACAGCATCAACAGATTGTTGCGGTAATTGAGAAAGACCTTCTGCGGATTCTCTACATCCAGCGTTGCTCCGCCCATGTGATACACCACACTTTGCGGCACACAAACCAGCCGATACCCCTTGCTTTTCAAACGCCAACAAAGATCAATCTCTTCCATATGTGCAAAAAAACGCGCATCGAGACCGCCCACTTCACGGTATCGATCCAAACGTACACACATACAGGCTCCACTCGTCCAAAAAACATCTCGGATACAGTCGTACTGTCCTTTGTCCTTTTCAACAACAGCCATCATTCGTCCTCGACAAAAGGGAAAGCCCAATGCATCGATGTACCCACCGGCTGCCCCCGCATGCTCAAACTGATCCCGTTGATAAAAAGATCGTATCTTAGGCTGACAAGCCGCCACCTCCGGATGTTCGTTCATAAACACCAACAGTGGTTCCAGCCACTGTGGAGACACTTCAACATCTGAGTTCAGGAGCACAGCACAATCGGCCTGCAAGTCTGCCAGCGCCCGATTGTACCCTTCCGCAAACCCATGATTGCGGTGCAGATCCATCGTTTGAACGGTATCGGGATACTGACTCTGTACAAACTCAAGCGAGCCATCCGTCGATCCGTTGTCGGCCACAATCAAATCGACCAAATGTGGCTGCGGCACGTGCGTATGCTCAACCAACGCCGGCAACAATCGTTCCAACAGACCCTTCCCGTTCCAATTTAATATAACGACCGCTACTCTCACGATTCATTCAATTTAAAGGATTCCATCGAACGTTTGTGTTTCCACCGCTTATGTGTCCAAAGCCAATAAGCCGGATCCCTCAAAATCGTTTCTTCCATCAGACGTGCAAAACGTTCCGTAATCCAAAACTCGGGCGTCTGCATCGGCTCATCGGTAATGCGACGAAACGTTGTTTCGTAGTAACCTCGCTTCATTCGCTTCACATCCGCATACAACACCGCAAATCCGGTCTGCTTGGCCATGCGCTCAGGGCCGGTCAGAAAAGCCGTATCCTGATTCAGGAAACGGGTCCAATAATGCAAGTTTCTCGCCGTAGGCGACTGATCACTGACCAAACCAAAGATACCGGCAATACCTGCCTTGCGCAAGCGAATCACCTGCCGGAACGTTCCGTCCTTTGTCACAATACCCCCTCCAAAACGGCTTCGAATCTGCTGAAACAATCGATCAAAAATCACACTACGCAACGGCTTATACACACTATAGCCCTGCTGATTGCCTGTATCCAACATCTTCAGAAACAACAAGCTCATGTATTCCCAATTCCCGTAATGCCCGCAGGTCAACAAAACACCCTGCTGCTTGTCGGCGTAGTCGGTCACCAATTCCGGATTGACAAAATGCATGCGCGTAAGGGCTTCCTCCTTGTCCAGACCAAAAATATGCAGCATCTCCATAAACATGTCACAGAAATGGTGATAAAAAGCACGCTCCATCCGACGTCGTTGCTCGATGCTCTTTTCAGGAAACGCCGCTTCCATATTGCGTCGAACAACCTTCAAACGATACCGTGCAACATAATAGACCAGCGGATACATCAGCACGCTCGAAATAAAAAACAAAAAGCCCAGCGGGAGCTTACCCAACAACCGAAAAAGGGCTACCGGCAAATCCGAAAAAAATGCTTTCATACACGAGTACCTTTTAATGCGTTGCCTTCGTCGTTCCATTCACCCATCACAACCGGTACAATTCGATTGATCCACTCCGGTTGATGCGGCATTTCGACACGAACGTAATGCTCGGTAAAACCATGCATCATGCCGTTTGATACGGCATGCTCAAATAAAACCATCCCCACTCGTCCTTGCTGACTTTGATAAAAGGCATTCCACTTCCGATCCGACAATTCCTGCAAACGGATGTGCCGTTCCTTCTTCGTTTTGGGGCTTACCACGTGTTCAATATGCAAGGCCTGCGTATCCGGGCGCTCGGAATAAGAAAAAACATGCAGCTGCGAAATCGATAAACCTTCGATAAACGCAAAGGCCTGCTCAAATCGCTCATCGGTCTCACCACGACTGCCCGTAATCACATCCACACCAATAAAGGCATTGGGCATGCGCTGACGAATAAGCTCCACTTTGTGCGCAAACAATGCCGTATCGTATCGACGATGCATCAAGCGCAACAAATCATCCTGACCGGCCTGCAAGGGAATATGAAAATGCGGTGCAAATCGTTTGGATCGGGCGATAAATTCAAGTATTTCATCCGTAAGGAGGTTGGGTTCGATCGAAGAGATTCGAAAACGATCGATGCCCTCTACCTCGTCCAGGGCTTGAATCAATTCAAGAAAGGTCTCACCGGTCGTTTTACCAAAATCGCCAATATTCACACCCGTAAGAACGATTTCACGCCCACCTTCGGCGGCAATTTCGGCTGCCTGTCGGGTCAACAGAGCAATGGAACCGTTTCGGCTTCTTCCACGTGCGATGGGTATGGTACAGTAGGTGCAAAAATAATCACAGCCATCCTGAACCTTCAAAAAAAAGCGGGTTCGATCTTCCCGGGAGTAAGAGGAGCGAAACTCCGTCAATCGCTGGGTGGACGAGGTAATGACAACCGGTTCTGTATTTTTATCCAAGCCCTCCAGATGGGCCGGTAAATCAAACTTTTCTTTTGCGCCCAAAACCAGATGCACGCCGGGTATACGTGCCACCTCTTCCGATTTGAGCTGAGCATAACAACCGGTCACCACCACAAACGCATCGGGATGTTGACGTACAAGACGCTGAATGGCCTGTCGACTTTTTTTATCGGCCGTTTCCGTTACCGAGCAGGTATTGATCACACAGAGGTCTGCTTTTTCTCCGGGTTTGACCTTTTGATATCCGGCTTGGGAAAGGGTTTTTCCAAGGCTGGACAACTCCGCAAAATTCAGCTTACAACCCAAGCTGACGTACGCAACTTTTCGGGTCTTAAATTGAGAAGTATCAATCATTGTTCATTGGTTCGAAAGACAAAGGTACAACATATTTTTACAACCTATTCCTGCATAAATCATGCAAGTTTATGCATTTTTACATCAAAACAAGGGCGAATAAAAGTTTTTTTATGTTTTTTTAGAAAAATGAGTACACATCACAATTTTTATGCTTAATTTTGCCGCGATTTCAAAGAACTCCTATTTATTGTTTTAAAACAGAAAAAAATGAAAAAGTTAGTATTATTCTTCGCTGTTGTTGTAGCTGTAACATTCGCATCTTGTGGCAACAAACAAGCAGAAGCTCCTGCTGAAGAAGTAGCTGTTGAAGAAGTTGTTGCAGAAGAAGTAGCTGCTGTTGTTGATTCAACAGTTGCTGTTATCGATTCTACAGTAACAGAAGTCGTAGCTGAATAAGCAGACAAAAATGAATTTAAAGTCCGCCACGTGCGGACTTTTTTTTTGCCCATTCCCGATACGCCAAAAGAGCATAAAAAAACTCCCACCAAACGGTAGGAGTTCTTTTTATATGGGATCAGGTCTGCTTATTCAGCAACCACTTCAAAAGCGACTTCCACACTCACTTCACGATGCAATTTTACAACGGCAGTGTAGCTACCGACTTCTTTTACGGCATCCTTCAAAACAATGGATTTGCGATCGATTTCAAAACCGGCCTTTTCGATGGCTTCCGCAATTTGAATCGGACCAACAGAACCAAAGATTTTGCCGGTTGAACTGACTTTGGCGCCAATGCTCAAGGTCAAACCTTCCATTTTTGCTGCAAACGCTTCGGCATCTTTTTTCATTTGTGCCAGTTTATGGGCACGTTGCTTTTGATTCTCAGCCAACACTTTCTTGGCAGACTCTGTGGCAATAATTGCCTTGCCTTGCGGAATCAGGTAGTTTCTACCGTAACCGCTTTTGACAGTAACGATATCATCCTTATACCCCAGGGTATTGATGTCTTCTTTCAGTATAATTTCCATACAATTTCTCCTTTCAAATTATTTCATCATGTCGGTTACGAAGGGCAACAATGCCAAGTGACGTGCACGCTTAACCGCTTGAGCAACCTTGCGTTGGAACTTCAACGAAGTACCCGTCAAACGACGAGGCAAAATCTTACCTTGTTCGTTCAGAAATTTCTTCAAAAATTCGGGATCTTTGTAGTCAATGTACTTAATACCGCTTTTTTTGAATCGACAGTATTTTTTCTTTTTCAGATCGACCGTAGGAGGGGTCAAATAACGGATTTCAGATGAGTTTTGTGCCATAATTTAATTCTCCTTCACTTCTTTAGATTGTTTCAAACTTCTTCTCTTTTCAGCATACAAAGCGTGGAACTTATCCTGACGTACAGTCAGATAACGGAGCACGCGTTCGTCACGACGGAAGTTTAATTCGAGGGTAGCCACCAATGAAGGATCGGCTTTAAACTCTAGCATTTGATAGAACCCGGTCGATTTTTTTGTAATTGGATATTCCAATTTACGCAAACCCCAAGATTCTTCATGCACAATTTCTGCACCTGCATCGGTGAGCAGGGTTTTGAATTTTTCTACCGCTTCCTTCATCTGAACATCAGACAAAACGGGAGTTAAAATGAAAACGGTTTCGTAATTGTTCATAAATTTTGATTCATTTAAAACTTTAAACGTGTTATGTACGAATGGATTGAGATACTCCAATTCATTCGACAAAAAGCGGGGCAAAGATAGAAAATAATTTCAAACCGGACAAGTATTCAAAAAAAGCAGGTGTTTTTTTCGCTGCACAAAATTTATTGACTACATTTGACCTCTGTAAACCCGAACATATCAAAAACCGGCACAATGAAAGCATTATTAAAAAACCTTGGCATCATCCTGGTATTGATAGCCGTCGTTGTATTGGCTGTTCCAGCTTTTAGCGGCACGACATCCAACTTGAGCATTGGCATCGCTGCCATACTACTTGTTGTCGGCGTCCTGTCCCACATCTTTATCAATAAAAAGATTGATTGAGTTTTACGGAACCAAGCCATAAAAAAAACCGATGCCTGCGCATCGGTTTTTTTTTGGATCATCAATCCGGTACGACCAGCTTGTACCCTTTACCATGAATGTTCATAATCTGAACCGATTCATCCTCCTTCAGATGCTTGCGCAATTTGGTGATGTACACATCCATACTCCGCGCATTGAAATAGGTATTTTCTTCCCAGATCGTCATCAAGGCATAATTTCGCTCCAAGATCTGATTCTTATGACTGCACAACAAGGTAAGCAGATCATTTTCCTTTGTCGTCAGTTTTGTTTGCTTTTCACCCATACTCAAAATCTGCTTGGCCGTATCAAACGTATACCCTCCGATCGTATACACCTGAATATCGGCAGCTTTCTTTCCTTTGACACGACGAATGATGGCCTCAATACGGAAAAGCAATTCTTCCATACTAAACGGTTTGGTCAAATAATCATCCGCCCCAATTTTAAATCCCATCAGAATATCATCCTTCAGGTTCTTGGCCGTCAAAAAAACGATGGGCACCTCAGCATTCATACCACGTATTTCCTGAGCCAGCGTAAATCCGTCCATCTTGGGCATCATGACATCCAGCACGCAGAGATCGTACTTATTCTTTTGAAAGGCTCTCAAGCCTTTTTCACCATCCGGCATCAAGTCGGCAAGCAAACCCTTGGCTTGTAGATACTCACGCAGCAACATGCCCAAATTCTCGTCGTCTTCACACAACAAGATTCGCAATTTTTCTTCTGTCATAACTCATTTTTTATTAGTGGTAAACTGATGATAAAGCTCGTACCCAATCCATGCTCACTTTCGGCACGGATGCTCCCGTTGTGGCTCTCGACGATTTTGCGAACGTAAGCCAAACCGAGCCCAAAGCCCTTCACGTTGTGAACATTGCCCGTTGGAACCCGATAAAATCGTTCAAAAACTTTCTTCAAATGCTCTTTTTTAATGCCCATACCATTGTCTGTCACAGAAATCATCAAACGCCCCTTCTCGTTCCAGGTCTTCACCTTCAAACGCAAATCACGCTCGCCATGACGATATTTCACCGCATTGTCCAACAGATTAAAAAAGACGTTGGTCAAATGCATTTCATCGGCAGTCACCGTAGACTGTTCCGCTTTCAAATCGGCTTCAATGCGTCCGTCAAAATTTTCGACCTTGAGCGCAAACGTTGCTACAACCGTATCCAACACATCGTTTACTTCGACCTCCTTAAAGGTCAAACTCGAATTATCCCGTTCCAACAAAGAGACCTGCAATACCTTTTCAACCTGAAAGCCCAATCGCTTTGTTTCATCCACAATGACTCCCGAAATATGCTTCAACATCGCCGGCGTTTTTCCGACATCCACATCCTTCAGCATCTGTGCAGCCAACGAGATGGTTGAAATAGGCGTTTTCAATTCGTGTGTCATGTTGTTTACAAAATCATTTTTCATATCGCCCAACTTCTTTTGTCGGAAGATTACAAAAATGGTAAAGGCAAACACCAGCAACAACACCATCGAGAAAAAGACCGAAGGCAAAAAGATGCGCGTGGTCTCAAGCAAATAATCCCGCCTGGAAGGAAAATACAAATGCAACGTGCCCGTTCGTACACCCGGATCGTTTGGAAACAAGGTTTGCTTGTATCCAACCTCCGACTCCGTCAGCATATCCTTGCATCGATACACTTCCTGATCGTTTTTGTCGGTCACTTTAAAATGAAACGGCATATTACCCAAACCATTGTTAGCCAGTTCCACCTTTAAATAATGCTCCAACTTACTAAAGTCAACCCGCTGTTGTATGGGCAAATCCTTGGCCTCATATAAGATACGAAGCACCACATCGTCCAACAACTTCTTCTGAAGCAAATAACGTTCACGCAGCGTTTGCTGCATCTTACTGGATGTTTTCAACAAATCATTCTTGCCTTGACTCATCGAAATAAACACCTGTGGCATATTGGGTTTTATCGTCGTACTTTGCTCGTATTCCCAGACCGAAGAATACGAATTTTTCCCGCCGATGGAAAGCAATCGGGAGCGCGTTTGCTGCAACTGCACACCACCGGAGCTAATCTGTGGCAGAGAGAGTGTTGTACTCGTTTTTTCATCCAAATCTTCTTCCAAAAAACGAGCCGTTTCATCCAGTTCTAAATTGCGAACTACCTGAAAAAGCGTCCGCTTAACCGCCTCGTTAAATTGTTCTATACGGTTTCTGGACAGAATCCGCATATACGAAAACTGCAGCGTCATCAGGCTGGCAAACGTTAATGCCATGACCACGACCAAAAGCCAGATTACCCATTTCTTCATAACACAAAAATACGCTGTAATTTTAACAATTCAAGCCGCGTTTTGTTTATTTGACGTAGACGAAACACTAATTAACACGAAAAAAAAGGGCTGCAGGAAAACCCGCAACCCTTCATCACTCCAAAACACAGGTTTTATTCAACCTGTTGTGCCTCATAGGCTTTAAGCAGTTTATCCTGTACATCCGCAGGAACCAATTCGTAGTTTGCAAATTTCAAACTAAACGAAGCACGTCCACCCGTCAGCGAACTCAAGGTCGTGGAATACGTCGACATCTCCTTCAAGGGCACTTTGGCCAATAATTTCTCATATCCTTTTTCGCTACTCATACCCATGATCAGGGCCCTACGCCCTTGCAGATCACTCATAATGTCTCCCAATCGATCACCGGGCACCAACACTTCTACATCGTAAATCGGCTCCAGAATCTTTGGTCCTGCATTTTTAAAGGCTTCGCTGAACGCATTTCGACCGGCAAGCATAAAGGAAATCTCGTTGGAGTCTACCGGGTGCATCTTGCCATCATAAACGATCACTCGTACATCGCGCGCATACGATCCGGTCAATGGACCTTGTTCCATGCGTGACATAATGCCCTTTTGTATGGCCGGCAAAAAACGGGCATCAATGGCACCTCCGACGATGCTGTTTACAAAAACCAGCTTTCCGCCCCATTCCAACGGAATTTCCTGCACGTCACGGATAGACACCTTAAACTCTTGTCCTCCAAACTTGTAGACCTCCGGCGTTGGCATCCCCTCATGATAGGGCTCTACAATGAGGTGCACTTCGCCAAACTGCCCTGCGCCACCCGACTGCTTCTTGTGTCGGTAATCGGCACGCGCCGACTTGGTAATGGTCTCACGGTAGGGTATTTTGGGTTCAATAAACTGAATGGGTAACTTTTCGTTGTTCTCAATACGCCACTTAAGTGTCCTCAAATGAAACTCTCCTTGTCCGTGCACAATGGTTTGCTTCAATTCTTTCGACTGTTCCAAAATCCAGGTCGGATCTTCTTCCCGCATGCGATTGAGTATGGACATCATCTTTTCCACATCCGCTTCATTGACCGGCTTAATGGCTCTTCGGTACTTGGAATTGGGGTATTTAATAAATTTAAACTGGTGCTCCACACCTTTACCATTCAACGTATTTCCTGTTTTGACATCCTTCAGCTTGACCGTTGCACCGATATCGCCTGCAACCATTTTTTCCACCTTAATGCGGTTGGATCCGGCTACGCAAAACAACTGTGCAATGCGCTCCTTGGACCCCCGATCCGTATTTTGCAAATCATCCCCTTCACGCAACGTACCGGACATGACCCGAAAATAATTCACTTCACCAATGTGCGGTTCTACGGAAGTTTTAAAGAAAAAAACGCTGGTAGGACCGGATTCATCTGCTGCTACCGGTTCACCATTTGTGTTTTCGTATTTGGGCATTTCACTGACAAAAGGCACTACGTTGCTGAGAAACTCCATCAACCGTCGCACCCCCATATCTTTGGCTGCACTCACACAAAAGACCGGAAATATCCCTCGTTGAATCAACCCCTCCCGAATACCCGTTCGTATCTCATCTTCCGAAAGTGTACTCTGATCAAAAAATTTCTCCATCAATTCTTCGTCGTTTTCGGCGGCAGCCTCCACTAAGGTGGCATGCATGGCCTCCGCTTTTTCACGCTCCGACGCAGGAATCTCACTGATGACAGGTTCTCCTCCGTCCGGCCCCCACTGATATTGCTTCATCACCAATACATCGATCAAGGTATTGAAGCCCGGACCGCTTGACAACGGATACTGAACGGGCACCACCTTACTTCCGTATGATTCCTTGAGTTGTTCGATGATCTGCTCGTAATCCGCTTTTTCGTGATCCAACTGATTGATGACAAAAATAACCGGCTTATTGTACCGTTCGGTATTGCGAAAACTATTCTGCGTACCGACTTCCACTCCGTATTGAGCATTCAACAACAACAAAGCAGTATCGGTAACATTTAACGCAGTGACGGCACCCCCAACAAAATCATCCGCACCCGGGCAATCAATAAAATTCAATTTTCGATTGTTCCACTCCACATGAAACAGCGTGGCAAAAACCGAATATCCATACTCGTGCTCTACAGGGAAATAGTCACAAACCGTGTTATGAGCCTCCACGTTCCCGCGACGTTTTATCAAACCACCCTCGTAAAGCATGGCTTCAGCGAGTGTGGTTTTTCCGGCTCTCGAACTCCCCAATAAGGAGATGTTCTTAATTTCATTGGATTGATACACTTTCATATTTCATGGATTAAATGTGTAATTTTCTTAAGGCATCGCAAAGTATAAAAACCCGAAGGCAAATGCAATTCTATAACCTAGTTATAAAACAATGTTTTTTAGCATAGATACTCTTTTGTACCTTTGTAACACATCCAAATCAAAGCGCATGCAACTCGAAATCGAACGAAAATATTTAGTACTGGAAGATATGCGGCAGCTGGCAGTAAGACAGACCGAAATCAGACAAGGTTACCTTAGCCTGGCGCCCGATCGGAGTGTACGCGTACGCTTGACCGATCACGAAGGCTACCTGACGGTCAAAGGGATCAGTCGCAATGCCGGATTGACGCGTATGGAATGGGAGAAAAAGCTGGATCGAAAGGAGGCCCTTGATTTGTTTGAGCTATGTCTGCCCGGCGCCATCGAAAAGACACGGTACTACATCCCGTACGGGCGTCACACCATCGAATTGGATGTATTCAAGGGGGATAATGCCGGTTTGCTGCTTGCCGAAGTTGAATTGAAAAGCGAGCACGACGTTTTTGACAAACCCGCTTGGTTTGGAGCAGAAGTAACCGGTCAAACACGCTATTACAATGCGTATTTATCCAAACACCCGTTTTGCTCGTGGACACAACAACAAGAAACGACCTAAGCTATGGAAAACTTTTTTGACCGGCTACCGGAAGGAGTAGCACCGTTTCTACTCATCACCGTTTTTTCCCTACTCATCGGTCTGTCACAACGCAGACTGCATTTGAATCGGGATACCAATTATTTTGGAACCGATCGTACCTTCACATTGGTGGGACTACTGGGATACATCCTTTATTTGTTTGAACCGACCCACTTCAGTTTGTTTGCCGGCGGCGGCTTGGTCTTTGCCGTCCTGTTAAGCATCAATTATGTCTACAAGATCGGTCAATTCCGAAATTACGGTATGACATCCATCGTAACCGCACTGATCACGTACTGCATGGGGCCGCTGGTCGTGCTGACCCCCACGTGGTTTTACGTCTCGGTCGTCGTTATTGTATTGCTTTTGACCGAGATGAAATCGACGTTTGTAGAACTGGCTCAGAAAATGAACAACGATGAATTTATTACGCTAGCCAAGTTCTTATTAATCAGCTTCATCATACTCCCCATGCTTCCGGACGAAGAAATCATTGTGGGGATCCATCTGACTCCGTATCGAATCTGGTTGGCCACGGTCATTGTATCGGGCATTTCCTACGTGAGTTACTTGATGCGACAATACATCTTCCCGGGCTCAGGCATCCTGGCTTCCGGCCTGATTGGCGGCTTGTACAGCAGCACAGCAACCATTAGTATCATGGCACGTAAGTGCCGCACAGCCCCATCACAGCAATTACCGGATTACGTTACAGCCATGTTTTTGGCCGTTTCAATGATGTTTTTGCGTCTGATGATTGTCATCGCCTTGTTTAATACACAGGTGTTTGACACGTTGCTGCTTCCCTTGCTAATTTTGATGTTGATCAGCCTTTTCATTGCCGGCGGCTTGTACATGCAAAGTCGCAAAACCCGGGTCAAACCCCAAAAAGAAGACAGGGAAGAAGTCCAGAATGCTTCGGACAATCCACTGGAATTTAAAGTGGCATTGATCTTTGCCCTTTTGTACATCGTATTTACCTTTGTGACACACTACACGCTCAACTTTGCAGGAACCAAAGGTTTGACGCTGCTGTCTTTTGTTTCCGGGTTGGGGGACATCACGCCTTTTATTCTAAACCTCTTGGAAGGAAATTTTGCCAATATTTCCATTCACATACTGGCAATCAGTTGTCTTCAGGCTGTCCTTAGCAACAACCTTGTCAAAATGTTTTACGCAATGGGCTTTTCCGGCAACCGTCCAGAATTGAGAAAAGGCTTGTGGCTGGGTTTTGGCATTCTCAGCCTTTTTAACGTTGCACTGTTGCTTTGGATTTGATCAGCCAATAGTAACCTGAGTGGCTCCAAATCCATATTCCTGAAACGAAGCATCCTGCCAGCGGCAATGCTTGTAGCGAAGACTCAGTTCCTTGATGAGGGCGGCTCTCAACACACCATCCCCCTTGCCATGGATGAACACGATCTTCAGCCCGCGGTCCCTCCGATGCGCGTCCAGGGTTTGACGGACCACATCGAGCTGATGACGCAGCATATCGGCAGCCTGCATACCCGCCGTTGTATCCAACAAGGCATGAATGTGCAAATCCACCTCCAGCATCTCATCGGCACGGCGTTTGCTTGACACGGAACGGGGAGCATCCGATTCTGCTTGCAACGCTTCCTTTTTGGCTTTCATACCCGCGAGCAATTCCTCCGGGCTAATAAGCAAATCCCGTTGACTTTCACCATCCCGAATCATCGGAATCCACAGCGCGGGTTCAGAAAAATGTTTGGTTTGCACAAAGCTGCCTGCTTTGAACAGTTTGGATACAGCAAACGTACGTTCGATCGAAAACGGTGCGTACGCACGCATCGGTTGATGTCGGTTAAACACCAACACCTGCAAACAGAGATGTCCCCAATCGTCCAGATTATTCCGATCCAATACAGCAACGGCGACACGGGTACCCGCTTTAACTTCACCGGCATACTGTGTTTTTGACTGACTGCCTTGCATGGTCAAGACATGCACGAGCAGGTGCATGCGACTGTCGTTGACCAGATAAAGCGTAAAATCGCCCTTTGCATTGCGATCGACAGCCTCGACAAAAGCGAACGATACGTTCAGCTCCTGATCGTTGTTGACACGAACCAAAGATTCCGTCACCGGCAGCCCTATGGCATCCGACGTTTCTTTTGAGGACTTGGATGTCTCCGGCACATCGACAACAACACACTGCTGCTTTAAAACAGGCAATTCAAAGCCATCTTCATCCTGCACCAATACAACACCATCCTTTTTAAATCCACTGACAATTCCACCACCGACTGCATCCAAAAACCGAACGCGGTCTCCTATTTTGATTTCCATACTTTGATTGTTTCGCTGTTACCTTTGGTGTCAATCAGACGCAAAAGCAACCAACCCGAAGGCCAATCATTTGCTTGCAAATCAATAACCTGACCTCCTTGTGTCGACAAATGCTTCTGAACGCTACCGTCCAGCGAATATACAACAATTTTATCAACCGGGCGCTTTGAGTCAATCCAAACCTTGCCCGTTGCTTCATCAAAGGCCACGTGTGTCGTCTGTTGGTCTGTTGCAGTAGGCATCCTCAAATGAGAAGGCAAACCGCCCGCCAACTGAGCCGTGGTAATGGGCTCTACCAAACTATTTAGATAAATCTCCAGATACGTATATCCCTCTTCGTTCAATAGCAAGGCCGTTTTACCGGGATAATTCGCCTCCAACCAACCATCCGGAATGCCATCCCGATTGCTGTCGGTCGGAGCAGTCGTTCCCTCATAGGTTGGCCATCCGCCCACATCCGATACCGCATCGATGATGCCGGGCAGGTTGCCTTTAGACCCCCGATACGTAAAGGAGCCATCGGTCACCTCGCCAACAATCCGGCGATCCACGACATCTCGGGCGAGGCTCGCTCCCGCATACTGCATCACCTTGTCAAAAGCTTCCTCAGCAGAGTGTTGTGAGATCGGGTACGAATCAAAGGGTTCTGATTTGAGGACATTGCTCAACGCTGCACCGGAATTGTTGACAATCCCTCTTGTATTGTCGTTGGTCAGCGTGGCATTGGAATGCATGACATTACCGGTTACATAAAAATAACCGTGACCCGGAGCATAATCAGGTGAAGCATCCCGGTCGGCTTGTACAAACCGATGTTTGGAACTGGAAGTGGCCGGACCCGGTTTGTAATAATTGTTGACCACGTTGTATTTTCCCAACGCCTCACCACCGTAGCTGGTATTGCCGTACCAATTGTAGATGACGTTGTTGCGAAAATCCATCCGTTCCTCATCCATGGGATTGTTGTAGCCGAGACCACTGCGTTTCCACCCGTTAAAACGGGGGTTACGACTGTCGTGGTGCGCCAGCAGGTTGTGGTGAAACGTTGCATTCTTTCCTCCCCACAGACCGCCATATCCGTGCGCATTTTTTACGTGCAACGACATACGCAGAGACTCGGCCAGCAGACACCATTGCATGGTGAAATTTTCATTGGAATAAAAAGAAGCACATTCATCGACCGACCAGCTCATGCTGCAATGATCCAACATAATATTTTTACGATAACGTCCCCAAATGGCATCCTGCTCCTGTGCATTATCCGTACCCAAACGGAAACGCAGGTAACGAATGATGACGTTATCGGCACCCACATACACGTCGTAGCCACTCAACATGATTCCGTCACCGGGAGCCGTCTGCCCGGCAATGGTTACATTGCCTTTTGAGATCGACAACCGGGAAGTCAAACGAATGTGTCCGGAGACTTTAAACAAAATGGTCCGGGTACCGGTTTGATTCAAACACCAGCGCAACGTACCTTCTTTTGTCGAACTGTTTCCCACGTTGGTATCCTCCAACGAGGTTACATAATAGACCGTACCGCCTCGACCACCCGTGGTATATTTGCCTCCACCTTCTGCGCCGGGAAAGGCCGGCGTTTGCGCCTCCATTCCAATCGTCACACTCAACACGCCAACAAGCAACCAAAGATATATCTGTTTCATACTGTATTATTTACTGTTGCAATATTACAGGATTCGAGCACGTGAGGGGTGCATTTTTTGTTTTTTGATGTGTGATAATCATCATTTGAATGAAAAATGTGCTTTTTTTTGTGTTTCTGAGCATATTATTGAAAAAAAAACCGAATTTAGTTGCCTAGAATTGATTTATTGCTTTTACATTTGTGAAGTACTTAACAACAAACCCTGAGAAATATGAACGAATTGATTGAAAAAGCAAATGCTTTGTTTGCAGAGTTTTCAAAGAACGCAAGTCTTCAAGCCGGTAATGGCAACAAAGCTGCAGGTGCACGTGCAAGAAAAGAATCGTTGGAAATTGAAAAATTGATGAAGGAATTCCGCAAGGTTTCCATCGATGCGTCTAAAAAATAAGCGCACCTAACCCAAGAGAAAAATGAGCCACCCAAAAAGGTGGCTTTTTTTGTTGTGCAACGGAACTCATTTTTTATTACTTTTGTAGCATCATTTTTTCCAGTAGAAACTTTAACACCGGCTCTATGAAATATCTAATCATCGGAGGAGTTGCCGGCGGTGCAACCACAGCGGCCCGCCTTCGCAGAATGGACGAAACCAGTGAAATCATTCTCTTCGAACGCGGAGCATACATCTCCTACGCAAATTGTGGACTTCCATACTACATAGGCGGTACCATCAGCGACCGGGATCAACTATTTGTACAAACACCCGAAAGCTTCGGAACCCGATTTAACCTGGACGTACGGGTTCGATCAGAAGTGACCGAAATCCATCGGGAGGCAAAAAAAGTAACGGTCAACAATCTAAATTCGGGAGAAACGTACGAAGAATCCTACGACAAACTCATCCTGTCTCCTGGAGCCGAACCCATTCGCCCCCCCCTACCCGGCATCCAACAAGAAGGCATCTTCACCCTACGTAACGTTCCGGATACCGATCGGATCAAATCGTATATTGACGAAAAAAAGCCCAAACACGCTGTCGTCATTGGTGCCGGATTCATTGGCCTTGAAATGGCCGAAAACCTACACCGATCCGGCTTGAACGTGACCATCGTCGAAATGGCCGAACAAGTGATGGGTCCCTTGGATTATTCCATGGCGGCGTTGGTACATCAGCACCTAAAAACCAAACACGTCGAGTTTTATTTAAAAACCGCTGTATCCTCCTTCTCCCACAATCAAGGTCGTATCGAAGTCAAACTCAGCTCATCCAAAACCATTCAAACCGACATGGTGGTGCTCTCCATCGGTGTACGCCCAGACAGCAGTCTGGCAAAAAATGCCGGCTTGGAAATCGGACAAACGGGGGGTATTTGTGTAAATGAATACCTGCAAACATCCGATTCGGACATCTACGCACTGGGGGACGCCATCGAGTTTACCAACCCCATCACAAAAACACAGATGATCACCTACCTTGCCGGACCGGCCAACAAACAAGGAAGGATACTGGCAGACAACTTGGTCTACGGCAACAAGAAAACATACAAAGGCTCGGTCAATACGGCCATTGCAAAAGTCTTTGATTTGACTGTAGCCGCAACCGGAGTCTCAGGAAAGATGCTGGGAAAACTCAATATCCCACACATTGACTCCATCATTCATGCCTCCTCTCATGCCGGATACTACCCGGGTGCGATGCCCATGACCGTCAAGATATCCTTCGATCCTACTGATGGCCGCTTGCTTGGTGCTCAAATTGTTGGTTATGACGGTGTTGACAAGCGCATCGATCTATTCTCCACCGCCATTCAACACGGTTCGACCGTATATGATCTGACCGAGATTGAACACGCCTACGCTCCGCCATTTGCTTCGGCAAAAGATCCCGTAAACATGGCCGGAATGGTTGCCGAAAACATCTTGAAAGGCGTGACCAAACCCATTTACTGGAGAGACTTATTTGAACAGAATGAAAACTATTTCCTTTTAGACATTCGTACAAGAGACGAATTCTTACTCGGCTCCATCGAAGGTGCCGTCAATATTCCGCTGGATGAATTGCGCCAACACATCCAGGAGCTTCCCAAAGACCGTAAGATTGTCGCATTCTGCGGTGTAGGCCTACGTGCACACGTTGCATGCCGCATACTCCAACAATCAGGCTTTGATGAAATCTACAATTTGTCCGGAGGATTGAAAACCTACGAGACTGCCAGTCAAAAACAAAGCAACGAAGACATCTTTGCAAACGATTACATCGGCAACGACGACCTGATCTACCAAGGCAAAAAAGAAAAGAGCGTGATCCCTGCATTTGATGCCTCCAACATCAAACGGGTCAATGCCTGTGGCTTGCAATGTCCCGGCCCCGTCTTAAAACTGAAGCAATCCATGGATGCCTTGCAAACGGGTGAAGAACTATTGATCACGGCCTCCGATGCCGGTTTCTTCAAAGATGTTCAAGCATGGGCCAGCGTGACCGGAAACGAATTGCTCGACCTTTCCCAAGAAGGTGGAGAGATACAAGCGCGCTTGCGTAAGGGGCAAGGAAAACCTGCAAAGACGGAGGGCAATCAAGTTTCTCTCGGCACCGATCACGCAACTTTAATTTGTTTTAACGACGATCTTGACAAAGCATTGGCTACCTTTGTCATCGCGAACGGTGCCGTAGCGACAGGCAAAAAAGTAAGCATATTCTTTACGTTCTGGGGTTTGAACGTCATCAAGAGACGCATCAAACCCGCACCATCCAAAGATTTCTTTGCAACCATGTTTGGTTGGATGATGCCCTCTTCGAGCCGTAAACTGGGCTTATCCAAACTCAATATGGGTGGCATGGGCAGTCGTATGATGCGCATGATCATGAAACAAAAAGGAGTTGACGAACTGGAGCAGATGATTCAGACAGCGATGGAACAGGGTGTTGAATTTATCGCCTGCCAAATGTCCATGGATGTGATGGGGGTTCAAGCGGAAGAATTGCTGGAAGGTGTACAAGTGGGCGGTGTAGCCACCTACCTGGAACGTACCGAACACGCCAATTTGAATTTATTTATGTAAGACCCATATGATCAGACCGATGCGTATTGTATTCTGGATTGGAATGGGCCTGCTACTTGTAGCAGGCTTTATTCTTTTCGTCTATTTTGGAGCGTTTGGACACATTCCCGACGAAAAAGAACTCAAAAGCATGCAAACCGAGCAGGCAAGCTTGGTTTACTCCGAAGACGATGCAATCATCGGCAAGTATTTTGTTGAAAATCGCATCCGTGTACGATGGGAGGAGCTGCCCGAGCATTTGATACAAGCATTAATCGCAACCGAAGACAAACGTTTTTTGGATCACAGCGGCCTGGACTTTCGCAGTTATTTCCGTGTGTTCTTCCGAACCATCCTGTTGCGAGACAAAAGCGGCGGTGGAGGAAGCACGCTGACACAGCAGATCGTAAAAAATCTATACGGACGCAAGGAATATCGTTGGTTGGAAATGCCCATCAACAAAACCCGGGAAGCCATTATTGCTGCCCGAATGGAAACCATCTACAGCAAAGAGGAATTGCTTCAACTCTACCTCAACACCGTCCCTTTTGGAGAAGATATTTACGGTGTCGAGACGGCTGCGCTCCGATTTTTCAATAAGCCCACCCGAAAATTAAGCATCGATGAATCGGCGGTATTGGTCGGGATGCTCAAAGCCAACACCTATTTCAATCCCAGAATGCATCCGCAACGTTCCATCGAGCGACGCAACCGGGTACTGGATCTGATGGCCAACGAATCGTATATCAGCCAAGAAAAAGCCGAACAATTAAAACAACGCCCCCTGGGTTTGCAATACGAAAACCCCGAACAGGAACAGCAAGCCGGTTATTTTGTGTATCAGGTGCGCAAAGAGGCAGAAACGCTTCTTAAGAAAAAATATCCGGATGTCGATTTGGAACGCGATGGCTTACGCATCCATACCACACTCAACTACAAACTGCATTTGACCGTTGTGGACGCTGCCCGCAAACACATGCAAAAAATGCAGGGTTTATTGGATCAAGAGCTGAAACAGTCAAAAGGCTTCGAACGGTTCAAAAAAGAGCATCCCGAGACTCATCCCGACCAACTACGACAGGCATGGGCGGATCACAAAGCGCTGCAAGCCGCCGTACTGATTACAAATCCCAATACGGGAGCCATTTTGAGCTGGCAGGGTGGAAACGACTTCAAGCAGTTCCCATACGACCTGGTGCGGGCAAAAACCCAGGCGGCATCGGCATTCAAACCTTTTTTGTATGCGACTGCACTCGAATCGGGATTTACACCGTGTGATTACCTGGAAAATAAAGAGACCATTTACGAAGACTACGACGATTGGGCACCCAGAAACTTTGATGGTCGCAGCACACCGGACAGCTTGGTTTCGCTCTGGGCTGCACTGTCTCAGTCCCTCAACCTGCCCAGCATCGATCTGTATTTCAAACTGGATAAAAGCGACCTCAAACACAGCTTAAAACAATTCGGTTTCCCCTATGCCCTATACGATAACCCTTCCATTGCACTGGGTGCGATAGAGGTTTCGTTGTACGAAATGGTCCGAGCCTACGGTGTTTTCGCAACGCTGGGTCAACGCATCGAGCCCTATATGATTGAAAAGATCACCGATTCGGACGCTAACGTCTTGTATCAACACAACGTTGAAACCGAATGGACCGATATCTCTGCCGAAACCTGTGCACAAATGACCGCCTTGCTACAAGGCGTCATACAGCGGGGCACGGGCACACGGATCCGAAACACCTACCACATACAGTCCGATCTGGCCGGCAAAACCGGTACCGCATCCGACTATTCCAACGCCTGGTTTATGGCCTATACCCCCAACCTGGTACTGGGCGTCTGGTCGGGTGCGCGCACGCAAGACGTACGCTTTCGCTCCGCGCACGGGACCGGATCCTCCTTAGCCTTACCCGTTCTGGGTGACGTACTGGCATCCATCGAAAAGAGCACAACGATGCGACAGAAATACCTCCGTCCATTTCAACTGTCCGAAGATTATTATACTTTTGCAGACTGTCCCGTGTATCAACTACGGGATGATCGCTCCTTCTTTGAACGCTTGTTCCAACCAAATCCGGCGGACAAACAGCCCGAAACGGCCCAACCGGAACCCAAACAAGAGACAGAGGCTCCCCCCAAAGAAGAAAGTCGCATCAAACGATTGCTCAAAGACCTGTTTAGACGCTGATGAAACACGTTCGAATTCTTTCCGCCCTATTATTGACCGTAGCGACATTTTTGCTGATTGGATTGTGCTATCAATGCGGTCACACCCAAAAACCGATCGCACTGCCCGAAGTAGAAGATTACGAACAATTTCTGGGTTTGCGCATCGATACCCTGGTTCGTGAGGAAGGCGTTTTGCAAAACGGTTGGACCTTATCCAACCTCTTACAGCAGTATGATGTCAGTCCGGCTACAACACACGGTCTTATCCAAGCATGCGACACGGTATTCAATCTGAAACAGCTTCGATCCGGACAAAGCTACTATGCCTTTCTGACCCCAGACAGCCTGTCAACCATGCGCTACCTGATCTATCAGCAAACCGCCACCGACTTTGTCATCTTTGACATCCACGACAGTTTGTCGGTCTACAAACGCCATAAGCCCGTACACAAGCAAGAACGCAACGCATCCGGCATCATACAGCAATCCCTGTGGCACAACGTAAACAAGAACGGATTTCACCCGGAGCTTACCTACCATATTTCGGACTTATTTGCCTGGCAAGTAGACTTCTTTGCCATTCAAGAAGGCGATCGATATCAAATTATTTATGAAGAATTGGTCGTCGACGACAGCATTACCGTAGGCATCGGTACCATCAAAGGAGCCGCCTTCCGACACAATGGAAAAACGTTTTACGCCATTCCGTTTATCCAGGACAGTACGCTCAATTACTACGATGAAAACGGCAACAATCTTCGAAAAGCCTTTCTAAAAGCACCCCTAAAATATGCACGCATAAGCTCCCGATTCAGCCACGGACGCATGCATCCCATTCTGCGCATCCGACGTCCGCACCACGGAGTGGATTATGCTGCACCCTCCGGAACGCCGGTCGTCAGCATCGGCCAAGGACGTGTCGTTGCAAAAGGCTACGAACGCGGGGGTGGCAATTACATCAAGATCAAGCACAATCAAGCCTACGTAAGCACTTACATGCATTTGTCCCGATTTGCCGCAGGCATTCATCCGGGCGCACAGGTAGAGCAAGGGCAACGCATCGGATATGTTGGATCGACCGGCCTATCGACCGGCCCGCACCTGGACTTCCGAATTCATCAAAACGGAAAACCGGTGGATCCACTCAAATTGGTTTCACCACCGGTTGATGCATTAAAACCGGAATACCGGGACAGTTTTGAAGTCGTCAAATCCAACGTAATGAAACGCCTTCAGTCGACCGCCATTTAAACCATTTTGGCTTTCATTTCCGGTCTCGGAGCCTTCACCACAAGAATGCGCGTAAGCGCATCGCTGTTGTTGGATAAACAGTGAACAATACCCTTGGGGCTCTCGACCAAATGATCGGCACCAACATCAATGGTTTCTTCTCCAACCTGTACCGCACAAACCCCCTCCAAAATATAAAAGAAAACATCTACGGGCGTGATGTGTGGCTTAAGAGACTGCCCGGGATGCAACGTCATGTGCATTACCTGAGCCGACGGTTGGTCATACATACGACGTACATCCACTTTATGCGGTGTGTCAGCGATTTCTTGTTTGTCTACAGAATGAATGATCATAGTACCGTATTTTTAATGTGAATTTGCTAATTGAACTGATTTTGGGAACAAGATATTATTTTCCAAATGCACGTGCACGTGAAGATCGTCTTCAAACGCTTCCAACAGTTTAAAACAAACACGATATGTATTGCACGCATCGTCGGGAAGTGTATATCCGTGTGTAATGCGGTTGATTTGATCCATGGCGCCTCCGGCAAATTCATGTTCACCATCCATCCGATTGATCTCCGAAACAACCACGGCTGCAGCGTTTGCATCAAAGCCTTTCAATAGTTGTTTTACTGCCGGAAACAAGACCTCCTCTTCGTTGCGCAAATGCTGACGCAACTCCTTGTCAATATCGCAAAATAAGTCTGCCACCTCCAACAACTCGGGGTGATTCTGACCGTGGACCTCAGCGATCTTCTGCGTATAGACAAGCAAATCCGGCAGTTGTTTCAACACAAACTTATGATGATTCTGTACGATATAATCGGCCAAAAAGTCCAGATCCCATTCCTTAAAATTCACAGAATGTCCGGGTTCGGTCAACGTGAGTGCTTCCAACCGAGCAATAAACGGCAATACATCTACCTGCACTTCCGCACATGCCTCGTTCAAAGATTTCTTACCACCACAACAGAAATCGATCCCAGCCTCTTTAAACAAGGAGGCTGACCGAAAATCTTCCGCCACGATTTCACCAATTGATTTTTCTTTCCATGCTGTTGCATTCATACGATCTGATTTTTGAGTTACGGAACAAAGATAGCAAACTTTTATAAAAGGACAATGGGGTCTTTTTATATTTATGCTTTTTTGACTATCTTTGTCTCATACAACGAGTCGCACTATGTTTAACAAAGAAACCGAATACGCCTTACGGAGCTTGGTCTATATCCAGCACCAAAACGATCGAAACATTCGTCCCGGCATCGAGGAAATCGCCAAAGAAATCGAAGCACCACATGCATTCACGGCCAAAATTCTCCAACGCCTGGTGCGCTTGGGTTTTGTCCAGTCGGCCAAAGGCAGAGGAGGCGGCTTTTTCTTTGATCCAAACAAACCGGTCGTCACGCTACACGACCTCATTCAATCCACAGAAGGAACACGTACCTACGAAGGCTGCGGTTTCGGCTTAAAAACGTGTGACGACGCCCACCCCTGCCCGCTACACTTTCAGTATGCCCCCATCCGAGCTGCCCTGCAAAAACTCGTCCGGGAAGAGAGCATTCAAAGTCTGGCTCGAAATCCCCATTCCCACTTCAAAGCCGCTACCGAAAAATGATCTGGATACACAAGCTGAAACTACCGCTTTCTGTTGCTGCGTTTGTCTTTGCCATGCTAAGCATCGTACAACTGAAAATGGCCGATCGCCCCATGTTGGTCTTCGAACGCTTTTGGACGGGAGCCGGCTGGTTGCAAATTCTGCTGACAGCTCTATACGGAGCCTTCGTTGCCTACCACATGCAAGACAGCAAACAGTCTGCTCGCTGGCGCAAACACATCTGGACCTTGTTTTCGGTCGTATTTTTTGGTCAACTCGCGCTCGGACTCCTCGGAGTCGAACAATTCTTAATGACCGGCAAGCTGCACCTACCCATTCCCGTAATGATCCTGGCCGGCCCCATCTACCGCCTGGAGCTCTCCTTTATGACATTCCTCTTTCTTTCAACCATTGTACTTACCGGACCGGCCTGGTGCAGTCAACTCTGCTATTTTGGCGCAATGGATAGCCGTGCGGCCTCCGGAAAAAGAACACGGAAACCCTACCCCACGCGACCCGGGTTAAAAGCCGGTTTGATGAGCATCGTTGTTGTAACAGCCATCGCACTTCGCTGGTTTCACCTACCCTTTGTCCTCAGCACGGCCGTTGCGATCGCCTTCGGATTGATCGGCATCGGAGTCATGCTCTTGGTTTCCAGAAAACAAAAACGAATGATTCACTGCACCCAATACTGCCCCATTGGAACCATTGTATCCCTGTTAAAACCCATCAATCCGTTTCGCATGTACATCGACCGCTCATGCGACCGTTGCATGCAATGCATCCCGCATTGTCCATACAACGCGCTTTCCGCAGCTCAAATCCTAAAAAACAAACCGGGTTTCAACTGTACCTATTGTGGAGATTGCGTATCTGCCTGTCCACAAGAAGCCATCCGGTACCGTTTGTTTCGGCTTTCACCGTCACAGGCCCGGATGGTCTATCTTTGGATAACTCTTTCGCTGCACGCCATTTTCCTGGCGTTGGCAAAAATCTGATTAAGGCAGCAACAACTCTTTCTGACCGCTACCGATGCGGATGCCCCTGGCATTCTTATCCATGCGACGGCCATTCAAATCGTAGTAAACGGAATTCGTTATAATCGGATCCGATTCAATGCGATCGATGGACGATGGAATGACATTGAGCAGGATGCTTGCATCGGTAAAGCCACTTCCCTCTTTCAAATAAACCGTAAACGGAGCAACACGAACCGGAGAACTGGCGTCCACCCGCTTCATAATGGGATTACCTTGATCCATAGCAAACACATAACTGCCTGTAGGCGCTGGTGTTTCGACATAGACAACGTTCATGCTTGACACCTGCAACTTCTTCGGAGTGACCACCGTCCCGGCACCGGAAAAAACAAAATTCCCGTTTCCTTTGAGCAATAGGGGTTGATTTGCAGGCATGAGATCGGTGAGAAGCTCGTTGCAAACCACTTCGTTCCCAACGACCTGCACCGAATAGACCGTCAATCCCTCCGGCTTATTTGATTCAAACGGAATCGAAACCAAACGATAATCCGATACAGCACATTCAAAGGTAGCCGACTGAGCCAATACGGCATTGGGGGCATAAAAATCGCCCTGATCCGCCTGCAAACGAATGTTCTGCGCATTGGTTCCTGCGACCACGTTGGGTGCACTCATCGACAGATCCGAGGATACATAGTACAAACAATTCGGATTGGCAGCAAGATCGGCCCAATTACTGGTCGTCGGTATATCCGTCGCCTGTGTAAAATTTAAAGAAGTGTAAGCCGGATTTTCCAAACAATCCATCAGATTACTATCTCCCTCGCTGTACACTCCGGAAAACGCAAACTGTTTTTCATTTCCCAGGCGGAAATAAACGGCAGCAAAGTTGAATGTCAACACACTGCTCCAGTTTCCGTTACTCAAACCAATAATGCCCGTACATCCATCCGTCAGGGTATTTTTTGAAATATCCAACACCCATTCGGAAGGGCCATTCGATGGAAACTCAATGATTCCATAATTGTGAGACCTTGCCTGACCCTGATCGTTCACATAATACAACGTCGTATTGGCAGACGTATAACTCATCGACGATTGTATGCTATTGATCTGAAACACCAATTGCGTATAGCGGTCATCCAATCGCAAATAACCATTGGAAGCATCGCTAAACGAACTAATCAAACGTCGACTGTTGTCAAAGATTGCCGTTTTTCCGCTTAACTGATAACTCGTCCCAAAGGCCGCATTGGTACGAATCTGGCTTTCGATGGGATTCGCATAAGCCGGTGAGCCGCTCATATACGAAACCGGACGCTCACGTTCTTTGATAAACACAAAAGTAACCACACTCGAAGCCGACACTTGCACCTGGGGTCTGCAGGATTCCTCAAACGTCAAACCTCTGAAACTTGCATTGACACTGCTGTTGGTCTGGATACGCCTTCCTGATTTTGTATAAAAAGGCAAATCGACGGTCAAACTATAGATCTCGTTAGAAGGGTTGATCACCATTACCACCACCGTATCTCCGGTCACCGATTCAAAAGCGGAACCTTGAAGCACATTGGCATCGTCTTTAAACTGATGATCGATGCGTGTAGACCCTATGGTATACTTCGCATATTGAGCCATGATCGCACCCCGCTTTGTAATGACACCGTTTTGGGTTCCAAACGTGCCATCCCCCATCATGCCATAATAACGTTTGGAAGCATAATGGATCCACGCATTCACGTTGGCCAGTAAGGCATCGTTCATACTCTTGGCAAAACTAAACCCGTCAATGGACCAGTTAAAGCTGCGTTCGGTATTGGAGTCCGCATTCCAATTGATGAGAAACTCGGTCATCCACAACTCTTTGCCACGCGTCTGAAATTTTTTAAATTCCGACTGCATCGCTCCATACTGATGCCCCCCGTAAATCTCGAAATTTTGCATCACATCCTCGTTCCACAACGCATTGGCATACGAATCCGGAAAACCAACGGTTTCCGGAGCAATCACCGGACAATGGATCAAATGCGCATAATCTCGTATAAAGGTAGCCATTTGAGTCGGTGTCCAGATACATCCGGCATACGATGTTTGCCAATCCGGCTCGTTCTGTATGGAAATCGCATCCAACTCGACTCCGTTGTTCCGAAGATACGTCACAAAATCGTTTAGGTAGTTTGCGTAATCTTCGTAATGTTCTTCTTTTAGATAACCAATGATGCGTCCGCCGTTTCCATCATCCACGTAACCCGCGATGTTGTTGTTGGTTTTCCATTCGGCCGGCATGGACCAGGGACTGGCAAAAAGGGTCAGACCCATGGATTTGGCCAACTTAGCCGTTGCCAACGACTGAGACCAACTGCCCTGACCAATGGGTAGATACATCCGCATAATATTGCAACCCACCGTACTCGACTTACCCCAAACCTGCTTGATTTCGGATTCAGACATGTGGTTGTAACCAAACTGTGGACTATTCACAAAACCACCGTAGCCGGTGATCCGCTGGTAACGCAGCTGATTATCGACACGCATGGTTGCGTACTCGATGGCTTGTGTTTGAAAAGGCAAAGCCAACACACTCAAACAAAGCAGTAAAACAAGGTGAAACGTACGATTCTTCATGATTTAAACAATTACAAATTACTTAAGATTATACCAGTCGTGATGAAACATTTCTAAATCTATTTAATAAATATTTTTTTACCTATTACACTTCCATCAGACATTATATATCTTACAATATACAAGCCTTTCAGATAACGACTGTCCGAGCTCACTTTACACCCCATTATTGTAAAATATTCTTCCGAAACCACCGTGACCGCATTGCCGTTTACCACAGGAATTCCAGTTCCGGTATCTATTGTCGATGAAGTGTTTTCTCCAGCAAAAGTTTTTCCTTCAAACCTGATATCATCCAGATAAAAGCCCGTTGAGTTTGATCCCAACCCCCATACGATTTGAGTAGCTCCAGACAAGAACGAAGCATCACCATCCGAATAGGATGTCGCAGTTTTCCATGTCGTAGCATTATCGGTCGAATATTCAAACTTTAATACTACAGGGGCGCTTCCAGAGACAGAAGCACGGTACCACATCGGCTTTCGGATGACAGGAAAAAGAGCATCTACAGAAACATTCGAGAGCCACGACATTGAGGTGCTCGATGTAGGTTTATATATACGAAATTCTGTTTTGTTGCTGCCGGCATTGTTGTAGGCGATAAAAAGATAGCCGTACATCATACCTAAGGCATATCCTGTTGAAGATGTTCCGATATTGGCTGTATCTCCCCGAAGCAAGATTCCGATTTTGTAATCAGCACTACTTGTTATATATTGCTTCCAGGTAACGGAATAGTCGGTGCTTTCTTTTGTAAATAAATCAAGATTGATTGCCGCGGTACCATTACTTTGCGATCCGCCGCCATAAGGCTTAAATACATTGCTGCTCAATCCATTCGCATCTGTATATGAAACTACACCGGCAGTAGCGGAGTTTCCTTTTCCTATTGTCATATCTTGAGCAGGAGGTGTTTGTGCGTTTTGTCCGGGAATATCTGTGGAAAAATCATAAATCAAACTCAATTTTTTAGACTCTACTTTTCCAACCAAATTAATTATAATAGTTTTTTCTCCTTGTGAAGCAATAGCAATTTCGCCACTATGAGTCCCCGCTTTAAATCCTTCTGACATGCGGACATAAACAGTAGTTACAGGTACGGAACCTTCAATGGTTGGTACGGTAACTGTTGAGCTAAATCCGGCGCCATTCAGTGAAACTTCAAAACCTGCGGAGGCTTCTATCCGAACATCGTTTGTAAGCAGGTTGCCTTGAAACGTAAATTGTCGGATTTTCGATGGACCGTTATCTTCCTCATAGTTCATCCCTTCGATTGAAGTTTCCGATACTCCCAGCGTCCCTGTATAGAGATTGACAACAGACGTTCTGCCGACGCCATTCACATTTACCGCGACACGTATATCTCCCGATTCACGGGTAGATGACACAAGAATCAATGCTTTTCCCAAATAAGATTTCAGTTTGTTGGATGAAAAAGGAACATCCCTAAGTAAATTTCCGTTATCAATGCCAATCAATTTTCCTTCGCCGGTTACAGTCACGGTTATTTCACGATCATCCGTCTGTGCCACAAAGCCCGACTCATCGAGTAGCTCCACGGTAATAAAAGACAAATCCTGTCCATCGGCTTTCAACAAAACGCGGTCGGGCGACAAACTTACAGACGAAACACTGCCTGTTTTTCCGATTGTATGTGTGGCCACAAGTTGTCCTCCGATAAATCCTCTTGCTTCAATGACATTTTTATCCCCCTCCCATTTCAAATGCCAGGGAATGGTATTGTTGACAAAATCCGTAAGTTGCGCTTCTCCCATCTTTGTCAAATTGGTTTTTGAAGGGCCGTGGTATAATTCTACTTTTTCGCAATTGGTAACAGTACGCAACGGCAACACTTGATATTGGCGTTCAGGAAAAGTCCAGTGAGCTGCCGTTTTTACAGATTGCCAAATACCTTGACCCTGGAAAATATCCAATGTGTTGTTTACAGCTTCGATGCTGACAACCGGCTTGCCTGACCATACGGAGCGATGATAAGCCGAACGGGATTTTTCATGCATGCATACATCAAACAAACCATTAGGAAATCCTTTCCCCGGCCATTCGGCATTTCCCAAATAATCGACCCCTGCCCAAATAAAACCACCCGCGATATAATCATGTTTCGCAATAACATGCCAAGGATTGTTTTGATTGTAGCTCAACGGATTTCCACCGGTACGGCTGAAAAAAGGAGATGTTTCCGAAACCAAATACAAACGGTTCGGTTTTGTCGCTTTGTCCGCAACAAGTTTATCTTCCATGTAATTGTATCCGGCAACATCGAAAACATCGGCAAAACTTTCGTTAAATCCATATTGTAACGCAATCATCGCTTTCCGTGTCGGGTCTAAACTTTGTACATGGTTTTTAATTTCGGTAGCCAACGCAACTCCCGTTGATTCAGTTGCTTCTTTCACTTCGTTGCCGACTCCCCAAAGAATAACCGATGGGTGGTTGCGGTCGCGAAGAATGATATTTTCCATATCTTTTTTCCAATTGGCATTGAAGTAATCCGAATAATATCCCGACCCCCATTTTTCCAATGTTTCGTCAATGACCAAGAGTCCTAATTGGTCGCAATAATTCAAAAATTCGGGAGATGGGGGGCAATATCCTGTTCTGATGGCATTACATCCGTATTCTTTTAAAGCTTTCAAACGATATTCGAAAACACGATCGGGGAGAGCGGTTCCCAACACACCCGCGTCCTGACGCAAACATACACCTTTCAATTTTACCGATTGCCCATTCAATAAAAAACCTCTGTTTGCATTAAATTCGATGGTGCGGATACCGAATGGCGTTTTATATATATCGACTGTTTCTCCGTTGATTTTAACGGTTGTTTTCACCGTGTACATATTGGGCGTTTCGAGCGACCAAAGTTGCGGATTGGCAAGTGAAAACTCCTGAATAACATCCAACGTGTCGTTAGCCGGCAAGGCTACATTCTCTTTGTCGTTTCGGGCGACTTCATTTCCGCTTGCGTCCAACACATATTGCGATATCGCAACTGTTTTGTCGGTGTTCCCGGTATTTACAATCGCACTTGTCATTTTTATATCGGCACGCGCCGGGGTTATATTCGGAGTAGTAACATAAGTGCCGTGCGTTTTAATATGTACGGGATTAACAGCTTGAAGCCAGGCGTGGCGGTAAATACCGGAACCGGTATAATATTCGGGAATGTTTCCGCTGTTGTCAACACGCACCGCTATTGTATTTGTTCCGGAAGCTTTCAGATGAGGAGTCAAATCTAACTCAATGCTTCCGAATCCATACGGATTGAAACCGAGTAGCTGTCCGTTGACATAAACGGTACTTTTTTGAAAAACACCATCGAAAAGAAGCGAAACCTTTTTTCCTTGATATGATTCGGGCAAAGAAAAACTTTTGCGATACCAGGCAATTCCACGCCCAAGATATGCGTTCGAACCTCCAGCCGATTGACTGAAATTTTGTTTGATGCTCCAATCGTGCGGAAGTTGAACATTCTCCCAGGTCGCATCCGAAAAAGTTCCTGCTGAATATCCGCTGTTGTCATCCAAGATAAATTTCCATTCGAAATTAAAATTTTCTTTTACACGCACATTTTCCTGCGCGTATAAATTTGCCGCAGACAATAACAACGCGGCCAATATATAAAACAATTGCTTTTTCATATCTATAATTTTCACGAATACTTACTTAATTGGCTGTTGTAATTGTTTTTGTGTAGGAACCGACATTCGCCACATCTATTTTTACCGTTATGGTTCCAGCGGTGCGTGTAGATTGTACGACAGTCATGGCCTTTCCGAAATAGGTATTCAGTGTGGTTTTCTTGAAGTTATCGCCGTTGCCTCCGCGGCGCAAATCGCCGTTGTCGATACCAAGGAATGTTCCGTTTCCGGTAACCGTAACGGTTATATTGCGGTCGTCGGTTTGAACCGGTTTTCCATCCCCGTCTTGAAGTTGTATGGTAATATGTGCGATGTCGTAACCATCCGCTTTTATTGTTTCTCTATCAACTTTCACCTCGGCTTTTGTCGTATTTCCCGATGTTTCGATAGAATAGGTGGCATCCGGATTCTGACTTGTCCCGTTGTATGCTTTCGCTTCCAATTTTCCGGCTTGATAGGGGAAATACCATATAATGGTGTTGTTCGGGAAGTCTGCCGTGTTTTTCATTTCAATAAACTGGTCGTTGAAATACAATCCAACCTTATCGCAATTAGTTACGGTCTGTATTTCCATTACTTCATTTTTGTACTGAGGGAAATTCCAGTGATTTCCCAATCGCGGCCACTGCCAAATATCGCGTCCGTGGTCAAGGTCCAATGCGTCATCCCGTACCGTTATGCGCACCATCGGCTCCGGATTCCACATTGCGCGGTGATAGGCAGCGCGGGGTTTTTCAAACATACAGACATCAAAAAGACCGTTTGGCCAACCTTTGCTTGGCCATCCGGATTCACCCAAATAGTCGATTCCGGGCCAAATAAAGCCACCCAGAATGAAGTCATGTTCAGCAATAATATTCCATGGATTGTCGGTTGTATAGCTTCGGATATTTCCTTCTTCACCACGAAAATAAGGAAGTTCCTCAGATACCAAACAGATACGGTCTTTATAGTTTCCTTGTTTTTCGGAAACCATGCGTGCTTCCAGATAGTTATATCCGATTACATCCGTGGCACTTGCAAAATGCGTTTGGTGTCCGTTTTGTACGGTCATCATCACTTTTCGCGTAGCATCTAATTCATATACACGCGCTTGAAGCATTTTCGCTCTGTTGACTCCGGTTTGACCGCCGTCAAAAGCCTCCTGCAATTCGTTCCCTATACTCCAAAGTATTACACAAGGGTGATTGCGGTCACGCAATACCATATTGTCCAAATCTTTCTGCCACCATGCGTCGAAATACTGTTCGTAATAACCCGATTTCCATTTGTCGAATATTTCGTCGATAACAAGAAATCCCATTTTGTCGCACAAATCCATAAATTCGGGAGAGAGAGGGTGGTGCCCTACACGAATGGCATTACAACCGTATTCTTTCATAATTTCAAGACGGCGTTCATCGAAACGCATAGGAACGGCAGTACCGGCAAAGCCGCTGGCATCTTGATGCCAACATATACCCTTGAGTTTAAGATGTCTTCCATTCAGGAAAAATCCGTTATCTTTATGCACCTCAATAGTACGAATTCCAAAAGGAGTAGCGTATTCATCAAGTATTGTTATACCTTCTTTTACGACAGTTTCCATGGTGTACATGCTCGGATTGTCAATGTCCCATCGTTCAGGATTAATAACCGATAGAGTTTGGGCGACCTCCAACGGGGTATTAGCAGCCAAAACAACACCTGTTTTTTCATCAGTGGCAACTTGATTTCCTCCGCCATCCAATATGCGTTGCGATATGGTTACCGTTTTCGAAGTGCTTGCTGTATTAACAAGTGTGCTTACAATTTTTACGCTTGCATTTGCATCCGTCACCGTAGGAGTTGTTATATAAGTTCCATAAGTTTTAATGTGTACGGGATTAACAACCTGCAACCAAACATGTCTGTAAATACCGGAACCTCCATACCAGCGGGGGTTGTTGTCATTCCCTTGTCTATCGACACGAACCGCAATTACATTCGAACTACCGTAATTAAGGTAATCCGTCAAATCATATTCAAAACTTGTGTATCCGTAAGGATGAAAGCCTAAATGGATTCCATTGATATACACATCGCTCTGATGAAAAACACCATCGAAAAGGATGGATACTTTTTTCCCTGAGTAATTAGCCGGAATTGTAAATGTTTTCCGATACCACCCGATACCACCCGGCAGATAAGCGCCAGCCGTGTTTACCGACGAACTAAAGTTCTGTTCCACACTCCAGTCATGAGGTACATTTTGATTGCGCCACGAGGAATCATCAAAATCAATTTTGGGATTGTTTGTTTTGTCGTCCCTATTTAGGGCAAACTTCCAATCAAAATCGAAATTTTCTTTTACACGCACACTCTCTCCTGCGTAAGAATTTGTTGCAAATAGCAACACTATACAACAAACAGGAAATATTCTTCTAAATCCTGTTGTAAATGAAAATAAAACAAAAATATTCTTCATGCTTTAGTAAATTTATAGATACTTAACTTTCACGAACTCCTATATTCCGCTTGTATAAGGCCTTTGAAATTTAACAGTTTTTTTTCTGACGATTAGCGACTATTTTTCAATTAACACATCGGTATCTATGTCTAATAGATCAGTTAATTAGGCTATTATTTCTATTATTACCAACCAGATACGTTCGGCGTTTCATAGTCCGAAAACCATTTTGCTACTGAAAGTCTCTAGTATCCCATTAAAATTGAGACACTAGAGACTTCAGCATCCACCAATCAAGATGGAACAATTCTTTTTCTCCTTTGAACACCAAATACAGATCGTGCACTCCGCTTACCTTCTCTACCGGCGCAGAAAAGGTTTTCCAAAGCCCCATATGGCGAGACGTATTTACATCAACGGTTGCAATAACCGGACCGTCCATCTTCCCTATACGGAATTCAATCTGTCCGCCATAAATGGAAGCCGCACTCACCTCAAGGGATTTAGCTCCGTTTTGGAAATCGACTCCTTGTACCAGAATGTAATCTCCATGATTGATGGAGGTAACAAACAAGCGATCCGCGATCTTTTTGCCCCGCGCCCAGGTAAAATCGCCCTCCCATTGAGTTTCAAAATGGGTTTTTATGCCCTCACTCCAAGCCATGGTTTCGGCTTCTACCCGTTTAAAGGGATTTACATTCCCCACCTGAGTCGGGCCTTCAACGGACCAGTATCGACGGTTCACAATGCTTCCATCGGGATGATATTCCATCTCATCCATATCCACCGAACGACGTTCATAAAACTTGGAAGTGATTTGTTTGAGCAAATCGTAACTATGTCCGAAGCAATACGACTTCCCTTTGTATTCGATTATGCCCGGGTGGTTGCCACGAGTTAATTCCGAAGCATCGACAATCATGCCTTTGTATTCCCAAGCTCCAAAAGGCGAGGTACTCATGGCATACCCGATGCCTTCCGGACAACAGGTTGAAGCATACGCCAAGTAGTAAAGCCCTTTGCGCTTCCATACCCACGGACCTTCCTGATAGTTTTTTGGTGTGGTGGGATCCTGCATGATTTCGCCCGAATAGGAAATCATGTCCTCATTCAATTTTACATAGTACAGCTTGGGATTGCCCCAATACATATAAGCCTGCCCGTCGTCGTCAATCAAAACGGTCGGATCGATGTCGTGATTGCTATTTTTTACCAACGGTTTTCCGATGGGATCCTTAAACGGACCATACGGGCTGTCGGCGACCAACACCCCAATACCCACACCACCCGGCATGGGACAATACAAATAAAATTTACCGTTGCGTTCGACACACTGCACGGCCCAAGCCCCGTTGTCGTACGGAACCCAATCAAAGTTTTTTAACGAGGCAACCACACCGTGCTCGGTCCAGTTGACCATATCCGTCGATGTATACAGCAACCAATCGTGCATTTCAAAACCCATGGCATCGTCCTCGTCGTGCGAAGTATACAGAAAAACTGTATCGTTATAGACCAGCGGTGCCGGATCTGCGGTGTACTTTGTTTGAATGACCGTACGTTGCGGGGGGATGTTGTTCTGTGCAAACATACCGTTCGCAGCAGCAACCAGCAGCGCAAAAATTAAAAATCTTCTACAGGTGGAATTCATTGTATGATTCGGTTTTAGAGGTAAGTGCATTCAATAAAAAAATTGGCATCGACTGCAAAAATACAGCCAATGCCAATCATTTCAGGTTTGTGAGGATACAAATCCTATCACTTAGGATACATTCATCGTGTTACCAGTACCTTCTTCTTACCCACGATGTATAGACCCTTGTCCAAACCTTCTGTCGCTTCAGAGAACTTCACAGCACGACGTACCAGTACGCCCGTCATACTATACACATTGACGATCGCGTCCGCATCCGTATCGATGGTCACCGACGGAACAGAATTGGGATCTTCCAGTTTCAACGCAACGTATTCAACGGTTACCGCTTGTGCAGCCGGAGTTCCGGTATACGTAAAGCTCCAATGCGGTGCACCATTATAGAAATTCATACCATCCAATTGATTCTTCGCAGAAATATCCACTTTATACAAAAGAGATGTACTTCCATCTGTCGGATAGGTAATTTCATAAAGCGTAACACCCATTTTATCGTATGCAATACGCAAGGCAACCTGTTTGCCTGCATCACTTGCATCAAAGTTCAACTTGATGATCAACGAATCGTAGTTAGCAATGTCATAATAATGATCACCGCTGCCCCATCCATTTGCAGGACCTACCAACAAACGTTCTGTGGCTGCAGTCACAAGCCCGGTCTGAACCGTCTGTGTAAAGCTTGCGCTGTTGTACTGCAAAGAATACAAATCTACGTAATCCGCAGGTACATATGATACCGTAATCAAGCAAGAATCGGAAAGGTTTGCGTCGGCAACAGATGTAACCTTCACATAGGTTGATCCCAAACCAACTGCAGTAACCACACCATCCTCAACCGTAGCAACGGCTTCGTTGCCTGTACTCCACGTAACCGTCAGATCTTCTGCATTTGCAGGCAATACACTGTACTCCAAGGTTTGTGAAGCACCCGGAGCCAAAACAACAGCGGTATCCGTCAACGCAACACTTTTCACAACAATCGGAGCCACTTTTACGGCAATGTAATCGACCACAAAAGAGATGGCACCATCCACGTTGTTGCGGAATTTCACTGCACCCAAACGTTTCAAACCATCTACGTCCGCCGTATCGGCATCCAAATCGACGGTCAAAAGCATTTCTTCCGACGTAATCTCCACAACACGGTTGGTAATGATGCTACCCGTCAGCGTTGAGAAAGCATAGCGGAAATCAAACTTCTTACCGATGTCCTCCGTCTTGAAGGCACAAGCCACTTGAAGTTCGCTGTACGCAGTCAAATCAACGTATTTATCCGCTGCATTCCAGTTCCATGCATAACCCAACAAACCGGTGACATCGCTTGAAAAGACAGCCGGCAGGTTGGCACCCAGATCCGTCAAATTGGCACTCAACAGCTTAGACGTTCCAGCATCGCTATAGTTCAACGTATACAACGAAACATAACCTGCAGGAATGGGCAAATGGCCCGCTACTGTAACCACACACGTATCTTTGAACGATCCGTCTTCGGTTTCTACAACGATATCCACCGTTCCACCCGATACAGGAGTAATCAAACCGGCCTGATCTACGGTAGCAATGCTTTCGTCGCTACTGCTCCAAACGATGTTGCGATTGGTTGCAGTCGAAGGCAATACGGTTGCAACCAACGTTTTACTGGTCAATACTTTCAATTGAATGGCAGAAAGATCCAATTCAACACCCGATACCGGAGTCAACGCATCCACAATGGTCACCTCAAAGGTGTCAGCCAGTGCAGGATACGTAACCGAGCTGACTTTGATGCTGGCAACACCCGCTTGCGTGGCATTGGCAGTAACGAGACCCGTTGCATCCACCGTTGCCAAATCCGTATTCAAACTTTCCCAAACGACATCGTTGTAGGTCGCTTTGACCGGAGCAAATACCGCATTCAACTGAGTCGTAAGACCCAACGGCAAGGCTTGCGCCAATACCGGATCGGCTGCTTCAATCGATACACCCGTAGGAATCACCGTTTTCAACGCAACATAATCGATCGTCATGGCTTGCGTAGCGGCAGTACCTGTATACGAGAAACTCCAATGCGATTTACCGTTGTAGAAGTTCATTCCATCCAGATGGCTCTTTCCCTCCAAGCTGATGTTGTGAATCATCGAAGTACTTCCGTCTGTCGGATAAGTCAATTCATATAAAGTAACACCTTTCTTATCCCAGGCGATTCGAATGGCAATTTGTTTGCCTGCATCGGCCGGATCAAAGGTAAATTTGAACGACAAAGAGTCGTACTTAGATACATCATAAAAGAAATTGCCATCGCCCCAACCTTGACCGGGACCCACGAGCAATTTTTCTGCACCGGCATCGACCGTTCCGCTCATATCTACTTGTTGATGGACATCACTTTGATATTGTAGCGAATACAGATTCACAGAACCCGAAGGAATGTTGGTTACCGTTACCAAACACGAATCCACCAAACTGTTGTCTGTCGCAGCAAAAACTTTGACAAGTGTTGTACCCGGACTCACAGCAGTAAGCACACCATCCTCTACCGTAGCAGCGGCTTCATTGCTCGAACTCCATACGACTGTTTTGTCCGCAGCATCTACCGGCAATACATTGTATTCCAAGGTGTAATTTTCACCCAAAGCCATAACCACAGCCGTATCCGTCAATGCAACACTGGAAACAGCAATCGGAGCGGCTTTTACAGCAATGTAGTCGACCACAAAAGAGATATCTCCACTCACGTTGTTGCGGAATTTCACAGCACCGACACGTTTCAAACCATCTACGTCCGCCGTATCGGCATCCAAATCGACGGTCAAAAGCATGGCTTCCGACGTAATCTCCACAACACGGTTGGTAATGATACTACCCGTCAGGGTTGAGAAAGCATAACGGAATTCCAACTTCTTACCGATATCTTCTGTCTTGAAGGCACAAGCCACTTGTAATTCTGTATACGCAGACAAATCGACGTATTTGTCGGCTGCATTCCAATTCCAGGGAGCACCCAACAAACTACCACCGACACTGGATATTACTGCAGGCAAGTTGGCACCCAAGTCCGTCAGATTGGCACTTAGCAACTTAGAAGTGCCGGCATCGTTAAAGTTCAATGTATACAACGATGTATACGCTGCAGGAATAGCCAACGGACCAACCACCGTAACCACACATGTATCTTTGAACGAACCATCTTCAGTTTCAACGACAATATCTACTGTTCCACCCGATACAGGAGTAATCAAACCAGCCTGATCTACAGTAGCAATGCTTTCGTCGCTGCTGCTCCAAACAATGTTGCGATTGGTTGCAGTCGAAGGCAATACGGTAGCAGCCAGCGTTTTGCTGGTCAACACTTTCAATTGAATGGAAGAAAGATCCAATTCAACACCCGATACCGGAGTCAACGCATCCACAATGGTCACATCAAACGTAGCAGTCAATTCCGGATACGTAACCGAACTTACCTTGATGCTGGCAACACCCGCTTGAGTGGTATTGGCTGTAACGAGACCCGTTGCATCCACCGTTGCCAATTCCGTATTCAAGCTTTCCCAAACGACATCGTTGTAGGTCGCTTTGACCGGAGCAAATACCGCATTCAATTGAGTCGTAAGCCCCAACGGCAAGCCTTGCGCCAACACCGGATCGACTGCTTCAATCGAAACCGCTGTAGGGATCACCGTTTTCAACGCAACGTAATCAATCGACATGGCTTGCGTCGCAGCAGTTCCTGTATACGTAAAACTCCAATGCGATTTTCCGTTGTAGAAATTCATCCCATCCAGATGGCTCTTTCCGTCCAAACTGATGTTGTGAATCATCGATGTACTTCCGTCTGCCGGATAGGTCAATTCGTATAAAGTAACACCTTTCTTATCCCAGGCGATTCGAATGGCAATTTGTTTGCCTGCATCGGCCGGATCAAAGGTAAATTTGAACGACAAAGAGTCGTACTTAGATACATCATAAAAGAAATTGCCATCGCCCCAACCTTGACCGGGACCCACAAGCAATTTTTCTGCACCGGCATCGACTGCGCCGGCCATGTCCACTTGAGTGTGCACATCACTTTGATATTGAAGAGAATACAGATTGACAAAATCTGTAGGTGGAGATTCTACGGTCGCCGCAGAAAGTCCCATGACATACAACAAGAGTGTTGTAATGAGTAGTAATTGTTTTTTCATTCGAATGATTTTAAGGTATTGATTAAAAAAATAGGTGCATGGCCACGAAACGGGCCATACACCTATTGATTAGAAGATTATTCGCGGATCATCACCTTTTGAACTTGCGTTGAACCATTTTCGTAAATAGTTTTCACAATATTCAAACCAACGATCGGACGGCTAATGCGATAGCCCTGAATGCTGAAGTATTGTACTTCCTTCACAGGAGAATCCAGTTCAACTTGTTTTTGACCGGTGTACTCGTACACATAGTTCGGATCTTTACCAACCATCCAGATTTCCGGATCTCCGAAGAACATGGTTGGTTCCCAGCTTGTAGTAAACATCTGCGTATGGAAACCTATTGTTAGTTTACCTTCCGTTATCAACACCCCTCTATAAGAAGTATTGTGATTTGCAGGCACACCCCAAGATCCAGGTTGTTCAAAGGCACTTCGTATCGTATCACCTTCTGTAAGCACAATATAGGAATAAATATAATCCTCATAAGCACTTCGTTCAATACCACCTGCAGCACGTGTCTTTAAGTTGATATTATAAACACCTACCGGCAGATTAGTAATGGTCTGTTCAAACTTATCTAGATTGCCATTCCAAAACCCAGGATGCGAATCTTTCACGGGATTCGTAGCAGTAGGAAGATCATGGATACCACCACCTTCAAGACCTGTGGTTACCCAACCCGGGAAGGCTGTATTATCCAAACCTTGAGTAAGTTTGTTTGAATACATGTTCGGGTTTTTGATAAATCCGGTCATATCCAAACTATCCGTCAACGCGGGATCTTCCCAAGAGTTGCCAAATACAATCTCATTGTCGTGGAATGCATTGTACAAGAATCTCGTATTTAGTTCGTTCAACTTATCAGCCAGAGCGTCGTCATCGTACGTAATAGCACGAGCGTGTCTGGTGAACGCTGAATCCACACGCAACGAATCCGACAATTTAACGATTCGCTTCATCCGGTAAGTCATAGCAGGAATGGCATTGTTGACCCAATTTTTCATCAAATCGGAATAATGAGCAAGCGAGTCACTGGCTTGTTTGATCAATTCACTATTTGAATAATCAACCTCACTGTAGGTGTTCAGCGTATTTTCCAACAAAGGATACACATACTCCCTTGTATACTGGGTTCCAGTATACGTATCCAATGTCGTCTGTGCAGCTTGGACCCTTGCCAAGTACGTATCAACATTCGATTTATAAGTAGCCATATCACTACCGGCTTTACTTAACTCTGCAACAGCCGCATCGTATGCACTTGGAGCCGTTGCTGAGAAGTCCTTGTAGGTGTCAACGGCAGCCATCAAACGCGTCTTGGCATCACCGTCGTATAAACTCGAATCGGCCGCAATCAACACTCCCTGTGCATCATTCAACGCTAGAGCCAATTTGTTCTTATAAACAAATGCAACCGATGGAACCGAAGTCAACAAGGGGTTTGCCAATGCAATACCATCCCAACCCAATTCTGACAAAACATACCATTCCAGTATGTAATATCCTTCTTCGGCTACCACAAAATTCTTACTATGCAGTTTCGAACCAGCAATCACAATCGAGGCATCATTGTTATCTTTCAGATTCAACGAGGATTCAAGATCCTTAACTTCATAATATGTTGTTGTTGAAGTTGTATCCATCATACGGAAGTTAATCTTTTGGTTGTTGTTCTGGCCTCCATCATTCCACCAAGCAGTATTAAAGGATATGTTGTACGTACCTGGGGTCAAATGCACACGGTAGTCCGGATACGCTCCATAAAAGAAACGAACAGTATCCGTACCACCTCTTGGAGACATATACATCATCGCTTCAAATTCACCTCCGGTTTGATGAGTATACATCATACGTTGATTGCCAACATCCTTACTTCCAGATTCTGCAATATTTGTACCCCAAATACGTTTCCAACCCAAGGGTATACCTGCACCGATCTCACTTTGTTGCGCTTTCCAGTCCGTAACCAGAATGGTATCAATCTCAGTACCGCCAGTTGCTTCACCAATGGTAAAGCTAACAACCGCATCCAAGTCCGCTGGGATAAACACATCCGATTCCACATTTGTAAGCGTAATCATGTAATCTCCATCGATCAAGGTTTCCGTTTCCGGAAGCTTGAAGGTCAAGGTTTTAGAAAACTCACCGGATTCCTGAAGATTCAACATAAAGGTTCCGGTCGGTCCGACCATCTGTGCCTGTACCATCGACAGGTTAATGTTCTTGTTGTATTCAAACGTATAGGTATCGGTGGTCAAGGGCAAGTCAAACGACTCGTTTTCCGGTGTAGCCGATTTCAACAAAGGAGCAAAATAAATGATGGAGGATCCGGAAATATCCATATCGTATACGGCTACTTCATCCGTAAAACTCAAGATCTTGCGATCGTGTTCTTCATCCCAAGAGAAAGGCCTGCCTGCACCAGTGTACAAAAGATCTTTTTCCATTCCTTCGGGATAGGTAAAGCTTACTTTAATCTTGCCTTCATCCATTTCAGTATAAAAATTCTCCATATAGATAGACAAGGCTCCATCCGGTTGAATTTCTACTGCTTGCACTTCTTGAGGTTCACCGTCCAATGTCACCGTTGCACAAGTTGCAGGCAAGGAATACGTGTCGTAATCCTGTCCGGCACGCAAGTCGGCACCGTTGTTGGAATAACCGAGATCTACCTTGATGGCATCTCCGTTAAAACGCACACTGCGTACGGGTGATTTTACAATCGAAACATCATCGATCAAATACGTACCCGGTGTGTAAGCGCTGATTTTCAAGAAATATTCCAGCTCCAACTCGGCGGTACCTTCTGCTTTGTCTAAAGCATAATACGCTTTTTGAATGTCATCGCTTGTATAGAAAAACAACAAGCTGTGACGACTCCACGCAGTATTGCTGAAGTTTTCAACCGTATACTGATACGGTGTGTTGCCACCATACACAAAGGGCACATCGGCATCGTCTACACCCACCATCATGCTTACATGCATTTTTGAGGTTTCGGTCGTTTCGTTGAGGGTATATGAGTTGTCACCCTTTACCCAAAACGTCACCCGATACGCCGTATTGGCATCAATGGGAATGTTGCGAAATTTTAAGGCACGTTGCCAATCGGCACCTTCCAAGGCAGCATTTTGCAATTGCAAGGCCTTCGTTCCGCTGTGCGCATCTGTAAATTCAGGGTTCTGAACGTCCCCTTCCATGAAATTGGAATAATCCAGTTTGCCTATGGTCAGATCACCCGAGGGGATCTCAAATCCATACTCAAACACGACTTCCTGAGCCATGAGCGAAAAACTCGCCACAAACAGCCCTACCAAAAGTAACAGCTTTTTCATAGTCATTAAATTAAACGTGAGTACTGGTTAAAAAAAAGAAAATTATCGCAATGGTAAATACCAATTACTTCGTACCAACAAACGATCGTACAAATCCTGGCTGAAGTTGTCGG
>JAQVXI010000011.1 GCA_028709215.1 Bacteroidales bacterium
ATCATACGAAAGGCAACATCCGTCACGTCCTCCATTGGAGCAAGCAACAAGGGCTGATGGCCCAAATCCAACGATCCTATTTTCACGTTATTTGTTTTGTTTCAGGCACAAAAATACCCATTTTTCATACTCAAAATATAGTTTTAGAGTAATAAATAAACCAACAGCCTTGTCATGAATCGATTTTTATTTATCTTTGCTCCAATGACTATAGCCAGGATATGGATGGAGGAGCAAAAGTAAACCAGTCGAAAATCGGTAAATTGATACAGGAATACCCCAAGGGACTTGTGTTTCTATCTTCATGGCTTGTATCAAAAGGATATCCGTATGAACTACAGCAGCAATACAGAAAAAGCGGTTGGCTAAAGTCTATCGGCAATGGAGCCATGTTAAAATCGACCGATCCGCTTTTGTTGTCTGGAGCTTTGGCTGCCCTTCAGTCACAGGCGAATATCAATATCCATTTAGGTGGCCGTTCTGCATTTGAATTGAAAGGTAACGCGCATTATCTACAGTATACATCTCCCGAAGTGACTTTGTTTGCTCCTGGAAAAACAAAACTACCAACCTGGTTTACAGCCAACCAGTGGGATATCAATAGCAAAGTGTACAGAGTCTCTTTATTTGAAAAGGAATCTGTGGGATTATTGGATTATCAGGATGCTGGAATAACGCTGAAAATATCCGGCTTGGGTCGAGCAATGTTGGAATGCTTATCCTTATGCCCCAATGAATTCCCCCTAACCGAAGCATATGAGTTAATGGAAGGCTTATCCACATTGCGTCCCCAACAGGTACAAATATTGTTACAGGAATGTAAATCCATAAAAGCCAAGAGACTATTCCTGTACTTTGCAGAACATGCCGGGCATAGTTGGTTAAAATATGTCGACTTGAAAAGAATTGACCTCGGTTCCGGCAACCGGAGTCTCTCCAATGATGGAGTGCTCATTCCAAAATATCACTTGGTCCTACCCAAAGAACTGTCGTGATGAAAGATCTATATAAAAAACAAGTCTCTTTCCTACTGGATATATTACCCGAAGTAGCCAAAGAAGACGTTTTTGCGCTTCATGGAGGTACTGCGATCAATCTGTTTTGTTTGAACATGCCTCGTTTGTCGGTTGATATTGACCTTACTTATATTCCAGCAAGCGAAAACCGGAATACGGATCTACAAAAGATACAATTTACCCTTGATAGAATAAAAGAACGATTAAGGAAGAAGATACCAAAGATCAATTTTACAGATCCGACCAGAGCCAAAGATGAGTTAAAGCTGATATGTACGACACCCGAAGCAATGGTTAAAATTGAGGTAAACCAAATCAACCGTGGAATAATTGCTGATACGGAGTTAGCGATACTATGCGATAAAGCGCAGAAAACTTTTGATAAATTCTGCGAAGTCAGAATGGTTTCGCAGAAACAATTGTGGGGAGGAAAAATTAATGCGGCATTAGACAGGCAACATCCACGAGATTTGTTTGACGTCAGAAATCTCATCAACGAGATTGGTTATTCAAATGAAATAAAAGAAGGATTTATATTCTTCCTTCTATGCAGCAAACGCCCCATACAAGAAATTTTAAACCCACATCTGATTGATCAGTCTACTGTGTTTGAAAGCCAATTTAATGGTATGACTGATCACTTTTTCGGAAAGGATGCGTATCATAAAACAAGAGAAAAACTCATAGAAATGATTCACGAATCATTAACACGGGAGGATAAAGAATTCTTGTTGGCCTTCTCAAATGGTGAACCAGAATGGATAAATGTTGATTACAGCAAATATCCGGCAGTTAAATGGAAACTACAGAATATAAATAATTTAAAAGATCTGAATCTCCAAAAACACAAAGAACAAGTGGAGATTATCAAGCAACTTTTATACCCTTAACACCTCTCACAACTTCTAGAAAACAATGAATTATACCCTTCAAGATATTGAAATAATGGCTCCAGCCGGTTCTTTCGAATCCCTGACTGCCGCCATACAGGCCGGAGCCAATTCGATTTATTTCGGCATTGGCACACTCAATATGCGTTCCCGCTCTTCCAGCAATTTCAACGTAGAAGATCTGCATGAGATTGTGCATATTTGCCACAATCATGGCATCAACAGCTATCTGACCGTCAATACCGTACTGTATGACGAAGACATGTCGGCCATGCGTGAAACCATGGACGAGGCACTCAAGGCGAAGATTACCGCCGTGATCGTGTCGGATGTTGCCGGCCTGATGTATGCCCGTCAAATCGGTTTGGAAGTCCATCTGTCCACACAACTCAACATTGCCAACATTGAAGCCCTCCGCTTTTATGCTCAATTTGCAGATGTGGTTGTACTGGCGCGCGAACTCAACATGGATCAAGTCTCTGCCATCCACAAACAAATTGAAACGGAACAAATCAAAGGCCCGTCGGGTCAACTCATCCGCATCGAAATGTTTTGTCACGGCGCCTTATGCATGGCTGTTTCCGGGAAGTGCTACCTCAGCTTGCACGAGTACAATGCCTCCGCCAATCGGGGCTCCTGCTATCAAACCTGCCGTAGGGCCTATACGGTTCACGACAAAGAAACCGGAGCCGAACTGGAGGTAGACAATGCCTACATCATGTCGCCCAAAGACTTGAAAACCATCCATTTTTTAAATAAGATGCTGGATTCAGGGGTTCGTGTCCTGAAGATTGAAGGCAGAGCCAGGGGACCTGAATACGTCCACACCGTTGTATCCTGTTATCGTGAAGCGCTTGAGTCCATACTCGATGGAAGTTATGATACGGACAAAATAGAGGATTGGAACCAACGCCTATCAACGGTATTCAATCGTGGATTCTGGAATGGATATTACTTGGGGCAACGTTTGGGCGAATGGACACATCAATACGGCTCAACTGCGACAAAGCGTAAGATTCTTATTGGGAAGGGAGTTAAGTACTTTTCAAAATTACAAGTGGGGGAATTCCGAATTGAGAGTAAGGAACTCCGTGTTGGAGACGAAATACTGATCACCGGACCAACCACCGGAGTGTTGCAATGTACGGTTGATGCCCTCCATCTGGATGGACAATCCGTTGGCAAAGCAAACAAGGGAAACAACGTTTCCTTTCCGGTACCGGATAAAATCCGCCCATCGGATAAACTTTATCTTTTAGTAGACAATTAATTGATTTTATATTTATATCTTTGCATTGCATTTACATCATCTATCTATGAATACATACAAGCTTGATTTCCGTGTACGAGACTACGAATGCGATCTGCAAGGCATCGTAAACAACGCGAACTACCAACATTATCTCGAACACGCACGTCACGAGTACATCCGTACGCTGGGGATTAGTTTTTCGGACTTACATGACCAAGGCATCGACTTTGTTGTAGCCCGAATCGAAATGGCATTCAAAACCCCCTTACGCAGCAAAGACGATTTTTATGTAACCGTAGAAATGAAAAAAGAAGGGATTCGTTGGGTTTTTTACCAGAACATTTACCGAAGTTCCGATGAGGCACGGGTGGTCAAGGCCCGTGTAGACAGCGTCTGTTTAATCCATGGCAAACTCGGCAACTACGAATTTAACGTAGAAGTGTAATTTGCTCTCGGAATGAACGACAGCCTCTTTTATCACATCGCCCTATCAATGATCTATTCCGATCGATACAAACTGGCAAAAGCCGGATTGCACGATGTTGAATCGATTCAGGCCATCTGTGAGACCTTACATGTCGACCGAAATCGCCGCAGTGAGATGGATGACGCCTATCGAAAGGCGGAAAAAGAACTTCGGTTCATGCAACAACACGGGGTCGAAGCCGTATGCATTGAACAAAGCCACTATCCAACGGCGCTTCAAAGCATCCCGGATGCACCCTTGGTATTATACTGGCAAGGACAGGATTGGACACGCTGGAATCACAAATTGGCTTTTGTAGGCACGCGAAAAGCCAGTTTATACGGACTTACCGCTACCGAACAACTCATTCAGGAAGTTTCTGTCGCGCATGCCGAAACCTGCATCGTAAGCGGCCTGGCCTACGGCATCGATGTTGCCGCTCATAAGGCCGCACTCAAAGAAGGTCTTCCAACAATTGCGATCCTGGCACATGGACTACAGGAAATCTACCCAAAAGTACATGGCAACTACGCGGAACGAATCCGAGAAAAAGGAGCTTTGGTGACAGAGTACCCGTGGGGTACGCCTCCGTTGGCCTGGCGTTTTCTGAATCGAAACCGACTCATTGCCGGCATGAGTTCGGCCTGTGTGGTCGTAGAATCTGCTCCCAAAGGCGGCTCCATGTCCACCGCCAAACAAGCGTTGGATTATGGACGGGACGTTTATGCCTGCCCCGGGCGAATCAATGACTACCATTCAAAGGGCTGTCACCAACTGATAAAAAATCAAATTGCTCAACTCATTGAAAGCGGCTCGGAGCTAACCGATGCGTTGGGTTGGACATCCGCCGACCCGGACAAAACAGACAGGCAATTATCGTTGTTTGAAGCGCTGAATCCACTTCAAACACGCATCGTTGAAATCCTTCCAATGGGGGATTCGATGCATCTGGATCAACTGTGTATCCATACCGGTCTAAGCCCTGCGGCCATGATGAGCGAGGTTTTTGATTTGGAGCAAAAAGGAATGATCCGTTCGTTAAGCGGCGGATTCTTTACTCGAGCGTCCGGAAAGTAAAGCCCTGCTTGATCCAGTAATCCAACGCCTTCGGCAACGCAAATTTCATATTCTTTTCAGCCTTGATGGAATCGTGAAAAACAACGATGCTCCCATTCCGAGCATAACGTTTGACGATATTCAAAACTTTTTCGGGCTTCAATTTGCCGTTGTAGTCGCGGGAGATAACATCCCACTGGACGATGCGGTACTCAGGCAACAACGCATCCAATTGAGCGTATCGCAGCTGTCCGTGTGGAGGGCGAAACAAGTCGCTTTCGATCCATTCGGAAGCCTTGTGTACGTTTTCGACGTATCGACTACATCCGATTTCAAAACCTCTAAGGTGATTGAACGTGTGATTTCCGACCCGATGCCCCCGTCTCAGCACTTCCTGATAGACTTCGGGGTGTTTTCGTACGTTATCACCCACACAAAAAAAGGTGGCTTTAATCTCGTATCGATCCAACACATCCAGCACCCAGGGAGTAACTTCCGGAATGGGTCCATCGTCAAAGGTGAGGTAAATCACCTTTGATGTTGCATCTTCTCTCCATTTTACCCCCGGGTACAACCGGCGAACCCAATTGGGAAGCTGTTCAATGAACATCAATTAACGGGCAACGGAGCGCATGGACATAAACTGATTGTATTTCTGAGCATGCTGCTGAAATTCATTCATATATGCGTCCACTTGACTTGTTTCAAACTCGTTAAATACACTCAGTGCTTCCTGCAAGGTATACAAATGTGTATTCACCAACATCTGCGCTGACATATACTGAGCCGGTTCCAATGTAGAAACCCAGTTCAGATACTCTAAGCTATTGTCTGCACAGGCTTTCAAAAGTTCCAAACCCTTTTCGGGATTGCCCAAACGATAATACAACTGCCCCATATCCAGCGTTGAATAATTGACCGGCACAGTGGTTAAAGGCAATACTTCCAGGCAGCGATCCAGCGTCTTTATGGCTTTCTCCTTCTTGCCTTCGTTGAATAAGGCCTGCGCCAACAACGTCATCATGTGACGGTGCGTGCGACACATCCGCAGATTGTTCTCGTCGAGGTACACGTTGGGATCGTTCGCATTGCCCCAACGGAAAGTATCCACCATTAAGGTATACATCCGATCCGTATGGATGGTGGGTTGACCGCTCGCACTACGCAACGGTGCAATCTTGTAAGCCAATCCTTCCTGTAGGAAGTTGGGCTTCAATCCCAGGAACTGTCCTTCCTCGACCGTTACCGCATAATACATGGGGCGTTTCCACTTATTCTCGTGGAGCATCTCCAAAATCATCATCTCCTGTTTGCCCAAATACGACTTATTTTCCAGGGAAATCAACAATTCAGGCAACAAACGATCTGCATATTTCGAATCAAGATACCCGTTCTTCATTAGTAGAGCCGTATCAATGGGCATGAACACCTTATCGGAAGGAATGAAGTCCATTGTCCCATCGTAACCGGGCACCCGTTTGTAACGGGGATCATCTGTCTTAATCCAATCGAGGGCAACCTGTAAGGAGATGGAATCTTCTGTCAATTTGAAGATGCGTCCGACATCCCGCTTCCCGTTTGAATACATCGGCTTGGTCCAACTGATGGGCAGTGCCTCCGAATCATAATAGGGTCGGCGCATTTGGTCCACATACCAATCAGTCTGTAGATAACTGAGGTTGCAGACGCGTACATCCGTGCGAACGCCTTCAACCTCCTGCAAATACCACAAGGGGAATGTATCGTTGTCTCCATTCGTAAACAGGATGGCATTCTCATCACAGGACATCAGGTAATTGAACGCAAAGTCACGAGCCGTGTATCGATTGGAACGATCGTGGTCGTCCCAGTTTTCAGAAGCCATCAATGCAGGAACGGACAAACATAATGCGGTACCAAGAACCGCTGCCGGGGTGGACGGAAGCAGCTTTCGCAGGAGGCGTACAACGGCCGGTACTCCCAAGCCGATCCAAATGGTAAAGGCATAAAACGAACCGGCATACGCATAATCCCGTTCGCGCGGTTGATACGGGGATTGATTCAAGTAGACCACGATGGCCAAACCTGTCATGAAAAATAAAAGGAAGGTAATCCAAAAGCCTTTGATCCCCTTGTCTCCGGACATTGCCTGAAAAAACAATCCCAGCAATCCAAGAATCAACGGCAACAGGTAATAGGTGTTGCGTCCTTTGTTATTTTTCATTTCGGAAGGCAGATTGGATTGATCTCCAACCAAAACGTTGTCGATGAAAGAAATGCCCGTAATCCAATTCCCATTTTGAATTTCTCCATGCCCCTGAATGTCGTTTTGACGTCCGGAAAAATTCCACATGAAATACCTCCAATACATGAAGTTCACTTGATAAGAAAAGAAGAAACGCAGGTTTTCAGCCATGGTTGGCTTCTGAACCGTTTCTTTGCGACCGCAACGATCCACCACCACAGGTTCTCCGGTAAAGCCGCTCCACAACTTATACGCTTCGATGTGATCTGCGTTTTTGCTGTGCATCCGCGGGAACAGCATATTGCATTCCGAATTCATACGGGGAACTTCTTTGTAGCCCGTTATGATGTACGCATCCCGCTCATCCGGAGATTCTTTGGCTTTCTGGTTCCACAAAGCACCTTTGCGATCGTAAACCGGGACACAGTTGCGACCTTCGGCCTCCCACGTAATATCGGAAGCAAACGTTTCACCATAAAGCAGCGGGGTTTCTCCATACTGCTCACGATTCAAATAGCGTTCCAACGTAAACATATTGTTGGGTGAGTTTTGATCCATCGGAGGCAACGCATTGGAACGAATCACCGTTACCCCATAACTGGAATAACCGATCAGCATCACCATCAACGACAACAAAACCGTATTCATCAACTTGGCATTCAAGCCTTTCCAATAGAAAACTGCTGCAATCAACAGCAAACACAACAGGATCCAAACAATGGGATTGTGTCCAAAGAAAGGAATACCAACCATTACCAGATTGACCGCCAATGCGATTTTCATACGCAGCAGGCTCTTACCCTTGAAGGTCTCGTAAAGTCCCCATAGGATCAATGCAATCATCAGGAACACATAAAAAACGGCACCGGTATTGAAGGCAAACTTAAAGACATTCACAAACAGCAAGTCAAACCAACCGGCCATATTCACAAAGCCGGGCACAATGCCGTATAAGACAATTCCAACCAATAGTGCAGACCCCAACAGCGCCAATAAAGCACCTTTCCAATTGGCGTCAGGATATTTTTTAAAGTAGGCTACAAGTACAATGGCTGGTATGCAAAGCAAATTGAGCAAGTGGACTCCGATGGAAAGCCCCATCAAGTAAGCAATAAAGATGATCCAACGTTCTGAATGCGGTTGATCGGCAACATCCTCCCATTTTAGGATGGCCCAAAATACCACAGCCGTAAACAAGGAAGAAAACGCATACACTTCACCTTCAACGGCTGAGAACCAAAACGTGTCCGAAAACGTATACGCCAATGCGCCAACCGCACCGGAACCAAGAATGGTAATCAACTCGGCCGTTGTCATCTTAGAAGCATCCGCAGGTACAATTTTTTTGGCCAAATGCGTAATGCTCCAAAACAAAAACAAGATGGTCAATGCGCTAAATGTCGCAGACATCGCATTAATCATCAAGGCTACATGCTCGGAAGAAGAAGCAAAATTCGAGAAAAAGCGACCAATCAACATGAAAAAGGGTGCTCCGGGAGGGTGGCCGACATCCAACTTGTACGCAGTAGAAATAAACTCGCCACAATCCCAAAAACTGGTGGTAGGCTCTATAGTCAGGAAGTAGGTGACGGCTGCTATGGCAAAAACAAACCACCCGGTCAGATTATTTGCCAACGAATAACGCTTGTGATTCATGTCAATGGGTTTTGAACGACAAAGATAGAAAAAAGATAGAATATACGTCATTTGACCGGATTTTTCCTAACTTTGCTCATTCGCTTCCAATTAAATTAGCATCCATATGAGAACAATGAAACACTTTCTTATTGTCCTTCTCGTCTTGACAAGTCAGATGGTCTTTTCTCAAGGTTTGCAGCCACTCCCAATGGACTCAGCCGTACGGTACGGCACATTGGAAAATGGTCTTACCTATTACATCCGTCACAATCAACAGCCCAAAGACCGGGCAGAATTTTATATCGCGCAAAACGTAGGCGCAATTTTGGAAACCGACGAACAAAACGGTTTGGCTCATTTCCTTGAGCACATGGCGTTTAACGGCACCAAAAATTACCCCGGCAAGCAGTTCATCAATTACTTCGAAACCATCGGTGTTCGGTTTGGCAACAACATCAACGCCTATACTTCGCTGGACGAAACGGTTTACAACCTATCGGATGTACCAACCTACCGCGAAGGAGTGATTGATTCCGCACTACTTATACTACACGACTGGTCGGGTTTTATTTCACTGGAAGAAGCAGAAATCGACCAGGAGCGCGGTGTCATACGCGAAGAATGGCGTCAACGACGTACCGCAACCAGACGTTTGTTTTCGGCACGCAATCAACGGGTTTTCCCGGCGTCGCAGTATGCCAAACGTGACGTGATTGGCGACACGGCTGTCATCAATAATTTTAGTTACGATACACTCAGGGCTTACTACAAAAAGTGGTACCGACCCGATCAACAGGCCATTTTGATTGTCGGAGACATCGACGTCGATCAGATTGAGTCCAAAATTAAAACACTCTTTTCGGATATTCCCAAGCCGGTAGAACCCGCAGAACGCATCTACTATCCGGTTCACGACAATGCAGAACCCATTGTAGCCGTCCTGACGGATCCGGAAGCACCTTCCACACAAATCCGTTTGGAATATCGGCTTCAGCCCCTACCCAATGAGGTTCGTCTTTCGGTGCAGGGCTACGCCGTTACGCTGGTTAATCGTTTGATCTCGGCCATGACCAACACACGCATTACCGACATCACGAAAGAAGCAGACAGTCCTTTTACCGGCGGGGTTGGCACCATCACTGCACTGACACGTACAAAAGACATGTTTGTTTTTTTGGTAGAACCGGTTTCGGGCAAAGAAGACGCAGCACGCAAACGTTTGCTTCAGGAGATTGAAATCATCAAACAACACGGTTTTACGCCTTCTGAATTGGAACGGGCTAAGGCGAACCTCCTCAGCAGTCTGGAAAAATCATACAACGAACGCAATCAGCAACGCAACAATCAACTGGTTCAGGAATACACCCGTCATTTTCTAGAATCAGAAGGCATTCCAGGCATTGAGTGGGAATACAATTTTACTCAATCCCTTTTGCCAGCCTTACAGCTGGGACAAATCAATCAGATCGCTCAACAATATCTCTCTCAAAACGCCCCTGTCTATACCGTTTCCGGCCCAATCAAAGAAGCACTTCAACACCCGGATGAGACACAGCTACTCTCGGAAATCGCCAATATGCCTCATATGGAGATTAAAGCTTACGAGGACATATCAAGCAACATTCCACTCGTTGATGAAGCAATCAAATCGGGAAAGGTAAAAAAAGTCAAACCCGGACTGATTGAAGGAACCACGGAATGGAAATTATCCAATGGAGTGACCGTTCTGGTCAAACCAACCACCTTCAAACAAGATGAAATACGCATGCAGGCATGGAGCAACGGAGGATTAAGCCTTGTATCCGAAGAGGCGTTGCCATCGGCCATGCTTAGCACCACGATTGTTTCTCAAAGTGGACTGGGACAGTTTTCCCTGACAGAATTAAGCAAGGTCCTGAGTGGTAAGATTGTGCGGATAACCCCCCAAATCAGTGATTACACAGAGGGTTTAAACGGTACGTCTTCCGTAAAAGATCTGGAGACGCTACTGCAGCTTACGTATTTGTATTTTACTTCCGTACGTACCGATGAAGCCGCTTATACCCAAACCGTCAAGTCGATTGAAACCTCACTTGAAAACCGTAAAACAGACCCAAAAAACAGTTACTTGGATTCCATCAATCTGTATCGAAACAATTTCCACCCAAGAAAACCCATTTTGGATGAACAATTGCTTCAGGAAGTCTCCTTAAATGAGGTGATGGATGCCTTCAAACAGCGTTTTGCGAATCCTGCCGATTTTACCTTCCTTTTTGTCGGTAATTTTGAAGAAGAAACGCTAAAACAGCTGGTCGAAAAATACCTGGGTGGACTGAAAACGTACAAGAAAAAAGAACAATGGGAAGATCACAACATTCGCCCCGTTACAAACAACATTCAACGTGACTTTCTCAGAGATTTGCACATGAACAAGGTAACCAACTTCATCGAATACACCGCTGAGGTTCCATACACCCTGGAGAACCGCATTTTGATCACCATGTTGAGCAATCTTCTGGATCTTCGATACACTGCTACCATCCGCGAAGAAGAAGGCGCCACCTACGGTGTGGGTGTTGGAGGAAGTCTGCAAAGCAGACCCATACCCATTGCCTCGCTGAATATGTTTTTTGAAACCGATCCGGGTCTGTACAAAGACATGCTTAAAATTATACACAACGAACTCAAAAAAATTGCTTCAGAAGGCCCCTTGGCCAGCGATTTGGAAAAAGTTCGGTTGAATCTGCTGAAGGATCACAAGGAAAACTTGCAAGAAAACGCCTGGTGGTCACAAGTCATCCAATTGCGCTACGAGACAGGATTATCGTATCCGGAACAGTATGAAAAAACCGTTGAAGAACTGAGCGGATCGGATGTACAAAAAATTGCCGAACGCCTTGTGGCATCCGGCAATTCGTTGGAGTTGATCCTCCTTCCAAATATCGAAACCGTCAAATAGGATTCTTATCGGGATAGTCGATGGTATAATGCAGCCCTCGACTTTCCTTGCGCTCCTGTGCGTGTTTGATGACCAGATAAGCCGTATTGATGATGTTGCGTAATTCGCATATCTCTTTGGAGACAACCGAGCGTACAAACAAACGCTCGGTTTCTTTGTACAATATATCCAGACGATCAAAGGCTCGCTTCAAGCGCAAATTGGATCGTACGATTCCAACATAGGTACTCATAATCTGTCCGACCTCCTTCTGACTTTGCGTAATCAGAACCATCTCTTCCGGCAAACGCGTCCCCTCATCGTTCCACGAAGGAATGCGCTCTTCGTATTTGAGAGATTCCACCTGAGCCATTGCGTCCTTTGCTGCCAAATCGGCATAGACGATCGCTTCTAATAAAGAATTGGATGCCAGGCGATTGGCGCCATGCAAGCCTGTTGAAGCACATTCTCCGGCAGCATACAATCGTCGAATAGAGGTGCGCGCATGCATGTCCACCTTGATGCCACCACACAAAAAATGTGCAGCCGGAGCAACCGGAATCATCTCCTTCGTGATGTCGATCCCCATCTCCATGCATTTTTTATAAATCATTGGAAAATGTTCGCGAGTCTTGTCTGCATCCTCCTGCGTTACATCCAGACAAACGTAATCGTCTCCGTTGACCTTCATCTCGGTATCGATGGCTCTGGCAACAATATCTCTGGGAGCCAGCGATCCTCGAGCATCGTAGCGTTGCATAAAACAGTCACCCGACTTCGTTTTCAACACAGCCCCATACCCACGCATGGCTTCCGTGATCAAAAAAGAGGGGCGTTCGTTGGGGTTGAATAATGCTGTTGGATGAAACTGGACAAACTCCATACCGCTTACAGTTCCTTTGGCTCTGTAAACCATCGCGATACCATCTCCGGTAGCAATAAGGGGATTGGTTGTTGTTTGATAAATGTTGCCGATTCCACCGGTTGCCATCAAGGTTGTTTTTGCCAGGAAAGTTTCGATGTGTCGAGTTTTGAGATTTAAAATGTAGGCTCCGTAACACTCGATGTTGTCGGAATGCCGCGTGACATTCTGACCCAAATGGTGTTGTGTGAGGATTTCGACGGCAAAATGGTGATCAAAAACATGGATGTTCGGATGCTTCTTTATGCTCTCAATCAAACTCTGCTGTATCTCAGCCCCTGTTGAGTCCTTATGGTGCAAAATGCGAAAATCAGAATGACCTCCCTCCTTATGCAAATCGAAACCACCCGATTCGTCCTTGTCAAACTGAACACCCCAGCTGATCAATTCATGGATTTGCTCGGGAGCCTCCCGCACCACCATTTCGACCACTTGACGGTCACACAAACCATCACCGGCAATGAGCGTATCCTCTATATGTTTATCAAATTGATCGGTTGTCTTGGTAACCGATGCAATACCCCCTTGGGCATAATACGTATTGGTTTCTTCCAAACCCGTCTTACAACACAAGGCCACTTTGCCCTTTTTGGCAACTTTTAATGCAAAGCTCATTCCGGCCATACCGGAACCAATGACTAGAAAATCATATCTTCTTACCATACTCTAAACTTTAAGGTCGGTACCCGGCCATTCGTAAAACAAAAGTACGTGTTTTTTGATTACCTTTGCAGCGTTTTTATTGACTCGTGGCTATGGAATACAAATTCAAGGATATTGAACAAAAATGGCAGGCACGTTGGAAAACGCAAGGGACCTACCAAGTAACTGAAAATTCAGACAAACCCAAGTACTACGTGCTGGACATGTTTCCATACCCGTCCGGTGCCGGTCTACACGTCGGACACCCGCTTGGTTACATTGCTTCCGACATCTACTCCCGCTACAAACGCCTCAATGGGTTTAATGTATTGCACCCGATGGGTTACGATGCCTACGGCTTACCTGCAGAACAATACGCCATCCAAACGGGGCAGCACCCGGCTGTAACAACAGCCAAAAACATCGCCCGCTACCGCGAACAATTGGACAAAATCGGATTTTGTTACGATTGGAATCGTGAAATACGTACGTGCGAACCGGATTTTTATAAATGGACGCAATGGGCCTTTATAAAAATGTACAATAGCTACTACGATACCGCCTTGGATAAGGCGCAACCCATTGATAACCTGATTGCTCATTTTGAGCGTTATGGAAATCGGACGGAAAATGGGGAAGACTTTCCTGCCGCACATTCGGAAATCGAATCTTTTGACTCCACAACCTGGAACACGCTGGCGGAAAAGGAAAAACAACGCATTCTGATGAATTACCGCATCGCCTATCTGGGCGATTCCATGGTCAATTGGTGCCCCAAGCTGGGCACAGTGTTGGCCAACGACGAAGTCAGCGAAGGGCTTTCCATTCGTGGGGGGTTTCCGGTGGAGCAAAAAGTAATGCGTCAGTGGTGTTTGCGCATCTCCGCCTATGCTCAACGCCTGTTGATCGGATTGGATACGCTGGATTGGACCGAATCGCTCAAAGAGACGCAGCGCAACTGGATAGGGAGAAGTGAAGGCGCCGAACTCCGTTTTGATATACAGGACAGTGATCAATCCTTCGTAGTCTTCACTACGCGTGCAGATACGGTTTTTGGAGTGACGTTTATGGTGCTCGCTCCGGAAAGCGAGTTGGTTGTTCAATTGACCACCGAATCACAACAAAAAGAAGTCAACGACTATTGCCAACGTGTGCGCAAGCGTACCGAACGGGAACGCATTGCTGACCGCAAGGTTACCGGTGTTTTTAGTGGCTCATATGCCATCAATCCGTTTACCAAGCAGCCGGTTCCCATTTGGATCAGCGATTACGTTTTGGCCGGTTACGGTACCGGGGCCATCATGGCGGTGCCGGCGCACGATAGTCGGGATTATGCGTTTGCCAAACATTTCAACTTGCCCATCATTCCATTGATCGAAGGAGCCGATGTTCAGGACAGTAGTTTTGATGCCAAAGAGGGCATTCTGATGAATTCCGGATTTCTCAACGGGCTTACAGTTCCCGAGGCCATTGAGCGTACCAAAACATACATTAAAGCGAATGGGCTAGGGCAGATCAAAGTCAACTATCGACTGCGGGATGCCATTTTCAGTCGCCAACGGTATTGGGGTGAGCCCTTCCCGGTTTACTACAAAGAGGGTATACCCTACATGTTGGATGAGCGTCAACTACCCTTGGAGCTTCCGGAAGTAGAAACCTTTTTGCCGACCGAAAAAGGAGAACCTCCTTTGGGACATGCAAAAAATTGGCAAACCCCGGATGGTTTTCCCTTGGAATTGAATACGATGCCTGGCTTTGCTGGCTCTTCGGCCTATTATTTGCGGTATATGGATCCGCACAACCAACAGGCCCTTGTCAGCCCGGAGGCCAATCAATACTGGCAACAAGTGGATTTGTACATCGGTGGAACAGAGCATGCTACCGGACATTTGATATACAGCCGCTTCTGGAATAAGTTTTTATACGATCTGGGCATTGTATGCAAAGAGGAACCCTTCCAAAAGCTGATCAATCAAGGGATGATTCAAGGACGTTCCAATTTTGTGTATCGCATCAAGGACAGCAACACGTATGTGTCGTACAATTTGAAGGACGCATACGAATACACGGCCATTCATGTAGATGTCAACATCGTAAGCAACGATGTTCTGGATTTGGATCGCTTCAAAGCCTGGAGTCCGGATTATGCAAATGCCGAGTTTCTATTGGAAGAGGGCAAATACATTTGCGGATGGGCCGTTGAGAAGATGTCCAAATCTATGTATAATGTCGTTAATCCGGACGACATAGTCGATCGATTTGGAGCCGATACGCTGAGACTGTATGAGATGTTCCTTGGACCGCTCGAGCAATCCAAACCGTGGGATACCAACGGCATTGACGGAGTACATCGATTCTTAAAGAAACTTTGGAACCTTTGTACCGGCGAGGATGCGTTTTATTTCTCTATGGAAGAAGCCACAGCCGAAGAAAACAAAGCCCTGCATAAGCTCATCAAGAAAATCAGTTGGGATATCGAACACTTCTCATTCAATACGTCCATCAGCGCTTTTATGATTTGCGTAAACGAATTGACCTCGTTGCGTTGCAACAAAAAAGCGATTTTAAAACCTTTGATTATCTTGCTGGCTCCGTTTGCTCCCCATTTGGCCGAAGAGTTGTGGGAAGCGATGGGTGAAAAGGGCAGTGTTTGCGATGCAGCATGGCCGGAATTGAATGAGGACTTTTTGAAGGAATCTACGTTCCAATACCCCATTTCCTTCAATGGAAAAACCCGTTTCACACTTGAACTTTCGGCAACGGCCGATCGTTCAGCGATTGAGAAAGTGGTGTTGGAGCATCCGAATTCACAGAAGTGGCTGGAAGGAAAGCAACCGAAAAAAATAATCATTGTTCTCAATAAAATTGTCAATATTGTTGTGTAACGTAAGCACAAGTCATGGCAAACAAATTTAAACTTGATTCCATCAAGGAGTACGCGACCATATTGATCGGGCTTTCCTTGTATGCCTTTGGTTGGACCGGTTTTTTACTTCCACACGAAATAACGACCGGTGGTGTCACAGGGATTGGGGCGTTGCTTTTTTATGCAAAAGAAGTTCCGGTCGCTTTGACTTTTTTTGCCATCAATATCGTGTTGCTCTTTTTTTCCATTCGTCTGTTTGGATGGAAATTTAGCCTCCGAACCGTGTTTGGCGTTTTATTTCTGACTCTTTTCTTAAGCGTCGCACAAAACTTGATTGATAAACCCATCCTTGTCGAAGAGCCGTTTATGGCTTGCGTAGTGGGTGGTATTCTGGCCGGTGTTGGGATTGGCATGGTCTTCACAGCAAACGGAAGCACCGGTGGTACGGATATTGTCGCACTGATCATCAACAAGTATCGCAACATCACCATCGGCAGAGGCATTTTATACAGTGATTTGATTATTATCTGCAGCTCTTACTTTCTTTTTCAAAGCATTGATAAAATCATTTTTGGGCTCACGACGCTGGCCGTTAGTTCGTACTGTGTCGATTTGGTTGTGAATGGTGTACGGCAGTCGGTACAGTTTATGATTTTTTCTAAGAAGCACGAAGAAATCGCAGAACGCATCAATTCGGAAGTGCGAAGGGGTGTGACGGAACTGAACGGTATGGGCTGGTACTCAAAACAGCCCATGAAAGTACTGATGATTATGGCACGCAAGAATGAATCGGTCAAGATCTTCCGAATCGTCAAACAGGTTGATCCGGATGCGTTCGTTTCTCAGAGTTCTGTCATTGGGGTTTACGGACAAGGGTTTGATATCATAAAATCCAAATAATATGAGACGCATTCCGGTTATCGGCTTTCTTTTTATGTGTTTGATCCACTCCAAGGCACAGGATGGTTTGAGTTTGGAAGGAAATCTGGGACTGCAGTACACGGGTTCTGCTCCGGCATACAGTCTTCAGCTGGAAGGCCGCTATTGGTTTTCGCCCCAATGGTCTGCTTCCGCAGGCGTTGGACTCTGGGATTCCGGCATTCGTGGAGAGTGGATGGAACAGGTGAACAGCAATACGCAGCGTTTTTACCACCTAAGCGACCACGAGGTGATGCCCAGTCTGCAAGCGGGTTTGCGCTATGAAAGGAGCCTGTTTTCGCTCAACAATCGAGATGTAGCTTTTTTCCTTCAAGGCAAAACGTATCTGTTGATGCACAAGCAGCGCAATACAAGCCTCTATCAAAAAGAATACAGCAGGGATGACGCACAGTCCCCATATATGCCGTCATCCGCTACTTCAGGCAGCGTTCAGGGGCACGCTCCACCAAGCCTTCATGCAGGACTTGATTTGGGTTTAAACTATCCGTTGAACGAGGAATACTCGATCGCTGTATCCTATGGGTTCAGCAACATTGATCTCTTTACTGCCATGCGCAACAAGAGCCTTTTGAACGTGGATTTAAACCCTTGGATTCCAAACCCAAACCTGCATTCTTTTGGCATCGGCATACGCCGTTATTTCGGCCGATAAGGCTTGTTGTATCACCTTTTTAGTTTAAATTCATGACTTTTGCCTATAGTCCCAAACTCCTTGAGATGCTCAAGGGGTACAATCGTGAAAAATTTTTAAAAGATTTAATGGCCGGCATCATTGTCGGTATTGTCGCATTACCCCTTGCCATCGCCTTCGGGATTGCTTCGGGTGTTTCTCCGGAAAAAGGGCTGATCACCGCCATTATCGGAGGTTTCCTGATTTCATTCCTTGGAGGTAGCAGTGTACAAATCGGCGGGCCGACCGGCGCCTTCATTGTGATCGTTTACGGCATTGTCGAACAATACGGGACCAGTGGGCTGATCGTGGCTACATTGATGGCCGGTGTGATGTTGATTGCAATGGGTGTTTTAAAAATGGGGAGTGTCATTAAGTTTATGCCCTATCCGATCGTGGTCGGTTTTACCAGTGGGATTGCATTGACCATCTTCTCAACTCAAATCAACGATCTTTTTGGCATGTCCATCGACAAGCTTCCCGGTGATTTCCTGAGCAAGTGGGGTGTCTATGCACAACATCTCAGCAACATCAATCCTTGGTCCTTTGTGGTTGGACTTGCTACCATCTCCATCATTGTCTTCTGGCCGCGCATTTCAAAAAAGATACCGGGATCACTGGTTGCAATCGTATTGATTACGGCAGTAATGTATGCATTGGAACAATTTACCCACTTCGAGGGTGTTCAAACCATTGGAGATCATTTCAGCATTAAAGCCAGCTTGCCCATACCAGAAACGCCTGTGATCAACATGGATCTCATCCGACAATTATTCCCCTCCGCATTCACGATTGCGATGTTGGGTGCCATCGAATCCTTGCTGTCTGCAATGGTGGCGGATGGTGTGACCGGAGATCGGCACAATTCAAATACGGAGCTCATTGGTCAGGGCATCGCAAACATGATTGTACCGTTTTTTGGTGGAATTCCGGCCACAGGAGCCATCGCGCGTACGATGACGAACATCAACAACGGCGGCAGAACACCCATCGCCGGCATGATACATGCCGTGGTACTGTTGTTGATTCTGTTGTTTTTGGGGCCTTTGACAAAGTACATTCCAATGGCCTGCCTAGCTGGTGTATTGATCGTTGTCTCCTACAACATGAGCGAGTGGAGGCAGTTCAAAGCATTGTTGCGCATGCCCAAATCGGATGTGCTTGTATTGTTGCTCACCTTTTTCCTAACAGTCCTTTTTGACTTGACCATCGCCATTGAGGTGGGTTTGATTATGGCTGCCGTATTATTTATCCGACGCATTATGGAAACGTCGTCTGTTTCCGTACTCGAAGACGAACTCAAGCCGGATGCCTATTCGGAGAACGATGAGACACTGAGCATTCCGGATGGAGTCATGGTGTTTGAAGTCAACGGGCCGTTCTTTTTTGGTGTCGCCAACAAGTTTGAAGAACAGATGGATGTACTTGGGGTGAAGCCTGTTGTTCGGATCATTCGTATGCGAAAAGTACCCTTTATTGACTCGACCGGTGTAAAAAACCTTCGGAATCTGATCCTTCAGGCAAAGCACGATCATGTGGTTACGGTCTTATCCGGAGTGAATCCTACGGTACACGATGTGCTTAAGCGTGCAAACATTGCATCGCTGCTTGGAGAAGAAAACGTCTGCGCGACCATTTATATGGCTTTGGAGCGAGCCAAAGCCATCATGAATGATAAAAATATTAAACCAAGTAAATCTTGATATAATTTTCCCTATATTTGCAGTCTGTTTGTGGAAAGATTTGTACGCTTGCAACCACGTGAAAAAATGCTAAAGACTTCTTTTGCACTCCGTAGCGTCCGTATATTTCTTCTGTACAAACAGCCCGTTTCTTTTAAAATTAAACGCTATGGCTTATTTATTTACCTCTGAATCCGTTTCAGAAGGACATCCCGACAAAGTAGCCGACCAGATCTCAGACGCGCTGGTCGATGAATTTTTGGCTTTTGATCCACAATCAAAAGTTGCTTGTGAAACTTTGGTAACGACTGGTCAAGTGGTTTTGGCCGGTGAAGTGAAATCAAAAGCGTACATTGACTTACAGGAAGTAACCCGACGCATCATTCGGGAAATCGGTTATACTCAAAGTGCTTACATGTTTGAGGCCGACTCGTGTGGAATTCTAACAGCCATTCACGAACAATCGCAGGACATCAACCGGGGTGTTGACGGGACAGCGGTGGTTGACCCCATGAATCAAGGCGCCGGAGACCAGGGTATGATGTTTGGTTATGCAACCAATGAGACAGACAGTTATATGCCTTTGGCACTCGAACTCTCACACAGGCTCTTACGGGAGTTGGCGGATTTGCGCAAACAACAGATTCTTACCTACTTAAGACCGGATGCAAAATCTCAGGTAACCATCGAGTACGACGATCATGGCAAACCCGTACGTATAGACACCCTGGTTCTGTCAACGCAACACGATGAATTTGTCGAGGCTGCATCCGATCGATTGGAGGATATCCAATCGGCCGAAATGGCCATGCAACAAACCATAAAAAAGGATTTGATTGCTCATCTACTCCCCAGAGTCATCCGTTCTCAAAATGATTCCGTACAGGCCTTGTTTGACAACTTTGATGTAGATAAGGGTTTTTTGGTCAATCCAACCGGAAAATTCGTCATCGGTGGACCACACGGAGATACCGGGTTGACCGGTCGAAAAATTATTGTGGATACGTATGGAGGCAAAGGCGCACACGGGGGGGGTGCTTTTTCCGGTAAGGATCCCTCAAAAGTGGATCGCTCCGCTGCGTATGCAGCCAGACACATCGCCAAAAATATGGTTGCAGCAGGGGTTGCCGACGAGATTCTGGTTCAGGTTTCGTATGCCATCGGTGTTGCCAAACCGATGAATCTCTATGTAAACACGTATGGTACATCCAAACTTTCCATCAGCGATGGTGAATTGGCTTCGTTGATTTCCGGCTTGTTTGACATGAGACCCAAGGCCATCGAAGATCGGTTAAAGCTGCGCAATCCCATTTACCGGGAAACCGCTGCCTACGGACATATGGGGCGTGATCCTCAAATGGTTCGCAAAACGTTTACATCAAAGTATGAAGGCAGCAAAGAATTGGAGGTGGAACTGTTTACCTGGGAAAAACTTGATTTTGTGAAACCGATTCAGGCGTTACTGGGTTTGTAATTCCATTTAACAGAAACATTCGGCAAAAACTCGAAGCGATAACGCGTTCGGGTTTTTGTTTTTTAGAGCTGTCCCTGTTCGATTCGAATGATGATGCGTTCGATCATAAAGTCTTCTGAATCGGGATCGTATTCTGATTTAAGGTCGGCACGAAACAAACGTGCAACCCCTTGCCAAAATCCGGCAGCAAAAGAGCCTCGATAGGCTCGAATAAGATCATAGGAAGAAAGGTCACATTCCCGGTCAATCAGCTTCAACAATAGCTTTCCCTGATTGAAGGTCATTTTACGAAGCATGGGTTCATACTCTTTGACAAGATCACGTTCCATCCGTTTCAAATGTTTTTCCTTTGATTTCTCATCCGGAAGGGTTTCGAGGTAGTCCATGGTTTCCAATAAGGTATAATAAACAATCTTGGAGAGCGGATAGACTTTTTTTACATCTCGCACGGTTTTCCAATAAAATCGTTCTTCCCGCGCAGAACGAAAGCGCTCCGGAGGATACATCAATACGGTTGGTAGGTAGACCATTGGGATGGTATCTCCCCGTTCAAAAACAGCATAGACCGTATTATGGGGCATCTCTGCAGGCAATAAGCCGCGAACTTCCCGAAAAGGAAGCTGTCCGGGCAATTGCGCATACAATGCATGTGCACATAGCCCCAACACGATCAGTAGAATACCTTGCCGCTTTCTCATAGTTGCAAAGATACATCGTTTTTTTGCGCAAGAATCTTGCGGGCTACTGTTTCAACATTATTTAAGAATTGCATCGCTCCTGTTTCTTGTTTCTTTTTTGTTATCTTTGTGTTTCCTTTATAATCCTCAATCCATGAAACACATTCGAATTCTCTTCTTTTTGATCCTGCTTCGTATTCCTGTTTTTTGTCAAACACCCTTTGGCAACGAAATCATTCATGGGCAAACAGGTGGGCATCGTTTGTGGTATCAGTGGGAAAAAGAAAGACAAAAACAGATCGTATTCAGTTACGACCTGCCGTATCATTTAAAGGCTTTGTCAACACGTTTGCTCTACTACGAACGTCCGTTGACAAAAAACAGGTTGCAACTGGGATTGTTGCAATCGGGAACGGAGCATTACGGACGCTGGGAGGCATGGATCGGAGTGGACAGACCGCTCCAACAGCGCGTACATCTACGCATTCAGATGGGCGTTCAACAAATGGTACATGCAGAAGGCAGCGCGCCAATGGACGTTGCAGCCACGGCTCAAATGCTGTTTAACATAAATCGGACAAACCGTATTGGAATGGGTTTGGCAGTCAGTGGTTTTCAATATGGGAATGCCTTGAGCGTTGGTTGGATACACCATCCGGATCCATCATGGAACTTGATCGTTGAACTGAGTTGTCCGAATAAGCAGCCGGGGTTTCTCGTTGCCGCCTTACAGTATACGCTTCTGGAAGATTTCTGCTTTTCCGTTGCCTGGCACAGTTTGGGTCAGCAACCGAGCGGTGGACTTAGTTGGATCTGTCATCCGTTCAAATTGCAGTACAATTGCAGGATTCATCCTTCACTTGGATTCGGTTCGAATGCAACATTCATCTACTTCTTGGGCAGTAAAAAGAGGATGCAATGAGACGAAGAAGCCAGCACACGCTGTTTTTGATGGTTTTGATGCTTCATTCTATGTGTTTGAAATGCGAACTGCCGTTTGCTTGGTCAAAATACATTGAGAACCAAGTAGAGGAAATTTCCGAGGATCGGTTGGAATCGCTTTTGACCGAGATTGAATCGCTTCTGGAAAGACCGGTTCCGATACACGATGTTGAGAAACAACAATTGGAACGTCTTTTCTTTTTGAATCACCGACAAATCGAAGGTTTGGCTTATTATGTTTATCGTTACGGCCCACTGGTGGATGCACGTGAACTGATTCTTGCCGATGGAATGGATGGGGAAACGCTCGAGTTGCTGTTGCCCTGCATTCGGCTGGATGGATCGAGCAAGGAAAAACCGCTTTCTAATTTAAAAAGCAAGCATCTTCTTCAGGTGGGTATATCCGGAAAAAGTGGTGAGTGGAATGAAACAACGGCTTGGAAGCAGCATGCAAAATACGAGTACCAACGTTCTGACCGGCTGATGGGCGGTTGGGTCGTCGAAAAGGATCCCGGAGAAACGTGGATAAAGCAACGGAATCGCTTGCAATATACGAGTGTACACCTTGCGCTCACTTTTGACAAGGGGGTAGGAAAAGTTTGGATGGGAGATTACAAAATGAGTTTTGGTCAAGGTCTACTGATGGGCAATGCGTATCAATTGGGCAAAATGGGGTTTACGCTGGCTACAGATAGCAAAGTCACACAGTTGAGGCGGCATTTTTCAACAGCAGAATCCGGTTTTTTCCGTGGGCTTGCTACAAGTTGGAGCAAATCGAACAAAACACTTTTTTTTCAAACCGGAGGTGGTTTGTCCAATCATTTGCAAAACGAAATTCGTACACGAATGGCGTTTGCCTTTGTTCGAATCCAAGGACTACGATGGGAGCAGAGCTTATGCTTGGTCTCAGGCAAAGAGTCGTTCTCGCACGCCGGCGCAAGCTATGCTTTTCGTCTCCATGTCTTACATGCTCGATTATTTGGGGAAGCAAGCTTGGATAAAAACGGCAAGACGGCCATTCAAATCCATGCACAGCCCGTGCTGCCGGACCCGATTCAACTGGGATTATCCGTGCGTTCGTACGACATCCATTATGAGGCGCCGCTTGCAAATGCCATGATGGAAGGAAGTAACGTGAAGAATGAGCGGGGCTGTATGATGCAGATTCAATGGCAACCGACAGCAAACTGGACACTCAAGGCATACCACGACGTCTTTCTTTTTCCTTGGATTGGATACAGGCGCAACAGCTTGGCTTCCGGATTCGATCAAGGCATTCAGTTGCAATATCAAAACGGTTACAATCCGACGGTGTTGATTCAAATGAAGCAAAAATGTAAACCGGGCAATACAACCTATGAAGTCCAGCCAGAGCATACGATAGAGGAGAAAACAAAGCAAAGTCTACGTATTCAGACACAGGTGCAAACCGGCTCGATGACTTGGACCTGTCAAAGCAACTTCAATCGTGCGGTATCCGATCGGTCCGGCCGTTCATCTTTGGGCAAGCAGTTGTCCATGCATGTATCGTATCGTTCGGCTGCTGCGGTGAGTGCGCAGTTTCGGTTCGCTCTTTTTCAGACAGACAGCTACGATAATCGATTCTATATTTACGAACCCGGACTGAAGGGAGACTTTACGATGCCCATGTTGTATGGAAATGGCCATACATGGATGTGGATGCTGCAACACAAATGCAACAAACGTTGGTCTTACCAATGCAAGATTCAACGCAACAGTACGCAAGCCGGATTCCGCATGGGTATTCACATCCAATACAAAAAATAACTACCTTTGTTCAAAACTCACGGATATGTCTACCCTTTTGTTTAACCAAATTGTTTATGGACCCGTTTTTAGCAGAAGATTGGGTAACTCTCTAGGTATAAACTTACTACCACAAAATGGAAAAGTTTGTTCGTTTGATTGTCTGTATTGCGAGTGTGGTTTTAATCATGCACACACCAAAGGCAAACTTCCGAGCCTTCAAGCCATTCAAAATGCACTGACCACAGGACTGGAGTCGCTTCACAAGCAAGGAGTTCGTTTGGATGTGATTACGTTTGCCGGAAACGGCGAACCCACACTGCATCCCCATTTTGCACAAATTATTGACGACTGCATACGCATGCGAGATCAATGGTTCCCGGAAGCACAACTGAGCGTCCTTTCAAATGCGACCCAATTGCACCGACCGGACGTTGTCGCTGCGTTGCTTAAAGCAGACAATGCCATTCTCAAAATGGACAGTTGCATCGAAGCAACCTTTCGCACGTTGGATCGCCCCACATCCGAGCGCTTTACACTGGAGGTATTAACAAATCAGCTCAAAGCCTTTCCGGGCAAACTCATCATACAGACACTCTTCACGCGCGGTCAATATGAGGGAAATACGGTAGACAACACCACCGATGTCGAAGTCAATGCCTGGATTCGCTGCATCAAGGAAATACAACCCCATTCGGTCATGGTTTACACCATCGATCGGGAAACGCCGGCTCAGTCGTTGGAAAAAATTCCACTGCCCGAGCTCGAAGACATTGCAAAACGACTGACCGATGCAACCGGCATCGCCGTTCAGGTTTCCGGTTAATTGAATGGAAGCATCCCCTACCCTTCGAATCTGTTCAACAGAAGATGGCTCTCAAACACTGTTAACCAGTCAATGGGATGAAACCTATCATTCCATACACGGAGCCATCCAAGAGTCCCGTCATGTGTTTTTGAACGCTGGGCTGGATGCTTTGAAGTTGACCGCTTATGAGGTGCTTGAAATAGGATTTGGAACCGGTCTAAATGCCTTTTTAGCATGGGAATATGCGCGTGAACAAGATAAAATGGTACGCTACACCAGTATTGAGCGGTTTCCGGTACCCTATGAAATGGTTTCTACACTCAACTATTCACACAAATTGCCTTCAATGAATCGGTCGGATTGGGAGCGATTGCATCGAGCCCCTTGGGGGGAATGGCTCGAACTGGAACCCAACCGCATGCAACTTCAAAAAATGGAAACGGATGCAATAAAGAGCCAGTACCCGGAAAATCAATACGATGCGATCTTTTTTGATGCCTTTTCACCACAGAAGCAACCCGAGCTTTGGACACGGGAACTTCTTCAGAAAATGTTTGCAACACTCCGACCGGGTGGCGTATTGGTTACTTATTGCGCAATGGGAGCGGTACGTCGCAACCTGCAGGCTTGCGGTTTTCGCACCGAACGACTCCCGGGCCCTCCCGGTAAGCGTGAAATGCTACGAGCAAGCAAACCTTAAAACCAGGTAGACGATCAAAGCAGACAGCCACAACAAGGCAAAAGAAACGCGCGATAAAATGTGATCTGTCGTAGAAAACCACTGAGCAAAAACAATGGAACTCAAGGACATCCAGGCCATAAAGTAGCAGGTCATTCCAGCCGGCATCAACACATAATTCAAGGTGTACCCAAGCAGTAACACAAATAGGGAAGACAGGCGCTTGCGTTGTATCAAATTTTCTTTTTGCCAACGCTTCAGCATGGATAGAACGGAGAAGATCGCTGTAAATATAATGGGAAAGGCAAGGATGCGTTCAGGCCAACCCAAATCGGTCCATAGCCAGACTGAAAAGGTCTTGAATGCAGACATCAAATATTGACTGTGTGCTTCCAAATCAAGAAACCAGCTTAGCCCGTAATACATCCATAGAACCGCCGAAAATCCAAGAATCGAGCCAAACCATTCTCTCCATTTTACGGAATCAAAAATGGAGGCAACCATCCAGAACACAGGCAACATCAACGCCATTCTCGGCATCCATAAGGCCGATAAACCCAACAGAAAAGACGATTCAAATAAGATGCGCTTTCCGACTCCGGGATTGGAGTAAGCATACAAACGAAACAGTGAAAGAATAAATAGAAAAACAGATAAGAGGGATTTCCAATCCATAAAATGAGGCAGGTATGCAACACCCATCAATACAAAAAAAGAAAACGGATAGTAGCCTCTATTGTCTGTCAAACGAAATTCCCAGACAAACAACTGTATCAACGAAGCAGCGGCCAAAAGAAGCAGTGAATAAATAAAAACGGGCCAGAACAAGCCCGTTACAAGGACTTGTCCCAACACCGCAAAAAACAAGAGCATGAGGGTGCTTATCCATAGACCTTTGTGCCCCGACCATCGTATGAGCCCTCCTCCTCGCATGTTATCTTAAGTCAAAACCAATATCCCTTCTAAAATATTTCCCATCGTAATCAATGCGGGAAGCATTCTCAAACGAAGTTTTCAACGCTTCTTCCATGCTTGTTCCATACGAACTGATTGCGAGCACCCGTCCCCCATTGGTACAGACACGCTCTCCCACTACGTTGGTTCCGGCATGAAAAACAATACTCTCCTGAACTTGATCCAAGCCATTGATTTGCTTGCCTTTGATATAATCCCCTGGGTATCCTCCGGACACCAAAACAACCGTTACCGCTGCGCGTGGATCTTCAACCAATACCCGTGTGTTCAGATTGCCCTGAGCGACTCCTTCAAGCAGTTCAACAAAGTCCGACTGAACGCGCAACATGACCGCTTCTGTCTCCGGATCTCCCATTCGGGCATTATATTCAATCACAAAGGGTTCTCCCTGTATATTGATCAAACCCAAAAATATAAAGCCTTTATAATCAATATTTTCTTTCAACAAGCCCTGAATCGTAGGGCGAATCACACGATCCTCTACTTTTTGCATAAATACAGCATCTGCAAAAGGCACAGGGGATACCGCTCCCATGCCACCGGTATTCAAACCGGTATCTCCTTCGCCGATTCGTTTGTAATCCTTTGCTACCGGTAAAACCTTATAATGCTGACCGTCTGAGACGACAAAAACAGAACATTCGATTCCGGATAAGAATTCTTCAATGACCACCGTTCGACTGGAATCCCCAAATTTTCCAGCCAACATTTCCTGCAATTCCGAAGCCGCTTCGTTGTAATCATTCAAGATCAACACACCCTTGCCTGCGGCCAGCCCGTCCGCTTTCAATACGTAGGGAGCCTTCAGAGACTTCAAAAAATCGAGCCCTTCTTGCAACGTCTCAGCCTGAACGCTCTTATAACGTGCCGTAGGGATGCCATGACGCAGCATAAACGCTTTCGAGAAGTCTTTGCTTCCTTCCAGACGGGCACCGGACTGAGACGGACCCACGACGGGTATGTGGGCCAATTGCTTGTCTTGCTTGAAGTAATCGTAAACACCTTTCACCAACGGATCTTCCGGACCCACGACAATCATGTCGATGGACTTATCAAGCGAAAAGGCCTTTAATGCTTCAAAATCTGTCGGTGAAATGGGCACATTCACAGCCAACTCAGCCGTTCCGGCATTACCGGGGGCAACAAATAATTTGGAGACTTTGGGACTTTGTGCAATCTTCCATGCCAATGCATGTTCACGTCCACCGGAGCCAAGCAATAACAAATTCATAATCAATAGGATTTTAATAAAGCGCAAAGATACGTCATCTTGCAGGATATTCCGCTCAATTGATGTATTTTTGACACATGGATCAGCACGAACAAAGCAGATGGATTCAGGCCAAAGCCCTGGAATTGGGTTTCAGCGATTGCGGTTTTGCACAAGCCGGACCGGTAAGCGGCGATCAAGTCGATTTTTTTGCGCACTGGCTTGCCAAGAATAGACATGCCGAAATGGCTTATATGGCCTCGAACATATCGCTTCGCCTGAATCCGCAATTGCTCGAGCCCGATTGCCTTTCTGTTGTTGTCGTGTTGGCCAGTCACGAACTGCCTAACACCATCCAAAGAAAGGCTCCTTTTATTGCGAAATACGCACACTTTCCCGACTACCACTACGTACTGAAGGATCGATTGAATCAATTACTCCGTTCCATACAAGCAGAGGATTCATTTGCCAGTGGAAGAGCCTTTACCGATTCTGCCCCCATACTCGAACGATATTGGGCTGTACAAGCCGGCTTGGGCTGGATTGGAAAGAACCGCATGCTCCTGTCAAAAAAACTGGGTTCCTACCAATGGATTGGTATACTGTTGCTCAACCGAAAATTGGATTACGCGCATCCCATTGAATCGGCTTGTGGCAATTGCACACGCTGCCTGGACGCCTGTCCGGGAAAAGCACTGGATATCCGGGAAGGCCTTGATGCGAATCGCTGCCTCTCGTATCTGACCATTGAAAAAAGAGGAGACTTCTCCGAACAGGAAAAAGACCTTGTTTCTGCCAATGAATGGCTTTTCGGTTGTGACATTTGTCAAATGGTATGCCCATGGAACCGCTTTTCGAGCGCACACAACACCCATGATCTGATCCCCTACGATCACATGGAAGCAAACGAATGGATGCACATTACACAATTGAGCAACAAACAATTCGAACGAAAGTTTGCACAGAGCAGCTTGCTTCGCACCGGAGCAAAGGGCTTGCGAAGGAATTGGGAGAGCATAAAAAAACGCCGAAATCTGTAAGATTCCGACGCTTGTTGTCTCACCAGGATTCGAACCTAGACAGACAGTACCAAAAACTGTAGTGCTACCATTACACCATGAGACAATCCTAATTGCTTTCCATTGAAAGCGGTGCAAAAGTAAGCAAGGTTTTTGAAACCAGCAAATTTTTACACCTTATTTTGCGATCAAAAGGAAATAATTCTTCTTCCCTTTTTGAGCAAGCAGATAACGATCGTTCAGTAGAAACGACTCGGTCACCACGGCTTCCGAATCCTGCCATTTTTCTTTATTCATCGAAAAACCACCGGCTTGAATCATTTTCCGGGCTTCACCTTTTGAAGAAAAGACCGATGAATCCGAAGTAAGCAAATCCAGTATTTTTATTCCGGACCGAAGTGCTTCTCTGGAAATATCAAACGTAGGGACGCCTTCAAAAACGGACAAAAGCGTGGCTTCATCCAATTTCTTCAACACATCGGCCGTAGCGTTTCCAAAAAGGATGGAAGAAGCCTCAACGGCGGTTTCATAATCTGCTTCAGAGTGAACCATGCAGGTTATCTCTTTGGCCAAACGCTTCTGCAGCAAACGCATATGCGGTTCGATACGGTGAGCGTTGGTCAGTTGTTCTATTTCTTCTTTGCTTAGGAAGGTAAAAATCCGAATGTATTTTTCCGCATCTTCATCGCTGACATTCAGCCAAAACTGATAAAAAGCATAGGGCGAGGTATAGCGTTTATCCAACCAGACATTTCCACTCTCCGTTTTACCAAACTTGCCACCATCTGCCTTTGTGATCAAGGGACAAACCAAAGCATAAGCTTCTCCTCCAGCGACGCGACGAATCAGCTCTGTTCCGGTTGTAATGTTGCCCCATTGATCGCTGCCACCCATCTGTAAACGACATTTTTTTGTTCGGTACAAATGAAGGTAATCATAGCCTTGTAGCAATTGATAGGAAAACTCCGTAAACGACATGCCTTCACTCGTTTCTGAACTTAGGCGTTTTTTTACAGACTCTTTTGCCATCATATAATTGACGGTGATGTGTTTCCCAATATCACGAATGAAATTCAGGAAACTATAATTTTTCATCCAGTCATAATTATTGACCAACTCGGCCGCATTGGCAGCATTGCTTTCAAAGTCGAGAAACTTCTCCAACTGCGCTTTGATTGCATTTTGATTGTGACGCAACGCAGCTTCATCCAACAAAACACGCTCTTGCGATTTCATCGAGGGATCTCCAATCATCCCCGTAGCACCTCCTATGAGCGCAATGGGTTTGTGACCGCATCGTTGAAAATGACGCAACATCATTACACCGACCAAATGACCAATGTGCAACGAATCGGCCGTCGGGTCGATTCCCAAATAGGCTGACGTACATTCTTTTTCGAGTTGCTCTTCGGTTCCGGGCATGACATCGTGTATCATGCCTCTCCATTTCAATTCTTCAATAAAATTCATCGTATTGGGTCTTAAATATTCACGTTTTTGTTAAACTTTGTTATATAATAAAGCGTTAATAGACGTAAGGCTGAACTTTTTAGCACAAAAATACGTCTTCTTCAATAATTACATATATATTGAATAAAAAATTTGATTAAAACATATCCTTGATGTACATTTGTACGTATTTAAGTAATTCACTTTTCAAAAAATCAAACAATTATGAAACCACTCCAAAGTAATGTTCTGATTTTTTCTGCAAAAGGTTCCATTCTTGCTACGAAGGTACAAGATTCTTTGTTGAACACAAGGGCTGAGGTAGAAATTACCTACAGTGTTCAGAAAGCTTCTGAATTCATTCAAGAATCAAGTCCTTGCCTCGTTTTCATCGACACTCCGTCTGATGATGTTAAGGCAGAGGAACTTTGCAAAAAAATCAAAAAAACAAAAGAGGAAAACAGATTCAACATCTATTTCCTGGTAGACAACAACAGCAACCTGGAAGAACAACTCAAATGGTTCGACCTGGGTGTAGATGAAATCGGAACTCGTGACACGAATGCCGTACTCATCACACGTCGTGTACAAAACATTCTCGGTAAATACATTGGCAGCCCCAAAGATGTCGTACCTCAACAAGGTATTGTCATTGACCGCGAACGCTATTTGGTTTACAAAGACGGTAACGACATCTTCTTACCACGCAAAGAATTCGAACTACTCGTTTTACTTGCCTCCAAACCGCTAAAAGTCTTCACAAGAGAAGATATTTTCAAAATCGTATGGGGCAACAAATCCGTAGTAGGCGATCGCACCATTGATGTTCACGTTCGGAAGATTCGTGAAAAAATTGGCGAAAAACACATCGCTACCATCAAAGGTGTTGGTTACAAATTTGTTGGATAATTACAACACAATGAACATGATAAAAGAGGTTGCCAATGGACAACCTCTTTTTTTATGCCTTATAAGAAAGGAGATATGCGTTTAAGCATCGCTTCCGAGAGCTGTTCAACGGAAGTCTGTTTAATCTGCGCAACGCGCTCAAATAACTCTTCAATCGGAGCATCATCATCGTCGGTTTCTAAAAAGAGTCGCTCCATCGGACAAGCACGAAGCGCCGCTTCGTTCAATTTCACACCAAAAGAAATATAGAATCCATGTTGAATGTATTGTTGCATTTGTTGCAACGATCCCCTAAATCCGTGTATTACCCACATCGGTATATGTGGATGATCGCGCTTGGTTTGGAGCACCTCCTGCATGGAGGCTACCACGTGTAAGATTACGGGTTTATGGAATGCTTCCGCCCACGTCAATTGCTTCTCAAACCAATGCTGTTGTAACGCCCAATCCTGAGTACAGCGTTTATCCAACCCGATTTCACCGATAAAAACGGCTGCCTTCATCCATGCCTCCTCTATTTGAAAAGAGCGATCAAAACGATGCACATGCCACGGATGAATCCCGACACTATAGGGATAATCGGGCACAGCCTCGTTGATGGATGGAGATCTATTGACGATGGAAAGGACGCCTGTTGCTTCCCTAAACCGATGTGTATGCACATCCGGCAGAATCATGGAACCGGGTCATAACCGTGTCCACCCCAGGGGTTGCAACGAGCTATCCGCTTGGCGGCCATCCACCCCCCTTTGATGGGACCATGCTTTCTCAAAGCGGTCACAGCATATTCGGAACAAGTTGGCGTATACCGACAACTGGGCATCGTATACGGAGATATGACCCGTTGATAAAAACGAATGATCAATACAAACAAGCCCTGCAAAAGAAGCGAAGGTAACTTGAACAACCACTCAAGAATTGGATTTTTCATACGCCTGAACAATCTTACTGATTGCGCTTTGCATTTTTTTGTTCACCAAATCAAACGGCAAAATATCCGAAGTGACCCACACAAAACCGAGACTAAGCGATTTATCTTCATGGACGTTAACAACCGATAGCATCGATTTGTTCAATCGATACGCTTCGCGTACCAGGCGTTTTACACGATTGCGCTTGACTGCCCGCTTCAAACGCTTCTTTGGAACAGAAATCAACACACAAGTTGAAGCCTTTTCGGGCGTTCGATCGGACTCCATCCAAAGTACACGAAACGGGTAAGCCAAAAAAGAATTTCCTTTTTCGAACAAGTGGTTTACTTGAATCTCTCCATGTAAGCGCTCTGATTTAGGAAAAGTCAACGATTGTAACATACGGTGTATAAAGCTTACTTACGAGCAGCCTTATGATTCTCTTTCAAAAATGCGTCGATGGCAGCCGTCATCGAAGGGTATTCCGGACTTGGAGCCTCAACATCCAATCGCAAGCCGCTGTCACGTACCGTTTTTGCCGTAGCCGATCCGAAGGATGCGATTTTCATTTCCTTCTGATCAAAATTGGGAAAATTCTTCAACAGGGATTGAACACCGGATGGACTAAAAAAGACGACCATGTCGTAATCGAACGGTTCGTCCGGTCCGAAATCATTGCTTACGGTGCAGTACATGATTGCCTTGCTGTATTGAATGGATTTTTCATCCAAACGAGACAACAGATCATCCTTATGTACATCGGATACCGGTACAATAAAACGCTCGGCTGCATGCTTTTGAACCAACGTCATCAAACCATCCAGTTTCCCGTCCGGAGCATGAAAAACCTTGCGTTTACGATAAACAATGTACTTCTGAAGATATAAGGCAACTTGCTCAGTCACACAAAAATACTTCATCGTTTCAGGAATCGTTATGCGCATTTCCTCACACAGACGAAAAAAGTGATCGATGGCTGTCCGAGCGGTAAAAATTACCGCCGAATAATCCAGAATCGATATTTTTTGTTGTCTGAATTCCTTGGCAGAGACAGGATCAACTTTGATAAAAGGTCTAAAATCAATCTTAAGACCATACCGTTCAGCCAAATCAAAATAGGGCGATTTTTCCGAACTCGGCTTCGGCTGAGACACAAGCACACTCTTGACTTTCAAAATATATATCTTTTAAAATTAGCACTTTATCTAAGAAAAAATTACCCGGACAAAAAATATAACAGGCAAAATTTCTAGCGTGCAAAGATACAAAATGAAATAGATAATTCCACCAAGGTCTCTTGAAAAAAAAGTCGCATCACGAAAGCTATAAATCGCTTTGGGTAAAAGCCAAAAGCCAATGGGCCAGAAGAACAAAACCGTTACCGGAATTTGATTGCCTGCTCCCTGCCAAATCAGTAAGGGAATCAAAGAGACTGAAAAGAAGGTCACAATATAAAAATCCCATTTCATCCACATTTTTTGGATCGGTTTTTCCAACAAAGCCCAGGAAACACACCAAAGCAAACCCGCTCTACTCATCAAAAAAATCGATAAAACGAATGCCCCGAATACAAAATGAACCTTCGAGATGATGGGAAAGACCTCACCAGCAAAGGCCTCTACATACAGGCGAAAACCAAGGAATAGCAACAAGAAATCGAAAAGCCCCAACCAAACAGCACTCCAACCCACACGGGAATAATCCAAGCCCGATTGCCTTTTGGCCGTCTGCGGAAGTATTCGAATGGAGCCGGAATAAATACGAGCAAACAACAAAATACTCAACAATACAACCACAAAAAGCAGTGTATCCGGCAAACGTGTATCTTGTAGGGGAAGGCTTTCCATCATGGTGTCAAAAATACGCAATTCTTTTGTACTTTTGTATCAACAGCAACGCGACTACTATGCAAGAACTTGTCTTTATTACCGGCAGTACCGGCCTTGTCGGTGGGCATATTTTGGTACAATTGATCCAAAAAGGCTACCGTGTACGCGCGCTTAAACGACAGAGCTCCTCTTTCAAACAATTGCGCACCATTTGCTCCTACTATAAGCTACCGTTCCGAGTACTTCAAGACAAGGTGGAATGGGTTCTTGGCGATACACTCGACTATGTCGGAATGAAACAACACCTATCCGTCTGTACCACGGTGTATCATTGCGCAGCTGTCGTTTCGTTCAATAATCAAAATCAGGAAGAACTGCTTCGAACCAACATCCGTGGAACGGCAAACATGGTCGATGCCGCTTTGGAAGCCGGAATCAAGCAATTCTGTTACATTAGCTCCATTGGAGCGCTCGGAAGTCAAACAGATCAGGAGATCAACGAAGCAACCGATCGAGATACCTCCGTGATGCATTCGGCTTATTCTGAAAGCAAATACCATTCTGAATTGGAGGTCTGGCGGGCTTCAGCGGAAGGCCTCCCCGTTTGCATTCTCAACCCGGGAGTCATTTTAGGCCCCGGTTTACCCGACAAGGGAAGCATGCTTTTATTTCAAGCCGGACAAAAAGGGATTCCCTTTTATACCACGGGAGTTACCGGCTATGTCGATGTGCGGGACGTTGCAAAAGCGGCCATCCTCCTGATGGAAAAAAAGCAATTCGGCGAACGCTACATCCTCGTTTCCGAAAACCTGGACACAAAAACACTTTTCGGTATGATCGCCAAGGCTTTTGATAAAAATCCACCTCGTTTCAAAGCAGGGCCTTTCCTTTTGAATTTTGTCGGTTTCCTATCGGAGATCTATGGTAAGCTGAGTAATACAAACCCTCAAATGACACGAGAGACCGCTCGTACAGCAACGAAAATCCAACGATATAGCAGCGAAAAAATACGTTCCTTTCATCCGGAAATCCAGTTTATACCCATTGCTGAAACGGTGACAGACACGGCAGACTTTATAAAAAAGATCTGAGCGAACAAGAAAAAAAGCCCAATCGATCGGATCGATTGGGCTTTTGATTTGGATTCATCCATCCATTAATCCTGAAACTTTGCAGCCAGGAACTCCCGATTTAAGCGGGCAATGTTGGTAATGGAAATATTTTTAGGACATTCTGCTTCACAAGCCCCGGTATTGGTACAATTACCAAAACCCAGCTCATCCATTTTTGCAACCATGGATTTGGCTCGCCGTGCAGCCTCAACCTGACCTTGGGGAAGTAGGGCCAACTGACTCACTTTGGCGGAGACAAACAACATTGCTGAACCATTCTTACAGGCTGCAACACAAGCTCCACATCCGATGCAAGAGGCAGCATCCATCGCTTCATCGGCCTTGACCTTTGAGATGGGAATTGCATTTGCATCCGGAATACCACCCGTATTGATGGAAACATATCCGCCCGCTTGAATAATCTTGTCAAAAGCGGTTCGATCGACCATTAAGTCACGTATGATGGGAAAACCGTGAGAACGCCAAGGTTCAATGGTGATCGTTTCGCCATCTTTAAACTTACGCATGTGCAGCTGACACGTGGTAATATCTTCATCCGGTCCATGTGGGTGGCCGTTGATGTACAAGGAGCACATCCCGCAAATTCCTTCGCGACAATCGTGATCGAAGACTACCGGTTCCTTTCCGGAACCGACCAACTGCTCATTGAGCATATCCAGCATTTCTAGGAATGAACTGTCGGTAGAAACATGATCCAAATGATACGTCTCAAAAGCGCCTTTGGCTTTGGGACCACGCTGACGCCATATTTTTAAGTGAATGCTTATCGTCTTTTCCATATCCGTTTATTTGTAATTCCGTTGTTGAACCTTGGTAAATTCATAGTTCAGTTCTTCTTTTAGCAGCGTAGGCTCTTTGTCTTCTCCGGCATATTGCCAGCACGATACAAAAGAGAAATCTTCGTCGTGGCGAAGGGCTTCGCCTTCACCGGTTTGATGTTCTTCACGAAAATGTCCTCCACACGACTCTTCACGAACAAGGGCATCTCTCGCCATCAATTCACCAATTTCGAGGAAATCCGCGACGCGCAAGGCTTTTTCAAGTTCCGTATTTAAATCGTCGCCCTGTCCGGGAATAAACACATCCGACCAAAATTCTTTTTTAATCTTCTTTATTTCGGTTAAAGCCTTTTCCAAGCCGGCTTTGTTGCGTCCCATTCCGACAAAATCCCACATAATCAAACCTAGCTTCTTATGCAGACTGTCTACAGTTTGTTTGCCTTGAATTTTCATCAAACGATCGATTCGATCCGAAACGGCTTTTTCAGCCTCCGTAAACTCGGGTAAATCGGTGGAAAAGCGAGGCGTACGAATCTCGTCTGCCAAATAGTTTTGAATGGTATACGGCAATACAAAATAACCGTCAGCCAAGCCCTGCATCAATGCAGAAGCACCAAGACGATTGGCTCCGTGATCCGAGAAGTTGGCTTCACCCAGGCAATACAGGCCCGGAATGGACGTTTGCAGCTCATAATCAACCCAAACGCCCCCCATCGTATAGTGGATAGCCGGATAGATCATCATCGGGGTTTCATAGGGGTTGTCGTCAACAATCTTTTCATACATCTGAAACAAGTTGCCATAACGAGCCTCAACCGTAGAACGACCCAGTCGTTGGATGGCATCCGAGAAATCCAGATAAACGGCCAAACCGGTCGAACCAACTCCAAAACCGGCATCACAACGTTCTTTTGCCGCACGCGAAGCTACGTCCCTGGGAACCAGGTTCCCGAAAGCAGGATAACGACGTTCCAGATAATAATCGCGATCGTCTTCTGCAATTTGAGTCGGTTTTAATTTGCCGGTACGTATGGCTTCGGCATCTTCTTTTTTCTTCGGCACCCAAATGCGACCATCGTTGCGCAAAGACTCCGACATCAAGGTCAATTTGGATTGATTTTCACCATGTACCGGAATACAGGTCGGATGAATCTGTGCAAAACAAGGATTGGCAAAATAGGCTCCTTTCTTATAAATCTGCACCGCAACCGAGCCATTGGATCCCATCGCATTGGTTGATAAGAAAAAGGCATTGCCATAACCGCCGGTTGCCACAACGACGGCATGTGCTGCAAAACGTTCAATCTTTCCGGTCACAAGATTCCGGGCAATAATGCCTCGTGCCTTTCCGTCAATCAATACGACATCGAGCATTTCATAACGGGTATACAGTTTTACACTGCCCTTATTGACTTGTCTGCTCAACGCAGAATAAGCCCCCAAAAGCAATTGTTGCCCCGTCTGACCTTTTGCGTAAAAGGTGCGGGAAACCTGGGCTCCACCAAAAGAACGGTTGTCTAGCAGACCTCCGTATTCTCTGGCAAAAGGAACGCCCTGTGCAACACATTGATCGATGATGCTGTTGGATACTTCAGCAAGACGATACACGTTGGCCTCACGAGCACGGTAGTCACCTCCTTTAATTGTATCATAAAACAATCGATACACAGAGTCCCCGTCGTTCTGATAATTCTTCGCAGCATTAATCCCTCCCTGTGCTGCAATGGAATGCGCACGTCTGGGGGAATCCTGAATGCAGAAATTCAACACATTAAATCCAAGCTCGCCCAAGGAAGCAGCTGCAGATGCACCTGCCAAACCCGTACCGACAACAATCACGTCAAGACGACGCTTATTGGCCGGATTGACCAGTTTCTGGTGAGCCTTGTAATTATTCCATTTTTCTGCCAGTGCTCCCTGAGGGATTTTGGCATCTATTTTTTTGGTTTCAGTTGTAGCCATATCTCTTCTTGTTTAGCCCAGCAGGTTAATAATCAAATAATATACAGGTATTGCCATAAAAAGCAACACGATAACCGTTGAAAAGATGTTGGAAATCACCTTAATGCGTGGCAACCAAACGGTGTTGCTTCCTCCGAGTGAATGCAATGCGCTCCAAAAACCATGTGTTAAATGAAACCACAAGGCGACGAGCCAGACAATATACAAGAGGCAATAAACCGGGCTGGCAAACAGTTCCTGTACCAACGCAGCTCCTTCTACATGAAGCACCTCTCCGTTCAGCTTTGCCAGTAATTCCTGCAATTGCATTTTGTACCAGAAATTAAATAGGTGCAACGCGATGAAGCCCAAAACAATCGCACCCAAAACCAACATATTCTGAGAGGCCCAGTCCACTCCGGGAGCGTTTTTCTTCACTGCATACCGTTCTTTGCCTCTGGCAATGTAGTTTTGCAAAGAAAGCCAAAACGCATACACAATGTGTACCACAAATAAAAACGCCAAACCCATGGTGGCAATCAGTGCGTACCAATTGGCCCCCAGAAACTTACAGATGGCGTCGTAGATTTCCGGCGAAAAGATCACAAAAATGTTCATGATGCTGTGAAACAACAGGAACAGGATCAACGCCAGACCGGAGATGCTCATGATAAGCTTTCGTCCGATCGAGGAGTTAAAGATGAATAAACCCATACGTTAGAATAATTAGTGTTTATAGATTAAGTCAGGAATGCCTGGTATGATTTGCATTGCATTTCAAAGCGCAAAAGTAAGCCAATTCGGGCTCAGACGCAAACGATTACTGAAATATTTCTTTATATATTGATCCTCTATTGCATCCGTCTGCTTTTCAGGTAAATATAGCAACAATCTCCGGGTTTTTGCATTTAAAATCACGTTAATTGAGAGATTATCATTACTTTTGACATCCGGTAATGAACATAAAAAAGATACGACCCATGCAAAAAGATCCAAATTGCCTATACTGCAGCAAGAACCAGACCCAAAAAGATTTAATGATTGAAATCTGCGACCTTAGCGCATCCACTCTATTCTTGTTCAAGGAACAAACGTATCGAGGTAGATGCATCGTTGCATACAAAGATCACGTCAACGAGCTGTTTGAATTAAGTGCAGCAGATCGCAATGCATTTATGGACGATGTCGCAAAAGTGGCCAAAGCCATGAGCCTTGCTTTTTCGGCAGAAAAGATCAATATGGGAGCCTACTCCGACAAGCTGAAACACCTTCATATGCATCTGGTTCCAAAATATGTAGATGGTCCGGATTTTGGAGGTACGTTTGTGATGAATCCACAAAAAGTCTACTTGAGCGAAGCAGAAAATGCCGAGCTGATCAAGCGCATTCTTGAAAATTTATAACAATCTATGAACAGCAAGCACGCAGAAACCATCCGTCAGGCCATTCAAGAATTATCGGAATACGATCTGCTAAAAGGGCTTTGCCACGAGCAGCAACAGGCCTATCCAATGCCTTCAACGGACGTCTTGGAGAACATCATTCAGCTCTGCCGTGCCGTGCTATTTCCGGGTTATTTTGGCAATGCCAGCATTTCCCGACAAAATCTTACGTATCATATTGGCATCAATGTTGAGGAAATATTTCAATTGCTAAGCGGCCAGATACAAGCCGGTCTTTGTTTTTCCTTGCAAACAGATACGGAGTCGTTGGAAGGATGCAAAGAACAAACCTATCAGAAGGAACGCTGGATGGAAATCCGTGGGCACGCTGAATCATTGGCCATGTCCTTCATCCAAACCCTTCCGGAAATACGATCCATTCTTGCTACCGACGTTACAGCCTCCTATAATGGAGATCCTGCCGCAGGAAGCATCGACGAGGTCATCTATTGCTATCCGGGCATACGTGCCATCAGCAACTACCGGATTGCACACAAATTGCTGGATTTGGGCGTCCCCATCATTCCAAGAATGATTACGGAGATGGCTCATTCAGAAACAGGCATCGACATTCATCCCGGAGCAATTATTGGCGATCATTTTGCCATTGATCACGGCACCGGGGTTGTGATTGGTGCAACCGCCGTTATCGGCAATCACGTAAAACTCTATCAGGGTGTTACGCTGGGAGCCAAAAGTTTCCCGCTCGACGATGAAGGACATCCCATCAAGGGAATTCCACGTCACCCCATACTCAAAGATCACGTCATTATTTATTCCAATGCTACCATCCTCGGACGAGTGATTATCGGAGAAGGTGCAACCATCGGCGGAAATATTTGGATCACAGAAGACGTGGCACCCAACACACGAATTATACAGTCAAAGGCCAGAAAATGACCCAACAAACGTACATTGTTAAAACCATGCAAGGCTTGGAAGAAGTTCTTGCTGCAGAAATCCAAACCCTTGGGGGTAAAAATATTCAAATCGGCCGCAGAATGGTCTCCTTTGATGGAGACAAGCGCTTGCTTTACAAAGCAAACATCCATCTGCGCACCGCACTTAGAATCTTACGACCCATTGCTGTCTTTCAGGCTCAAAACCCGGACGAGGTATATCAGGAAGTTCAAAAAATTGATTGGAATGCATTCATGACTTCCAAGCATACCTTTGCCATTGATGCGGTCGTCTATTCCGATCTCTTTCGCAACTCCAACTTTCTTTCGTATCGCGTAAAAGATGCCATCGCCGATTACTTTACCGAGTCAGAAGGCAAACGTCCCTCCGTCCGACTGCATAATCCGGACATTTATGTTCATGTACATGTTTCGCACGAGACCTGTACCATCGCATTGGACAGTTCGGGCGAATCGCTTCACAAACGTGGATACCGAGCAGACCAAAACGAAGCGCCACTCAATGAAGTCTTGGCTGCCGGAATGCTGCTTTTGGCCGGATGGAAAGGGCAATGCGACTTCATCGACCCCATGTGTGGCTCCGGTACGCTTTTGATTGAAGCGGCGCTCATTGCTTTAAACATACCTCCGGGTATTTACCGGAAATCGTTCGCTTTTGAGAAATGGTTGGATTTTGATTCGGATGTGTTTGACGAACTTCTCAACGAAGATACCGACGAAACACCGTTTGCATTCAAGATCTACGGTTCGGACATTTCTCCCGTAGCCATAAAAATTGCAGAAAACAACGTGCGTAGTGCCAGCGTCTCCAAATATATCGAGCTGCAGACAAAGGGTTTCCAAAAACTGGATAGCATTCCAAAAGAAGGACTCCTGGTCACCAATCCACCCTACGGCGAACGCATCAAACCCAACGATCTTCTCGGTTTATACGAGCAGTTGGGTGAACGATTGAAGCACTTGTTTCTCGGCTACAGCGCATGGATCCTGAGTTATCGGGAAGATTGTTTTGAAAAAATCGGACTGCGCCCATCCGAGAAGATTCGACTAATGAATGGTCCGCTTGAATGCGAATTTCGTTGTTATGAAATTTTCAGCGGCAAACGCAAGGAGTTCATTTCCAACCGACAACATGAATGAGGATCCAACGAAAATTTTACGTTGTTTGGCATGGCCGTGAAACCGGAATTTACCGCGATTGGGCCAGTTGCAAGGCTCAAATAGAAGGTGTCGAGCAGGCAAAGTATAAATCGTTCCCAAGTCTTGAAGAAGCAGAGCAGGCCTACCGAAGCGGTTGGTCTGCCCCGAAGCGTCCTACCGGAAATCGCCCCACAGGTGAAGCCTACGCCGTAGATGCGGCATGTAGCGGAAATCCGGGCAAAATGGAATACCGCGGTGTTTTCCTGCCGAGTGGTGAGCAGATTTTCCATCAGGGCCCTTTTGAATACGGGACCAACAATGTTGGGGAGTTTCTCGCAATCGTTCATGCATTGGCTTTACAAGTTAACAAATCGACCCATTATCCCATCTATTCAGACAGTGCCAACGCAATTACTTGGATACGAAAAAAGCATTGCAATACGAAGTTGGAACGGAATTCCAGAAATGAGCCTCTGTTTGAACTGATTGAACGGGCAGAAGCTTGGTTGGCAACGCACAAATGGGATATTCCCATCCTAAAATGGGAGACCAGTTTGTGGGGAGAAATTCCGGCAGACTTTGGACGAAAGTAAACAAAACATGGATTTTACAACGGCAGTAATCATCTCAACATACAACAACCCAATCTGGTTGGAGAAGGTTTTGTGGGGATACGAGCATCAAACTTATTCTGATTTTGACGTGATTCTGGCAGACGATGGTTCCGGACCTGCTACGCGTGCCTTGATCGAACGCTTTCAAAGCAGAGGCATTTTGCGCATATCGCATGTCTGGCACGAAGACAATGGTTTTCAAAAAAGTAAAATATTAAATAAGGCGCTGGAAGCAGCACAGTCCGATTATTTAATTTTTACCGATCAGGATTGTATACCAAGAGAAGATTTTGTATCAACCCATATCCGAATGGCTCGCAAAGGCTATTTTCTCTCTGGGGGTTATTACAAACTAAATCTACCGGTCAGTACACGCGTTCGCGAAGAAGATGTCTCCAATGGCTTTGTGTTTTCCAACCGCTGGCTCAAAGAACAAGGACAACCCATTGGGTTTAAAAACACAAAACTTTGGAGAAACGCCCTGTATGCACGCCTGATGAATTCGATCACCCCAGCCAATGCGAGCTGGAACGGATGCAATGCTTCCGGTTGGCGCAGTGATATGATTCGTATCAATGGGTACAACGAGGACATGCAATACGGGGGCCAGGATCGGGAATTTGGTGAACGCCTCCGCAATTTGGGGATTCAATCCAAACAGATCCGGTATTCGGCAATCTGCGTCCACCTAGACCACAAGAGGCCCTACAAAACCAAAAAAAGTATTCAAAAGAACAAAGCCATCCGTCGATCTACTCGTACCCAAAACATCGTCCGTACGCCCAACGGCATCCAAAAACTGAGTTGAGCATGCAACAAGCTTCGATACGCGCTTCGCTGATCATTTCGGTCTACGACAACATTCGCTTCTTAAAAGCGGTTCTGGACTCTGTGTGCAAACAATCATGCATGGCTTTTGAAATTATCATCTCCGAAGATGCTGAACACACACAGGTAAAGGACTTTCTGGCCACATACCCGTTTTTGATGCCCTGGCAACACCTGACACAGCCGGACAACGGATGGCAAAAAAACAGGGCTCTCAACCGGGCCATACGGGCAGCAAAATCGGATTACCTGATTTTGATCGATGGAGACTGTATCCTACACCCCGATTTTGTCCGACAACACCTTTCTCATGCCGCATCCAATCGCATTTTAGCTGGCAAACGAATCAAGTTAAATCAGCGCATCAGCACGGACTATTTATCCAAGAATGGACATCCTCTGATGCTGCACAAATACATCCTTCGACACTTTTTCCGACTAAAAAAAGAAGGGTTTCGATTTCACGAGGAAGGCTTGTTTTTGCCGGATTCCAGTTTGATTGGAACGTTGTTAAGAAAACGACGCGTCCGTGAACTTAAAGGCTGCAACATGTCCTTTCCCAAAGAGGCCATTCTGGCAATTAATGGATTTGACGAATCCTATCAACAACCCGCCATTGGCGAAGACGTTGATCTTACCTGGCGCTTTCGCGCGGCCGGCTATACCCTTCAATCCGTTCGAAACGCTGCCGTTCAATACCATCTCTACCACAAAGAGCATTGGCACGATCAATCGGAAAACAAAGCCAAAATGCTGTCCAATCAAAAAGCAAATCGCTTTTTCTGTGAAATGGGTATCAACCAGCACATTGCAATCCCATGAACTCAAACGAAGATCCCAAAAATCCGTTTCTATCCATCATCCTCTGCACGTATAATGGACAAAACTACCTAAAACAGCAATTGGATTCGCTGCTTGCTCAAAGCTACGACCACTTTGAGGTTGTGGCGTTGGATGATCGTTCACAAGACGAGACCTATGCGATCTTATGCTCGTATGCGGAAAAGGATAAACGCATTGTTGCAGAACAAAACAATCAGCAGCTGGGGCTGAATCAAAACTTCGAAAAAGGAATTCGTAAAGCAAAAGGAAGCTACCTGTTAATCTGCGATCAGGATGATGTCTGGATGCCAAACAAATTGGAGGAGCTCGTTTCCAATCTCAACGGAAGTCTGCTGTATTTTCACAATTCCAACTACATGGACGCAGACGATCGTCTTTTGGGAAAAACATTGTCCGACAAGTTCCGAATGCGATCCAATCCCCACCCCTTGGCTTTCTTGCTTTTAAATTCGATAACCGGTCACACCTGCATGTTTGATCGTAGCCTCATCGATCGAAATCTGTTACCCTTTCCCTCCATGGTTTATTACGACAACTGGGTCGGTTTCATTGCATCCTTAAACGGATCGTGCACCTACATCGACCGGTGCTTGGTCAATTATCGCATGCACGGGAAGAACTTCGCTGCTTCCAAAAGGAAACCCAAGCGGCTCAATGCAGCCCTTCGTCTTCAATTTCAAAAACACATGATTGCTTTTGGAAATGCCTTTCCTGACAACAGCCCAACCCGTCAATGGTTGCTGCGCATAGCAAAAACCTACGAGACGCAATCCATGCGTAACAATCTTACCCGAGGTCTGTTACTGGCATCCAACTTTCGCTTACTGACTCAATTCCGAAAAAAGAACCAACTTCACAGCCTCGCTTTGTGCATAAAAATGGCCTACAAGCCTTTACCGAATCACATGCCACAGGCGTAAGGCCTTTTTGCGTCTGCCCTTTCGTTGAAAATGCAAATCGTTGTCTGAAATATGCTTGTATACCGCATTAAAGCAAGACTGCTCGTCAAAACCACGCGCACGCGCATAGGCGGATGTCATGATTCGAATAAAGTCACGATCGCCGCGCAAACGCTCCATGTTTTTACAGCCTTTTTTCATATCTATGGGCTCAAAACGCATGCGATTCAAGTCGACCAAACAAAAGGACAACCGTCCGTCTCGTTCCTCAAACAAGACATTCCCTATGGAAAGATCCTTATGCAAAACGCCCGAATCGTGCAAATGGGCAATAAATAGCCCCAACGCCTCAGCGATTTGGGAACGATCACCCAGCGCCGTAGCTCTAAATTCACGCAAAGTCCTTGGATACGTACATTGTTGAGAGACATAATACGATGCGTTCAATAATCCAAAATGAAAGCATTCAACATACGCCATTGGAAGCGGAACTTCAATGTGAAGTTCCTTCAAACGCAGGGAGTTTTCGTAGGCCCGAGCCGCTTTAGACTTACGAAAAAAGGAATAAGCAACCCGATTGACGATATGAGGTGTACGAAAGCGTTTTACATTCAATAAAAGGCCTTCGTGCTCAAACACACGTATTTCATTTCTCCCTTTGTAAATACACGTACCACCCGACTCAAACTGCTCGTCGATGGATTTAACAAAAAAATCCAACGATTTATAATCGGCGTGTATACTTATTTTTTTTCGTTCAGACATGTTTCTATACGTTTCACAATATGAGTCGGCTCAATGCGGTGCAAACAGGCATAATCGTTTCGAAAGCAAGGCTTGTTGCCAAAAACAGAACAAGGTCGACAATTCATTTCCACCTGAATCTGATCCTCAGCCCGTTGATTCCATGCTGTAAAACCGGCATTGGGGTGTGTTGCCCCCCAAATGCTCAAAACCCGGGTTCCCATCATGGCGCCCAAGTGCATGTTGGCAGAATCCATCGTCAAAAGAAGGTCCAGGTGCTGCATTAATGTCAAATCTTCGTGCAGGTTCTTTCCTGCCATTCTCAACCGAGGCCATCGCTCCACCCATTTTTGCATTTGTTCCTTTTCGTCCTTACCTGCTCCAAGTAGGAAAACGGAATAATCCGAATGGGCATCCAGCGCATCCAGAACCGACTCCATACGCTCCAACGGATATCGTTTGCCCAAATGCCGTGCAAAAGCGGCCACTCCAATCCAAAGGGTCGTTTTTCGACCAAAGAGCGCCTCAACGTCGACTTCTCCTACAGACAACCGAAGGGGACTGAACGACGAAATCGGCATGGGCAACGTCAGACCGGCTGCTTCCAGTACGTGCTGATAACGTTGCAACGACGTGGGTAAAGCCTTGAACACTTTATGCCTCTTTCGAACCAGGCGCTTTTTGTCCGCCCTGCCTTTATCAATCCGGAAAACCGAATAGCCACGCAATCGAAGAAAGAAACCGATCAATCGACTGCGCAGCACATCGTGCAAATCACAGACAGCATCCGGAGCAAGGGCATGCATTTCGCCAGACAATCGCCACAGACCAAAAAGCCCACGGTGTGTTGTTTTTAAAAGTGCCGGCAAAACATGTACGTTCCCCGGACAACGGTCGAATATAGGCTTAAAGGCGGCCTGAGTACAAACATAAAAATACACATCGGAATGTACCGAAGCATAGGCGTAAAGCAATGGCGCAGCGATTGCCACATCGCCCAACGCGGAGAACCGCATCAATAAAACCCGCTTCATTTAGCCTTTTGATACAACACCGGATTCAAGGCCGGGTCGTTGTACATCTTCATTTGCTTATAAACTTTCATGTACTTTAATCCTTGCTCCATATCGGTCAATAGCTGATCTATGGCCAACATAAGATCCGAACGTTGTTCCAATAGGACGGCCAATTTTGATTGACACTTCTCAATGTGTTCGGGATTGGCATCCTTGCGGTTTGCCTCAGCGTCCATGTGCCAGATTTTCAGGACCAGAATGGATAAACGATCCAAAGCCCAAGCAGGACTTTCTGTATTGATCACTGCCTGATCCTGTATCAAAACTGACTGAAATTGCTGAAGAAAATAGGCATCCAGACGCTCTACAAGATCGGTTCGGTCTTGGTTGGAGCCATCAATCCGTCGTTTAATTTTCAGTGCTTCAACCGGCTCAATGGATGGATTGCGTATAATATCTTCCAAATGCCATTGAACGGCATCAATCCAGTTTTTTAGATACAAGTCGTGTTCGATACTACCCGGAGTATACGGATTTGAAAGCGCCGCGTCCACGTGATCGGTTACATGATAGGCACGCGTTGCTTCCTCAAAAATGTCGTACGATTTTCTGGCAAAAGTCATGAGGTTGTTGTTTAATTATAAAAGACAAATATACATCCAAAAAAGCAAAACACAAGCAGGGCTTCTTTCTCAAGTCAAAAAGTTTAAGTACGTTTGTCGGCTGAAACTATTTTTCCATCTATGAAAGTTGTCGTTGCTCAAGAAATACCCTTTTTAAAAGGTTTGCTTGAACCTTTCTGTGAGGTCGTGTACCTACCCGGAAACAAAATTTCCAATCGCACCATTCAAGACGCCGATGCGCTACTCGTTCGGAGTGCCACCCTCTGTGACTCGGCTTTGCTCGAAGGAAGCAACGTCTCCTTTATTGGCACGGCCAGCATTGGACACGACCACATCGATGCCAATTTTTGTGAAGCCCGAAACATCACCTGGGTCAACGCACCCAGTTGCAAATCAAGAGCCGTAGCTCAATACGTAACCTCTTCGTTGCTGAGCCTCGCCAAACAGGAATCGTTTGAATTGTCCAGCAAAACACTGGGCATTATTGGTGTGGGGCAAGTGGGTCAAAAAGTGGAACGTAATGCACGCTTACTGGGAATGAACGTTCTATTGAACGACCCGCCCAGAGCGCGCAACGAAGGAGAGAAAAATTTCACATCTCTGGACAGCCTGCTGGATCAGTCCGACATCATCAGCTTACATCCGACCATGGAAAAAGAGGGTCCGGAAAAAACCTACCACCTCTTAAACCAAGAATTCTTTGAACGACTCAGCAAACCCATCTATCTAATCAATGCCGCCCGAGGCAGCATGGTGGATACGGTGGCCCTCAAAGCCGCCATTCAAAGCGGAAAGGTATTGGGCTGCGCCTTGGATTGCTGGGAAAACGAACCCTTAATCGACCGGGATCTGTTGGAAATGAGTCTGATTGCCACACCACACATCGCCGGATATACCTACGAAGGCAAAGCGTGTGCTACCAAAAGCATTGTGGAGCAGTTCTGTCAATTTTTTAATCTTCCATTTCATTGGGAGGAACCGGAAATACCCGAACCGGAAAAGGCTGTAATCAAACTACCTAGAAACTGTCCGACAAAATTGTCCAATGCGTTGCTACAGGTCTACGATCCCCTGAAAGATACAGAACAACTGAAAGCCTCTCCCGAGCAATTCGAACGTCTTCGAAACCAATACGCATTGCGAAGAGATTACAAAGCAACCAAAGTCTTGAATTTGAGCGAGAATGATGCGCAAATACTTCGCGCCATGGGTCTACAGGTCGCGCTTAATGCACGTGAAAACATTCTTTGACCACCGCTTCGATCACGCGTGGATAATGTGCATGTTCCAATTGGTGGATGCGTTCAGCCAAGCGACCGACCGTATCTCCCGGCAATACAGGACAGGTAGCCTGAAAAATCACTTCTCCCTCGTCGTACTGCTCGTTTACCCAATGGATCGTAATACCCGTCTCTTTCTGACCGGTTTCTATCACCGCCGCATGGATTCGATCCCCATACATGCCTTTACCTCCAAACTTTGGGAGCAGTGATGGATGAATGTTTACGATGCGTCTTGGATATTCGTTCACCAGTTCAACCGGTATTCTGCGTAAATATCCTGCAAGAACCAAAAAGTCCACACGTGTTTCATGCAATCGATCCAAAAACAAGCCTGGTCGTGTGCGCTCTTCGTCGCTCAGCGTAAAAGAAGGCAAGTCAAACAGGGCAGCACGTGCATGCACACCGGCCTCTAATTTGTCGGATAGGATGCACGCGACCTCGATCGAATCATGGCCGCTAAAGTATTCAATAATGGATTGTGCGTTGCTTCCCGAACCAGAAGCCAGGATTGCTAATCGGATCTTATTCATTGTTTCTTATCACGCGTGAATTGCACACAGTTTGATAATATGTGCAAAAAAAATGCAGTTTCAACGGCAAAAATTAGAATAAGTGTAATTTTATTCGTTTCTTTGCACCGCAAATTTAGAAACAATTTTCATTATTAACCTAAAAAACAAGCGTTATGTCTGATGTTGCAGCCAGAGTAAAGGCGATTATCGTTGACAAATTAGGAGTTGAAGAAACTGAAGTAACTCCAGCAGCTAGCTTTACAAACGATCTTGGAGCTGATTCTCTTGATACTGTTGAGCTGATCATGGAATTCGAAAAAGAATTCGAATTGTCTATTCCGGACGATAAGGCCGAAAAAATCACCACGGTTGGTGATGCAATTTCCTTTATCGAAGCCAGCAAAGCTTAAAAAAGATACAAAAGAATTCTATTTATGGAATTAAAAAGGGTTGTAGTAACCGGTTTGGGTGCCATTACCCCTGTAGGGTCCAACGTGAATGAAACGTGGGAATCCCTTGTGAAGGGTGTGAGCGGTGCCGGGCCGATTACCCGTTTTGATACCTCAAAGTTCAAAACGACGTTTGCTTGCGAAGTAAAGAATTATAATCCCAACGATCACTTTGATCGCAAAGATGCTCGCAAGTATGATTTATTCGCGCAATTCGCACTGATTTGCGCCAAAGAAGCCATCGCAGATTCAGGCTTGGATACAGAAAAAGAAAATCTGGATCGGATTGGAGTCATCTGGGGGGCCGGGATTGGCGGAATTGATACCTTTGAAAAAGAGGTTGTCGAATTTGCCAAAGGAGACGGTACGCCCAGATTCAATCCATTCTTTATTCCAAAAATGATCTCAGACCTTTCAGCCGGCCACATTTCATTGACCTACGGCTTCAGAGGTCCCAATTATTGTACGGTTTCTGCCTGTGCCAGCTCAACCAATGCCATCGCCGATGCGTATAACCTGATTCGACTGGGCAAAACCGATGTGTTTGTCTGTGGTGGATCGGAAGCCGCAATCACAAGTGCCGGCGTAGGAGGTTTTAATGCGTTGCATGCCATCTCCACGCGCAACGACGACTATTTGACGGCATCACGTCCATTCAGTAAGAGTCGTGACGGTTTTGTGATGGCAGAAGGCGGCGCATGCCTAATTATCGAAGAATTGGATCATGCCTTGGCACGTGGTGCTAAAATTTATGCCGAGGTTGTTGGAATGGGTCTTTCAGCAGATGCACACCACATGACTGCACCCCATCCGGAAGGATTGGGAGCAACTGCAGTGATGCGCAATGCGCTGGAAGATGCAGCGATGACACCGGAAGACATTGATTACATCAATGTACACGGAACATCCACCCCTCTGGGTGACATCGCAGAAATAAAAGCGATCAAAAGAGTTTTTGGTGAGCACGCTTACAAACTGAACATCAGTTCAACAAAGTCTCAAACGGGACACTTGTTGGGTGCCGCCGGAGCTGTTGAAGCGATCGCAAGTGTATTGGCCGTTTACAACGACATCATTCCTCCAACCATCAACTTCCAAAAAGGAGATGAAGATCCAGAAATTGATTACAAACTCAATTTCACCTTTGACAAAGCGCAAAAACGCGAAGTTAGAGCCGCTCTTTCCAATACCTTTGGTTTTGGTGGACACAACGCCAGTATCATTGTAAAGAAATGGCTTGGAGATTCCTAATCGATGATTTTATTTCACAAATAAGGCTCCTGACTGTTAAACAGAAGGAGCCTTATTTGTTGATGTACCGTGTATTGGGTTTTTATCCTAATCGCATTGAGTATTATCGGGAAGCGCTTCATCACAAGTCCAGCCCGATGGTGAGTGGCAATAAGCGACTCGACAACGAGCGACTCGAATTTTTAGGAGATGCTGTGTTGAACGTTTTGGTCACAGATATTCTATATCATCACTTCAAAGAAGCCAACGAAGGTTTCCTTACCAAACTCAGATCCCGAATCGTCCGCCGCGATAAACTCAATCAAATTGCAAAGGAACTCGGCTTAGATCAACTGCTGATCAACTCACTAACAGACTCGGTTCAACACGATTCCGTGTACGGGAATGCCTTGGAAGCACTTATCGGAGCAATTTATGCTGACAAGGGGTATCGGCGTTGTAAACAGTTTATGGAAAAGAAAATATTCGAACAGTTTCTTAACCTAAACGATATCGTTAAAAAAGACAAAGACTTCAAATCCAGCCTGCTTGAATGGAGTCAGAAAAACAAACAAAACATCCAGATTCCGACAGAAGCCATAAGCAATGCCGAACACCCGTTGCTGTTTGTGGCTAAGGTTTTACACAACGACATCGTTGTCTCTACGGGCTATGGACCCACAAAAAAAGAAGCGCAACAACGCGCAGCCAAAAAAGCCCTGGAAAGCATAAAAAAGTTTCCACAGCCGTAAAAAATGCACTACCTTTGATTATCCATTCAAACGCATACTATGGCACTAGACTTGATCCATAACATCGCAGGTTTATTTTTCAAAGAAAGAATGGAAGACCTGCAGGAGTACTCAACCCAATCGGCTGATTTACAGAGCGAACAACTATTTGATTTGATTCGTGAAGCCGAAAATACGGAGTGGGGTAAAAAACATGACTTTAAAACCATCTTCAGCTATCAGGAGTTTCGTGAACGACTCCCGCTCATGGAGCCCGCTGTGTTCGGCGAATATGTCGAACAAATGCAGCAGGGAGTAAGCAACCTATTGTGGCCGGGGCTTCCCAAGCATTTTATTCCTTCCCAGCAAGGGCAACTCATTCCCATCAGCGATCAAGCCTTAGACGAAGTTTTTTATCAAGGTCTAAACGATGCCTACGCAACGCATTTGCTTCAATACCCGGAAAGTAAATTATTTGGTGGTTATTTTGCCCGAGTAGACAATGCCTATGAAGTCGATTCGATCAAGCAACTGCTTGCACTGCTCAAAGCCAATGAGCCATTTTTGAGCTCCTTATTCAACCTACCCAAACAGGCCGAAACCGCAGAAAATTGGGAAAAGGAATTGGGAAACAACAGCATAAGCGCTTTCAAAGGAAGTCCCGAAGGCTTGGCGCTGCTCTGCAAAGAACTGGAAAAACAACCGATGACAACGGCGCTTGAAAAAGTCAAACAGGCAGAAGTCCTCTTCCATCGTTGCATGGAAACGCATGAAAAGCTCCAACAACGCTTGGAATTGGCGCAGCTACCCATTCCCGTACAGTCGAGTTGCATGGCACCGGAGGGCTTTTTTGGCATTCAAGACCGAACGGGTCAACTTCCATTCCTACTGATGCTGGATCTAAGCACCTTTTACGAATTTATACCCCGCGAACGGATTGAAACCGCAACCCCGCTCGATGCGCTGCCTTTGGAAGACGTCCAACTTGAAACGGATTATCAACTGGTCGTAAGCAATTGCTCCGGCTTGTGGCGTTATCGATGGAATGGCCCCTTATTCCGCTTTGTATCCATCAATCCCTATCGTTTTATTCTTGTTTAACTTTCCACCCTACCGGATATGACAAACGAATTGATCCTATTCAATACACTGAGCCGTAAAAAAGAAGTCTTCACGCCCATACATTCAAATCATGTAGGACTCTATGTTTGTGGTCCTACAGTATATGGTGATGCCCATCTGGGACATGCACGACCGGCCATTACCTTTGACCTGCTGTTTCGACTGCTCCAATCCCTGGAATACAAGGTTCGTTACGTTCGCAACATAACCGATGTCGGTCATTTGGAGAACGATGCCGATGAAGGTGAAGACAAGATTGCAAAAAAAGCCAGAATTGAACAACTGGAACCCATGGAGGTGGTGCAATACTACGTGAACCGATACCATCAAAACATGGATATGCTCAACGTCTTGCCACCCAGCATCGAACCACATGCATCCGGGCACATCATCGAGCAGATTCAGTTTGTACAAAAAATACTGGACAATGGATTTGCCTACATCAGCAACGGTTCCGTTTACTTCGATGTGGTAAAATACAACGAACAGCATCCCTACGGCATCTTATCCGGACGAAACATCGAGGATTTGATGCACAACACGCGGACACTCGACGGGCAGTCGGAAAAAAAGAACAACGTTGACTTTGCCCTTTGGAAAAAAGCAGCACCGGAACACATCATGCGTTGGCCTTCGCCTTGGAGTGACGGATTTCCGGGTTGGCACATGGAATGCTCCGCCATGGGGACACGATATTTGGGTGAAACGTTTGACATTCACGGAGGTGGAATGGATTTACTTTTTCCACATCACGAATGCGAAATCGCACAGTCTGTGGGCGCATTGGGGCATCCTACCGTCAATTATTGGATGCACAACAACATGATCACCATCAACGGACAAAAAATGGGCAAATCGCTGGGCAATTTCATCACGCTCGAAGCGCTTTTTGAAGGCAAACACGAGCTTCTCGACAAAGCCTACAGTCCAATGACCATCCGTTTCTTTATCCTTCAGGCACATTATCGAAGTACACTGGACTTCAGCAACGAAGCATTGACCGCCTCAGAAAAAGGCCTGGAGCGTTTGATGGACGCCTATGCCCGCCTGAAAAAGATTCAACCACAAGCGCAATCGACCGTTGATGTGAAAGACCTCCACCATAAATGTATGGACGCTATTTGTGACGACCTAAACAGTCCCATTGTCATTTCACATCTTTTTGAAGCAAGCAAAGCCATCAATCTTGCAGCAGATGGAAAAGCGGCTTTGGACACAAAGGATTTGGAATCGCTCCAGTCCGCCTTTCGATTTTTCATTGAAGACATCTTGGGTCTTTTGACCGAAAAAGCAGATCGAAGCAACCAACACGAGGAAGCCTACAAATCGGCCATTGACCTGCTACTTCAAATGCGATTGGATGCCAAAAATAACAAGGACTGGAAAACCTCGGATTTTATTCGAAACGAGCTCACCCGCCTTGGTTTTGACGTCAAGGACACAAAAGAGGGTTACGAATGGAAATTGAAAGCCGAATAAATTACGTTGTTCGGCTTCTGAAAATGGCTTTAACCTTGCCCACCCGAATGGGGGACTCGATCAACAATGGAACTTTGTACGCATCGTCAGAAATCCACATTTTCATTACATCTCCGCGTTTAAAAACGGTTCCCTCTATCAGGGTTAATTCAAACGCATGTGCTTTGTGTGTATCTCCGCCATGCAGCTTTATGCGCTCTCTACCTTTGTAAGTCAAATAGATGGTGTATTCATCGTCATCCAACCGCAACGGCAATTCCATACGCTTTCCTTCGACAAACAATTCTTTGTCCGGTATGGATCGAAGCCTGTAGATACTGGTCAAGATATCAAAACCACAACGCTCCGTATACGAAATGCTGTCCGGACTCCATGCTTCACGACGAAACAATCGTGTCGTTATTTTCCATCCGGATGGGATTGACTCAAATTCAAAGACGTCTTTCCCGTGCCATTTATTCTCATGTGCCGATTTAATCGCTTGATACGGCAACAAATGCTGACGATCAACTACGCTCGTAAGGGTATCCCGTACGTGAAAAAAAGAATCAAACGATTTATGAGTCTTACCGGTTGCGGAAAGCTTGTATACGGGTAAGCCTCTCCAGTAGCTCTCCTGCACTTGAAAACGGGCATCTCCGGCATTGATCCAGATAAAACCAAGGTTATAATACAATTGGTATTCAATGCGCTCCCCCGCGTTGAACGGCTTTTTTCCAATACGACAGGGATTGATGGCAAACAAATCCATCCCAATCAGACAGACAATAACGGTCCAAATAAATTGCTTCATCGTTAACGCTTTGATTTTGGGTACAATTCTTTTGGTTTCTGTTCCAGAACCGGAAATTCCTGTACGTTCCACGTTTCCTCAACATCCCAATTCGCTCTCAACTGCACCGATGTGGGGCGATAATATACCCGCTCGGGTTGTCTCTTGTCGGCGTAATTACCGGTATCCCATACACCATTGCCATTGGCATCTTCTATGCAACGCAAATAGTATGTTCCGGGAGCAACGTGTTGAAAGTCTGCTTTCCCTTCAACAATGCGCAGACGTCGAACGACCTGATCGGTTCGACCTAATAACTCAACAAAGCCGGGGCCCTCAAGGCCCTGAATCGTAACGATCAATCGGGAGTACTCCTCTGCAGCGCGGACCTTGAATGTTTTGGAATAACCCTTGTTGCTTTTACCGTAATGATCAAACACCCTGCCCGAATCGACCTCAAACTTATAGGAGGTTTCATATTGCCAATCGGCCAACAAATGAAAGGTTCTAAGATGGCTGGTATCCGGTTCTACCACACACGGTTCGTGTACCCACAACGTATCCACTTGCTTATACAAATGCCAGGGATTACCCTCAACACGCTTTACCGGCGTTTCCCATACGATCGAAGGTTTGGCATAGACATCCAGTGGATCCGAGAGTTGAACCCGAAGCCCCATATGTACAATTTCGATGGGTTTTGGCGCTGTTTCTTGCTTCTCCTGGGACTGCACCCGAGTCTTCTTTCGACGTGCCAGCAGCAATAAACTGTCTGTTTGCGCTTGAAGTTGATTGGTTGAATCCGTTTTAAAATACTGCAATTCAACTTGCAACGTATCCATCGCAATCAGCGCTGAATCGGTAATCCAATAGATGAGCGTATCACGGGTCGGATTGGATTCAAGTACAAACCAATCGGTTGCTTCCGCATTGAGTAGTCGCAGATGCGGTAAGGTCTCCGATTTATAGCCAAAATATAGTCCAAGGCGCTCAGGAGCGGGACGCTCCCGTTTGGACAGATACTGTCTTCCAAAATCTTCAAAAAAGTAATAGAGTAGCACATCGTCGGGGCGGAATCGAGTAATGGGAGTCTGATAAACGGTATCTACCGTCAAGGAGTCTTTCCATACGGTATCCGGTCTTAAGGCAGGCTCCGACCAGGGAATCAACACACGATCGTGAAAAGCGATGGCTTCACCCGGCTGGTCAAAACGATAATCCCGATTGCGGTCATCCAGCGCAAATAAGCGAAAACTGTCAGAGGGTAAACCTTTTACAGAGAAGAAACCATCGGTGTTGGTTCTTGAAATGCGTTTAAAGCCGGTTTTCACAAAAGCCGAATCGTTCAAATCATCATGAAGACCCGTCAAAATACCGGGCAGCGGATTGAGGTTGGATGCATCCAATAAGTAACCGGAAACACGCAACGAGTCTATGACGGAACCGGTTGAAAAGGAAAAGGCGAAATCGCCAAATTTGTTTTTCTCGTTGTAATCAACAATGGCATCTGTAAAATCGATCGTATACGTCGTTTCCATCAACAGGCTATCTTCAAAGACGACAACAATCTTGTTGCCGATCGCCTTGATGGACGGACTGCGCTTTTGAGGAGGTGAAATCAAAACCTTCTGACCCACATTTTCAAGTGAGACCAACTCATCAAAAACCAATTCTACACGCTTTCCGTTGAAATGGGTTGCATTGGGCTCGGGGACACTGCGCAGCAACTTGGGTGGTGTTTCGTCTTTGGGTCCACCACCGGGTGTGCCGGTATTTGCACAAGCAGTCAGTAAGATCAAACTGCACACTACGTGTATAAGCGATTTCATTTTCATTGCAAACGTCTATTTGGCAAATGTACAAGTATTTTGCCGATGCCTCGACCTCCCCTAACGCTTTTTTTGTATCTTTGGCATTTGTCGACACGAGATAATTATTGAACCAAAATAGACGAATCATGAAAATTGCTTTGATTGGTTATGGCAAAATGGGGCACGAAATCGAACGCATCGCATTAGCCAGAGGCCACGAGATTGTACAAACCATCGATGTAAACAACTTAACCGACATGGACTCCGAACGTTTTCGCTCGGCTGATGTTGTCATCGAATTTACACGACCGGACAGTGCCTTAGCCAATTATCGAAAATGCTTTTCCCATCACTTACCCATCGTCTCCGGCACCACCGGATGGCTGGAACACCTTCCTGAAATCAAAGAAGCCTGCGCTTCCGGAGAAACCTTCTTTTATGCTTCCAATTTCAGCTTGGGGGTCAACCTCTTTTTTGCGCTCAATGCACGTCTGGCCGAGATGATGAACGGTTTTCCGGAATACGATGTCTGCATGAAAGAAATTCACCACACTCAAAAGATGGATGCACCATCAGGAACCGCAATCTCGTTGGCCGAAGACATTCTGGAACGATTGGATCGCAAAACAACCTGGGTCAAAGAAACGGCCAACGAACGTTCTGAATTGGCCATTCGCTCCGAGCGACTGGGTGAGGTTCCCGGTTTTCATGAAGTGACCTATCAATCGGAAATCGACAGCATCACCATTTCTCACGACGCTAAAAACAGATCCGGCTTTGCACTGGGAGCCGTACTGGCAGCCGAATATACCGTTGGAAATAAAGGTTTTCTGGGCATGAAAGACATGCTTGGATTCTAAATTCATCTCAATCAAACCTATGAACGCACCCTCAAATCAATCCGGAAAGCGCAAAAAATGGCTGCGCTTTGGGCTTTGGACGATCCTCACGCTTCTGTTTTCTTTGTGGACACAAAGTGCCTGGTGGCTTTTGGCCATTCCCTTCTTTTTGGACGTGTACATCACACGATTCATTCCCTGGGGGTTTTGGAAAACATCCAAAAATGCGACGTTTCGAT
>JAQVXI010000012.1:0-36293 GCA_028709215.1 Bacteroidales bacterium
AAAAAAGCCGCCTCAGTATATTGAGACGGCTTTTGATGTTGCGGAGGCAAGACTCGAACTTACGACCTTTGGGTTATGAGCCCAACGAGCTACCACTGCTCCACTCCGCGATGTTTTGTTGGCACAAAGGTACTGCTTTTTTGTCAACGTCCAAATAAATCTGGGTTTTTTACTCAAAAATAACAATGGGCTTCCCATTCCATTGAATTTTTGCTACATTTGCACAGACTTATGTAATGTGTGCAGAATATGGCCGTTTCCAAGACTAAAACCCGATTGATTGAAGTTGCAAGACAATTGTTTGCGACCAAGGGGGTGATGGATACAACCATGAACGACATCGCAGAGGCTTCCGGTAAAGGGAGAAGAACATTGTATACCTACTTTAGGAGCAAGGAGGATGTGTATCTGGCTTGCATCGAAGCAGAATTACAGATAGCGGTAGCAGCCTTGCAGGAGGTTGCGCGAGCCGAGATGGAGCCGGATGAGAAAATTAAGCTGTTTATAAAGGTGCATTTTGACACGTTCAAGGATATGGTTATCCGCAATGGCAATTTGCATGCTCAGTTCTTTCGTGACATCGTTGAGGTGGAGAAGGTACGTCGCAAACTGGATAAAAAAGAAATGGTGATGTTGGCTCAGATTCTCGAGGAAGGTCAGTCGAGCGGTGTATTTGCCATACGGGATGCGAAAAAGACGGCCCAACTGATCTTGTTTTCCATCAAAGGTTTGGAGGTTCCCTACATTCGTGAGTCGGTGTTGCGTCGAAAGCAACGCATTCAACATATTTTTGACTTTTTGTTTTTTGGATTGAAGGGTGTGTCGGATCCGACCTGACCCGAATATAAATCAACACGTTTAAGCATGAAATTATTAGAAGGAAAAACAGCGATTGTTACGGGTGCTGCACGCGGTATCGGCAAGGCAATTGCATTGAAATTTGCTCAAGAAGGCGCGAACATTGCCTTTACCGATTTGGTTATTGACGAAAATGCCAAGGCGACCGAAGCAGAAATTGCCTCCTACGGAGTAAAAGTAAAAGGTTTTGCATCCAATGCAGCGGATTTTGACGATACGCATGCCGTTGTAAAATCAATTGTGGACGAGTTTGGCCGGGTTGATATTCTGGTCAACAATGCCGGAATCACCCGGGACGGATTGATGATGCGTATGAGCGAACAACAGTGGGATATGGTCATCAACGTAAACCTGAAATCGGCGTTTAACTTTATCCATGCCCTTACTCCGGTGATGATGAAGCAAAAATCGGGCAGCATCATCAATATGAGTTCGGTGGTGGGTGTTTCCGGAAACGCGGGTCAATCCAATTATTCAGCATCCAAAGCCGGTATGATCGGTTTGGCAAAATCGGTTGCAGCCGAAATGGGTTCGCGTGGCATCCGTGCCAACGCTGTTGCTCCCGGATTTATCATTACTGAGATGACCGGTCAATTGTCGGAGGAAGTACGTGCTTCTTGGAATGAACGCATTCCGTTGCGTCGTGGCGGTACACCGGAAGATGTGGCCAATGTTTGTGTATTCCTGGGTTCGGATCTATCCTCGTATGTTTCCGGACAAGTGATTCATTGTGACGGTGGTATGAATCGATGATCGTATTGTACGAAGACAACCACATTCTGATTGTAAACAAAGCGGCCGGTGAGATTGTACAACCCGATAAAACGGGTGATCCGGCTTTGGAAGATACGGTCAAAGTATGGTTGAAAGAAAAATACAACAAGCCGGGTAACGTCTTTTTGGGCGTTACCCATCGCTTGGACCGACCGGTTTCCGGGCTGGTGATTTTTGCAAAAACAAGCAAGGTGTTGCCCCGTTTGAATGCGATGTTTCAAGAAGGAAGCATACATAAAACGTATTGGGCGGTGGTGCAGAAAACACCTCCCAATCAAGAGGGGACGCTTGAAGGATTTTTATGGCGCAACGAGCGGCAGAATAAAAGTTATATGGTGACGGCTGAAAAGCCGGGGGCCAAGCGTGCGGAGTTGCATTATCGTTGGTTGGGTAGTTCCGACCGCTATCATTTATTGGAAGTCGATCTGAAAACTGGACGGCATCATCAGATTCGTTGCCAGCTGGCAAACCTGGGTTGTCCGATCAAAGGGGATTTGAAATACGGTGCTCCACGATCCAACCCGGATGCGAGCATTTCCTTACACGCACGACATATCTGGTTTGAACACCCTGTAAGCGGGATTCGAGTGGATGTAACCGCGCCTGTTCCGGAGATGGATCCCATTTGGGCGTATTTTGGAAAAAATTTCTAATGAGAAATTGTTTTTATAGAAAATAGTTGTAACTTTGTCAAAAATTCAGAGACATGTTGGAAGATATTTGTGTAGTAAAGGAGATTTATCGCACGCTGTATCAGTTTGAAAAGGATTTTTATGATACACACAAGATTAGCATCAACGATGCCATGGTGTTGTGTTGTCTCAAAGGAGGCGAAGAAAAATCAGCCGGCGAGGTTTGTGACTTTGTCGGATTGTCCAACTCTCGAGTATCCAAGGTGTTGTGTGCTGTAGAAGATATGGGTTTCATTCAGCGTCGTTTGGGTTCTTCCGATCGTCGACAGATGTTTTTCTCATTAACGACTACGGGTAAAGCGAAGGTCGATGAGATGTTGTCCAAGTCCTTGCATTTGAAAGAGCTTTTGTCAAAAATTGCTAAACAGTGTGATTCGTGATTTTTTTATCGATATATTTGCTAGTGGAAAAAATTATAAAATGAAACAAATATGAAAAAATGGATGTTGGCAGGCCTTTTGGCTGTATTTACGTTTACCGCTTGCAATGCCAAGGGGGATGTCAAAGTGGATAATACAAAAGTAGAAACCAATAATAATGAAAAGAAAATGGGAACGATAAAAATTACAAAAGCAGATTTTCTGGAAAAAGTGATGAATTACGAAGCCAATCCTACGGAGTGGAAGTATGCAGGCGACAAGCCTTGTCTGATTGATTTCTATGCCGATTGGTGTGGTCCCTGTAAGGTTTTTGCACCGATTTTGGAAGAACTGGCTGCTGAATACGGAGATCAGATTTATATTTATAAGGTCGATACCGAAAAAGAACAGGAATTGGCTGCAGCCTTTGGCATTCGCAGTATACCCAGTCTCTTGTTTGTACCCATGGAAGGACAGCCTCAAATGAGTATGGGTGCCATGCCAAAAGCTCAGTTGAAGGAAGCCATCGACAAGGTCCTTTTGGGTAAAGAGTAACGATACGATCGAAGGTTTTTGATGAACTCCGTTTGCTGTAAGGGCAAACGGAGTTTTTTTTGCACTTTTCCGTGTATCTTTGTCCAAAAATCATACCTGTGGAACCATATATTATTGATCGCATGCACCGCCTGTTTCAGCAATGGAGTGGAAAGGCTGCTGAACGTTTTGATGTTTTGCCCCAGAGTGGCTCGTATCGTGTTTATTGTCGTTTGGAAGGGGCGGGGCTTACGGCGTTGGCTGCGTACAACACGGACCTAAAAGAAAACGAGGCTTTTGTCTCGTTTAGTCGAAGTTTTAAGAAGGCAGGCCTGCCGGTTCCGGAGGTCTATAGGCTAGAAGAGTCAGGTGATTTGTATTTGTTGGAAGATTTGGGGACGCAAACGTTGTTTGATTGTGTTCGGAGTGCCGGTTTTGATGCACGGGTTTTGTCGCACTATTCCGATAGTTTGCAGGCCTTGGTGGCGTTGCAGGTCAGCGGCAAGGACGTGATCGATTACTCAAAATGCTATCCTCGTGCTGCTTTTGACCGTGAGTCCATGATGTGGGATTTGAATTATTTCAAGTATTATTTCTTGAAACTGGTACGCATTCCTTTTGACGAACAAAGGCTGGAAGATGATTTTCGAAGTTTTGTGACGTATTTGATGCAAGAGCCGGCTGATTATTTTTTGTTTCGGGATTTTCAAACGGCCAACATCATGATTCGGGAGGGTAAACCGTATTTTATCGATTATCAGGGAGGTAGAAGGGGCGCCTTGCAGTATGATGCGGCGAGTTTGTTGTACGATGCCAAAGCACGTATGCCAAAAGCGTTGCGTAAGCAGTTGACAGAGCAATACATTCAGGCATTGCAGGCGCGTGTGGACATCGATGTGCATGCGTTTCGAAATCGTTTTCAGGGTTTTGTCTTGATTCGCCTAATGCAGGCGATGGGTGCGTTTGGTTTTCGGGGGATTGTTGAAAAGAAGCCGGGATTTATGGAAAGCATTCCTTTTGGGCTTGAGATGTTTGCAGATGTGCTGGAAGATTGGAGTCTGCCCGTTGACGTGCCTGAATTGAAGGCGTGTTTTCAACGAATGCTGGAATCGCAGTATTTAAAGGAGGTGCTGTCATGAAAGCGGTGATTTTTGCGGCCGGTTTGGGTACGCGCTTGTATCCCTATACCAAGGATCGTCCCAAGGCTTTGGTGGAAATGAATGGCAAGCCCATGCTGGAACATTGTTTGGATCGTTTTCAGGCGGTGGGGATTCGGGAATTTGTCATCAATGTACACGCATTTGCCGATTTGGTGGAGCAGTGGATCGATGTCTACCGGAGCCAGCATCCGGCGTTGAATATCCTTGTTTCGGATGAGCGTGATTGTTTGTTGGAAACTGGTGGCGGGCTCAAGAAGATGCGCCCGTATTTGGAGGATGCTCCTTTTTGGGTGCACAACGTGGACGTATGGAGTGACGTCGATTTGGCTTCGATTCAACTCAAGCCCGGCAGTCTTGCCGGTTTATTGGTTCGCCCCGAGGTGACGGATCGTTGTTTTTTGTTCGATCAGGCGGGTTTGCTGTGCGGATGGGAAAATATTCAAACGGCTGCGGTTCGGATGGCGCGGGAACCGATCGGGGAGTTGCGACGGATGGGATTTACCGGTATGCATGTAGTGAGTCCTGCCCTTTTTGATAAAATGGAGGAAACGGGTGTCTTTTCGATTACCGATGTATATTTGCGATTGGCGGCAACGAATGAAATTTATGCACAGGATATCGGACGTGCTGTTTGGTATGATGTGGGAACGCCCGATCAATTGAAGCGGGCATCGATGGCCTGTTTGTAATCATAAAAAAGAGAGCCTCGATCACTCGAGGCTCCTTCCTTGTTAACCATTCATTGAAAACCACACCTTAGGAGTTGTAGGCTTTTTCGCCGTGTTCGTAGTAATCCAAACCGTTTTCTTCTTCTTTTTTGGAAACACGTAAGCCCATTGTGTATTTAAGCGCGAAGAATAAGATCAATCCGCAGCCGATCGCCCAAGCGGCAACAGCAACAACACCGGTCAATTGAGCAACCAGCAATTCGCTGCCCCCACCGTAAAATAATCCGGTGACACCGTTTCCGTTCGCCAACAATCCGACCATAATGGTACCAAACGCACCGTTTACACCGTGTACCGAGACGGCACCCACGGGGTCGTCAATTTTTAATTTGCGATCCAGGAATTCAACCGAGAAGACAACGAGGATCCCGGCCAGTAGTCCGATGATCAGTGCACCGATCGGAGTTACGGTATCACATCCGGCGGTAATGGCAACCAATCCGGCCAATACGCCGTTTAAAGTCATGCTTAAACCGGGTTTACCGTAGCGCAACCAGGTAACCGCAAGGGTTGCAATACCACCGGCTGCAGCGGCAAGGTTGGTGGTGACAAAAATGTGCGCAACTAGATCGACGTCACCCAAACCAAGTGTAGAACCCGGGTTGAAACCAAACCAACCCAACCAAAGGATAAATACGCCTAAGGCACCCAGTGTAAGGCTGTGTCCGGGTATGGCGTTGGGTTTGCCGTTGCGGTATTTACCGATGCGCGGACCCAAAACCCAGGCACCCACCAAGGCCAACCAACCTCCAACCGAGTGAACAACTGTTGAGCCGGCAAAGTCGTGCATGCCCATGTCGCCCAACCAACCTCCACCCCAGATCCAATGGCCGGATATTGGGTAAATAATCATGGAGATGATGGCACTGTACATCAAGTAGGACTTAAACTTGGTCCGCTCGGCCATGGCTCCCGAAACAATGGTGGCAGCGGTTGCAGCAAAGACCAGTTGGAAAAAGAAGAAGGCCATGTTGGGAATGCCCAACGCAGTACCGTGGTCGGTTGTGGCCAACCATTCAATGTTGCCGATAAAGGCATTTCCTTCTCCGAACATGATGCCGTATCCAAGCAACCAAAAGGTAATGGTACCAAGACAAAAGTCCATGACGTTTTTAAATAGAATGTTGGTCGTGTTCTTTGAGCGGGTAAATCCGGCTTCGACCAATGCAAACCCTGTTTGCATAAAAAAGACCAGTATGGCTGCAAGCAGCACCCACAAGGTGTTTAACCCTGTTGTCAATAATGTTGTATCCATGATGATTGCGTTTTATTCTTTGATGTAGAGAGATTCCGGTCCTCTTTCTCCGGTACGAATGCGGACCGATTCGTCCACAGTTGATACAAATATTTTTCCGTCACCCATTTCTCCTGTTTTGGCTGCTTTGCAAATGGCTTCAATGGAAGCATCCACAAATTTGTCGCGGCAAACGAATGAAATGACACGTCTGGGAATCAAGCGTGTTTCGTAAACGGTGGCTCGATAGATGGCTCCTGATTTTTCATTACCTACACCGGTAACATCCCAATAGGTAAAAAAATCGATGCCGATATCGTGCAAGGCTTCGGTGACTTCTTCAAACTGAGACACGCGAATAATGGCTTCTATTTTTTTCATAATCATAGTTTTATGTGTTTAGAAGGATACTCCCACAACGAGATAAGCGTTTTCGGCTGCCGGATTGAAACCAACAATACCAAACATCGGGAGTTGAAATTGCTCACTAAAGGCGATGGACTTCTCTACACGCAGTGCCACGTTGGTCACTCCAAATCCACTGGTTCCGTAGAGACTGCTTTCGAAGAGTGAGGCGCCTGCGCTCAGACTGACCGCGCTGCTCAGCGGGTAGGCAAGTTCCAGATAAGTCGAGTACTCTTCTTTGTCCGCTCCATAAAACATGGTACTGACCGTAGCGGAGAGTGGCAGTGCTTCGATGCCCCCGTATGCGAGCGATGCTTCGTATACATGATCCGTCGATTTGCTGTAATCAAAATAGGATTTGCTAAAATTCCAGTTGTAGTCCGTCACCGTCAGGCTAAGATTGTCAAGGAAGGAATACGATGCATACAAATCAAATTCACGAACCGTCCCTGTAAAACTACCCGAACCCCAGGCTCCCACGGTGAAGTTGCCATAAGAAAAACTTGCGTACGGTTGGATGTTGGGGGATCCTGCCGAATAGGTGAGATCCTGTTGGATGCCTCTCCATACATACGAGCTGACGAGGTCTGCTCCAACGTCAAAACGATTTTCCTCTTGTGCCTGTGTCAACAGGGTTGAACATGCAAGTGCCGAAACCAGCAGAGTCTTTCCGACTCTTTTAACAGAATTTTTCATACTTTTTTGATTTAGTTGTTAACCTTTCATCTGTTTCACGATGCAAACATACAGAATAATTTTTAAATCCAACACAAAAAGAAAGAAAAAATGACAAAAAAGAAGAAAAAGGACATCAAAAGGCCAAAAGAGGTTTCAAAAGAACACCGAAACATTGAAAATGCTTTCATAAGAACATAAGTGTTTAGCGTGTGAAAAGCGTCGTTGATCGCCTGTGTTGTATAAAACAATCGGAAAATGAGGTCTTTTACTTAAATAATGTAAGAAAAATGCAGTAAAATACTTGAATCTGTTGCGTGAAAGAAAAAAAGCGCTATCTTTGCAACAATAAATACAAAGACAATGACGATTTCGATTTTGACAGGCATTTTCCTACTGGGTATTCTTCTATTGCGATGAAGCCGGGTGGTGGGATGTGTTTGTACAAATAAGATAGTGTAACCCTTCTTGCTGCCAAAGTGAGGAGGCTTTTTTTTTGAATGGAATACATATAATAATAGATACTATGGCGGATAAAATTTACATGTTTGACACGACCTTGCGTGATGGGGAGCAGGTCCCTGGATGCCAATTGAATACAGTTGAAAAAATTCAGGTTGCAAAGGCACTCGAGTCGCTGGGAGTGGATGTGATCGAAGCGGGTTTTCCTGTGTCTAGCCCCGGCGATTTCAAATCGGTGGTTGAGATCAGTAAAGCCGTCACCTGGCCCACGATTTGTGCCTTGACACGTGCCGTTGAAAAAGATATTCAGGTCGCGGCCGAAGCCTTGAAGTATGCAAAGCACGGCCGTATCCATACCGGAATCGGTACGTCGGATTACCACATTAAACACAAGTTTAATTCAAACCAGGAGGATATTCTTGAGCGTGCCATTGCTTGTGTAAAGTATGCAAAGAAGTATGTTGAGGATGTGGAGTTTTATGCGGAAGATGCAGGCCGGACGGACAACGTTTATTTGGCTCGCGTAGTGGAAGCGGTCATCAAGGCAGGTGCTACGGTTGTCAATATTCCGGATACCACCGGCTATTGTTTGCCGGATGTCTATGGTGCAAAGATTAAATACCTGATGGAAAATGTCAAGGGCATCGAGAAGGCGATTCTTTCAACGCATTGTCACAACGACTTGGGCATGGCCACAGCCAACACCATGGCCGGTTTGATCAACGGTGCACGTCAGTGTGAGGTGACCATCAATGGCATTGGGGAGCGAGCCGGAAATACGTCTTTGGAAGAGATTGCCATGATTTTGAAATGCCATAAAGATTTAAATCTGGTCAGCAACATCAATACCCAGTTTATTACGCCGACCAGTCGCATGGTTTCGAGTCTGATGAACATGCCGGTTCAGCCGAATAAGGCCGTTGTCGGCCGTAATGCCTTTGCGCATTCGTCGGGTATCCATCAGGATGGCGTCTTAAAAAACCGGGAGAGCTACGAAATTATGGACCCAAAAGAGGTTGGCTTGGATGAAAATGCAATTATTTTGACCGCCAGAAGTGGACGTGCTGCATTGAAGCATCGTTTGCAGGTGTTGGGCGTTCCCATGGATGGGGATCGCTTGCAGGAAGTTTACGAAGAATTTCTTAAATTAGCCGATCGTAAGAAAGACATCAACGACGAAGACATTCTGTTGTTGGTCGGTCAAGCCGGAACGGAAGGCAAACGCATCAAATTGGAGCATTTGCAGGTGGTTTCCGGAAAAGGAGTGAAGCCGGTTGCCAGCGTTTGTCTGGATATTGCGGGTGAGAAATTTGAAGCGTCCGCATCCGGCAATGGTCCGGTCGATGCTGCGATCAAAGCGTTGAAGCAAATTATTAAGCGTGAAATGACCTTGCAGGAATTTTTGATTCAGGCCATAACCAAGGGCAGTGATGATACGGGTAAGGTGCACATGCAAGTTGAGTACGAAGGAGTGATTTATTATGGTTTCTCCGGAAATACGGATATTATTACCGCTTCCGTCGAAGCGTATATCGACGCAATCAATAAGTTTGTGAAAAATTGAAACGAAACACAATGGGAAAAACGTTATTTGATAAAATTTGGGACAAACACGTCGTCGCACACGTGGAAAATGGTCCGACTCAGCTGTATATCGATCGACACTACTGCCATGAGGTAACCAGTCCTCAGGCGTTTCAGGGTTTGCGCAACCGCAATCTCAAGGTGCATCGTCCGGATAAAACGTATTGCATGCCGGATCACAACATCCCTACGCTAAACCAGTCCAGCCCCATCGCCGATTTGATTTCTCGCAACCAGGTAGATACCTTGACAAAAAATGCAGCCGAATTTGGATTGACGCATTTTGGCCTGGGCGATCCAAAAAACGGTGTGATCCATGTGGTAGGACCCGAAAATGGTTTGACACTTCCCGGTATGACCATCGTATGTGGAGATTCCCATACTTCTACGCACGGCGCGTTGGGCGCAATCGCTTTTGGTATCGGTACGTCTGAAGTTGAAATGGTTTTGGCCTCTCAATGCATTCTACAAACCAAGCCGAAACGAATGCGCATTCAGATAAACGGTACGTTGGGCAAGGATGTTCTATCCAAAGACATTGCTTTGTACATCATTTCGCAGTTGACTACCGGTGGTGCAACCGGCTACTTTGTGGAGTATGCAGGGGATGCGATCCGTGATCTGACCATGGAAGCGCGTTTGACTCTTTGTAATTTATCCATCGAAATGGGTGCTCGTGGAGGCTTGGTCGCTCCGGATCAAACCACGTTTGATTACATCAAAGGACGAGCATATGCTCCCAAAGGAGACGCTTGGGATGCCGCCATGGCCGAATGGAAACAATTGTATTCGGATGAAGATGCCGTCTTTGATAAAGATGTGGTGTTGAATGCAGAAGATATTGAGCCTATGGTAACGTACGGCACCAATCCAGGTATGGGTACCGGCATCTCCGGTTCGATACCAACGTTGGAAGAGATTCCGGAATCCAGTCGTTTGTCTTTCTTGAAATCGTTGGATTATATGGGCTACAAACCCGGAGAAAAAATGTTGGGCAAGCCGGTGGATTATGTATTCCTGGGTAGTTGTACCAATGGACGCATCGAAGATTTCCGTTTGTTTGCCTCGTATGTTAAGGGTAAAAAGAAAGCGGAAAATGTCGTAGCCTGGTTGGTGCCCGGTTCGTGGTCTGTCGAAGCACAATGCCGCAAAGAAGGCTTGATCGAAATTCTCGAAGAAGCCGGTTTCCAATTGCGTCAACCCGGATGTTCTGCCTGTCTGGCGATGAATGACGACAAAGTTCCTGCGGGAAAGTACGCAGTCTCCACTTCCAATCGCAATTTTGAAGGACGTCAGGGTCCTGGAGCGCGCACGATTCTTGCCGGTCCGTTGGTCGCTGCCGCAGCGGCTGTCAATGGTTGTATAACCGATCCAAGAGACTGATATGGAATCCAAATATCGTTTTTCGGTGCCCATTCAAGTGCGTTTTAACGACGTAGACATCATGGGGCATGTATCCAATACCGTGTATCAGAATTATTACGATGCCGGTAAGATGGATTATTTTGACAAAATTATGCCCGATCTTGATTACGCAACCATTGGGGTCGTGGGTGCATCCATCAGCATTGAATACATCCTGCCCATCTATATGCGTTATCATATATCTGTGGAAACCCGTATTGCGATTTTGGGAACCAAAAGCTTTACCATGCATCATCGTCTGGTCAATCTTGAGACCGGCGAACTGCTATCAACCTGCCGAGCGGTGATCGTTTGTTTTGACGTGGCCAGTCAAAAAAGCCGGGTGATTCCCGAGCACTGGCGACAAGCCATCATTGCACACGAAGGCCCACAATTGATCATTAAATAAAACGTTAGACAATGGAAAAATTCAATACATTAACCTCCCGAGTCGTTCCGCTTCCGATTGAGAATGTGGATACCGATCAAATCATTCCGGCTCGTTTTTTAAAGGCAACTTCCAAAGAAGGTTTTGGGGATAATTTGTTTCGTGATTGGAGATACGACAAAAACGATGCGCCGATCTCGTCGTTTATCCTGAACGATTCAACATACAGTGGTTCCATTCTGGTCGCCGGAAAAAATTTCGGAAGTGGTTCCAGTCGTGAACACGCAGCCTGGGCCATTGCCGGATATGGATTTCGTGTCGTTGTATCCAGCTTCTTTGCGGATATATTTAAAAACAACGCCCTAAACAACGGCGTACTGCCTGTTGTGGTCAGTGAAACCTTTTTGGCAGAGGTTTTTGAAACGGTCAAGAATGATCCCCAGGCAACGTTGACCGTTGATCTGGAAAATCAGCGCATCACCAACAACGCACGTGCTGCATCGGAATCCTTCGAAATAAATGCGTATAAGAAAAATTGTCTCCTCAACGGATTTGATGACATCGACTTCCTTTTGAGCAACAAAGACAAGATCGAAGCTTGGGAAAAACAACATGGTTGAAATACTAGACACAACGCTACGAGACGGTGAGCAAACATCCGGTGTTTCCTTTGCCAGCCAGGAGAAGATGAGTATGGTTCGACTTCTCTTGGAAGAGCTTAAGGTTGACCGAATGGAAGTAGCCTCTGCGCGTGTTTCGTCCGGGGAGTTTGATGCCGTTAAGCGCATCGCTACCTGGGCTGCTTCGCACGATAAGCTGGATCGCATCGAAGTCCTTGGTTTTTTAGACAAAGGTGTTTCGTTGGAGTGGATACATAATACCGGTTGCCGTGTCATAAATCTATTGTGCAAGGGCTCACTCAATCATGTTACCCATCAACTTAGACGCAGTCCACAGGAGCACTTGGCCGATATTTTGGACGAAATCGAACGTGCACAGAGCATGAGTATTTCGGTCAATGTCTATCTCGAAGATTGGTCCAATGGAATGATCAGTTCGCCCGACTACGTTTTTCAATTGGTGGAAGGTCTGAAAGATGCGCCCATCAAACGTTTTATGTTGCCGGATACATTGGGTATACTCAACCCGGAGCAAACACGGTCCTTTTGTTCGGATATGATCGCCCGTTTTCCGAAGCTGCATTTTGATTTTCATGCACACAACGATTACGATCTGGCTGTGGCCAACGTGATGGCTGCCGTGACGTCGGGAGTTAAGGGGATTCATGTTACGGTAAACGGTCTGGGTGAACGCGCCGGCAATGCCGCCTTGACCAGTGTTGTGGCTGTCCTTCACGATCAATTAAAAATCAGAACCAACATACGGGAAGAAAAACTAACAACGGTTAGCAAGATTGTTGAATCTTATTCGGGTATTCGTATTCCGGCTAATAAACCCGTCATTGGAGACAATGTATTCACGCAATGTGCCGGTATTCACGCCGATGGTGATGCAAAAAACAATCTATACTACAACGACTTATTGCCCGAACGATTTGGACGTGTGCGTGAATATGCGTTGGGTAAAACGTCGGGTAAAGCCAGTATTCGCAAGAATTTGGAGGCTCTGGGTATTGAGCTGGATGATGATGCGATGCGGCTTGTGACTGAGCGTATCATCGAATTGGGTGATAAAAAGGAGCAGGTCACACAAGAGGACTTGCCCTACATTATCTCCGATGTACTCAAGCAGGAAGATACCAATCAACCGGTACGTATCCTGAATTATTCACTCTCATTGGCGCAGGGCTTGAAGCCGGTTGCCACGCTCAAACTGGAATTGAACGGTCTAGTGTATCAGGAAACATCTCCCGGTGACGGGCAATACGATGCTTTTGTAAAAGCACTCAGACGCATCTATAAAAACCTCAGCCGACCTTTCCCCATGTTGATGGATTACAGTGTGACCATTCCTCCGGGAGGCCGCACCGATGCATTTGTCCAAACCGTGATTACCTGGTCTTATAACGGAAAGACGTTCCGTACGGCCGGTCTGGATGCAGACCAAACCGAGGCAGCGATCAAAGCGACCCTCAAAATGTTAAACATAATTGAATTGAAATAACTCTATGAAGCTAAACATTGCTGTATTGCCCGGTGACGGTATCGGACCGGAAATTGTAGATCAAGCCTTGAAGGTTTGTAATGCCGTCTGTGAAAAATTTGATTTAGAAATCTCGTACAAAACGGCTCTGGTAGGGGCTTGTGCCATCGATGCCACCGGCAATCCCTATCCCGATGAAACACACGAACTGTGTATGAATTCGGATGCGGTTTTATTTGGAGCCATCGGCTCACCCAAGTATGACAACGATCCAACGGCAAAGGTGCGTCCGGAACAAGGCTTGCTGGCCATGCGCAAAAAACTGGGATTGTATGCCAATATTCGCCCGGTCAATGTATTTCCTTCGCTTCTAGAGCGTTCTCCTTTGCGTGCCGACTTGGTGAAGGATGCAGACTTTATGTGCATTCGTGAATTGACGGGTGGTTTGTATTTTGGAAAACCACAAGGTAGAAGTGAAGATGGAAACAGTGCCGTGGATACCTGTACGTACAGTCGTGAAGAAATCGAACGCATATTGGAATTGGCTTATACCTATGCCGGTCAACGTCGTAAAAAACTGACGGTGGTCGACAAGGCCAACGTCTTAGAGACTTCCCGCTTGTGGAGGCAAATCGCCCAGGAAATGGCTCCTCAGTATCCCGATATTGAAACCGAGTATATGTTTGTCGATAATGCAGCCATGCGCATCATTCAATGGCCGGCCAGCTTTGATGTCATGGTTACCGAAAATATGTTTGGCGATATTTTGACCGATGAGGCCTCGGTCATCACCGGTTCGTTGGGTATGTTGCCTTCGGCATCGGTTGGTTTGCATACCTCTGTTTTTGAACCCATACATGGATCTTATCCGCAAGCGGCTGGAAAAAATATCGCCAATCCATTGGCAACCGTATTGTCGGCAGCATTGATGTTTGAGTATGCATTCAATCGGATGGATGTCGGAGATTTGATACGCAAGGCCGTTCAGGCAAGCATGGATGCAGGTTTTGTTACCGAGGACATCGCTTTGCCCGGTCAAACGGTTCGTTCTACTTCGGAAGTAGGCGATTGGCTGGCTGCGTACATAAAAGGAGCATGATGACGCGCACGTAAAACGTCCGTTGATGGGTCGTTTTGTGATTAAGATTTTTGGGAGGAGCATCGCAGACATTCGTTTGTGGTGCTTCTTGTTGTATAACATATTTCACCGGAGGGCTGTTTTAAAAAGATAAGTGTATATTTAACCCTTCAAAAATTTACACACATATACAACCTATGAGAAGATTATGGATTTTCAGCGTGCTCTATATTGGCACGTTGTTTGTTGGATTTGCGCAGGATTATCGCTTTGGCCCGGAAGAGAAAGATTATGCAGGCTACTTGTTTGCCTCTTTTCGTGGTCACGACGAATCGGTTTACTTTGCAGTTAGTTTGGATGGCTTTTCGTATTATGCTTTAAACGAAGATCGTCCCGTTCTCGATTCGAAACAAATCAGCTCAACGGGTGGAGTAAGGGATCCGCACATTCTCCGATCGGAAGATGGCAATACCTTTTACATGGTTTTGACCGATATGACCGCTGCAAAAGGTTGGGATTCCAATCGGGCCATGGTCCTGTTGAAGTCAAACGATTTGATTGATTGGACCTCAACGGTAATCCATATTCAGCAACGTTACAGTGGACACGATTCGCTTAAGCGTGTTTGGGCGCCCCAAACCATCTATGACCCCGAAGCGGGTAAGTATATGGTGTATTGGTCCATGAAACATGGGCAAGGTCCGGATATCATTTACTATGCCTATGCCAATGAGTCGTTTACCGATTTCGAAGGAGAACCCCGAGTGTTGTTTCGTCCCCAAAACGGAATGTCCTGTATTGATGCGGATATTGTCTTCAAGAATGGTTTGTATCATATGTTTTATAAGACAGAGGGTGGCGATGTAAAGGGCATCAAACGCGCAATAACCAATTCGTTGCAGTCGGGGGTATGGATTGAGCAGGCCGATTACAAGCAGCAAACACCGCACAAAGTAGAGGGTTCCTGTCTTTTTAAACTCAATCACGAAGATCGTTACATTTTGATGTACGATGTATATACGCAGAAGCATTATCAGTTTTGCGAAAGTGTAGACTTGGATGTGTTTCGTGTCATTGATGACTCCATACGCATGGATTTTAAGCCGCGTCATGGGACAATCGTATCCCTGACACGATGGGAATTGAACCGTTTGTTGAAAAAATGGGGTACTCCGGAAGGTTTTGAAGCCATTTCGGATGTAAATCCGGTCATACCGGGGTATTATGCAGATCCGGAGATTCTGTATTCAGAGAAAAACAAAAAATATTATCTCTACCCCACGAGTGATGGGTTTAACAATTGGGGTGGGTATTATTTTAAGACTTTTTCGTCCGACAATCTGAGTGATTGGAAGGATGAAGGTGTGATACTCGATCTGCGCAAGGATGTCTCTTGGGCCAGTAACAATGCGTGGGCGCCCTGCATCATTGAGAAGAAACAAGGTCGTTCGTATAAATACTACTATTATTTCAGTGCCGAAAAAAAGATCGGTGTTGCCGTGGCGGATGAACCTACCGGACCATTTGTCGATCTGGGAAAACCGTTGATTGACAAACATCCTCCCGGAGTTAAAAACGGGCAAGAGATTGATCCGGATGTCTTTCATGATCCGGTGAGTGGGAAGTATTTCCTGTATTGGGGTAGTGGGTATCTGGCAATGGCTGAGTTGAATAAGGATATGATGTCTGTTAAGGAAAAAACCATCCAAGCCTTCAAACGCCCCAGTACGTTCCGGGAAGGTGTGTATGTCTTTTATCGCAAGGGTTTGTATTATTTTATCTGGTCTGAAAACGATACACGCGACCCGCAGTACAGACTTCGTTACGCGACCTCAAAAAGCCCGATGGGTCCGTTGGATATACCGGCAGATAATTTGATTCTGACCATGGAGGCTTCCAAGGGTATTTATGCAACCGGACACAATTCTGTTTTGCAAAAACCCGGAACGGATGATTGGTATGTTGTTTATCATCGTTTTGGCCGTCCCGACGGGTATAAGATGGGAAGGGCTGCCGGTTATCATCGTGAAGTTTGCATCGATCGCATGTCTTTTGATGCGGATGGACGAATCCTACCGATTGCCCCCAGCTTATAACTACTTTTTTAACCATTGTCAAGTCTTGACAGGAGATGTCAATCAGTGATAATGTAGAATCAGGAGTGATGACTCATCTTTGTTGCATCATCTAATACAACACGTTATGAGTAATCACTCCTATTTGAATTATGCGGGAACCGAGCCGATTCTAAATCAAGCCTCTGTACAGGAGTTGCTTTCGACCGCAGGTCAGGGTATTATATCCATACGATCAGACAAAGGCGGTATATATGCCATCAGTGCGCATTTTGTTTGGGATGAAATCAAAGGGTTTTATGTGTATTGTTTGCCGGAAGAGCGTCGGTTGTCGCAAATGGATGTCCATCAGGAGGTGCTTTTCAGTGTAGTCGGGAAGGTGCCTATGATGAGTAATAAAAAGGATGTTGAGTTTCAAAGCTTCAACATGGGATGCACGCTCAGGCGCTTTTTGTCAACCGACGAAAAGCGGGATGCCTTGAAACAACTCAAATCCAAGTACGACGATTTTGAATTGACCGATTGGCCCGGCAATGGAATGAGTAAACGCAAATCCGCTCAAATCTTACATTTGGAAATGCTGGAAGCGTTTACTTCTTGCATTTGATCCAGAATTCGTTCCATTTTTAAGTTTTCTGTTTTCAATGCGCAGCTGCCTGGGTTGTAGGGCTCGTAAACGGCCGGATTGGTTACTGAAAACAAACCGATGGTGGCAACCGGGGCGGCACTGCCTAAGTGCATGATGCCACAGTCGGCCGTCACAAACACGGCACAATGTGCAAGCACTGCTGCCATTTCCCGAATATCTTTACTGTACAAACTGGGTATGCTGAAGTGAATTTGTGATACATTTTCTACAGGCAGGATTTCCAATAGGTTATGGTTTGAAAATCGTTCTTTTATTTGTTCAAGAAAGGGCATCCACCATGCATCCGAATAGCATTTGGCACCGGTTGCAAAGGTATACAGCGCAATGGTTGGTTTGCCGGGGTCTGAAATCAACTGATTCAGAAGTGCTTTGCCCCGTTCCTTTTCGGTGTCGCTCAGTCTTAGGCTCATGGTTGGCAGATCGATGCTTGGATCTACTTGGGGATTTAAAAACAGTCTAAGGTTGTAGATGGGTGTCTTGGCCATGTGGATGGCATCGGCAAAGCGTGCACTGGCTTCTTGCATTTCATCTCCAAACAAGCGATGCGTTGCGCGTGCAAATTGAGTAGCCAGGCGACCGGAGGAGGAACTGGGTGTTAGATTGATCACAAGGTCGTATGGTTTGCTGCGCAGCGCCAACCAGGCACGCACGTATCGGATCGGTTCTTTGAAATGCTTTTTGGGTAGATGGATGAATCGTTTGACCGAAGTATATTCTTTATAGATAACTGGTGCTGCAAAGCCTTTTACAAAAAAGTCGATGCTGGCGTTTGGAAAGCGTTGTTCGATTTCCTGTACCAGCGGAGTCGTCAACAGCATATTCCCCAGTCGGTGGTTGGGTCGAAGGATTAAAATTCGCTCGATCGTTGCAGGGTTTAATTGCATCAGGGATCTGGCATTGTGCTTTCCGACCGTACGGGTTAACTGCCCCAGAACGCGTCGGCGAATGTTGTTGATGGTTTTCTTGCCGGACATAGGAATGTGTTAAGTGCCTTGCAAAAGTATTAAATTTTCCACGCAAACAATTTTCATTCGGATTTGTTTTTACCTAAAACAATAGAATCTCATGAATAATTATAAACTTCGTACAATAGGCTTGCTTGGAGTAGTTTTCTTGCTGATGGCTTCATTGGACGTTTTGGCTCAGTCGAACGTAGGCAAACCAATAAATACAGAAAAACAGATGATATACAATTTTACAGTAGAAGACAGCCAGGGGCAAGCGGTATCCTTATCGGACTACAAGGGTAAAACGTTGCTCATTGTCAACGTAGCCAGCAAATGTGGTTATACCAAGCAATATGCTCCCCTAGAGGCCATGTATCAGCGCCTCAAAGAAAAGGGTTTTGTGATTCTGGGCTTTCCGTGCAATCAGTTTGCCGGCCAGGAGCCCGGAACGAACGAAGAAATTCAGGCATTTTGTCAGCTCAATTATGGCGTACAATTTCCCGTATTTGCCAAATTGAATGTGAATGGAAGCGATGCCCATCCTTTGTATACCTATCTAAAAGCGGAAACAGGTGGGGATCGAATCAAATGGAATTTCAATAAATTTTTGATCGACAAAGCGGGCAACGTCATCCGGCGTTATGCGTCCGGAGATGATCTGGAGGCTTTGGAACAGGATATTATAAAAATTTTGTAATCGCCCACAGGAGATAGGGAGGTTGAGCGATGTTTGTCGGGTTCTTTCTGTTTAAACGGAAGGAATCCGATCTTTTTTTATTTGCATATATTGAAAAATCAGCGTACTTTTGCAGGCCGATTATTATCAAAATTGTGTAAGATTTTAATTCTAAGCATATTATGATTCAATGTGTCCTGAATCGAATGCGCGAAGAATTGCAGTATTTTAATCTATTAAAAATTAAGCAGTGGATACTTTAAGTTACAAGACCATTTCTGCAAACAAGGCTACCGTGCAAAAAGAGTGGGTTGTGATCGATGCAACCGACCAGGTATTGGGGCGTTTGGGTTCAAAAGTCGCAAAGTTGCTGAGAGGCAAATACAAACCCAGCTTCACTCCGCACGTAGATTGTGGTGACAATGTGATCATCATCAACGCAGAAAAAGTAAAAATGACGGGCAACAAGTGGAATGACCGCATTTATTTCAGTCACACCGGTTATCCGGGTGGACAGCGTGAAACGAATCCTGCCAAAGTTTTGGCAAAGGATCCTCTAAAGCTGTATAAAAAAGTAGTTAAGGGCATGCTTCCCAAAAACAGATTGAGTGATGCCATCATCGGCAACTTGTACGTCTATGCAGGTAGTGAACACCCGCACAGCGCACAAACTCCGAAAGTGATTGATATTAATTCTATTAAATAAGCAGTATGGAAGCAGTAAATGCATTAGGTAGAAGAAAAGCAGCCATTGCCCGCGTATTTGTTACCGAAGGAAGTGGAAACATTACCATCAATAAACGTGATTTGGCCATTTATTTTCCTTCCAGTATTCTTCAATATGTTGTGAAACAACCTTTGAATAAATTGGGAGTCGCTGAAAAATATGATATCCGCGTAAACCTGAACGGTGGTGGATTCAAAGGACAATCCGAAGCTCTACGTCTGGCCATTGCCCGTGCATTGGTTAAGATCAACGCAGATGACAAATCAGCTTTGCGTGCCGAAGGATTTATGACACGTGATTCACGCGTTGTTGAACGCAAGAAACCGGGTCGTCCAAAAGCCAGAAAACGTTTCCAGTTCAGCAAACGTTAATCGTTTTGATACCACTGCTTTTTATTAGAGAAGAAGCGTTTAGTATCTAAATGGCCGGGACTTCACCCGAACTACCCGGCGATTGGTTTTGAAATAAGAATGTAAACGAAAAATAATTAGAAAAATGTCTAGAACAAATTTTGATCAATTGTTGGAAGCCGGCGTGCATTTCGGACACCTCAAGAGAAAATGGAACCCCGCGATGGCACCCTACATTTTCATGGAACGCAACGGCATCCACATCATAGACTTGCACAAAACGGTCGCAAAAGTAGACGAAGCTGCTGAAGCACTCAAAGGAATCGCCAAAGCCGGTAAGAAAATCTTATTTGTTGCGACAAAAAAGCAAGCCAAAGAAACGGTTGCACAACTCGCGACTTCTGTAAATATGCCTTACGTGATTGAGCGTTGGCCGGGTGGTATGTTGACCAACTTCCCAACCATTCGCAAGGCGGTTAAGAAAATGACCACCATTGACAAAATGCAAACGGATGGTACATTCAACAACTTGTCAAAGCGCGAAAAATTACAAGTAACCCGTCAAAGAGCCAAGCTTGAAAAGAACTTGGGTAGTATTGCCGATTTGAACCGCTTGCCTTCAGCCTTGTTTGTGGTTGATGTCATGAAAGAACAAATTGCAGTCCTTGAAGCCATTAAGTTGGGAATACCCATCTTTGCAATGGTGGATACCAATTCAAATCCGGATTTGGTTGATTACCTGATTCCTGCAAACGATGATGCTTCAAAATCCATCGAAGTAATCCTTTCTACCATGTGTGCTGCCATTCAAGAAGGTTTGGAAGAACGCAAGGTTGAAAAAGCAGACAGCGCTGCTGCTGCCGATCAGGAAGACGGCGAAGACGCTCCCGTAAAACGCGAACGTCGTGGTAAGGTCAAAAAAGAACTGATCCACAAAGACGACGCAGAAGCAATCAAAGCAAAAGTTGCTTCTAAGTATGTGAAAAACGAAGACGAAGACTAAATAAAACGAAATACGATGGCAGTAACGATGGCAGAAATCTCAAAGCTCCGTACAATGACCGGAGCCGGGATGATGGATTGCAAGAATGCCTTAACAGAGGCAGAGAATGATTTTGACAAAGCAGTAGAAATTATTCGTAAAAAAGGACAAGCTGTTGCTGCAAAGCGCAGCGATCGTGAAGCGTCTGAAGGTTGTGTTTTAGCAGCGGATAAAGATGATTTTGCAGCGGTTTTGGCCTTGAAATGTGAGACAGACTTTGTTGCAAAGAATGCTGATTTTGTTGCGTTGGCTCAATCCATTTTGGATGTTGCAATGGCTGAAAAACCTGCGTCTTTGGATGCGCTGAAAGCCTTGTCCATTGAGGGTCGGAACATTCAGGAGTTGATTACGGAACGCATCGGGATCACTGGCGAAAAAATGGAATTGGATTTTTATGAGTTTGTACAAGGTGCAGCTTGTGTATCCTACATCCACCCGGGCAATAAATTGGCAACCGTTGTTGCTTTCAACCAAACATTGGACCATAAGGTTGCTCGTGACGTTGCGATGCAGGTTGCAGCAATGAGTCCCGTTTCTTTGGATCGCAGTGGAGTTCCTGCTGACGTTATTGAGAAAGAACTGGAGATTGGTCGTGATAAAGCACGTCAGGAAGGCAAACCCGAAAACATGTTGGATAAAATCGCTCAAGGACGTCTGAATAAATTCTATCAAGAATCGACGTTGTTGGAACAAGCTTTTATCAAAGACAGCAAAATAACGGTAGCACAATACCTTCAATCGGTAGACAAAGCGTTGACGGCAACAGCCTTTAAACGAGTTACATTGAACGAAGAATAATCTTCTGTATAGCAAAAATGGAGTAGGCTGTCCAATGGGCAGCCTATTTTATTATACATCTCCTTTTACAACGTGTCCAAGCGAGCGCAGATAGACGGCTACTTTTTTTCGTACGTCTCCCTGAATCAGGATTTCATCATCTTTTGCCGAACCGCCGGCGCTGCATAGTTTCTTTAATTGACCGGCCAGTTCGAGTAAAGCCGCATTTGTTCCCGCAAAACGGCTTACAATGGTGGTTGGTTTGCCGTTTCGTTTTTCGTAGCGGATTACCAGTTGTTGTACGTTTGGTTTGGTTCGTTCCTCCTGATTATCAATAGGCTCCGGCCCATCGGGGAGTATTTCGGAGAGTGCTCCCAGTCTGTCTTTCCAATCTTGTTGTTTCATGCACCAAAAGTAAGATTTTTTATTATTTTTGTACAAATAATATTCATCCGAATGATACCTCAAAAACCAATAGACTACGATCATATACCTGAACCGACTCTTAGACGCCTTCCTTGGTATTTGGCCTACTTGAAATTGGAGCGTGAGAAAGGTGAGACCAATATATCTTCAACCCAAATTTCCCGTGCCATCAATGTGGGTGCTTCTCAGATAGCCAAAGATCTTTCGATGATCAATGTTTCCGGAAAAACCCGGGTTGGTTACGATGTAAACGAATTGGTGGATGTACTGGAAGATTTTTTGGGATTCAGTCATACCCATAAGGCTTTTCTGTTTGGTGCCGGAAGTTTGGGAGGAGCACTTTTGCACGATAAAGGCTTGTCCCAATATGGTATGGAAATTGTTGCGGGTTTTGATGTCAACCCCGATCGTGTCTCGATGTCCATCAACGACATTCCCGTCTATCACTTGGATGATTTTGACCAGATGCAATCACAGATGGGTGTTTCCATCGGTATCTTGACCGTCCCGGTGGACCGTGCACAGGAAGTGGCAGAACGAATGGTAGCCGGTGGAATACGCGCCATTTGGAATTTTACCCCTTTTCGCATCCATATGCCCGAGAATATTGTCGTTCAGAATACCTCTATATACGCACATTTGGCGTTAATTTTCAATCGATTGGATCACCAATCTCAAAAAAAATAAATAACGTGAAGATTTTAGCCGTTGGGATGAATTACCGCGAACACGTTCGTGAATTGAAAAATACAGTTCCTGAGTCTCCGGTGATTTTTATCAAGCCCGATTCAGCCTATGCAACCGCAACGGATGAAAATCCACCCGCCAATAAACCGTTCTTTTTACCGGATTTCTCCCATGAAATTCACTACGAAACGGAACTCGTCGTGAAGTTTTGTCGTTTGGGCAGACAAATTGAATCCAAGTTTGCAGCCCGGTATTATGCCGAAGTTACCGTCGGATTGGATTTGACTGCGAGAGATCTGCAACGCCAATTGCGGTCGGAGGGGAAACCCTGGGAGATAAGCAAGGGTTTTGATCAGTCCGCCATTGTGGGTCGATTTGTGCCTTTGGAATCGCTCGGACCCATTCAACAGTTGCATTTTCGCTTGGATTTGAATGGCAAGACCGTACAGACAGCGTGTACCTCCGAGATGATTTTTCCCGTGGACGATGTCGTTGCTTATGCCTCACAGTTTTTTACCATAAAAACGGGCGATTTGCTTTTTACCGGGACACCTTCCGGCGTGGGCGCCCTTCAAATTGGTGACCATCTGGAAGCCTATTTAGAAGGTGAGAAATTGCTGGACCTGCGTATTCGTTGAGTAAAACATACGAAACGATCAAAGATTTCGTTTAAACGGATATGAACCGACAACATCCATACCGCCTGATTCCGTATCTTTTGCTGCTTGCCTTGTGTTTTACGACGCGGCTGTCGACGTTGTATGCCTCGACCTCCCGCAATAATCCGCCGATCGATGGTTTTAAGGCAAGTCCATTACGCTCAACCGGTACATTTTATGCCCAATCCTCCCGATTGTCTACCGGCAAATGGAGGAAAATGCGCATCGATCAATCGGGTTTGTATAAAATCACTTGGAAGGAACTAAAAGCGATGGGGTTTTCGCCGGAAAACGTACAGGTTTACGGCTATGGAGGAGCCTTGTTGTCAGAAAATTTTCGATTGAATGATTACGCTGACGACCTTCCACCCGTCCCCATGTGGCAATATCTCGGCTCGGATGGCGTGTTTAATGCCGGCGACTATCTCGTATTCTATGCTCAGGGTACGGTCAGCTGGGTGTACGATGCCACTTTATCGATCTATACGCGCCAGCAGAATCCGTATTCCGATCATGCCTATTATTTCTTGGGAGAGCGTTTGGAGGGAAGCCTGTTGGCCGATACGCTCGCTGAATCGGGTTCTCCAACGGCTGAAGTGGAGACCTTTACCGAACGGTTTGTTTATGAGAACGATTACGTAAATCTGGGAGAGTCGGTCGCCGGAAGTGGTACCGGAAGAGAATTGTACGGAGAAGATTTTGTGACCAATCCCATACAGTCGTTTTCTTTTGATTTGGTAAACCCGGATACAACACAATATGGGCAGATACAAGTCGATTTTGCGGGTAGAAATTCGGCTTCTCAATCCTGTTTGGTCTATGCAAACGGAACCTCCCTGTATAGCTTGTATATGGGTTGGATTTCCGAATCCAATCAATATACCTACGCAACGCGTTCCAATCGTACGGGCTCCTTCAAGCCCAACGGCACCTCATTAACCGTCAAGTTGCAATACAACAGCAGTGGAAGCAAATCCGATCCACGGGCGCATCTCAATTACCTTGTGGTCAATTATCCCAGAAGATTAATAATTGATCAGCAACCCCTTGAATTCCAGGCACCCAAATCGGTGTCTGCCTCCGCCGTTCTACGCTATTCCATTCGCAATGCAACGGCTCAGACGGTTGTGCTGGATATAACCCAGCCGCTCCAAACAAAACAGATGTCGGGAACATATGTGGATGGCCGATATCGGTTTACGGCCAGTGGCTCTGTCTTGCGTCGTTTTGTGGCCTTCGATCCCACGTCGCCCATTCCATCACCCATTTTTGAAGGTGGGGTGCCCAATCAAAATATTCATGGTACCGGTTCGGTTGATATGGTGATACTTTCACCGCAAGCCTTTTTGACCCAGGCCAATCGTTTGGCCAAGGCGCATCAGGAAGCGGATGGGCTGCGCGTGCTTGTTGTAACGCCGGAGCAGGTTTACAATGAGTTTTCCTCCGGTACTCCCGATGCAACTGCCTATCGGCGCATGATGAAGTTTTTTTACGATACGGCCCAACAAGAGTCGGACAAACCCGACTATTTGCTGTTGTTTGGTGGAGGCATTTACGACAATCGAAAATCGACAAGCACGGCAAAAGCCTCTTCAAAAAAGTCCAATCACCTGCTTACGTATCAGTCGTCAGAGAGTCTGGAAGGAACGTTGTCGTATGTGACGGATGATTATTTTGGCTTTTTGGACGATACCGAAGGGGCCAATCTGGCGGTCGCCAAAGTGGACATCGGCATCGGTCGCTTTCCGGTGCATACTTTGGAGCAGGCAACCATTGCGGTGGATAAAACCTTGTCGTACATGGCCAATCGCAAGAAGGGCAATTGGAAAAACAAGGTGTTGTATCTGGCGGATGATGGGGATAACAATGTACACGTAAGTCAGGCCAATCAGTTGGCGACATCGGTTGAGACCAATCATCCGCAGTTTATGGTGCATCGCATTTTTGTGGATGCCTATCAAAAAGAGATCTTACCCTCCGGGCCGGTTGTTCCCGGGGCACGTGCACGGTTTTCAGAATTGCTCGAATCGGGTTTGCTGATGTTGAACTATACGGGACACGGATCCACGACAGAATGGACGGAAGAAAATCTGTTATTGTCCACGGATATTCCAAAGATGAATCACGTTCACTTGCCTCTTTGGGTGACGGCTACCTGTGATTTTACACGATTTGATGCCATCGATTTTTCCGGTGGTGAACAAGTCTTTCTGAATCCCAATGGGGGTGCCATTGCTATGTTGACGGCAACGCGTATCGTGTATTCGAACGATAATTTTATCTTTAACCGCATTTTTTCGGACAATCTGTTTTCCAAATCCAATGGGGAGCGTCAAACACTGGGAGATTTGATGCGCATCACAAAGAATGCCTCCGATTTGAGTGGAAATCGAAACAAGCTAAGTTTTACCTTAATCGGTGACCCGGCCTTGAGATTGTCGTATCCGGACTATACGGTGCGTGTCACGGCCGTCAATGATCAACCCATTGGAGAACGGATCGATACCTTCTCTGCATTGCAGCGTGTGCGTATTGCCGGTGAGATCTTAAAAGAAGATGGCACGGTTGCCACCGATTTTAACGGGTTGATTTATCCGACCGTATTGGATGCGACAACGACCGTACAAACACTGGGAAGCGGAGGGCAGGATGTCTTTCAATACAACGACCAGAGTAAACTCCTGTTTTCAGGAGTCGATCGGGTAATCGATGGTCTTTATTCGTTTGAGTTTGTTGTTCCGTTGGATATGAGTTATTCCTTCAAAAACGGGAAAATTAGTTTTTATGCGGCAGACGATGATCTGGCATACGAGGCTCAGGGTGTCTTTAAGCAATTTGTGTTGGGCGGAACCTATGCGACGCAGGAGGTTGATGTGGATGGCCCATCCATCCGCTTATTCCTGAATGATACGAGTTTTGTTTCCGGTGGACGTGTCAACCAGACACCCACCTTGATTGCTAAGATATCGGACTCCAGCGGACTGAATACGACCGGAAGCGGCATTGGTCACGACCTGGTTTTGGTTGTTGACAACGATCCTAGTCAAACCTACGTGCTGAATTCCTATTATACAGCAGATATTCAAAGTTATATGTCCGGTACGGTCCAGTATGTCCTTCCGGAATTGACACCGGGCAAACATACGTTGTGGTTCCGGGCATGGGATGTTCGAAACAATTCAGGCACGGCCGAGATCGAATGTGTTGTTGAATCCGGGCAGTCGCCTGTTTTACACACGTTGCAGCATGCAAATGTAGGTGGAACTGTGCACATGGTCTTTGGACACAACCGTCCGGAGTCTCCGATGACGCTGGATGTAAAACTGTACGATCTCATGGGGCGTTTGGTGTGGAAGGAGTCTCAGTGGATGCAAACGGGGCAATTGCAAAGCGATGTGCTGGTTTGGCCCGGTACCGATTTATCCGGACGAAGGTTGGCGCCTGGTTTGTTTATCGTGCGTGTTCAAGTCACAGACTCCAGTGGTGCCTCGTCGGTGATTTCCGAAAAAATAAAACTTTTGGCACAATAATGTGTGCTCGCTTGCGTTTTGAATTGTATGTTTGCAAAGAAAAAAGAACCATTCTATATGAAGAAATACATTGTATTGTTGCTCATCGCTGTATTGATCGCTCCTGTTTTGATTGCAGCCGATACCGATAATCCCAAATACAACCCCATTCAAAGCTCCGTCTATTCGTTGAGCATTTCACCCGATGCGGTAGCGAGTGGGATGGGGGATGCCGGAGCTGCCACCACTCCGGATGTTTATTCCCAACATTGGAATCCTTCAAAGTATGCCTTTTTGGAAAGCCAAGCCGGTTTTTCCTTATCTTACACACCGTGGTTGTCTCAATTGGCGTCGGACATCAATTTGATGTCTCTGATGGGCTATTACAAATTGGATGACCAGCAGTCTTTGAGTGGGTCTCTAAGGTATTTTTCGTTGGGTGAAGTGATCCTTCGTCAAATGATTGGTGATGTCGGGTATACCATTCAACCGTACGAAATGGAGGTTGACCTGGCCTATTCCCGTATGTTGTCCGAACGTTTTTCGATGGCGGTATCCCTACGATACATTCGTTCGGATTTAATGAGTGGAGAGGATCCGGCGGGCAATGCGTTTGCTGCGGATATTTCCGGTTATCACCGCATTCCGGTTTATTTTGGCAGAGAACGTGGCAATGTGGCTCTGGGATTTAACATCTCCAACATCGGTACAAAAATTTCGTACGACGGAGGCAATATCAACCATTTTCTTCCGACCAATTTGAAATTGGGCGGTTCGTTGCATTACCCGATGGATGCTTACAATTCGTTTACCTTTGCCATGGATGTCAATAAGTTGCTGATTCCTACACCGGATTCAACCAGTTTGGATATGTATGGTCAGTCCATCTCTCCGATTCAAGGTATTTTTCAATCGTTTTCGGATGCACCGAGAGGCTTTGAAGAGGAGTTGGAAGAAATCTACGGTTCTATTGGCGTGGAGTATGTTTACAATCAACAGTTTTTCCTTCGCTCCGGATATTATTACGAGCATTTGAATAAAGGGAATCGTTCGTTCTTTACGTTTGGTGCCGGTTTCAAAATGAGTATGTTCCGCTTGGATGCGTCGTATTTGGTCTCTCAGCACCAATCGAATCCCCTGGATGGAACGCTTCGTTTTTCACTGGCCTTTGATATGGAGGGCATTCGTCAACTGACCGGAAGATGATGGATATTCGCGTAGGATACGGGTACGATGTACACGCTTTGGTGGAAAACCGAAGTTTGTGGATGGGAGGAGTATTGATTCCCTACGAGAGGGGTCTTGCCGGTCATTCCGACGCCGATGTCCTGATACATGCCATTTGTGATGCTTTGTTGGGTGCCGCCGGTTTGAGGGATATAGGCTTTCATTTTCCGGATACCGATGCCTCGTTTAAGGATGTAGATAGTAAACTGCTACTCAGACAAGTACGTGCGCTTTTGAATGAAAAAGGCTGGCGTATTGGCAATGTTGATGCCACCATTGCTGCGGAGAAGCCCAAGTTTAATCCGCATATTCCAGCGATGCAGGCTTGTCTGGCCCCACTCTTGGGCGTAGAAGCGGACGCTGTTTCAATTAAGGCGACGACCAGTGAAAAACTTGGGTTTGTTGGGAGAAAGGAAGGCATATCTGCTGCTGCAGTAGTGCTGATATCGCGCTAATTGTTTATCTTTGTCTAAACAATACATATATGTTTAGACAATCCGATAATGAAGGGACAACTCACACTATTAGAGCTTAATAAAACCATTCGAAAAGGGCTAAAATCGCTTTTCCCGTCTACGATTTGGGTGCAGGCGGAAATTAGTGAATGCAAGCAGCATTTTTCCGGACATTGTTATTTGGAGCTGATTCAAAAAACACCCTCCGATGCGTCCATCTGTGCGCGTTCCAAGGCAACCATTTGGGCGGGTCAGTGGCGCAAGATTGCTCCGCATTTTGAACACGAGACCGGACAAAAACTTCAGCCCGGACTCCAGGTCTTGCTGGAGGTTTCCGTGGAATTTCACGAGCAATACGGGATGAATCTAGTGGTTCATGCGATTGATCCTGCATTTACATTGGGGGATCAGGCGATTAAAAGACAACAAACCATTCGACGTTTGGAGGCGGATGGTGTCTTTACTCAAAATAAGACGCTTCCCGAACCTATTTTACCGCAGCGCATCGCAATCATATCTTCTCCACAGGCGGCGGGGCTTCAGGATTTTATGCATCAGATCGCCAATAACCCCTATGGTTTTGTCGTCTACACGGCTTTATTTTCTGCTTCCATGCAGGGGGCTCAATCCAGTGCGTCGGTGATACAGGCGCTGGAACGAATTGCCGAATCCAATGTCGACTTTGACTGGGTTGTCATTATTCGGGGAGGGGGTGCAAGCATCGATCTTACCAGCTTTGATTCGTATGAGTTGTGTTACTATTGCACTCAGTTTCCCGTTCCCATTTTGGCTGGGCTGGGACACGAGAAAGATGTTTCGGTCTTGGACTTGGTGGCGCATACTTCGGTCAAAACACCAACGGCTGCTGCTGCGTATGTTTTGCATGCGTTGATGTTGCAGTCTGACCGGATGGAAACTGCGATGGAGCGATTGTCTGTGGTTTCTGAGCGTATTCTTTCCAGACAGACGGAGCGTGTGACGCAGGCAAGAATGCGGTTGACTCAGATTGGAAATCAGCGTTTTGTTCAGGAATTTAATCGAATGGAACGAAGTTTATCCCGATTGGAATTGGCTGCTCAGTCAAGTATCCTTCGAACAAAGCATCGCATTGAAATGCACGAACAAACACTGAAGGGCTACGATCCGATTACCTTGTTAAAACGCGGTTTTTCCGTAACTTTGTATAAAGGACGTTCCGTGCGGTCTGTGGCGGAGCTCCCGTTGGGGGCTCCTATTAAAACCCGTTTGGCAGATGGGGAGGTGGAGAGTATTGTCGAAAAATATACGAATGATGGAAAATAACACGATGCGTTATAAAGACGCAATGGAAGAAGTAGAGCAGATCCTGAGCCGGTTGGAACAAGGAAGATTGGATGTGGATGAGATGGCTGCACACGTGAAGCGTGCGGTTGATTTGCTGCAAGCGTGCCGGGTGCGTTTGACGGAGGCAGATGTTGCCGTAAAGAAAATATTTGAGGATCTTCAAACGAATTGATGGCATGGAGCCTAAGGCAGTCATACTTGTAGCCGGCGGAAAGGGCCTTCGAATGGGAGCGGATTGTCCCAAACAATTTTTGGAATTGTCGGGTAAGCCGGTATTGATGCATAGTATGGAGGCATTTCATCAAGCCGATCCAAACATGCCCATCGTATTGGTTTTACCGGTTGAGCATCAGGCTTTCTGGCAGGATTTGTGTAATAAATATGCATTTCGTGTGCCGCATGTGGTTGCAAATGGCGGTGTGAATCGATTTGAGTCGGTGCGCAACGGTCTGAAATGGATTCAGGATGCAGCGTTTGTCGCTGTACACGATGGGGTGCGTCCACTGGTCTCGAAGGCGTTGATTGATCGTTGTTTTGACGAAGCGTTTCGCTATGGAGCGGTGGTTCCTTGGATTCCCGTTCAGGAGAGTTTGCGTTTTTTGAATGAGACGTCCTGCATGGCGGTAGACAGGGAGCGGTACAGAGTGGTGCAAACGCCTCAGGTTTTTCGCACAGATTGGCTTCGTGAGGCGTATAGCCAAGCCTACGAGTCGTGTTTTACCGATGATGCTTCTGTTGTTGAACGCATCGGTTACACCGTTCATGGAGTGGAAGGCGACATACAGAACATAAAAATCACCAGGCCGGTTGATCTGGTGCTTGCTGCGTATTATTTGAAGCAAAAACGGTAAGTCTATGTCGGAACTGGCAAACAAAGCTTTGAAGTTTATACCGGGTGTTGGACCGGTCCGGGCTACGGTTCTTGAGAAAGAGCTTCAGGTTCATCATGCAGAACAAATGCTGTTTGTTTTTCCGTATAAATACGTAGATCGTACTCGTTTTTATCGAATATCGGAATTGACCGCAGATCTTACGTATGTGCAGCTGCGGGGCAAAATTATGAGTTTTGAGGTCGTTGGCTCGGCAAGAAGTAAACGCTTGACGGCGCGGTTTACCGATGGAAGTGACGTGCTCGAGCTTGTTTGGTTCCGGGGTTTGAAATACATTCAGGATCGCATTAAGACTGGGGTGGAATACATTGTTTTTGGCAGGATTTCTGTCTTTAATCATCAGTTGAGTTTGCCGCATCCCGACCTGGAAACACCGGCACAGTATGCCTCTATTGGGAATGCCGGATTACAACCGTTCTACAATACGACCGAAAAGATGAAATCGCATCATTTGAATTCCAAAGCGATTCATGGTATTCAAGTGCATCTCATCAAGTCGATGACGCAGCCTTTTCCTGAAACCTTGCCGATCGATCTGTTGCGCAAATTCCGACTTATGCCTTTGCACGATGCGTTGGTGCAAATGCACATGCCTACACATCCGGATTTACTCAAGCAGGCTCGTTATCGACTTGCCTTTGAAGAATTGTTTTATCTACAACTGAATATTTTGCGTTATAAGTCGGCTCGCTCGCTCAACTACAAAGGTTTTCCTTTTGAGCAGGTGGGGGCATTGTTTCATTCTTTTTTTGCCCATTATTTGCCGTATGTGTTGACAGAGGCTCAGAAGCGCGTGATTCGTGAGATTCGTGCAGATTTGGGCAGGCCCATACAAATGAATCGTTTGTTACAGGGAGATGTGGGAAGTGGGAAAACGTTGGTGGCCTTAATGAGTATGCTTTTGGCTGTTGATAATGGTTTTCAGGCTGCGATGATGGCACCGACAGAAATTCTTGCCCACCAGCATTTGGAAACCCTGCAGACTTTTTTACAGGATATGCCCATTCGAGTGGCGTTGTTGACCGGATCGACCAAGGCAAAGGAGCGTAAGCAGTTGCATGCAGACTTGCTTTCCGGCGAATTGAACTTACTTGTTGGTACGCATGCGTTGATTGAAGATACCGTTCAGTTTGCCAATCTGGGCTTGGTTGTGATAGATGAACAGCACCGCTTTGGAGTGGAACAACGCTCCCGAATGTGGCTGAAAAACGATCGGCCGCCGCACGTGCTGGTGATGACCGCAACCCCCATTCCGCGCACGTTGGCAATGACCGTATACGGCGATTTGGATGTGTCCGTTATCGACGAATTGCCACCCGGACGAAAACCCATTCAGACGATGCATCAGTACGACAACCGGCGTACAAATCTGTATGCCTTTATTCGTGAACAGCTCGCTCAGGGACGTCAAATCTATGTGGTGTATCCATTGATTCAAGAGTCGGAAAAATCGGATTACAAGAATCTGGAAGAAGGCATTAAGCATATACAGGAGGTTTTTCCTTCCGTTCCGGTAGGAATGGTCCACGGTAAGATGAAACCTGCCGACAAAGATGCGGCCATGTTGGCGTTTGCCAACGGGGAGACACGGATTTTGGTCGCTACAACGGTGATCGAGGTGGGTGTCAATGTGCCCAATGCCAGTGTGATGTTGATTGAGAGTGCAGAACGTTTTGGTTTGTCTCAGTTGCATCAGCTTCGCGGTCGTGTCGGTAGAGGTGGAGATCAGTCCTATTGTGTGCTTTTGACTTCTCATAAACTTTCGGAAGAGAGTCGCAAGCGGATTGAAATCATGTGTTCTACCAATGATGGCTTTGAGATCGCCGAAGCGGATATGAAAATGCGCGGGCCGGGGGATTTGGAAGGGACGCAACAAAGTGGTATACCCTTTGATTTGAAAGTTGCGCACCTGAGTCGGGACGGTCAGTTGTTGGAATATGTACGCAACGTGGCAAAAGGCATTCTTGAAGAAGATCCAACGTTGGAAAAAGAACGAAATGCACTGCTTAAGATCGAGCTCAAAAAACGCTTTTCAACCGATGTGAACTGGTCTGTCATCAGTTGAAGGATGTGCTAAAAAAACAAAACAGCTGCTTGTGTTTTCGGAAAATTAGCTTACTTTTGGTTCGTTCAACCCAAAAGAGTGGCCGATGCCTGTTTTTCTGTGCTCAAATGGGGGTGGCGTTAACCAAATCGATTATAGACTCAAGTTTGAGACCCAATGATATTAAAAAAAACCTTAATCGTATTGCCGTTTCTTTTGTCCGGTTTTTGCCTTTCTGCTCAAGATCGATATGCGGCTACGATTTCCTATGATAAAAAGGTGGCCGCACTGGATTCTGTGATCATGGAGCAGTTGTTGCAGGAAGAGGAAGAAGAAGGCGATTTGTACGAAGGTTTGTACGAGTCTTGGAGCGATACAAAGGTCAATCCCTATGGGGTGGATGTTCGAAGCATCAAAGATAGTTTTGCCATAGATTGTAGTGGTTATTACCCCCCCAGTCTTGGCAAAGTGACTTCGCATTTTGGACCAAGAAGACGCAGTTTCCACAATGGAATCGATCTAAAGGTGCAAGTAGGAGATACCATTCGTGCTGCTTTTGACGGAGTGGTACGTGTGCGTCGTTACAACAAAGGAGGATACGGTTATTTTTTGGTTCTGCGTCATAAGGATGGTCTGGAAACGGTGTATGGACATTTGTCAAGATTTTTGGTTGCTTCAAACGATGCCATTAAAGCGGGAGATCCGATCGCCTTAGGAGGGAATACAGGGCGCTCAACGGGTCCGCATTTGCATTTTGAGGTGCGTTTTTTGGGGAATCCCATCAATCCGGCAAAGATGTTCAGTTTCGAGGATTATCTACCCCTGAAGGAGGCGTATTACGTTGTTCGGGATGAAACGTTTGAAGAGCGCCTTCGGTATATGGGCGTGCGTGTTAAAAACGCTTCCGGAAAGTACGCCAACGTTGATTACTATACGGTACGCAAAGGGGATGTATTGGGACGTATTGCCAGCCGAAACGGCATCTCTTTATCCAAACTTTGCCAACTCAACAACATCAAATCCAATAGTGTTATTCGACCCGGACAACGCTTGAGACTGTCTTGATATTCCGCTTGATTTTGTCTACTTTTGTAGTCTTAACAATTGAGCGGTTATGGCAGATACCAACAAGCAATTTGACGTTGTGGTGACCGAATGTCGGTCCTTGTTTTCCAAGAAACTTCATGATTATGGAGCAGCATGGCGTATCATGCGCCCCAGTTCGGTAACCGATCAAATTTTTATTAAAGCAAAGCGCATTCGTAGCCTTGAGTTAAAAGGTGTATCCAAAGTCGATGAGGGAATTAAGCCGGAATTGATTGGCATTATTAATTACGGCATCATCGGTTTGATACAACTACAGGATGGTTTTGTGGATGAAATTGATATGCGAGTCGATCGCGTGCTGCAATTGTATGATCAACACATGGAAACGGTCAAGCAATTGATGCTGGACAAAAATCACGACTACGATGAAGCATGGAGAAGCATGCGCATTCAATCCTATACCGATTTGATTTTGATGAAATTGTTGCGGGTTAAGCAGATTGAAGATTTGCAAGGTCAGACACTCGTTTCAGAAGGCCTTGATGCCAACTATATGGATATGATCAATTACGCAATATTTGGCCTGATACGCATGCAATTTTCTGATAAAGAAGACTAAGGTGCATCGATTGAAAGAAATAGGAGCTTGGTTGTGCCGTTTGGTGTTGGGCGGATTGTTTTTATTCTCCGGCGTTTCAAAGGCAATTGATCCCATGGGAACGGTTTATAAATTGCAGGATTATTTCCTTTCGTTTGGATGGTCTTGGCCGGACTTTTTCTTTCATGCGGCGGCGGTCGGTTTAAGTGCTTTTGAATTTTTATTGGGAGGCTTGTTGTTGTTGACCATATGGAAACGACCGGTACTGATTATAACATCGGTGTTTCTTCTTCCTATGACGCTTTTTACGTTGTATTTGGCTTTGTACAATCCGGTTTCGGATTGTGGCTGTTTTGGAGATGCGTGGATGCTGACCAATTGGCAAACCTTTTTTAAAAATGTCGTCGCGTGCTTGATGCTTGCTTATCTTCTTTTTGGAGGGGACACACAGCAGCGTCTTTTTGGAAAACGTACGGGTAGGTGGTCTGCCTATTGGATTTTACTCTTTCCTATGCTGTTGTCTCTCCATGCTTACGTGCGTTTGCCGATGGTTGATTTTCGTCCTTATTCCATTGGGACCGATTTGCGTGTGCAAACCCAGCTACCCGCAACCGCGTTGCAAGATTCTTTTGTTTATCGTTTCATTTATGAACGAAACGGTGAACGCAGGGAGTTTTCTCCCGATACAATGCCTTCTTCCGACTGGATTTTTGTGGATCGTGAAGCGGTCCTGGTGCGAAAGGGAGATGTACCTGAGATCGAAGGTTTTCAGTTACTACATGCAGACTGGGGAGATGTCACACAGGAAGTTTTGTCGGATACGAGTTTTGTTTTTTTACTGATTGCCCCGGATTTGCTTGGGGCAAATCGATCGTATATGGATCGGATCGTGCGAAGTAGTCAATACGCACGACGCATGAATTATCCATACTACCTCCTTACCATGTCTGATCCGGTTATGGTGGATGAGTTTTTGTACGAATACGATGTGACTGCACAAGTTTGCTCGCTTGACGAGCGTACACTCAAAACCATGATTCGGGCCAATCCGGGTCTTATGTTGCTAAAAGACGGTGTGGTACAAAAGAAGTGGGCGTCCATTGAAGTACCCATGTTTGAAGACAACGATATCCCCTTGACTGATCCATTGGATGCTTCCGTTGAATCATCCGAGAAATATCGTGTTTCGGGTCTTTTGGGGCTATTCTTTTCGTTTCCGCTGCTACTGCTTTATTTGATGCATACAGGGCAGTTGATCCGGCTTAAAATGCGTTATAAGCGAATCAAAACAACGAATATAAACCATTAATTTGTAAATTATGAGAAAGAACATTGTCGCAGGTAATTGGAAGATGAACAAAAACCTGAAGGAAGGTTTGCAATTGGCTACTGAGTTAAATCAAGCCTTATCTTCGAAAAACGTAAATTGTGAAGTGATCATTGGAACTCCCTTCATTCACTTGGCTTCTGTAGCAAATGTAGTGGATTCCACAAAAATTGCTGTAGCCGCTCAGAATTGTGCGGATAAAGTCTCTGGAGCGTATACCGGTGAGGTCTCTGCTGAGATGGTTCAATCCACGGGTGCGACCCACGTCATACTGGGACATTCAGAACGCCGTGCGTATTATGGTGAAACCAATGAGATCTTAAAGAATAAAGTACGCCTCGCGTTGGATAACAAGCTTACACCCATATTCTGTATTGGGGAAGTCTTGGAAGAACGTGAAGCAGACAGACAGTTTGCCGT
>JAQVXI010000012.1:36393-56523 GCA_028709215.1 Bacteroidales bacterium
ATGTACGTAACCAACGATTTCTTTTCCAGCTTTTGTAGTTCAGTCCCTTGTGGAAGTTCAAACTTCACTTTAAAATCGACTTCTTTCATGGTTGTAACGGTCATGAAGAAGAATAAGAACATGAAAATGATGTCAGACAACGATGAGGTTGCCAAGTCTTCCATTTCCGGTTTGCGTTTTTTGAATCTTGACATTAGTTGGTTCCTCCACTTGTTAATCCATACTGTTTCGGTTCAGCCTCTGAAATCTTCTGAGGGTAGCACTCAACGATGGCTTCCTGTTGGTCTGTATCCAATTCTTCAAACGATTTGCCAAAGGTCTTCTTTGATAAATCTTCTCTCAATTCATTGTATGCAGCAACTAATTCATTTTGAACATCCAAATAAACTGCGTATCGCGTACCACGGTCGTTTTGCAACGAGATTACGTGTTGTTTGGTGATTTCAATATCACCAACGTACTTAATGGTAACAGCTGTTTTCTTAGGCATGTCCGGTTTGTTCTCCGGGTTTAAGATGAACTCTTTTGCAAGATCTTTAATCTCTTTGACTTGAACGAGTTCACCGTCTACAGAGATTTCATTTGCGCTGTTCACCAAAACCACTAGGACATTTCGGTCTTCCACCTTTTGCTCCACCTCTTCGTCTACGGGCGGGGGAAGTCTTCTGGACAATCCCGTGTCTGTAGCCATCGTCGTGGTTAGCAGGAAGAAAATCAGCAGCAAGAAAGCGATATCCGCAGTGGAACTTGTGTTCAAAGCGGGCATTTTTCTTTTTGCCATGGAATCTTATTATTTTAATTTCTTAATCGCTTTGCCAATAGGGCTCCAAATCATCATGGCAGCAGCAATCGCCAACAATACGCCAATCGATGAAATGAACATGTCTGAAATGCTCAACCAGAAAGGATCGGAGGCCTCTGTACCTTCGTAACCCAAAATCACCAAAGGCGTTGTGTCGCCGGCGTAATAGGTTGCTACAAGTAATACGGCAATCAAACCAATACTGATCATTGATTTCAAGGTGTCTGCGGGTGCCCAAATAAAGTCCTTACCCAATTTGATCAAAGATAAAATAAGCGTTGCTGCAACAGCAATGGCTCCTACTACGATCAAGTAGGTCATAAAAACATCCAAGTAAACGGGCTCCGGATATTCAGCGTTCGGATCAACCGAGCCGCCGAAGAATACCAAGGCGAACACAACTACTGTACCCAACGTAATCAGGTATAGCAGGGTTCTTGGTAGCATTTCGGTTAGTTTATTCATAACAATAATCGTTTATTTAGATATTATTTCTTCAATTCGGCTTTTACCAAGATGTCCAATAGAGAGATGGAAGCATCTTCCATATCGTTCGTAATGGCATCAATTTTGGTCAAGATATAGTTGTAGAATAACTGAAGAATCATTGCAGAAATCAAACCGTATACGGTTGTGATAAGTGCGACTTTCATACCACCGGCTACAACCGTAGGAGAAATGTCACCGACACGTTGGATGTTGTCAAATGCCTGGATCATCCCGATTACAGTTCCCAAGAAACCGAGTGAAGGAGAAAGGGCAATAAACAATGATATCCAAGGAAGATTCTTTTCAAGAAGACCTGCTTGAACGCCGCCATAGGATACTACGGATTTTTCAACCACGTCAATACCTTCGTCATAGCGCATCAAACCTTGGTAGAAAATGGAAGCAATGGGGCCTCTTGTGTTGCGGCATACTTCTTTTGCACCTTCAACATCTTTTGCCAATAGTTTTTCTTCAATGGCTTTCAGCAGTTTTTCTGAATTGGTTTCAGAAAGATTTAAGTAGATAATGCGTTCGATACAGAAAGCAAGACCCAAAACCAACGCCAACGAAACGAAACTCATAAAGAAGGCAGAACCTTCAATATATTTAATCTTTAATGCTTTGTAGATGCCCCCTTCTGCTTCGGCAGGAACTTCTTCGGCTTCTTCGGTTACAGCTTCCTCAACGGCTGTAGAATCCGTTTGCGCCATGGCTGTATCGACTGCTGTGTCAATGTCTTGGGCAACAACGGAAGAGGTCGTTCCAATGGCGAGGATCCCCATTAGTGCGAAAAGTGCAAGTAACTTTTTCATTTTCTGTTGAATTTTAAAATTAGTTGTTTTGATTGTTGTTAGTCAGTTTTATCCTTTGCGGAGAAAGCGGGATTCGAACCCGCGATACGCTTTAGGCGTATACACGCTTTCCAGGCGTGCCTCTTCAACCACTCGAGCATCTCTCCAAAAACGGGCGCAAATTACGAAAAAAATGCGATATGCAACCTATTTCTATGCGTTTTTAGTAAAATTTACTTCAGGGCTGCCATTTAATAGTTTGTGTGCATTCTCATGAGTAATTTGTGCAATTTGACTACTTGTTACCTGATAAACAGACTGTAATGCTTCAATAATGAGGGGTATTTTATCGGGTTCGTTGCGTTTGCCGCGATGGGGTATCGGAGTCAGATACGGAGCATCGGTTTCAACGACAATGTGCGTCAACGGTATATTTTGCAGAAACAATCGAACTGCTTGATTTTTGTAGGTAATGCTACCGTTGATACCCAATAAGAAACCGCCTTCTTCAGTCAGCTCTTTTGCCTGTTCCAAATTTCCTGCAAAGCTATGAAAAATTCCGTTTACTTTACCATAAAAAGGTCGGATTAATGGCATGATTTCATCAAATGCATCTCGAACGTGCATAATAAATGGCAGGTTTCGTTGCTGTGCCCATTCGAGTTGCTGAATCAGTACCTTTTTTTGAAGCGCAATATATGTTGAATCCCAGTGTGTATCCAGTCCTACTTCTCCCACTCCTGCAACGTTTCCTGAGAAAATAGCCTTTTTTATCACCTCCAGTTGTTGGTCGACCGTGTCCGGATGTACATCGCAGGGGTGTAATCCGGCAAAACTCTTGAATAGTCCTGGCCATCTACTTTCTATGGTTTGCATCTTTTCAATGCTGCTCGCATCAATACCGGGCATCCAAATCGATTGTATTCCTGAGTGAAGGGCACGATCAATCACTTGTTCCAAGTCTTCCTCAAATGCGCTTAAATACAAATGGGCATGGGTGTCAGTCATCGTGTTTCGCTTTTCGTTTGTAATAGCGTACGCCGTATTCGGAGCAGGATTGGTAGAAGTTTTTCTCTTCGAGGTGTTTAAAATGCGTTTCTACTGCATTCCAAACATTTAATATAAGTCGATCTGCTTCCGGTCGAAGTATACGAAGCTGTTCCAAGGTTCGATGTGTGTTGCCTTGAAAAACCTTGTGCTCCTGTGCGGTCTCTTTAAACATTGTGCAATGTACGTTCACTTTGGCAATGGTCGGATTGTAAATGGGTACACCTCCCTGTGATGTGCGTATGCGTTCCCCTTCAATCACGTGTGCGCAACATTCCAGTAATTGCGTTTCTGTGGATAATTCCGGTAGATTGCTGGAATCGATGGGGAGCTTATATAGTGATCGTATCTCCGGACGAAACTCTTTGCGAAGAATACAAAACTGAAATACCTGAAGAAAGTGGGACACATACATGCGTGCCACGTTAAATTTTTTTTGGTATTTCAGGCTGGACTGCTGCTGTTGGTCGAGGGCTTGTTGGTATGCGAGTTGTGCGGATTTAAATCCGGGAAGAAATCCTTTCATCTCTTGAATGTAGAGGGTTGGGATTACAATCCCGGGTGTATTCTCCCGTTGACAACGCTCAAGTGCTGTCTCCAGTGCGTTGATTCTGGATAGGTCGGTATTTGGTAGTTTCCTATAGGGCATATTTCTTAATGATTGCGTTCCATCAGCCGGTTGCCCAGATCCATGAGCGGTTTGATTCTTTCTGTGGATAATTGAAGCGCATGCAAGTGATCCATGGCTAGTTCCATGTTGTTTCGAATTTCGTTTCGACACAAGGCATCGACCCCTGTGCGCTCAAAAATGGCTTTGACCGCCTGAATTTTTTCGGTGGGGTCTTCCGGTTGGACGCTGATCCAATACGTTAAATCCTCTGCATCCTTATCCTTGGCATTTTCCAACGCATGGATGAGCAGATAGGTTTTTTTGTTGGACACGATGTCGCCACCGATACGTTTTCCAAACGACTCGATGGAGCCGAATGCGTCCAGCCAGTCGTCCTGTAATTGAAAGGCCAAACCCAGATGGATGCCGTATTGATACAGGTGGTTTGCCTCTTTTTTATTGGCACCTGCCAATATCGCACCCATTTTAAGACTGGCAGCCAAAAGAACGGCCGTTTTTAATCGAATCATTCGAACGTATTCTGCTTCCGTAACATCCGACCGTGTTTCAAATTCCATGTCGTATTGCTGTCCTTCACAAACCTCTCTTGCTGTTTTTGCGAAAAGATCCAAACAGACTTTTAATTTATCCTTGGGGACGTTGCTCAACAATTCAAATGCAAGAATTTGCATGGCGTCACCGGATAAGATGGCGACGTTTGGATTCCATTTTATATGCACGCAATCCTGTTTACGGCGCGTGCATGCCTTGTCCATGATGTCGTCGTGCAAAAGCGTGAAATTGTGAAAGACCTCAAGCGCCAAGGCTGCATGCATCGCTGCTTCCGTATCGCCCTCGTAAAGATCGTTGCTTAATAGGCAAAGCATGGGACGAAGGCGCTTTCCTCCCATTTCCAAAACGTATCGAATGGGTTGATATAGGTCTTCGGGTTGATCACACAGTTGAATATCGCTCAAGGCCTTTTCGATTTGATCTTGATACGAACGGTATAGGGATTCAGCAGACATAATGCGTGTTTTTTTCAAAAGTAAAGAAAATCATTGAGGGAACAAAAAAAGGCCGCTAAAAAGCAGCCTTCCTTTATATCTTCGTGAGACAATCCTATTGCAAGCGGAATACGATGGGTAAGGTGTACTTTACACGCACCGGTTTGCCGCGTTGTTTACCCGGTTTCCAGGCAGGCATGTTGTTGATCACGCGCAACGCTTCCTTATCAAGGGACGGGTCAACCGAACGAATGACTTCTGCATTGGTTACCTTTCCATCTCGGTTGATGACAAAGGTGCAGATTACGCGACCTTGAATGCCGTTTTCCTGTGCAATGCTTGGGTACTTGATGCTCTTGCTGATGTAGGACATCAACGCTGCATCTCCACCCGGGAATGAGGGCATTTCTTCTACTACGGCAAAAATTTCATCATCCGCATAGACTTCACCTTCTCCGTCACCTTCTCCATAATTGATGATTACGGCATCTTTTTGCTCGTCTTCCGTTGACTGAAACTCGACTTCTTCCTCAAGCGTATTGTCCTCAACGATGTCAATCAGGTCGGCTTGAACGGTTTCGGGAGGAGGAGGGGGCGGAGGTGTAAACCTGCGGGTAATCTCAATGATTTCCTCTTCAACCAGAATGTCTCCGGACGTGTCTATTTCATCAATGACAATGTCGCGTTGGGCATACTCGAAAGCAATGAACATAAAGCTCAATCCAACAACGATTCCCATAAGGATGTTGGTGCTCTGTGTCCCTTCCAGGCTGGCCTTCTTTGACTTTTTAACTTCCATAAATATATGAATGAATGGGTTTAACTTCCTATCTGACGTGCAAAAGTACAATTATTTAGAATAAAAACACATTTTAAAACTGAAAAAAACGAGGAAAGTCATTTTTTCTTTGTCTGGCTTCATCCAATGCGCTTCGCGTTACAAAGGAATGAAAAATTGCTGTATCTTTGGACAATAAACAAAGAAAAGATGCAGATGTTTCGGAATCTGATGTGTGCACTATGCTTTTATGCAGTGTCGTTGTTTGTAAGCGCAGGTGACGGGACAACGTTGTATTCTTTGTTGGATGTGCCCGTTTCAACTAGTGCTGCCGGTGGTGGGGGTGTGCAAATAGCCTCCGCATCAAACGATCTTAGTTTAGTCTTCCACAATCCGGGCATGCTGACTGACGTCTACGATTCCGATCTTTCATTGGGTTTTTTGTCTTATCCTGCCGGGATCCGGCTCGGTTCTTTGGCTTATGCCCGTCCGATCAATACCCGCTCTTCCTGGATGTTGGGTTTGCGGTATATGGATTACGGTGAAATGTTGCGCACAGACGAAACCGGTGCGTTGTTGGGGCAAACCCAGGCAAAGGATATTGCCTTGACCGCGGTATATGCCTGGAAATTAGCTCAAAATCTACAGGCAGGCGGAAGTCTGCATCTGGTCCAATCCCGCTTGGATGATTATTACTCGTTTGCCATTCTGGCCGATCTGGGCATTTATTATGTACACCCCAACCATCTTTTGCGTCTTGCCTGGACGTTGCGACACATGGGCGCTCAATTGGTTACCTACGAAGATCACTTCGAAAGGCAACCCATCGACATGCAACTGGGGATGAGCTATAAGTTGGAGCATGCGCCGTTACGTTTTCATGCTACGGGCTGGCAACTTTTTGATGGTGGATGGAGCCGTGATCGGGTTGACCCCGATTTGGAAATGTCCCGTTTCCAACGTGCATCCGCTTTGTTCTTCCGACATCTTATTTTAGGAGTAGACTTTGTCCCCTCAGAACAATTTATGCTTCAATTGGGTTATAACTATCGACGTGTTTCCGATTTGGGCATTGAACAACGAACCGCTTTTGGCGGTTTTTCGGCAGGGGTCCAATTTCGGGTAAAACACGTTGACATCGGAGCAGCATATGCCCGTTATCACGTTTCAGGAGCAAGTTTGCAAATGAGTCTTGCATGCAAGACTTCTTTATTTGGTTTATGAAAAACAACGCAGGTATAATAGCCATTGACGGTTTTTCTTCCAGTGGAAAAAGCACCATGGCAAAACGTTTGGCCCGGAATCTGGGCTATATTTATTTGGATAGTGGTGCCATGTATCGTGCAGTGACCCTATATGCGATGGAGCACGATTGTTACGAACCCTCCGGTTTGAATGTGCAACGTCTGTTGGCTTATTTGAAACAAATACACGTCACGTTCGAATTGGATGCCGATCAGCGACCGCTGACGTATCTCAACGGCGTCTGTGTAGAGGATACGATTCGTTCGCTGGCTGTATCGGAAAAGGTAAGTCAGGTTAGTGCATTGCCCGAGGTTCGGGCTTTTTTAATCGAACAGCAGCGCGCACTGGGAAACAAGGGTGGCATCGTAATGGACGGACGTGATATCGGCACGGTGGTTTTCCCGCAAGCCGATGTCAAAATATTTGTGCAGGCAGATGCGGCTGTTCGGGCAGAACGACGCTATCTTGAGTTGAAGCAAAAGGGACAGGAGGCCTCTTACGAGGCTATTTTAAAGAATATTCAAATGAGAGACCACCTCGATCAGACCCGGTCGGTTGGACCCTTGGTAAAAGCTTCGGATGCTTGGGTGCTCGATAACGGACATATGAGCTTGGAAGAACAGGATCAATGGGTTATGGAACATGTAAAACAAGTATTATGGCAAAAGTAATCATCGATACACATTCCGGTTTTTGTACCGGAGTGGTTAAGGCCATTGGCAAGGCTGAAAACTTTTTGGAAAGCGAAAAGGATTTGTATTCATTGGGAGACATCGTGCACAACAATATGGAAGTAGAACGCCTGGAAAAAAAAGGAATGCAAACCATTACGCACGAGGATTTAATGAAGCTGCGTGATGTCGACGTGCTCTTTAGAGCGCATGGTGAACCTCCCTCGACCTATGAATTGGCTGCCGAGCGAGGCATTCGTTTGATTGATGCAACCTGCCCGGTTGTGATCAATCTACAGAAACGCGTGCGTCAGGTATACGAAGCGCACGGAGATGATGGGAGTCAAATCGTCTTATTTGGGAAAAAAGGACATGCTGAGGTCATCGGATTAATGGGACAGACCCACGATACGGCCATTATTCTGGAGCACCCGGACGAGGTAGATCGTTTGGATTTCTCCAAACCGATCTATTTGTTTTCCCAAACCACGAAATCACTTGACGGCTTTAATTTATTGATACAGCGCATATCCCAACGCATACAAGAAGGGATTCCATTCGTCTACAAGGATACCATCTGCAGGCAGGTGTCCAATCGACTTCCGCATTTGAAACAGTTTTCTGCTGAAAATGATTGCATTTTGTTTGTGAGTGGTAAGAAAAGCTCCAACGGGAAAGCCTTATTCGATTCGTGTAAAGCCGTTAATGCCCATACCTTTTTTATCAGTGAACCCGCCGATGTACGCACAGAAATGATTCGAGGTGCCGAGCGGATTGGCATTTGCGGGGCAACTTCTACCCCTTTGTGGTTGATGGAAGATGTAAAAAAATGGGTAGAGAATCTCCTGGCAGTCAAATAATATGGTTATATTTGCGCGGGTTAATTTTTACGAAAGGTATTATCAAAGGTTTACAACATGAGTGAAATCAAAACGATCGGCCTGCTCACTTCGGGTGGCGATGCACCGGGGATGAATGCTGCTGTACGTGCCGTGACGCGTGCAGCCATTTACAACGGATTGAAGGTTAAAGCGATTTACCGCGGATACAAGGGTTTGATAACCGGTGAAATCATCGAGTTCAAGACGCAAAACGTCAGCAACATCATTCAACAGGGAGGAACCATCCTCAAAACGGCGAGATGTGCAGAGTTTCGTACCGTCGAAGGGCGTAAGCAGGCGTACGAAACCTTAATCCGGGAAGAAATTGATGCGTTGGTTGTCATTGGGGGAGACGGCACCTTGACCGGAGCCCGTATTTTTGCCAGCGAACACAATTTTCCGATTGTTGGATTGCCGGGCACCATCGATAACGACATTTTTGGGACCGATTCGACCATTGGTTATGATACGGCGTTGAATACGATCATCGAAGCGGTGGATAAAATTCGGGATACAGCCAGTTCGCACGAACGTTTGTTTTTTATCGAAGTCATGGGAAGAGACGCGGGTTTTCTCGCGTTAAACGGTGCACTGGCTTCCGGAGCAGAAGCTGCCATTATTCCGGAGATTGCTACGGAGGTAGACCAATTGGAAGATTTAATCAAAAATGGTTTTCGGAAATCTAAAAACAGCAGCATCGTTTTGGTTGCCGAAAGTGAATTAACGGGAGGCGCCATGCATTATGCCGATCGTGTTAAAAACGAATATCCGGAATACGATGTTCGCGTGGTGATTTTGGGCCATATTCAACGGGGCGGATCGCCAACGGCATACGATCGTATCTTGGCCAGTCGACTGGGTGCGGCTGCCGTGGAGTCTCTCATTGATGGTCAGCGCAACATCTTGTTGGGTATAGACGACGATCAGATTGTATCGGTGCCTTTTTCTAAAGCCATTAAGAACGATAAGCCAATCGATCCGGAGTTGTTGAAAGTATTGAAGGTCTTGTCGATTTAATACGACGGAACAGTTTGTTTTGTATTTGTTGTGAGGGGCGCCCGTGTGACGCCCTTTTTTTATGCTTCTTGCGTGGATCTGTAATAATAGTCCAGTAAGTCCTGCGCTGCTTTGAATGAACTGATTTCGTCATTCAATACTTTTTCGGAAACTGTCTTTAGTTGAAATTGAATGTCTTTGTTTTGGTAAAAATGGTTGAGTAGCTGTTCATGAATGGTTTCGTGCATCCAGTACGAGGCTTGTGATGCACGTCTTTGTTGAAAAAAACCACTTGCTTTGCCATGTTCCACATGGGTTTGAATCATGTGCATCACTTCGGGCACACCCCGACCGGTCAGTCCGGAATAGGTCAAAACCTCCGGTTCGATACCCGAAGCATGCGGTGGGAACAAATGCAGTGCGTTTCGATATTGAGTACGGGTCACGTTTGCTTTTTCAATGTTGTCTCCATCCGCTTTGTTGATGACAATGCCGTCCGCCATTTCCATGATGCCACGCTTGATGCCTTGCAATTCATCGCCTCCGCCGGTAATCTGTATCAACAAGAAAAAGTCGACCATTGAGTGAACCGCAGTTTCCGACTGCCCGACGCCAACCGTTTCCACAAAAATGGTGTCAAACCCGGCCGCTTCACAGAGTATGATGATCTCGCGTGTTTTTCGAGCAACACCGCCCAACGATCCGGCGGAAGGTGAGGGGCGTATAAAAGCATCTTTCTGAACAGATAAGGATTCCATGCGTGTCTTGTCCCCCAAAATGCTGCCCTTGCTTCGGGCGCTGCTTGGGTCTATGGCCAATACGGCCAATTTGTGACCTTGCTTCAAAAGATGCATGCCAAAAGCCTCAATAGAGGTGCTTTTACCGGCTCCGGGCACACCCGTAATGCCTACACGAACCGAATTGCCGGAGTGGGGTAAGCACTGTTCAATGATGGACTGGGCCAACGCCTGATGCTCCGGGCGCGTGCTTTCAACCAGTGTTACAGCCTGGCTCAGTCGTACGCGATCCCCCTTTAGAATGCCCTCCACATATTCCTCCGGACTGAATTGTATTTTCTTTTTAAAACGCTTCTTATACGGATTGGTGATGGGTGGCTGGGCAATGCCCTTTTGCACCGATAAACCCTTGTATTGTTGATCGTTCTCCGGATGTGTCATGCTTCTTTAATTTACTTGTGCCGTAACAAAAATACGCGCTGAACTGTTTTTTGGATCGTTTACAAAAAACGTTGCACGTTGTACGATGTTGCCCTGAAGGCTTCCACTATGAAACGTGATTTCCAGCTTGATTGTTTTGGCAGGTAGTACGGTGTATTTTTCCGGTTTGATGGTCAAACCCTGGAAATCACTGACGATCTTACGAATATGCAGGGGTGCTTTCCCGTTGTTGGATAAAAAGATGGTGGTCGTTTTGGTCTCGTTTTTCTGCATACTTCCCAGTACGATTCGATTGTCCGAAAAGGCAGCTACGGGTGCATTGGCTCGCTCCTTGGCAGACAAATGATTGAAATCTTCCGTAATGTATGCGCTTACATCGATGCGATTGCCGGCAGATGCTTGTACGTCTCCGTTCAAAACCAAATAAAAAGCATCTTCGCGCTTTCCGTAGTCCTTGGCCTCAGAGGGCAAATACGTAAGGAGTATCTCTCCAGATTCTTGTGGATTCAGAACGGAATTGGATGTTTGAAGCTTGATGTGTGCAGGAACGTTTCGAAAGTCAATGTTGATGGGTTTTTCCGTTGCATTATAAATGCCCACTTTTTCGTTGCGTATGCTTCCGGTTTTGGCGTCCAGGATACTCACGTGGTTCTTATTCAAACGCAAACCCTGCATATTGCGCGGATAGGCCCTTTCCGGATTTTGGACACTGGTAATCACTTGCCCTTTTATGGTTAGGATGGTTGCAGGTGCTTGTGGGTCGTTGCTATACAAAGTGATGGTTTTTATAAATGGACCGGGTCGGCCAATCGTACTGTAAGCGACTTCTACGGTGCCCATCCCTTTGGATGGAATGGGGGCCTTCGTAAAATCCGGGGTTGTGCAGCCACAGGAAGCGGCGGCTCTGTGTAAAATCAACGGTGCATCTCCTTCGTTCGTAAACGTAAACGTACACGTTGCCGGTGTTTCCGACTCCGGGATGCGACCCATGTCAATGAGCTTCTCCGAAAATTGAATGCGTGGACTTGCTGCTTCCGATACGTGTGCATTCAGAAAGAAAGACAGTAAGCCAAAAAGAAATATCAGTCGTTTCATCGTTTTATTTTATATGGTAATGTTCAAAAGTAAAATCGTATGGATTTTTTTCATCGGCTTTGTGCGGTTCGCTTGAGTGAAGCACCCATCTACTCATATCTACATCCGGGAAGAAGGTGTCTGCTTCAAAATCTGCATGAATGCGTGTGATAAACAGATGGTCGACCCAGTCCAGGCTTTGTTTGTACACATCAGCCCCGCCAATAATAAAGATCTTTTCGTCTGATGCGCATCGTTTCCACAATTCATGGAAAGATTCGACCGTTTCACACCCGTCAAAGGTGGATTTGCTTCGGCTTAAAACGAGGTTGCGACGGTTGGGTAATGCCCCTTTAGGCAACGATTCAAAGGTTTTTCGTCCCATCACGACAGTATGTCCGGATGTCTTTTGCTTAAACATCTTCAAATCCGCAGGCAAATGACACAGCAGTCGGTTTTTGTACCCGATGGCGTTGTTGTTGGCAATGGCGACAATGATGGCTGATTCCATAGTGGTTTATACTGCGACCGCTCCTTTGATGTGCGGATGCGGATCGTATTGTGTTAACTTAAAATCTTCGTAGGTAAAGTCAAAAATCGATTCAACCTTCGGGTTGATCTGCATGATGGGTAAGGAGCGGGGTGCGCGAGTCAATTGCAGGCGAACTTGATCCAAGTGGTTCGTATAGATGTGTGCATCGCCCAATGTATGGATAAAATCTCCTGCTTTTAGTCCGGTTACTTGTGCCATCATTTGAAGCAGCAAGGCATAGGAAGCAATATTGAACGGGACACCCAAAAATATATCCGCACTGCGTTGGTATAACTGCAAACTCAAGCGTCCGTTGACTACATAAAATTGAAAAAAGGCGTGACAGGGAGGCAAATTCATATTGGGCAAATCCGCCACGTTCCAGGCGCTGACAATAATACGTCTGGAGTCCGGGTTGTGTTTTATGGCATCGACGGCTTCTTGAATCTGATCGATGCTTCCGCCCTTATAATCCGGCCAGGAACGCCATTGGTATCCGTAAATATGACCCAGGTTTCCATCTTCGTCCGCCCATTCGTTCCATATCCGAACGTCTCTTTCCTGAAGCCACCGGGCATTGGTATCCCCGTTCAAAAACCACAGAAGTTCATAAATGATGGACTTTAAATGCAGTTTTTTTGTCGTCAGACACGGAAAACCATCCTCCATATTAAAACGCATCTGATGTCCAAACAGGCTATAGGTACCCGTGCCCGTTCGATCCTCTTTAAAGACACCTTCGTCCAACACGCGTTGAAGTAAATCCAAATATTGTTTCATTTCTTATGTACTTACGTATGCAAACTTACAAAAAAACCGCGCGGCAACGAAATCTTACATCAAATCAAAACAGACGGAACGTCGTTTTTAAAACCTTAAATTCACAGCGTCGATTGATCTGATCCGCAACGTCTTGCTGTTCCGGACTCAAGCCTTCAATGAATGATTCTTCCAGATAACTGCCTTCCTTGAGAAAACGATGTTTGTCCTGCATATAGGAATCTACTTTTGCCGGCATTTGTTTTCCGTAGCCTTTTGCGACCAGTCGCTCAGCTTCGATGCCCTCCTGAGTCAAATATTGAACGACAGCCTGCGCTCTGCGTTCCGATAGATTTCGGTTGTATTCCTCACCACCTTTGCGGTCCGTATGCGCTCCCAATTCGACAACGATGTGTGGATTGTCAATCAACAGTTTGTACAACTCCTCCAATGCCGGAGCCGATTCCGGCAACAAATCAGCCCGGTCAAAGGCAAAAAAGATGTTGTCGATGCGAACCGGACGGTACAAGGGAGTTAATGTAAAGTTGACCACATACGTCGTATCCTTATCCGCATCGATTGCTTTGAATTGTTGCGCTTGATTTAGGTAGGCGCGTGCCGTGCCCAACAAGGCGTAATCGGCACCCGGCTCAATCAGGTGTTGATACTTCCCTTTCTTATCGGTTCGAATGCGGGTGTTCATCCCTTTGCTGTTGACGATGCGTAGGATGGCATCGGGTAACTCCTCACCATAACGATCTACGACCGATCCAATCACTAAGATCCGGGATTGTGGCATCTCAAACTGAAAGATATCATCCCAACCGCGCGCGTTATCCCGATTGGAAGACAAAAAACCTTTTTCACCGGATGCAAAAAAAGTAATTCCAAAATCGTCCGCATGCGAATTGAATGGCTGTGGCAGGTGTTCCACCTCCGTCATATCTTCGCTGTGTTTGATGATTCGAAAGATATCCAAACCTCCAAATCCGGGATGACCGTCCGAGGAGAAGTACAAACTTCCATCCGGATGAAACACCGGAAACACCTCATCGCCGGGTGTATTGATTTCGGGACCCAGATTTTCCGGTGGCCCAAAACGCTGGTCGGTCATTTCGCAACGCCAAAGGTCTTTTCCGCCGTAGCCACCCGGCAAATCCGAAACAAAATACAAAAAAAGGCCGTCCGGTGATGGACACGGGTGGGCAAACTGAACGGTGGAGTCTCGGTGTAATAGGATCTTTTCCGGTTCGCTCCATTCGGAGGCTGTTCGGGTGGATCGAAAGACTTCCGTCCGGGAACTGGATTGGATGGAGTCTGATTTTGTAACGCAACGCGTAAAAAACAACGTTCTTCCATCCGCACTAAACTGACCGGCACCCTCATCAAATTCCGAATTGATTTCTGCATCAATCCAGACCGGTTTCTCCCATTCGCCTGAGGCGGCTTGACGGCTGATCCAAAAGTCATTGTCTGGTAAACCGGTGATTTTGCTGTTTTTTTGTCCTTCTTTCAGACGGATGGACGAGGAGTAGAGCAGGCTATTGTATTCTGTCGGAATCAGTATTGGACTAAAATCACCCCTACGACTGCTGAAGTGCGTCGACTTGCGCACAACAAACTTGCTTTTCTGCTGTTTCCATTCCGGGATTTTGTGACAGGCCAGCAGTCCGTTGTTGGCAAGAACATCCTCCGGATGATATTCCAGAAAAGCCTGATAGGCAGCTTCTGCCTCTTTGATTTTACCCGATTCGTGATAGACTTGTGCCAGATTCAGGTGCACGGTATCGTTTGGAAGTGCATAGCGAATGGCCTTTTTGAATTCATTTTCGGCTTTTACGCATTGATTGAGCCGTTGGAAGCAGAGCCCCCGATGGTAGGCTGCTTCTGCGCGCAGATTGCGTTCCTGACTGGTCAGCATGCGGTAGGCTTTGCCATACTGAATGGCCGCTTCGTGATATTCTCCATAGTCGAAATGCTTTTCGGCTTTTCGAAGGGTGCGTCCGGCTCCACAGCTCATCATCAGACAGCAGAGGGACACAAGGAGGGGAAGCGAATACAGGCGTTTCATGCTACTTAAACGCAGAATACTTCTGCTTATTGTTGGTGTGTAAGCAAGGAACTGTCACCATAGCTTAAAAAGCGATAATTGTTTGCCATGGCGTGTTGGTAGATGCTTTTCCAATGTTGTTCACCGACAAAGGCCGAGACCAAAAGCAGCAGGGTACTTTTGGGTTGATGGAAGTTGGTGAGCATACGATTGACCAGTTGAAAGGGGTAGCCCGGGGCAATTAAGAGTCGGGTCGTTGCGGTGACGTAATCCGTGTTTTTGCGATCCATTTGTTCCAAAAGGCAGCGAAGTACGGTGTTCGCATCGGGCAAAACCGGATTGGCTTGCATGCAACGATACGCATACCACTGATCCAGGAGAACATCCTCCTCTTGTGTTGCGTATCCTGTATATAATTGATGTCCAATCCAATATAAGCTCTCAAGTGTCCGCACGGAAGTCGTCCCAACAGCGACGATGTGACCTTGATGCTTCAACAGCTCGATGAGGCTGTTTCGGTGGACAGAGATAAATTCAGCATGCATTTCGTGCGCTTCCAGACGATCGGCCTGTACAGGCTTGAATGTTCCTGCGCCAACATGTAGCGTTACCTCCTGACGCATAACGCCTTTATGATCCAAGGCCTTCAACACATCGTCCGTAAAATGCAAACCGGCTGTTGGTGCTGCAACAGAACCTTCAATTCGTGAGTAGACCGTTTGATAACTGACTTCATCACTGGCTTCAGAATCGCGATCTAAATACGGGGGAATGGGAATGTTGCCTGCCGCTTCGAGCACTTCATTAAAGGTGATATCCTGGCCAGACCAAGTGAATCGAATGTGCGGGTGTTGTTCCTGTTCCGGTAAGCGCTCAGCGGTAAATTCAATGGATTGCCCCTTGATTCGAAGCGTTTGATTCAACCGTCCGGATTTCCATTTTTTTTGATTCCCAATCAAGCACACCCAACTGCATTGCTGTTGAGATTGAAAGTTCTGTGCATAATCGGCCGGATCCAGCGGCTCCAGGCAAAAGAGTTCAATGCGCGCTCCGGTTTCTTTAAAAAAAATCAATCGAGCGTGAATGACCTTGGTGTTGTTGTAAACCAATAAACTATCTTCGGAAAGAAGCGTAGGTAGTGCGTCAAACCGATGATCGGTGATCTTCCCTGCGTTGAATTCCAGTAGTTTGGAGTGATCCCTGGGTTGTATCGGATATTTGGCAATGCGCTCCTGAGGGAGATCATAAGCGTATTGTTCGATGTCTACGTTTTGTATCGTAACTAGTAAATCGTTCATGCAATGCGTACATATTATGGGACGGCAAAGGTAGCTGTTTTACAGGAAAATCCGACTACGTACGTTTCATGCGTTTTGGGTTTTTGGGGAATCGTCCCTCTTCCACACGTTTGACTTGCTCGAAGACTTCTTTGATGGACCAAAGGCAACTGAAGCCAATAATTCCACTGAGTGTCGATAGAATGACAGAGGTGAAGAAAAAGGAGGCGGCGACACCGGCAATCCCGAATATCAGAAACGCCCACCAAATGGAAACGCCAAAATAGTATTCGCCCTTGATCACCAACGGATGAAATAGACCGATGATGATGAATGTTGCCAGGCCAATGATAAAACCGGTTGTGTTCATGTGCTGATGGATAAAAAAGCCTTCCAGCGCAGGCGGTGGAAGGCTTTCGTCTATTTGTGTGTGATTAAAACAAATAACGGATGCTCAGCGCCAATCCGAAGTCACCCGGATTGCCACTTCCAAAATACCACCCCGGACGTGTGTCCAGTGAGAATTGAAGGGGTGCAGAAGGCAGACTGTATTCGATACCCACTTGTCCGTTGATGCCGGCGCCCATTCCGTCTTCGTGCAAACGAAGTCCGGCACCAACCCCTGCGTACCAAGCAAAACCGTCTCCCAACTCATCGAGTGCCCAAACCCATTGATAGATTCCCGTTACTGCGATACCGGAGTTGTTGAAAAAGCCCAAGTCGGCTTCCAGGCGGTTTTGGTCACTTAAGTACTGCTGGTAGGTGATTTCACCACCTAGGTCAATTCCTCCTCCGAAACGAAAGCCCAATGCTCGATCCTGAGCATTCATGGCAGTTACAGTCATTAAGCCGACTGCAAGCATCATTAGAATCTTTTTCATAATGTGGTTTCAATAGTTAACAGTAACAAAGATAGAAAAATATTTATCGTCTGCAAATGGATTTAAAATCACAATAGGTGCACAAATCGGTTTCTGAGGTTTGTTGAAAGGCCTCATCCAAATCAAACAGGTGTGAAAGAAACTGTTTTAGATGGGATTCAAAATCCTTGTGAAACAATCGGTAATCGTCGATTTGTGCCTTTTCCTTGCGTTGACCGAGCGATACCTCGGGTCGATAGGTGTCATTTCCCATCAGGCTGACGTACCTCAATTGTGGCGTAATGCCTTTATCCGGTTGTTGTTGATGAAGAATCCAACTGTAAATCAATAGTTGCAGCAGATGACTGTCGCGTTTGGCGCCGGATTCGAAGAGTTGAAGCAGGTCGTTTGAAGCCGCTTTTTTTGTTCCGGTTTTGTAATCAATCAACACAAAACGATCTTGTTTTCTGTCCAAACGATCCACAATGCCTCCGATGCGGATGGAATAGGTTTCCTTCGAAACGCGTACGTCAAGGGCACAGCTAAATTCTTTTTCCATGCCCAGCACGTCAAACGGGGCTTGTTTGGCATCCCATTTTAAGAGCGCCTTTAGAAACTCAAGCAACAACCTGCGCTTGATGAGTTGTTCTCCCGAGTATTCCGTTGACAGTTGTTGTGGGGAATCCACTTTGAAAAGATGTCGTTGCAGTGCCAAATCCACGACCTGTTCCATGGAACGCGTCCCTTTGATCCAGGGATCCAGATCCTCCGGCATGATGGTTCCATTCAGCTCGTGGTTGATCGAAGATTCCACTTCGGATGGACTTGGATTTAGGCCTTTTTTTCGTAATAAAAGGTCGGTATAAATGTGTTGTGCCGCATGGTGAAACACGGTACCCAACGTTGCCCCGTCAATATCCTCCTTGGCCTGATCCAGGGGTTTCAGACCTGCGATGTACCGAAAATAAAATTTTAAACTACAATCGATGTATGTGTTTAACGCGCTTGGACTAAGTTTTTTAATGCTTCTTAGATGGGCGTTTGTTTTGGGTATGCAAATGTTTCGGGGTCCCGATAAACCAATCTGACTGCTGAGTTGATGTCTGTGAATGGTATTGGGGTTGTCGACCAGCAATTGAAGCATAAATCGGCTCATTTCACCCGGATTGATCCCATCGGTAGAGGTGTTGTAGGCCAATGAAAGATGAGAAGCACGTTGAATGATGCGCATAAAGTAATAGGCGTAAATGGAATCCTTGTGTTCGCGCGTTGTCAATCCAAAGCCCTTCTTTAAATTATACGGAATAAACGAAACATCCTGTCCTTTTTTGGGCAACATGCCTTCGTTGACAGAGAGCATCAATATGTGTTTGAAGTCTAGATTTCGGGTTTCCAACATGCCCATGATTTGAAGTCCTTGAATGGGTTCTCCGGAAAAAGGGATGCTTGTGATGGACATCATTTTTTGCAGCAAACCTGCAAAAATATTCAAGTCCACTTCTACCATTTCCGCTTGAAGAATGTCCAAAAGTGTTGTGGTTGTAAGGTAGCATTGAAATATGGATTCTTGAAACAAGGGTTCCGATTGAAATGCATGATGTTCGGACATTTCTTCCTTTGAAAATAAAGTAAGGATTTCACGGAGTTGCGTTGCAAGCTCGATGCTGTTTTTGGCAGGACGAAAGATCCACTGCAACAAGGCATCTTTGTTGAGCTGCTCCAGTCCGGGAAAAAAGATATTGTTTTGCAGCAGGTCTTGCTCTACTTGTTTGGCTTTGGGACTACATGCTTGAACAATGGGGTGTTGCAGGATCGGTAAAACGCGCTTGCGTTGCCATTTAGGTTTGACGGAACGCGCCGTCTCCGACGACTTCAATTGACAGATACGCACAAGAAGGGTGCTGATGGGTGTTTGCATCAAAGGAAAACCCATGGTCACGTTGATGGCGCTTACTACGGATGGGATGCTGTGCAAGACGGGTAGCAATAGACTTTCGTTGCATAAAACAACCGCAACCTCTTCCCATCGGAGCGTTGAATCCTGTTTTTTGAGTGATTCAAGCCATTGAGTAACGTATCGGGCCGACGTATTCTCTGTGGGGGCTGCAAGAAAGTGAATATCTTTGTGATGTGAATGGAGTATTTGAAAGTTGGAAGCAGCCAGTCGATTGGGGAAATCCGTTAGGTTCTGTCGCATAAATCTCCCAGCCTCATGCGTTCCACTCAGATAACTCTGATCGTAATCCCAGTAAAATCGCGCCTTTCCGGATCGATGAAGCAGATGAAACAGGCGGTGTTCGCATTGGTTTAGTACGTTAAAGCCTACAAAAGCATAACAGTGTTGATTCAAGACGTCAATGCCCTGTTGCATGAAATGTTCAATGACATGACGATGCAACATCCCTTCGTATGCCAGCCCTTCGGCCAGTAAACCTTCGCGGAAATCTTGGTAGACGTCCCAAAGAATGTTCCAATGCTCGATAAACCGTTGCTTGAGCTCGGTCTTTCGATTTGGATCAAAATTTTTAAAAAATTGCCGAATGGCAGTGACTTGTTCTTCACTAAGGTGTTCCAGTGTATCGGTATAACGTGCCTGATCCTGGATGTTCCGGAATAATTGCTTGGCATCGGCCAGGTTCTTATCAATGTCATCAAAATCACTGAGTAGGAGCTCTCCCCACAAATAAAAATCATCAAAGGATTCATCCTTTTGACTGACATGAAGGTAGGACCGATACAGGCGCGTGATTAGAGACAGATTATCTGCTTTTTTTAGAACGGATTGCTTGCTGTATAAATCTTGAATGCTCAAGAAATTGGGTGTCCATATGGGTTTCTCTGCACAATTAAATAGGTGTTTGCTGAAAAAAAGCTTCGCGCGGTTGTTTGGAAAAACAACCGTTATTTCAGGAAGACGATCGGCAAAATCATGGTAGAGGTCTTCAGCAGTCAGCTGTAAAAAGGTTTTCATTTCTACGTTTTAGAACGGAAAGATACATACAAAACGGAAAAAAAACGTATTTTCGAAGCCGTATTTTATTCGATTGAATGATGAGAGAAATCTTTAGACGAAAGTCCCTTCA
>JAQVXI010000013.1 GCA_028709215.1 Bacteroidales bacterium
TGATTGTTCATTAGTACGACCCAGCATTCCTCGTGTGGTAGGTCGATCAATTTGGTATGAATGAGTTCGTAGATGTCGCGGCTGTTTCGGATTTGTTTTCTGGGCAAGGTTTCGCTGGCGCGTCTTCGTTTACCCAGTTCCATGGCTGCGACCACTCGGACGGCTTTTGCAGGACCGATGCCGGAATATATACGACAATAGTCGGAAGCGCTGCGTTTGCCCAATTCACTCAGGTTATTTTGGACGTCATCGAGTATTCTTTTTGCGAGATCCAATGCGCTTTCGCGTTGAGAACCGGATCCCAGCAGGATTGCGATCAATTCGGCATTGCTAAGTGCCGTGGCTCCCTTTTCCATCATGCGTTCTCTTGGACGGTCTTCTTTGGCCCAGTCTTTGATCCGGATTCGTTGGGCTGATGTGTCGTTTTGTGTTTTCATATTGTATAAATATAACCGCAAAGTTACAAAAATATAAATATAAATACCAAAAGGACGTTTGATATTTAAAAAAAAACCTGCCATCGTGCGTTGCATGAGGCAGGTTTGAGTGCTGTTTTTATTTGTTAGGAGCGAACGCGTTCTACGTAGGATCCGTCACGGGTATCAATCTTAACTTTTTCTCCGGTTTCAACAAATAAGGGTACACGAACGGTCGCGCCGGTTTCGACGGTCGCCGGTTTTAATGTATTTGTAGCGGTATCGCCACGCAGTCCCGGTTCGGTGTAGGTGATTTCCAACACGACGTGTGTGGGCATGTCTGCATAAAGAACGGTCTCTGATTCTGCATGGGTAACCACCTCGAGGATGTCTCCCTCTTTCATGTATTCGGAACCATTGATGTTGTCCTTGTTGATGGCGATTTGTTCAAACGTTTCGGTGTTCATGAAGTTGTATCCCATATCGTCCTGATACAAGTATTGATAGGGGCGGCGTTCGATGCGCACTTCATCCAGTTTGACACCGGCGTTGAAGGTTCTTTCCAGGATGCGTCCTGTCACTACGTTTTTCATTTTTGTGCGGACAAATGCGGCACCTTTGCCCGGTTTGACGTGGAGGAATTCAACCACGAAGTAATATTGTCCGTCGATGTCAAGGCACATGCCGTTGCGAATATCTGCTGTTGTTGCCATCTTCTAGTTAAGGGTTTTATTTATTTTGCCGCAAATATCGGGATAATACTTAAATCTCACAAATCGCCGCGTGATTGGTTTAAAAAAAAGGGACCGGGCTTGTTGTTTATGAAAAAAGTTTTTACCTTTGCAGGCCGAAACACGAACATTAAACATTCAATACATACTGGTCAATGAAAAGGACATTTCAACCCTCAAACAGAAAAAGAGCCAACAAACATGGTTTCCGTTCAAGAATGGCAACGGCTAATGGCCGTCGCGTATTGGCACAACGTCGCGCACGTGGTCGTAAGAAACTAACCGTATCCGACGAAGAGAGACTGAGAGGTTGATCGTTGTCTAATAAGAATACAAAAAAGTAAGGATGTACGCATCTTTACTTTTTTTGTTTTATACGGTTTACTCCTGCTTTTTTCGTACTTTTGAAGTTCAAATCAGGCAATATGAAACCTACATTCGTAAAGATTCTTACGCATGCACTAATTTTTTTGGTGTTGACTGCCATCCTTTTGTTTGCTGTTTTTTACGGCCTCTCAAAGTATACACGTCACAATGAACTGATTGTGGTTCCGGATGTGACGAGTTTGACGGTGGATCAGGCGGCTGTGTTTATCGAGAAAAAAAACCTTCGGTTTCAGGTGATTGATTCGATTCATACAAAGACCCAGATGCCCGGTGCCATTGTGGAGCAAAAACCGGCAGCAGGTGCACACGTAAAGGAGGGTCGTTATCTATTTTTGGTGATCAATGCTTATTCTGAAGAGAAAACAAGTGTTCCCGATGTTTTAGACTTTTCGCAACGACAAGCCATTGCTTTGCTTGAAGCCAACGGCATCGTAGTGAGTGATGTTGAATATATGCCTTCTGAATACCGTGATCTGGTTTTGGATGTGCGGCATCAGGGCAAACGTATACCGGCTGGAAGTCGCTTGGATAGAGGTGCACGCGTGACTTTGGTGGTTGGCCAGGGCAGTAGTATGAGTGAGATTCGTTCCCCCGTTTTACAGGGTTTGAGTTTGAGCGAAGCGATTGATGTGCTACACGCGCGCAATTTGAATGTGGGGGATGTGTTTTACGATCAAACGCCCAAGAATAGTTCGGAAGCTATGAAGTATCGGGTCTATCGACAGGATCCCATCGGTGAGACTCCGGTTGTGATGGGCAAAAAGGTACAGATTTGGATGTCAGAAGCGGCTGATTTATACGAGGCGGATCCGGAGGTTTGGTCATTCGCTCAGGACTCGATCAATTAATCGAAAACGAAGGATGAGTGAAAAGTTACATACCGGTATTGAATTGCCGGAAGAAGAGATGGATGTTGCAGAGGATGTTGTCGATGAGGGGACGAGCAGTTTTGTGAAGTATCGTTTTGTCGCGGATCCCGGTCAAACGTTGTTGCGCATTGATAAGTTTTTAGTGGACCGCATTACCCATGTATCACGAAATCGCATACAGGATGCAGCGGACGCCGGAATGATTTTGGCAAATGGTGTGTCGGTGAAGTCCAATTATCGAGTAAAACCATTGGATGAGATCGAGGTGTTGGTGTCCACACCGCCTCAGTCCACTGAAATAATCCCGGAAGAAATGTCGTTGGATATCGTGTATGAAGACGATGTGGTGATGGTGGTCAACAAACCGGCGGGTATGGTGGTGCATCCGGGGCATGGTAATTTTTTTGGTACGCTGGTCAATGGACTCGCCTGGCATTTTCGCAATCAAAACAATTTTCCAACCGATGATCCGCGTCCGGGTTTGGTGCATCGCATCGATAAAAACACATCGGGCTTGTTGGTCGTGGCAAAGAATCCTGAGGCTAAGGCACATTTGGGTTGGCAGTTTTTTCATAAAACGACCGAACGGAAGTATGTTGCTTTGGTTTGGGGTAATTTTGATGAGGATACCGGTACTGTAACCGGCGCCATCGGTCGCAACCCAAAAGATCGTCAACGCATGGCTGTTGTACCCGAGGATAAAGGCGGAAAGCCGGCGGTGACACATTATCGTGTGTTGGAGCGCTTTGGATATGTTAGTTTGGTTGAGTGTCAGTTGGAAACCGGTAGGACACATCAGATACGTGTGCACATGATGCACATCGGTCATCCATTATTTAATGATCCTTCCTACGGAGGCGATCAGATTTTGCGCGGAACTACGTTTGCAAAATATGCTCAGTTTATCCGCAATTGCTTTGAGGTATGTCCTCGCCATGCTTTGCATGCCATGACGTTGGGTTTTGAGCATCCAGTTTCCGGAGAATTTCTTCGTTTTAACAGCGAACTTCCCAACGATATGGAGCAGTTGATTGATCGCTGGCGTAATTATGTTTCATCAAGAGAGATACAGACAAATGAGTAAGAAAAAAATAGCCTTGGTGTGTGGGGGATATTCTTCTGAAATGGAGGTTTCCCTGCGTAGTGCTGACGGATTGTATCAGTTTTTGGACAAGAATCGATACGATGCCTGGATTGTTGTGCTTAAACGTGAAGAATGGTATGTACGCATATCGGATACGGAAACGGCAGTGGTGGATCGAAACGACTTTAGTTTCGTTTTAAACGATCAACGCATTCGTTTTGATTATGCTTGGATTACCATACACGGCACGCCGGGCGAAGATGGACGTTTGCAAGGCTATTTTGATATGATAGCCATGCCCTACAACACATGCGGGGTGTTGGCTTCGTCGCTTACGTTTCATAAATTTGCCTGCAACCATTTTTTAAAAGGCTTTGGACTGCAGGTTGCCGAATCTCTATTGTTGAGAAAGGGTCAACAGATTGCAACCGATGCGCTGATCGAAAAAGTGGGTTTGCCGTGTTTTATCAAGTCGAATGTGGGAGGCTCCAGTTTTGGAGTCAGTAAGGTTAAAGTCGCTGACGAGGTGCAGGCTGCGATTAAAAATGCGTTCCAGGAGGGTGACGAAGTGATCGTCGAGTCTTTTCTGGAAGGAATGGAGTTGACCTGCGGTTGTTACAAAACAAAGAAGGGTGCCTGTGTATTGCCTTTGACCGAGGTGGTGAGTCAGAATGAATTTTTTGATTACGAGGCGAAGTATCAGGGGAAGGTTTCTGAGATTACCCCTGCGCGTATTCCAGACACATTAAGGGATCGGATTCAACAGATTACGTCGATGATTTATGATATTCTGGATTGCCGCGGTATCATTCGTGCGGATTATATTTGGACAAAAAACGGTATTTTCCTTTTGGAGGTGAATACGACGCCGGGAATGACAGCAACCAGCTTTATTCCTCAACAGGTAGCCGCTGCCGGCAAGCGTATGTCGGAGGTTATGGCGGAAATTATTGAAAACGAAGTGGATTAAACCTTAATATGTAGCCCTATGAACGTACAAAAATTTGATGACATTCGCTCGTATCACGATGCGGAGATTCCCGAAGTAGTCCATCGACTTTTATCGGATGCTGCTTTTTGTAAGCTCTTGGAAATGATACAGCCGGGAAAGAAGTTGGATGACCTAAAGTCGATGTTGCAGGGCATTCCCAGTATACAGGAATTTCAGAAGTCCTTCATTTATCCGTATGTTCGCGGGTTGGCCGATCGAACGACGGCATCTTTGGATTTGGCCGGTTTCAAATACTTGGATAAAACATCCACGTATACGTTTGTGTCCAATCATCGTGACATTATTTTAGATTCTGCCTTTTTGGATATTCTTCTGATTGATAAGGGTTTGGATACCTTTGAGATTGCTATTGGCGACAATCTGCTGATTTTTCCCTGGATTCGGGATTTGGTGCGTTTGAATAAGAGTTTTATTGTCAAACGCGGCTTGCCGGTACGTCAACAGTTGACGGCTTCACTGGAGCTTTCTTCCTATATGTATTATGCTTTACATGAAAAGAAACAGTCTATTTGGATTGCGCAGAGAGAGGGACGTGCCAAAGATTCCAACGATCGAACCCAGGAAAGCGTTCTGAAAATGTTAAACTTAGGTGGAGGCGGTAGCGTTTTGGAAAATCTTGCATCTATGCAAATAGTTCCAGTCTCCATATCGTATGAATACGATCCATGTGACTACCTCAAAGCGAGGGAAATGCAATTAAGAAGGGATAACCCGGATTATGTAAAAACGGTCAAGGACGATTTGTTTAATATGCAGACAGGACTGATGGGATTCAAAGGTCGTGTCTTCTTTAAGATTACACCTTGCCTGTCAGATGAACTTCAAAAATTGGAGGTCGGTATGCATAAGAACGAATTGTTTGAAAAAATTGCTCAGCTCATTGATACGAGGATTCATAAGAATTACCACTTGTATCCGGGCAACTACATTGCAGCGGATATGCTGGATGGTTTGGATCGCTTCGCTCAGAGTTATTCTCAGAAGGAAAGGGAACATTTTTCTGTGTATCTTCAGAAACAATTGGATAAGATTGAACTGAAGGATAAAGATGAACCGTTTTTGAAAAAGCGGATGTTGGAAATGTATGCCAATCCGTTGAAAAATAAATTAGAAGCTGAAAAAAAGTGAGCGCTATGAAGCATGTTCTGTATGCCATCGTTGCTGTGATTTTACTCGTTGGATTTCAAGCGTGTTGGGATGTGGATGAGGGAGAAAACGTGGTCTTATACGATGCCATGGTTTTTGTGAAAGACAATCAACCCAATACGGTTTTTGAGACAGATTTGGGTGATAGCTTGCGCAGTAATAATGCACTCTGGACGGGAGCAACGGCTCCTTATAAAGCCGGTGATCGCATATTTATCCGGTTTAGCATTGATGATACTACGCAAAGCCGAAGCAATTTTTATCCGGTAACCGTATACAGTTATACGGAAGTAGACATGGAGTCGTATTTTACGCTTTGGCCGGATTCTGCCTCACCTTTTGAGTCATCGCCTTTTTATTCGACGTCCATTGTACACGTTACCGGTGACTTTTTGAATGTAATTGCTCAAACCTATCAGGTCTATGGGGATTCGAATTCGGTCAATCTGATTTATCATAAAGCGTTTGATTCGATGGATGCAAACGGCAATCCGAGTCTTTCACTTGAGCTGGTGCACAATGCAGCCGGTGTGTATACAGGTTATTATTTTTCTCGCTTTTACTCGTACGATCTCAGCAATCTACGCTTGGACTTTCCGGAGGCGGATACCATAAAATTTGAACTCAAATGGATTGAAAGTGCGACCGGCAACAATCGTGCGAACTTTGTTTATGTCCCGTAAACTGATTCATATTCTTTTAATCCTCCTGCTGTTACAATTCGCATCGTGCAGCAAGGAGGATTTTTCATACGAAGCGGAGTATGCCAGTTCTTTGTGTTGCATCACGCGTGATTTGAACGATGTGTTGTTTCTCATGACGGATGAGGGTCTGAAGCTGTATCCTACTTCGAACGAACCGTTGTCGGAATTTCAAGAAGGCAGCCGCGTCTTGGTCAATTATTCCATTGTCGAGGAACAGACTCCCCATGTGTACGCTTCTCAAACGTATCGTGTGAAGTTGTTTTACATTCAATCGGTGTTGATGTTGGATGTGCAACAGTCCGATACCTTGGGTGCTGCTGCGACCGACCCCATTTGGATGGAACAAAAGCCCTGGATTTCCGGACGATACTTGAATGTGCATTGTCGCTTTAAACGAGGCTATTCTGAGGTCAAGCATCGGATCGTTCTTCGAAGCGATTCAATGGTTATCGTCTCCGGATTGAAGTACTTGTATCTCACCCTGGAACACGACGCACGTGGGGATGTGCAGCAGTACGATGCTTCCGTCTACGCATCGGTTTTTTGGTTGCGCAACCCTGGGATCCCTTCGCCCGATACCCTCGTCCTCTCTTTGTACGAAGGAGCGGATCGGAAGGATTATCGTGTGGGACTTCCGTCTGTGGAGTGATTGCTTTTGTCCGGATCTTCTACCCATTTTTCGATCATACCACCTTGTATTACAAATCGATTGTAGTACGAGATTAGGAGGGTGGTCATGGGTAGTGCCAGAATCATTCCGACGACTCCAAACAACGAACCCCAAATGGATAAGGATAAAAGGATCACTGCTGGATTTAAGCCGGTGGCATCACCCAGTATTTTTGGATTTAAGAGGACTTCCTGTATTGTTTGTACGATGCCAAATACCGCAAATACCGCAACGGCAACCCAGAGAAACTCTTGTCCGGTCTCTGCCGATTTGATGGCAGCAAGCATGAGTGCCGGCGGGATGGCGAGGGTTTGCAGGTAGGGGATGAGGTTCATAAAACCGACCATCAGCCCAAAAGCAAGACCCATGGGCAGTTTGATGATGCTAAACCCGATGGCGAAAAGGATGCCTACAGTCAGTGCAATGAGCGCCTGCCCTCTGAAGTAGCGATTCATCCCATTTTTTAGATCTTCTCCCACTTGCAAAACAAAATGTCTATACTGTTTGGGGATGAGTTCCGACCAACCTTCTGATATGTTTTCGTAGTCTTTCAGGATGAATATCAGATACAGTAACACCATGAAAACGATCACTATATTCAGAAGAAAGCTGCCTGCACCCGTAAGGAGTGACCACGCTCTGGGAAGCAATTCCCGTACCAAATTCTGCATGTTGTCAAAGCCGATGTTTTCAATACTAAACTGATTGATGTACGAACGAATGGTTTCAACCAAAGCCGGAGGAAGATTCCAGTTTTGTTCTGCTTCCGGTATCAATTGAAGGGTGATTTGAATGGCCTTTTGGGTTTGATCAATGATGGGGGGAACCAATAAGATTAAGGCGAGCGATAATACAGAAAACACGGTCAATAAGACGGCGGTTATGGAAAGGATTCTGCTTTTAAAACGGAGCTTGTATTGATAGAATTTCATCAATGGATACATCAGGTAGGCCAATAGCCAGGCAAGCAGAAAGGGGAGCAATACAGCGCTCAGTCGGTTGATGAGCAGGCCGGTTCCCAAAAGCAAGAGTATACCGATAATGATGCGGACGACGCGATCCAGGGTAAAGGTTTTCTTTTCGGAGTGTTCCATGATGAGTAAGCTTGGTTTACAACAAAAGTACGGACTTTCTTAACACCTTGTATCCATGTGCGTGAAAGTTCTATCTTTGCATGTATCTATGAAAAAGCAAATCCTTTATACGGTCTTGTTTTTGTTGTCCGTTCACGGATTGATCGCACAGCAATTGGATGGTTCATCCCTGATGGGGCTGCGTGTGTATGATATACAGCAGCAGACCGTGGTCTTTGAACAGAACGCAGGCCTGTCGTTGGTGCCTGCCTCTACCCAAAAACTGATCACAGCTGCCACCGCCCTGGAAACATTTGGTCCGGATTATCGCTTCGAAACGCGTTTGTACAAAGTGGGAGAAGTTCGGGACGGTATCTTGTACGGTGATTTGTGGATTGTAGCCGGAGGGGATCCAAGCCTCGGGTCGAGGCATTTTGCACAGGAACGTATGGCCTTTTTACGCGATTGGGTCGCTTCGGTGTTGGCTGCAGGGATTCGACAGGTCAATGGTGGCATACGGGTTGATGTGAGCCGGTTTGACGATCAGGTCGTGTCACCTTATTGGACATGGGAAGATTTGGGAAATTATTATGCTGCCGGTGTTTCTGCTCTTTCCGTGTTTGACAACAGCATGGAATTGACCTTGTCATCCGGGATTGTCGGTTCGGAAGTACGGATCGATCGCGTTTGGCCTCCACATCATGGCGCTTCCTTTGATAACCGCTTGGTCGCAAAGTCTCATCAGCGGGATAGTGCCTATTTGTATGGAATACCCTTTTCCGGTCAACGATTGTTGCGTGGTTCCATTCCGGCGCATCGAAGCACGTTTGTTGTCAAAGGGGATCTGCCCGATCCGACGCAAACGTTGATTTTAAATTTTCGGGATGCGTTGCATCGGGCTGGGGTTCAAACGAAAGCGTGGATGCTCCCGGAGGCTGGCAAACGGATTGATCGATTCGAAATGCAGGCCGGTGCCCAATGGCTGCATACAACAAGTTCCCCACCGCTTCGCGAACTTTTACGCATTCTTTTGTGGAATAGTGACAATGTGTATGCCGAAACAATCCTAAGACAATTGGCCTATTATGCCGGAAGTTATCCGGCCACCAGCAAAGATGGTCTTGACTACATGCGACGCTTTTGGCAATCGAGGGGGCTTGATTTGAGCGGATGTTTTTGGGTTGACGGTTCCGGTTTATCTCCGCTCAATCGAATGACGGCAAGGGGCTTGTCTGAGATACTCGTGTACATGCAGTCTAAGGCCGTTGATACGAATGCATTACGGTTGTTGCTTCCGGTTGCGGGCAAGGAAGGAACCGTAAGGCAGTTGCTTAAGAACGAGCAAGCCGACGTTGTTTATCGGCTAAAAAGCGGTTCGATGAATGGGGTTTTGTGTTATGCCGGTTACCGGGAAAAGGAAGGCCGGATTCAAGCCCTTGTCGTGCTGGCGAACGATGTGGAGACAGCCTCTGCTGAGTTAAAAAAAGTTATGGAGAACGTGCTGCGAAGTCATTGATTTTTATGTAATTTTGTAGCCGTTATGAGAAACGAAAGAATGGAAGAACGATTGCGAAAAGAATGTCAGAAGTTGACGTCTCTTGTAGATGGTCTTGCAGCAGTGGAAACTTTTCCCAAACCTTTATTGCAGTCCATTCGTCTCCAAGTGGAAGAAATTGAACGCTTGTCGTTGGGTGCTCTGTCCGATAGGCCAACGCAGGATGTTTCGATTCAATCCAATCAGCCTGTTGAAACTGTTCAGCCCATTCAGCCATCCGAAACAATTGCTTGGACTTCCATGATTGGCTTGAACGATCGCTTTTGTTTTCAGCGCGAGTTATTCCATGGAGATGCTCAACGTATGCACGAAGTGATTGGATCGATGGAACGCTGCAAGTCCATTCAGGAAGCAACGGAGTTGCTGACTTCTGAATGTCCTGACTGGAAAGAATCGGAATGTGTTGCAGCGTGTCAAATGCTTTTGGAACGTTTGTTTCCCAATTAAAACCACGCTTGTATGGGGATGCTGTATGTAGTACCAACACCGGTTGGCAATCTGGAAGATATGACGATGCGTGCCATTGCAACGTTGCGCTCCAGTGATTTGATTTTGGCCGAAGATACGCGCAATACCATGCGCCTGTTGAAGCATTTTGACATCCATACACCCATGCAGTCGCATCATAAGTTTAACGAGCACAAAACCGTTGAATCTTTGGTTCAACGTATGCTTGGCGGAGAAACGATCTCGTTGGTATCCGATGCGGGAACGCCCGCCATTTCCGATCCGGGCTTTATGTTGGTTCGGGCATGTGCCCGCCAAGGGGTTGAGGTGATTTGCCTACCGGGAGCAACGGCTTTTGTGCCGGCTTTGGTCAATGCTGCATTGCCTTGTGATCGATTTTGGTTTGAAGGCTTTTTACCCGTTAAAAAAGGACGTCAAACCCGATTGAAAGAATTGGCACTGTTACCTGTGTCGTTCATCCTGTACGAATCACCGCATCGAGTGCTTAAAACGCTCTCCCAATTACAGGAATACTGTGGTTTGGATCGAGAGGCTTCGGTGAGTCGTGAAATCAGCAAGTTGTATGAGGAAACGGTTCGTGGCAGCTTATCCGAACTCATTGTTCATTTTACGGCACATGAACCCAGAGGGGAATTTGTTATTGTTGTGTCCGGAACTCATTAATTCTTACCTATATGAACCAGTTTGTTTTTCATTTGCCCTTGCGGATGTGCTGTTTTGTGGTACTCCTCTCTTTGCTGTTTTCGTGTCAACATCGTTCGGATGCGTATAAGGCCCTTGAAATGGAACGGGATTCCCTTTTGCTGGAAGAGCAGAAGAAATTGGCAGAAATGAACCAGATGCTGGCTGTTTTTAACCGAATAGAAGAAAACTTCTCACAGATAAAAACGGCCGAGAATTATGTTCAGTTTCAAACGGAGCAAGAACAAATAACCGAAGATGGCGTAGAACGCATCGTTCAGGATATTACGCTGATACAGAAAATATTGACAGAAAATCGTATGCAGGTACGTGCACTTCAGGATCAGGTATCCAGTGCCAAATCTACCAGCAGAGAGTTGAAGCGTATGGTGGATCGCATGCAGCAGGAATTGAGTGATCACGAAGTGCTTTTCACTCAAATGCGTGAACAATTGATCATGAAAGATATTCAAATCGAGGTGTTGGGTGAGGTTGTACAACATTTGGAAGACTCTGTCTCGGGTTTGTCCGATCAGTTGGAAACGCAACAGCTACAATTAATGGTTCAACAGGAAGAGCTCAATCGGGTTTGGTTCGTTTTTGGCACGCGCAAAGAATTGCGTGCGCATAGTATCTACACCCGAAATGGTTTGTTGGAAGAAGGCTTTGATAAAGATTATTTCCTGGAAGCTGATGCGGTGAGTTTGGATGAAATTGCCTTGTATTCAAAGAAAGTAAAGCTACTGACCAATCATCCGGCATCCAGTTATCGGCTGGATACGGAAAATGGCGATGTGGTGCTAAGGATCTTGGATCCTTCTGCCTTTTGGGAAGTTTCACGCTATTTGGTCGTTGAGGTAGATTGACCGGAATGGTGATGTTTGTATGAGTGCCTTGAATTTCAAGGCACTTTTTTTGTCTGATTGTATCTGTTTCGGTCGAAAATGCGTGGATTAATTCTGTTTTTTGTTGGAATATTCGGCCGTATGCTTTAAAATATGTGTTTAAGGATTTATTTCTTAGTTAAATATATATTTATTTTCAGTCGAATGAAATTTTTACTACAAATATATTTCTAGAGGAAACAATAAACGTAACAAAAAGGTAATACATGTAAATAACAGTATATGAGGTGTATAGGAGTTTGCAGCTATCATTTTGATTATTTTTAGCCCTTTAGGATACTTTTTTAATTGCTACCAATTGATATTAAATGATAATTGTTACTATTTAAAGATGTCAATTCATATGAAAAAGTGTTTATATTTGCTACTTAAGTTAAAGAGCGTTAATTTAAAGTGAAAATGGAATCTTGTTGTTCAATAAAAATGTCAAATGTATGAGAAAGCTAATTTTCTTAATGTCTTGCATGTTGTTTGTAAGCGTGGGATTTATCTTTGCACAGGGTGGCACCATAACGGGTGTTGTAACCTCGGCGGAAGATGGTGAGCGATTGCCTGGGGTTTCCGTTTCGGTCAAAGGTACCACGATTGGTGTTATAACCGACAACAGAGGTTCGTATTCGATTGCTGTGCCTTCGGATGCGAAAACCTTAGTTTTTAATTATCTGGGTATGGCTCAACAGGAAGTTGCCATAGCCGGTACAGTGATGAACGTACAACTCCGACCGGCCTTGATTGACATCGATGAGGTGGTGGTAACGGCGTATGGTACCCGAAAGGTCGAAAGTCTGACCGGTTCGGTTGATGTCGTCGGTTCCAGACAATTGGAAAAATTGCCGGTTGCCAGTTTTGAAAACGCACTTCAGGGGGCCGTTTCCGGTGTGAACGTTATCAACTCGTCCGGTATGCCGGGTTCTCAGGCAAGCATTCGCATTCGTGGTGTCGGATCCATTTCTGCCGGTTCTGAACCGCTGTATATTTTGGATGGTATCGAAGTGAGTGCTTCCGACTTTTCTTCACTTAATCCCAACGACATCGAAAGCATTTCTGTCTTAAAAGATGCTTCTGCTACCGCGTTGTACGGTTCTCGTGCTGCCAACGGTGTCATCATTCTTACCAGTAAAACAGGTGGGAATTTTGAAAATGCAGAGATATCCTATCGCGGTTTTTACGGAATATCCCGCATTGCACGCGATAAGTTTGACCAAATGAATACGACGGAATTGCTCGATTACCAAGAATACCTTGGTATGCGTACCCCCGGTACGTACGATCGTGCAGCCTTGGAAAAGTACAATACCAATTGGTTGAACGAATTGACTCAAAATGGTAAAATACAATCCCATGACTTATCCATTCGTGGTGGGAACGAAAAAATGAAATACTTTATTTCCGGAGGTTTCTATGACGAAGAGGGTTTGATCCCAACTTCCGGTTTCCAGCGTTTCACGACCAAGTTGAACGTAGAAGGGGATGCAAACAAATGGTTTACGATTGGTTCCAACCTGACGTTTGGTTACGAAACAGCCAGCAACGCGATCACTCCGGACCGTAACGATGCTTATGCAGGCAATGTGTATAACCCAATTTTCCGTTCCCTCTTAGAAACACCATGGGTGCCTGCACGCCGAGAGGATGGTTCGTATACGCAGGTTAGCGATGGATTAAATTGGGCCAACCCTTTGGAACATCTCTATTTGAACCCCTCACAATTTGATGTGATGAAAATGGTGGCCAGTCTCCGAGCCGAAATCAAACTGACCAAGGAATTGCACTTTCATACCATCACCGGTGTGGATTTTAGAGATTTCACATCGAATAGCTACACCAGTCCCCTTTCTGCCTGGGGATTGACCAATAAGGGATCGGTCAGTAGCGGTTTCTCCCGCAACTATAAAATCACCAATACAAATATGTTCCAGTACAATAAGGAAATGGGTGACCATTACCTGGAAGCAAAATTGGGTCAGGAAAGCTTGATGAATACTTTCTCTTCCTTCTCTGCAACCGGAAACGGTTTGCCCAACAGTTTGGTGGATGTCTTGGATGCAACGGCAACTCCTTTCTCTGTAGCAGGTGATCAGTCTGCCTATCGCATGTTGTCCGGATTTATTTCTGCCAATTACAATTTCGATGAACGCTACCACTTGGATGCTTCGTTGCGTTACGACGGTGCATCGCGTTTTGGTGCAAACAATCGTTTTGCTCCCTTCTGGTCTGTGGCCGGTATGTGGGACATGAAGAAAGAAGCCTTTATGCAGGATTTGGATATTTTTGAAAAAATTCGTTACAAACTCAGCTATGGTACCACCGGAAACTGGAACATCGGGAACTATACGCACTTGGCTTTGTACGGTGCCGGCCCGACGTACAACGATAAATCGGGGGGAGCACCTTCGGTTCCCGGAAACCCTAATTTGACCTGGGAGTCCAAACACATGTTCAATACCGGTTTTGATATCACCTTGCTCAACAACGTCGATATTTCGTTGGCTTATTACAACTCCAATACACGGGATATGTTGTATGCAGTGCCCTTGTCTTATACGTCCGGCTTTGGCGAAGGCTATTCAAACATCGGTCGTGTCGGCAATTCGGGTGTGGAAGTTTCGGTTGATTGGGATGTGATTCGTACGGACGACTGGAGATGGTCTTTGAATGCCAATCTGGGTTACAACAAGAACGAAATCAAAGAGTTGTTTGCCGGGAAAACGGAAATCCTGGATGGCGACTTGATTTATAAGGTGGGTGAATCTTTGGGTACTTTCCATTTGAACCGACTGGTGGGTGTGAGCCCGGCAAACGGTCAATACGTTTGGTTGGATTCCGATGGCAATCCTACCACCGAATTCAAAACCAGTGATGCCGTTACTCTTTCCGGAAAAACATGGTACGCTCCTTGGAACGGTGGTTTGACTTCTCGTTTGGATTATCAGGGTTTCACCTTGACCGCCTTCTTCTCGATGATGGCCGATCGCTGGATGATCAACAACTCCAGATATTTTACGGAGAATGCTGGTTTTGCCAGTTACAACCAATCCAAAAAGGTCTTAAACCATTGGAAACAAGTTGGAGATATTGCTCAATTCCCGGATCCCTTAACGGAATCACCGGAGTTTGACGATCACCTGTTGGAGGATGCTTCCTTCATTCGTTTGAAAGATTTGACTCTTAACTACAGCTTTTCGGAACGCAGTTTGCGCAGTGTTGAATTCTTGAAAAAAGTATCCCTCTATGCAAAAGCAACCAACCTGTTTACGATGACGAAGTATTCGGGACAGGATCCGGAAATCGACAGTCCGTACGATTTGGGTTTTTATCCCCACGTGCGCAGTTTTGCATTCGGTGTTGAAATTGGTTTTTAATGGTATTTAAATGATAGAAAGTATGAAAAAGGCAATAATTATAGCAAGCTTGGCTCTGGGACTTTTTATGAGTTCCTGTGAAGGCTTTTTAGATTTATATCCGCATTCTGCGGTAGCCATGGATGAGGCCATCCAAACCGAAGCGGATGTAGAAGTGGCCGTCAATGGTGTGTACAGTGCAATAAAAAGTGATGCCTATTACGGTCGTTATTTTGTCGTCTATGGTGACGTGATGACCGATGAAGTGGCTTCAGTGATGGGTTTCTCCAATCAGTTGGGCATCCTGTATCGTTGGTTGCACACGGCGACTGATAACGATATTGAAGCGATGTGGGAGTCCATGTATGTGGTTATTTCTCGGGCAAATATCGTAATTAATTCGGTGGGAGGCATTCAAGGCAATGCGGCCAATTTGAATTATTACAAGGGAGAAGCGCTGATGGCACGTGCGTTGGTGCATTTTGACCTATTGCGTATGTTTGCAAAAGCCTACGACCCGGCCACGGCATCGACCGATCTGGGTATACCCTACATGAAGGCGTTTGAGATATCCGAACCGCCCAGAGCCACCATTGAGACGGTTTATACCAACATCATCGCCGACCTTAAAGAAGCGGCCGGTTTGATGAAAACCAGTCCCCGTACCGGTGCATTGGTCGATCGTTACTTTTCTGAAGCTGCCGCCAATGCGCTGTTGGCTCGGGTCTACTTGTATAAGGAAGATTGGGAAAATGCCAAAAAGTATTCGGAAATGGTCATTGCCAATTCAAACTATGCGCTTGAAAACGGCGCCGGTTTCAAGAATATGTGGCTCAATGACGTCGGTGATGAAGTGATTTGGAAAGTGGGCTTGACCGTCAACGATGCTTCCAATCGCTACATTGGATACAATTACTACAACGATTCACAAGGCGATCCGAATCCGGATTACATGCCAACGGATAATTTCCTGGCCTTGTATGATGCTGTGAATGATACACGATATGACAGCTATTTCAACTATGTGAAAACCAAAACAGGTGATTCGTTGACGTTGGTTTATAAGTATCCGACGAATCCGGAGTTTGCTTCAACCACCAATGCCAATGGGGTCAACATGCCCAAAGTGTTGCGTTTGGCTGAAATGTATTTGATTAGCGCGGAAGCGTATGCCGAATTAAACAAAACCGACTCTGCCTGGATGCGCATTCAGGATTTGAGAATCAATCGCATTACTGCTTATAATCCGTCCGCCGATCCAAAACCGGCTGCAATCAAGGACGAAATCTTTAACGAACGCAAACGTGAGTTGGCATTTGAGGGACATTTGTTTTTTGATTACAAGCGCAAAGGTTTGGGCTTTACCCGTCAGGGCAGAACGGCTGCGGGCAACAATCGCATGGCGAACGATGTCAATGATTTGACCGTTAGTCCCAATCACGTAAAATGGTTGTATCCGATTCCACAAAATGAATTGAATGCAAACAGCGGTATGGCTGCTCAAATCAATAAAGGTCAGAATCCGGGTTATTAATCGAATAAAGGGAATATCATATGAAACTGTTTAAATCTATTTTAATCGTGTTGCTTGCAGCCTTTGCGGTTGCTTGCGACGAGGTGTATGCACCGGAATTTGATGCGAGTAAGTATGCTTTTGTTGCCTTCGAAGGGACAGAGTATTCGGTCAAGGAAGATGCTGATACGCTGTTGATCCCGGTGTCGGTTGCGGCCGGCAAGGGTGAAGATGTTCAAGTGACGTTTTCGGTAAAAGCGGGAACGACAAACGGTGCGGTATTGGGTACGGATTATAAAATCCTCAACGCCAACAATACGGTTGTTGTTGAGGATGGTGTCGGTATCGGTTACATTGCTGTAGCCACCATCGGGAACGATGTGTACGACAAGAACAAAACGTTTTCCATTACGCTGACCGGAAATTCCGCCGATTATTTTACTTCGGAGGATGCGGGTACGGTCGTGGTCACCATTTCAGACAACGAACATCCACTTTCCATCGTTCTGGGAAGCTATGGTGAGGTTGATTTTAAGTATGCGGATGGTACCGCAGAAAATAGTACGCCGTATGCAGTCACAATAGCTCCGGTCGAAGGAAGCGAAACCTCTGTTACCATTGCCAACTTTTGGGGAGGCGGTGAAGTCATCCAAGCGGAAGTAGATGTGCCCAACAAAACCTTGACCATTCCTGCCGGATCCGTTATTTATGTCGATGGAACGTATGGAGAATGCAAGGCTGTGGTTATCGCAGATGGTGCGTATGATTATACGGCTGCATTGGTTTGTACGTTTGATGCCGATGGCAACATTACCACCGGTGCATGGGCTGCACGGGTTATTGGTGTCGGAAACTTTGGTTCATATCGATATGCAGTCTTGACAAAACAGTAAGGTGTTACTTATAAATGGGATAGGGGAAGGGGATTTTTATTTTCTTCCCCTTTCTGTGTTTATCGTGTAACATTATCCGTATATTTGTGCTTGGTGTGTGGTAACAAATAAAACCTATAACTATGAATTTTTTCAAACGTATCGGTGTAGTGGCAGCAACGTTCGCCTTGCTGGCCATTCAAGCTGTGGAGGCCCGGCAAATGATGACCTACCAACTGGAGAATGGGTTGACAGTCATATTGAATGTAGATCCCGGTGAAAATACCGTTTTCGGAGCCGTTGTTTGCAAAACCGGTGCTAAGAACGATCCGACGGATGCTACGGGGATGTCGCATTATCTGGAGCATATGATGTTTAAGGGTACTCAGGAAATGGGTTCAACCGATTGGGAAAAAGAAAAGCCACACTATGAGGCGGCCATCGATTTGTTTGAGCAGCTACGGGCCACCAGTGATCCCGTTGCGAAGAAAAGTATCATTGAGAAAATCAACGAAGAAGCAAAGGCTTCCGGACAGTACGCAATCCCCAACGAATTCAGCAATTTGGTACAGGCCATCGGGGGTGTCAATTTAAATGCTTCGACCGGTTACGACTTGACCCAATACTATTGTATGTTTCCTGCCTACGAGTTGAGCCGTTGGGCCGACTTGTATGCAAGCCTGTTTCGGAATCCTGTTTTCAGGGGTTTTCATACCGAGGTTGAAACGGTGTTTGAAGAAAAAAATATGTATGCAGACAATCCGATGTCTTCGTTGTCGGAGACATTTCTTCAAACGATCTTTGATGGCCATCCGTACGGAGTGCCCATCATTGGTACGACCGAACACCTCAAAAATCCCTCACTCAAAAAGATGATTGAATACTATCAAACCTGGTACGTGCCTTCCAATATGGCCGTAGTCTTGTCCGGTAATATTCAACCGGATGTCGTCCGCCCCATTTTGGAACAAACCTTTGGTACTTGGAAGGAAGGAACGGTTGCGTCAACCGAATTGCCGGAGCTTTCTCCCATTAAAGGAAAACAGGAAGTGGTTGTTAAGAAGTTGCCGTATAAATTGGGCTATTGGGCATTCAATTCCGTACCGGCTACACATCCGGATGCACTTGCCTACGAAGTGCTTGCTCAAGTGTTGACCAACAACAACGGAACCGGCATGCTCGATCGTTTGTATTTGGATGGCGACGTCATTTCTGTCGATGCCTCTGTTTTTAGTCTAATGGAAGGAGGGCGCTTTATTATTCAAGCCATTCCTGCATTTGACCGGAATCAGTACAGGCAATTGTCTGTGGGTGAAACGGAAAAAATGATTGTTGATTTGTTGGGTGAAGTAAAGGCCGGAGCGTTTGACGAAGCACTGGTGACCAACATCAAAAATGGCTTATACCAAACGTTGGAACTGAATGTGGAAAGTGCCAGCAATATGGCCCTTATGGCCATTCAACGTTTTGTTTTCGGGCAGTCAGTCGAGCATGCATACGACGATTTACGCGCACAGATTGCGCGTGTAGACAAAGCGAAATTGGTTGAATTGGCCAATGCCATTTTTACGGATGATTGCATCGTCCTGCAGAATTTGGAAGGACATGAATCGGGTGAGAAAGTTCAAAAACCGGAGTTTGCTCAGATTGATTTGCCGGAAAATGCCATTTCTCCCTACCGAAAACGTTTTGCGCAATTACCTACCGTTCAACCGGAAGAGACCTTTCTGGATTTTTCAGCGGAAATGACTACAAAGCCTTTCTCAGACGGAGTGAAACTCTTCTACAAACAGAATACACAAAATAAGGTATTTAGTATGATCATTCGGTATGGTGCCGGCTCGGCAACCTATCCCACTTTGCCACAGGCTGTTTCACTCATGAATCGTGCCGGCATTATGGGGCAATATGATGCTCAGGAATTCAAGGAGGCGATCGCCGATTTGTCCTGTAATCTGTCGATTCATAACGATCGGGATTATACCTACGTTCAATTGATGGGAAAAGAGGAGAGTCTGGCGGAAGCCTGTTTGCTCATGTCTCGCCTGGCATTGCTTCCAAAGTTGGATAAGAAGCAGTTGGATGGTATGGTTGGGAATGAATTGATGTCTCGTGAGGTAGAAAAAGAAAATAACAATGCGTTGAGCAGTGCCTTAAGGGAATATATGGCGTATGGTGAGGAGTCTGCATTTATCAAGCGGTTGAAGGCCGATGAGTTGGAGGCACTTACGGTTAAGAGCTTGACCGGCACCTTTATTCGGGCTACCCAGCACGAAGCGGTGATTCATTATTACGGATCCCAGCCGATCGATCAGGTGTTCCAGGTTCTCAAGCAAAATTTGGCTTTTTCAGATGGATTGATGCCTTCGACCTCACCCACTCAAAAAAAGGCAGTTGCCTATGAGGAAAATACAATTTTCTTAGTCAATCAACCCAAAACCAAGCAATCTCAATTGTACTTTTTTATGGATGGTCAGCCGTATCAACGAAGCCAGCAGGTTTCACTGGATGCCTTCAATCAGTATTTTGGAGGCGGTTTTAACGGGCTTGTTCTACAGGAGATTCGTGAGTACCGGGCCATGGCTTATACCGCTGGTGCCAATTGGTCTACGCCGAAAAAAGAGAACATGCATGTTCGTTTTGGTGGAATGATTGGTACGCAAGCAGATAAGGCGTTGGATGCACTCAAGGTGTATATGGATTTAATGAACAACATGCCGGAGAAACCGGAACGGATGGAGGATATCCGTTCATTCCTGATACAAACTGCCTTGACACTCAAACCATCGCCCCGTGATATGACTTGGGCGCTCGAGCAATATATGCTTTTGGGTTATACGGAAGATCCGGCCAAGATGCTTCTGCCGGAGTATCGTGCGTTGACGTTTGACGATGTGCGTGCTTTCTATCAGAAGCATGTGAAGAACAAGCCGATTGCCATTGGTATCCTCGGGGATAAAAAGCAAATAGATGCAAAAGAATTAAAAAATGTCGGAAAGGTAGTCAACCTTAGTCCTTCCAGATTGTTTAATTGATCGTATGATAGCACGAAAAATCGTTTTTTTTGCGACTTGGCTGTTCGCTCTAATGAGTTCGGCCCAGTATCTTCACCATGTTCCGCAGGAAATCATGCTGCCGGATGGAAGTAGACTGAGTTGTTATGCCAGTGGTGATGCCATCCATCATTATTTGCACGACGCCGAGGGTTATGTCTTGATTGATAGCAAAGAAGACGGTTACTTTTATTATGCCATACATGCATCAGATTCCACGTGGATTCCCTCCGAATGGAAAGCGGGTACGGTGCGTCCTTCCGAAGTCGGACTGACTCCGCACCTGCGCCTTTCGGATAAACAATTGCAGGCGCGTTACGAGGCAATGAAGATACCTGAGTATGTTCCGGATCCGGCCTTTGCCGAGGTTCGTACACGTTCGGGAGAGCGTTTGCACGAAGGAGTGCTGAATAATCTGGTGGTCTTCGTTCGTTTCAGTGATGACCCGGCATTTCGTCACAGCAAACTGGATTATGAGGAGATCTTTCATGGAGCCAGAAGCCTGAGGTCTTATTACGATGCGGTTTCTTATCAGAAATTGAACATTCAGTCGCATTTTTTTCCAATCAACACGGTCGATTCAATTACGCGCACCTATACGGATTATCATCCCAGGTCTTTCTATAAGAAATACAATGCGCTTACCAGTCCGGATGGCTATAAGACGCAGGCTGAAGCCAATCAACGACGTTTCGGCTTGTTGCAGAATGCGTTGAAATCGGTGAAGGGAAGTATTCCTGCCGATTTGGTTCTGGATAAAAACCAGGATGGAAAGATGGATTTGCTGTCGTTTATCATTCAGGGTTCTCCCGAAGGCTGGTCGGATCTGATTTGGCCACATCGATTTTATTTAAACGGTCAGGGCGGGGATGTGTACATAAACGGTGCCCTGGCGTATGATTATACGTTTCAGTTGGAGAACTACGGCAATCTGGTGGACGTGTTGACGCACGAAACCTTCCATGCCCTAAGTGCTCCGGATCTGTATCGCTACAATAGCGCAGAGACGCCTTTTGAACCGGTGGGTGTTTGGGATTTGATGGGTAGTGGCAATTCGCATATGGGTGCTTATATGAAGTATCGTTATTCGAATGCTACGTGGATCGAATCGTTGCCCGGAATTACCAAAAGTGGCCGATACAGTCTTAATCCCTTGTCGTCTTCGACCAACAATGTCTATAAAATTGTCGATCCGGCATCGACCTCTTCCAGCTACTTTGTGTTGGAGTATCGCAAAAAAGACGATGCCTTCGAGCGCGGTTTGCCCGGCTCGGGTTTGTTGGTGTATCGAATCAATCCCAATTACAAGGGCAATGCACAGGGGCCTCCGGATGAGGTTTATTTGTTTCGCCCCGATGGGACGGCAACGATCAATGGAAAGATTGCTTCTGCTGCTGCAGCCGGCCAATCCGGATTGGTATGGGGAGGAGAATTTAATCCGTTGTTTTTTGAAAATGGAAAGGCGAGTGGCATTCGAATATCAAACATTTCCGTTGCAGGAGCACAGATTTCTTTTGACGTCGAGCTTGAAAAAAGTGCAGAAGCGATGATTGATACGTACTACTTAAGTGGGAACAATTCCATTGTGATCAATAAAAGCATGCGTCGGATTTATGGGACGGTTGGAGTCAGCGAGAGTCTGGCGGATAAAAAACCCATTGTATTCCCATCGGACGGGGCCACGATTTTTCCTAAGAGCGGAGCGTTGGTCGATCTATCCAATCCGTTTACGTATACGGTTACAGCAGCCAACGGAAGTACCGCTGACTGGCTTGTGTTGATGGATCGGGTCGTCGACCGGGATGCCAACATTCTTTCCGCACAGTTGCCTCATTTTGAGGAGGCCGATGTCCGATTGGATGCAGCGCAAAGTCGGGTTGACATACGTCTTCCATCCGGTGCGGATTTGAGTGATTTGCAGTTGGGGCTGCTTGCCTCCAATGGAGCGAGCATTTCCCCGGATCCATACGACGTGCGGGATTATCGCGCGCCGGTACGCTTCACCGTGACATCAGAGATTGCACGAATTTCGCCTGAAAACGATGTGCCCTCGGCCGAGCATCAAAAGGAGTGGGAAGTCTGGGTTCAAACGGCGACCGATTTAAATCCGATCGTGGAGGCAACCGCGCATCGAACTGTGCTGCGGAACCAGGGTCGATTGCGTATCCAATCCGATCGGGACATCGATGCCCGTGTGTATGTACTGACACCGACGGGACAAAAAGTAGCTCAAGGTCGGATGTTGGGAACTGAGTTGACTTTTGTATCTTTGTCCCAGCCCGTCTTATTGGTTGTGATTGAATCGGTTTACGGGCGTGAAGTATTTAAAGCAATCGAATATAGATGATCGAAAAACAACGCGTGCCGGAAGCGGCAGAACGAACCATTCTTGTTGGACTGATTACACAGGATCAACCCGAGCAAAAGGCCATGGAATATCTGGATGAATTGGCCTTTTTGGCGGATACAGCAGGCGCTGTGACTGTCGGGACTTTTATGCAACGATTGGATTATCCCAATCCGAAGACCTTTGTGGGGACAGGTAAACTGGAGGAAATCCGCTTGTTTATTGAAGAGAATGCGGTCGATTTGGTTATTTTTGACGACGAATTGTCTTCCAAGCAAGTGCGCAACCTTGAATCGGCACTGAATATTAAGATTTTGGATCGAACCAATTTAATTCTGGATATTTTTGCCAAACGCGCCCAAACGGCACATGCGAAAACACAGGTGGAATTGGCACAGTACAAGTATTTGTTGCCCCGTTTGACGCGTATGTGGACCCATCTGGAACGACAACGTGGGGGAATCGGTCGTCACGGGCCGGGTGAAAGTCAGATCGAAACCGACCGACGCATTATTTTGGATAAGATCTCCAAACTTAAACAAGATCTGATTCAGATCGACAAACAAATGGCCACACAGCGCAAGAACCGTGGCAAAATGGTTCGTGTAGCGCTGGTTGGATATACCAATGTGGGTAAGTCAACGCTGATGAATGTATTGAGTAAGTCGGAGGTGTTTGCAGAAAACAAGTTGTTTGCGACCTTGGATACTACGGTACGAAAAGTGATCATCGATAATTTGCCTTTTTTATTGACCGATACGGTCGGCTTCATCCGGAAGTTGCCTCACGATTTGGTGGAATCGTTCAAATCAACACTCGACGAGGTACGTGAGGCAGATTTGCTGCTGCATGTTGTAGATATCTCCCATGTGGGTTTTGAGGAACAGATAGAGGTGGTGCATCGGACCTTGGCTGACCTTGGCGCGCAAGATAAGCCTAGAATGTTGGTGTTCAATAAGATTGATGCGTATCGTCACATTGAAAAAGACGCGGACGATTTGACCGAACGTAATGCTGAAAACATTCCGCTCGAGGAATTGCAACAAACGTGGATGTCGCGCATGCATGAGGATTGCATGTTTATTTCGGCCAAGGATTTATCCAACATGGAACGCTTTAAAGAAGTTGTTTACGAGCGTGTCAAGGATATTCATATCACGCGTTTTCCGTACAACGACTTTTTGTTTCAGAAGTACGATTAACGCGCAAATACAAGGTGTAGCTCCGTGGATGCATGCGCCCTGTACGTATAACCTTCATCGGAAAAACCAATCAGATCTTCAGGACGCTTGATTTGATGTTCAAGCACGTAGGCAGCCATCAGTCCGCGTGCTTTTTTTGTATGGGTGCTTATGTTGCGGAGGCCTTGAGGTCCTTCCTGCAAGAAGTCTACATGAATGATTCGAGCCTTGATGTGTTGTGCATCGATGATTTTCCAGTATTCGTTGGATGCAAGATTGAGGAGCAGATCCGGAGCATCCGTTTCCATCAGCCGTTGATCGATGAAGTCCGTCAGTTTTTTTTGCCAAAAGGCATAAAGCGTGACTGCTTGAGCGGGTTTGAATGAATCACCCACATCCAGACGGTAGGGTTGAATCAGGTCAAAAGGCCTCAATAGACCATACAAGCCGGAAAAGAGTAGGAGGTGTTGTTGAATGTAGGGCTGTTGCGCGTCAGTAAACCGACGAATATTCAGGCCTTGGTATGCATCTCCGTCAAACAGCCAGGCGGCCTGTTTGGCATTTTCGGGCGTAAAAGGCATCTGCCATTGATGCAATCGTTCCAGGTTGATTTCAGCGAGTTTGGGATTGATGTGTAGTATCTTAGAAAGCTCGGATTGCGCGTATTTGCGCAACTGACCAATCAGATCGTTGGCTTCCTTTAAAAAGGCCGGTTGACTGAAGAGATCCGGTAGAATTTCTTTACCGATGTTTTGACGTTTTGCCGGTGCCAATAAAATCAACATAGGATTTCTTTTTTATTTGCAAGTTACGTTATTTTGCCTTCAATCGGTATCTTTGAAAAAAAATGTCATGCGCAAATGCTTGTTCATCCTCCTGTTTTCTATTTCGATCGTTTCTTGGTCTGCTCCCTGGGATCACGGGGCATTGATGATTTCCGATGAGGGTCGCTACCTCAAACACTCGGATGGTACTCCTTTTTTTTGGTTGGGTGATACCGGCTGGTTGCTGCCGCAACGAACCGATCGCAACGAAGCAGAACATTATTTGAATGCCTGTCAGAAAGCCGGTTTTAATGTCGTTTTGGTTCAAGTACTCAATGGAGTCCCTTCCATCAATGCCTATGGCGCTTCTTCCAATCCGGAGGGTTTTGATTTTTCTGTTTTTGAACACGACGCTTCCTACCATTATTGGGCCCATATGGATTACCTGGTCGAAACGGCCGAAAAGCGTGGGATTTATATTGGGATGGTCTGTATTTGGGGCGGATTGGTTAAGAGTGGCAAGATGAATGTGGACGAAGCAGGCCGTTATGGTACGTTTTTGGCACAGCGTTATCGCAATAGGCCCAACATTATTTGGATCATCGGAGGAGATGTACCGGGTGATGTGAAGCCCGACGTTTGGAATGCGCTTGCTCAACAAATTAAGAAGCTGGATTCGAATCATCTGATGACGTATCACCCCAAAGGACGTACCTCATCCATCGATTGGTTTGAAGCAGCCGAATGGAAAGACTTTGATTTGTTTCAAAGCGGACATCGCCGATACGGTCAACGAATGGGCGATGCGCAGTATCCCATCGAAGACAATACGGAGGAGGATAATTGGCGATACGTACAAAGGGCCTATCAGGCGGAGAAGCCACGTCCCATATTGGATGGAGAGCCTTCGTATGAGCACATTCCACAAGGTTTACACGATGTGACACAACCGCGCTGGACAGATGCCGATGCCAGAAGGTATGCGTATTGGTCTGTTTTTGCCGGTGCATGCGGACATACTTATGGGCACAATTCCATCATGCAATTTTATCGTCCGGGTTATTCGCCTGCCTATGCTGCAGAGCAGCCCTGGTATGAAGCCCTGCAATCGGGAGGTTTTACCCAAATGCAGCATCTGAAATCCTTGATGTTGAAGTTTCCCTATTTCGAACGCGTTCCGGCACAATCGCTGGTTGTTGACAACGGTGTTCAATACAATCGGCTGGTTGCCACTGCCGGGAAGCATTATTGCATGGTCTATTCGTATACGGGAAAGCCCTTCGTGCTGAACCTTTCCCGATACAAAGATCAGGACTTGAAGGCGTTCTGGTACGCGCCCTTCGACGGCCAATGGGAGGAAATCGGTCACGTAAAAGCCGACTTGCAGCGATTTACTCCTCCGGCGAAACCGGACGGTCAGCAGGATCGGGTATTGGTTGTTGTGAATGCCGAGAAACTCCCTTTCAAAAAGTAGTAAACGGTTGCTAAGACACAGGCTATTTTGTACTTTTGTCTTGAATTTTAAAAAGCGAAATTATGGCAGTTCCCCCCTTTCATTATCAAGATCCGTTTCCGCAAGGAAAGGATGAAACGGAGTACTATTTATTGACACGTGAACATGTATCGGTTGCTGAATTTGACGGACAGTCTGTATTGAAAGTTGCTCCCGAAGGATTGACGTTGCTGGCCAATACGGCGATGCGTGATGTGTCGTTTTTGTTGCGTCCTGCGCATCAAAAACAGGTAGCAGCCATTTTGGATGATCCCGAAGCCACGGAAAACGACAAATACGTTGCATTAACCATGCTGCGCAACGCCGAGGTTTCCGCAAAAGGGGTGTTGCCCTTTTGTCAGGACACCGGTACGGCAACTGTTTTTGCAAAAAAAGGCAATCGTGTTTGGACCGACGGAAACGACGAAGAAGCGTTATCCCTGGGAATATACAAAACCTATACCGAAGAAAATCTTCGTTATTCGCAAACCATTCCCTTAGATATGTATACGGAGAAAAACTCCGGTTGCAACTTGCCTGCACAGATTGATTTGATGGCCGGACACGGTGACGAGTATAAATTTCTTTTTATTGCCAAAGGGGGCGGTTCTCAGAATAAGACTTATTTGTATCAGGAAACAAAAGCGTTGCTTAATCCCAAAACACTGGAGCGGTTTTTGACGGAAAAGATGAAGTCATTGGGCACGGCTGCCTGTCCTCCGTATCACATTGCCTTTGTGATTGGTGGAACTTCTGCGGATCAAACAGTCAAAACGGTCAAATTGGCTTCGACAAAATATTACGATTCGTTGCCTACCGAGGGCAACGAATGGGGTCAGGCTTTTCGTGATGTGGCGCTGGAGGAAAAAATGCTAAAGGCGGCGCAAAACATAGGCTTGGGTGCTCAGTTTGGAGGAAAATACCTGGCACACGACGTGCGCATCATTCGATTGCCCCGTCACGGTGCTTCTTGTCCGGTAGCCATGGCTGTGTCCTGTTCGGCCGATCGAAACATCAAGGCGAAGATCAATAAAGAAGGTATTTGGGTGGAAAAAATGGAATCCAATCCGGGCAAATACATTCCGGAAGCGTTGAGGAACCAGGGTGAAGGAGATGCGGTTCGCATTGATTTGGATCAACCCATGAGTGAAGTTTTAAAGGAATTGAGTAAATATCCGGTTGCGACCCGCTTGTCGTTGAATGGTACGATTATTGTAGGACGCGACATTGCTCATGCCAAGCTCAAAGAGCGTTTGGATGCGGGTGAGGACTTGCCTCAGTACATCAAGGATCATCCCATTTATTATGCGGGTCCGGCTAAAACCCCCGAAGGTTTTGCCTGTGGATCGATGGGTCCGACCACAGCGGGTCGTATGGATTCGTATGTGGATTTGTTTCAAAGCAAAGGCGGAAGCATGATTATGCTGGCCAAGGGGAACCGTTCTCAAGAAGTTACGGATGCCTGCAAGAAATACGGAGGTTTCTATTTGGGCTCCATTGGTGGTCCAGCGGCCATTTTGGCACAAAACAACATCAAGAGCATCGAATGCGTTGAATATCCCGAGTTGGGTATGGAGGCCATCTGGAAAATCAAGGTGGAAGACTTTCCCGCTTTTATTCTGGTGGATGATAAGGGCAACGATTTTTTCAAGCAATTGAGACCCCTGTGTCACCTTTCCTGATTAACGATACTTGGATGATTCCTGGCAATCTTCCAAAATACTGATGTAACTTGCATACCGGGAGGCGCTTATTAAGTGTCTCCCGACTGCTTCCAATACGGCGCAACCCGGCTCTCGGGTGTGTGTGCAGTTGTTGAAACGACATTGTTCGGAAGTCTTGAAAATTTCCGGAAAGAAATGTCCCACCTCTTCCAGTTGCATATCAATTGTACCGAAGCCTTTGATGCCCGGTGTGTCGATTAAATAGCCTCCCACATTCAATTCAAACATTTCGGAGGAAGTTGTCGTGTGCATGCCTTTTTGGTGTGCATCCGAAATGGCTCCGGTTCTGGCATGGACATTGGGATCGATGGCATTAATCAAGGTGGATTTTCCAACTCCGGAATTGCCGGAGAATAGATTGATTTGGCCGGACATACGTTGAGCCAGTGCTTCGACACCCTGACCGGTTTGTGCGGATACCAGTGAACAGGGATATCCTATGCTTTCGTACAAGTACATAAAGTCCTTGGCATAGGATTGTTCCTCCTCGTCGTGTAGATCCGATTTGTTGATGACAATCTGTGCGGGTATTCGATACGCTTCTGCCGTAGCGAGGAAACGATCGATAAATGTCGTGTGTGTGGTTGGACGATTCAGGCTAACGATCAGAAAGGCCTGGTCGATGTTGGCCGCTAGAATATGCAGTTGTTTGGATAGGTTGGTCGGTTTCCGCACAATGTAATTCTTTCGATCCTTTATTTCTGTAATATAGGATTTGTCACCGGGCCTGTGCTCTATGAGCACCCGATCGCCAACGACGACCGGGTTTGTACTACGCAATCCTTTGATGCGGAAGTTGCCCTTGATCAGACATTCCAGCGTGGTATTGTCCTGCAACTTTACAAGAAAGCTGCTACCGGTAGTCCGAATAACCAGTCCTTCCATATTAGACGGTCATGATTTCTTTTTCCTTGGCTGCCAATATTTCTTCTGCGCGCTTTACGGCTTTGTCGTGCATTTTCTGAACCTCTCCTTCGGAATCTTTTCCCATATCTTCGGGAAGCCCTTCTTTAACCATTTTTTTTACCGCTTCGATGGCATCTCTGCGGGCATTGCGAATGCTGATTTTTGCATCTTCTCCTTCGGTTCGGGCTTGCTTAACCAGCGATTTGCGGCGTTCTTCTGTCAGTGGGGGAATGCTTAAGCGAATGAGTTCACCGTTGTTGTCCGGTGTGATGCCAACGTCCGAATTTAAAATGCCTTTCTCGATTTCTTTGATCATGGATTTCTCCCAAGGTTGTATCACAATAGTTTTTGCATCCGGTGTACTCACGTTGGCAACGTTGCTTACCGGAACACTACTGCCGTAGTAATTGACCCGTACGGCGTCCAGAATGCGAACATTTGCTTTTCCGGCACGGATGTGTACGAGTGTTTCTTCCAGGTGATTCGTGGATTGGAGCATGCTTTCTTCGGCCATGTCCAGGATCATTTGTAGTTCTTCGTTCATTGGTTATTGCAATTTAATTATGTACATAGGTGCCAATCTTTTCGCCGCTCAGGAGTTTAAGCAGGTTGCCTGGGGTGTCCATATCGAACACAACGATGGGTAGGTTGTTTTCCTTGCATAGCGTTGTGGCTGTCAGGTCCATGATGTTCAAACCCTTGACATATATTTCGTCGTAAGTAATGTGATCATATTTTACGGCGTTGGGATCTTTTTCCGGGTCTGCCGTGTAAATTCCGTCCACGCGCGTACCTTTTAGCATCACCTCGGCTTCTACTTCAATCCCTTTGAGTGCCGATCCGGTATCGGTTGTGAAATAGGGGCAACCGGTACCGGCTGATAAAATCACGACTTCATTTTTTTCCAACGATTCGATGGCTTTGTCTTTGCTGAAGTATTCTCCAATGGGTTCCATGCGAATGGCGGTAAGCAGTCTTGCTTTTATGCCTTCTGCCTGTAGTGCAGAGCAGAGGGCTAGTCCGTTGATGCACGTGGCCAACATGCCCATTTGGTCACCTTTGACACGGTCGAAGCCTTTTGACGCTCCCTTCAGACCTCGAAATATATTGCCTCCGCCAATTACAATGGCAATTTGTATGCCCAATTGATTGGCTTCTCGGATTTGACTTGCATAGACAGCGAGTCGCTGTTCATCGATGCCGGCCGCCTTATTTCCCATAAGGGATTCGCCGCTCAACTTAAGTAGGATGCGTTTGTACGGTATCATGCCTTTTCTTTTGTTTAACTAGTACAAAAATACGATAATTTTTGTGTTTTTGCGTATTTTTGTGGTAGTACAGATTGTAGTCCAACGTAAGATGAATAGAACTCGATGGTTGATTCGGATGATTGTTTGCACAGTGTTCGTTCCGATGACTGTGATCGGTCAGGATATTGAGACACTGTGCCATGAGGCAGAGATGCATATACTGGCCAATCGAACCGAGCAGGCAATTGCTTGTCACCTTCAGATTATCGAGCAGGACAGTCTGTTTCACACCTCAAATGTCTGGTTGGGGAACTACTATTATTTAAAGGGTTTGGAGGCCGTTAAAGAGGCCGAAGCGACGTATTATCGCATTGCTCAGCCCAGTCACATGCAACAGGCACGCTATTTGGATGAACTAAAAATGCTGCATGACCGCCATTTTGTCTTGGCCGACATCTTTTTGGAACGTGCGTTGCGTGTACAGTCCAACGACCACCTCGAGCAGTTGCAAAAATCAATTCTTGCGTTTCGTACCCGTATCGGATTGGTTGAAACGGAAGAGAAAAAAACGTTTTTTAAAGCACTGGCAAAACGAATTCCACTTCTTTGAATGCAAATGTTTTTCGCTCAGCCCGATCGGTTTCCAACAGAAGATGGCCTGATGGAGCGATGCTCAGTATTCGCGCTTGAAACGCACCGGTTTGATCCCGATAGGTATGATAGCCCTCCTTACGGTAAAGACAGTCCATGTATCGATCGTGATCTTCTTGTTTGAATGTGTTGCTCAAACCCTGCTGCAGTAGATTGTGGAGTCTTTGCCCGCAGCGCAGGCAGTCGTATCGTTCACCTGTGATTTGAAAGGCGGATACGGCATGTGTCAGGGACTTCGGAAAGGAAGGGTTGTTGAGGTTGATGCCAATCCCCAAAATGCTATGATCGACGTGATTGCCGGAAAGTGTGTTTTCGATGAGAATGCCTCCGATTTTTAGATCGCCAAAAAAAAGATCATTGGGCCATTTGATGCAGGCATGGATGCCCAATTCGTTTAAGAAATCAACACAAATCAAGGCCGTCTGTTGACTCAGTCGAAACGAGTCGGAAGCTTTTAGCGAGTCGGGTCTGTGCCAAAGGCTGTAATTTAGGTTTGCGGTGGTTTCTGAATGCCATGTGTTGCCCATTTGACCCCGACCTGCGGTTTGTTCATCACTGAGTACCCCACAGCCCGTCTTGAATGCCTCGGGATTTTCCTTAAAGCGTTCCTGGAGATACGCATTGGTAGAATGACAGCGCTCAATGTGTAAGAGGGTAGGCATGCAAAAACGGATTAATGAATATTCATGGGTAAAAAGGCATCTTCAAAATGTTCAATGACCCAATGGTCCGTTTGATGCACGATGGAAAGAATGTCGAACTGCACAGGACTGTCGATGCGTTTGAGTCGGATGTAGTGGTGGGCGGCTTGAGCCATGCGTCGCATTTTGGGGGTGGTGATGGCCGTTTCCGGTGCACCCCAATTGCTTGTGGATCGAGTTTTTACCTCAAAAAAAATGAGATGGTTGGCACGCTCGGCGATGATGTCCAGTTCGTTCCGACCGGATCTCCAGTTGCGCTCCCGGATGATGTATCCGCGTGCCTCAAGATAGGCGACGGCTTGATTTTCTCCCTCAATTCCCAGCTGGTTGTGTGCTGCCATGTTTTTTTGTATTGTTGCAAAAGTAAGCCATCTGTTTTATAAATGAAAAAATAGTTGTTATTTTGTAGAAAATCAGTCGATAACAATGGGTAAGGAGCGTAAAAGCCCCAAAAAGGGCGTAATGTTGCGGGACAATCACATCAACTTCTCGTTGAATGAGGACGAGTATAAAGCGTTGATGAAGTATTGTGCACGTTACAACATACGAAGCCGATCGAAGTTTTTACGGGAGACGGTAATGAAAGTTGTAATCAATCGCATGACAGAAGATTATCCAACCCTGTTTCACGAAAACGAAATGCGATGAATGAGGCAGAACGGTATATGCGCATGGCTTTGGAAGAAGCTCGCCGGGCATTTGATCGCGGTGAAGTGCCCGTCGGTGCCATCCTCGTCAGTCGTAATCGAATTCTTGCAAGAGGACACAATTTGACAGAAACCCTGATGGATGTTACGGCGCATGCCGAGATGCAGGCCATTACCGCCGCGGCTTCTACGTTGGGCGGAAAGTATCTTCAGGATTGTACGCTTTATGTAACCCTTGAACCTTGTGTCATGTGTGCTGGGGCATTGGGCTGGGCTCAGCTATCTGAGTTGGTGTATGCAGCAGCCGATGAAAAAAGAGGCTATACCCGTTTGGCTCCTCAGGCCTTACATCCAAAAACAAAAGTGACCAAAGGCCTGTTGGCTGAAGAATCCGTTGCCTTGCTTCAGGAATTTTTTAAAAACAAACGTCGGTAAGTTAGTTTGGTTTGTCCATCTCTTCGTAATCGATGTATTCCCCTTCTTGCTTGCTGATGCGTTTTTTTCGTTTTTTTGACGTTGAATTTTCTTCCGTTTGCGTGTTTTCTGTCGCATTGGGGTTGTTGAAACCGCTGTTTGGGAAATGCTTGCGAACAAATCTTCGCAACAATTGTCTGAAAATCCAGCGAATCAAAACAAACGAAAGTATGATGTAAAGAATTACCTCCATGAGCGAATTAATCATTCTTTTTGGAACGTGTGCCTGTCAATATTGACAGGATTACATACCACATTAGGCAAATGGATACGGCATGGATGCCCATTGCTATGAGCAACAGTAAGCAGCCTCCCATGAATATATAGGCTGTTTGATTGCGTTTCCAATCGTAAGATTTGAATTTGAGGGAAAACATGGGGATTTCCGAGACCAACAACGTCGATGTGAGAATAAGTGCTAACCCAATAAGAAGCAGCATGGCAACGGGGTTGGATAGGAATGTGATGCTGTATGCCAGTCCAAAGGCCCAAAACAACGCATTTGCCGGAGTGGGAAGCCCCAGAAAGGAGCTGGTTTGTCGATCGTCCAGGTTGAATTTTGCCAGTCTTAGGGCAGAGAACGCAGGCATCAGGAATGCAAACCAAGCCCATTGAGTGGGAAGTTGAAGCGTTTCGAGTGCTGTGGACAGCGATGCAAAGACCATCATGCCCGGAGCCAATCCAAAACTGATGACATCGGCCAGTGAGTCCAATTCTTTTCCAATGGGAGAGTTGGCATGCAGCATACGGGCGGCAAAGCCATCCAGAAAATCAAAGCCGGCAGCCAGTAAAATCAACCATGCAGCAACCGTATAATTGTGTTGCAAGGCATAGACGATGGCAATGCTGCCGGAAATTAAGTTTAAGCACGTAATGCTGTTTGGAATATGTTTTTTGAACGTCATGTTCGGTGGTTTTAAGGCTGTTTCCAGCGCGCAATAACAGTTTTGTTGCCTACCGTTTTCTCACCGTATTGAACCAAAACCTCTACGGCGTCTGCCGGGAGATAGATATCCACACGTGACCCGAATTTGATAAATCCAAGATGCTCGTTGTAGTGCGCTTTTTTACCGGTGTATGCATAGGTTACAATGCGTCTGGCCAGGGCACCGGCCACTTGTCTGACCAAAGCCGTTTTGCCGTTGTAAGCGGAACGGATCAAGACCGTAGACCGCTCGTTCTCGGTACTGGACTTCGGAAGCCAGGCGGCCATGAAATTGCCGTTCTGATGACTGTAATGTTCTACTTCGCCATCAAAGGGAAACCAGTTTGCGTGTACATTTAAAACAGACATAAAAATGGATATTTGCAAACGCTCTTCGTGGAGCAATCCCGATTCGAATGTTTTTTCGATGACAACAATTTTTCCGTCAGCCGGTGCCATGATGCTGCCGGGTTCTGCCGGGCAGATCCGTTTAGGACTGCGAAAAAAATTGGTTACAAACAGAAATAAGGCGACAGAAATCAGAAGGGTACATACAAAAGCGATGTGTCCCCCCCATACCCAAACGACTAAATCCAGAACGGATAAAGCTACGAACAACCCAAGAAGTATCTTTCGTCCTTCTTTGTGGATGGTCATTCCAAGCGCTTTTTTCATTGACAGTAGTGCGATGTTTATATTGATGACAAAATTAGCTTTAATCTCGCAGATACCAAAATTTGCCCGTATCTTTAAGGTCCTTTTTGTAATGACTAGTCTATGATCCCATTTGTACATTTACACGTTCACTCACAATATTCCATTTTGGATGGTCAGGCATCGATTGCTTCGATTGTTGATAAAGCGGTCGCAGACGGCATGAAAGCCGTTGCACTGACCGATCACGGCAATATGTTTGGCGTCAAGGAGTTTTTTAATTACGTTCGGAAAAAGAATAAAGGCAAACCCGAATCTGAGCAGATTAAACCGATTATTGGTTGTGAGATCTATGTGGCCCGAAACGGACGCCTCAATCAACGCAAGGAAGTAAAGGACGATGCGCGCGGTTGGCATTTGATTCTATTGGCAAAGAATTATCAAGGATATAAAAACCTGTTGAAAATCGTTTCAAATGCCTGGACGGAAGGATTCTACTATGTAGCACGAACCGATCACGAGCAATTGGCAAAGTACCACGAAGGCTTGATTGCTTGCTCTGCCTGTTTGGGTGGTGAAATACCCCGTTACGTTGCTTCCGGTCAATTTGAAAAAGCCGAAGCATCCATACAATGGTTTAAAGATGTTTTTGGCGAGGACTTTTATCTGGAACTGCAACGCCACAAACCGACGGTGCCCAATGCTGCGCAGGATACGTATCCCAAACAACAGGAGGTCAATCGGGAATTGATCCGACTATCCAAGCAACACGGTGTAAAATTGATTGGAACCAACGATGTGCATTTTGTGGATGAGATTCATGCAGAGGCACACCATCGCTTGATTTGTCTCAATACCGGACGCGATTTGGATGATATGTCCGGTATGGCGTATACCAAGCAGGAGTGGTTTAAGACGCAAGAGGAGATGAATGAGGTCTTCTCGGATCTGCCGGAGGCTCTATTGAATACGGCTGAGATTGCGGATAAAGTGGAAGCGTATTCCATCGATCACAAGCCCATTATGCCCAACTTTCCACTCCCGGATGGCTTTGATAACGACGACGATTACCTAAGACATTTAACCTACGAAGGGGCAAAACGCTTTTATCCGGAAATGACGGATGAAGTTCGCGAACGTCTTGACTTCGAGTTGAGTGTCATTAAAAACATGGGGTTTCCGGGGTACTTTTTGATTGTTCAGGATTTTACAACAGCGGCACGTAGCATGGGAGTCTCTGTGGGCCCCGGTCGTGGATCGGCCGCCGGATCGGCGGTAGCCTATTGTTTGGGCATTACTCAAGTGGATCCCATAAAATACGATTTGCTTTTTGAACGTTTTCTCAACCCGGATCGTATTTCCATGCCCGATATTGATATCGACTTTGACGACGATGGTCGGGGAGAAGTTTTGCGCTGGGTCGAGAACCGTTACGGCAAAGACAAGGTGGCGCACATCATTACCTATGGTACCATGGCGGCCAAATCGGCCATCAAGGATGTGGCACGGGTGCAACGTCTTCCTTTGTCGGAATCGGAACGTCTGGCAAAATTGATTCCGGACAAAATCCCCGATGTAAAAAAGGTCAACCTTAAGTCGGCCATTCAATTTGTACCCGACCTCAAAACGGCTTCGGAATCGGACAATCCGGTGATGCGGGATACGATGAAATATGCCCAGATGTTGGAAGGAAATGTACGCAACATTGGAGTACATGCCTGTGGGGTGATTATTGGACGCGATACCATTTCGGATTGGGTACCCATCAGTACGGCTGACGATAAGGAAACGGGCGAGAAACTACTGGTCACTCAATACGAAGGCAGTGTGATTGAGGAAACCGGGATGATCAAAATGGACTTCCTTGGTCTAAAGACATTGTCCATCATCAAAGATGCACTGGAAAACATTCGATTGTCTCATGGGGAGGTCATTGATATGGCGACTGTTCCCTTGGATGATGAAAAAACCTACGAGTTGTACAGTGCCGGAAAAACGGTCGGAACCTTTCAGTTTGAGTCGTCGGGCATGCAAAAGTATTTGAGAGAGCTGCAGCCGACCAAGTTTGAAGATCTCATCGCAATGAATGCCCTTTACCGACCAGGCCCGATGGATTATATCCCTCAGTTTATTGCCAGAAAGCAGGGACGTGAACCCATTCAGTACGATATCCCTGTCATGGAGCGGTATTTGCAGGATACCTACGGCATTACGGTGTATCAGGAACAGGTGATGTTGCTGTCCCGTTTGCTGGCCAATTTTACCCGAGGTCAGTCCGATGAGTTGCGTAAGGCAATGGGGAAGAAAATCATCGAAAAACTGAACGATCTCAAACCCAAGTTTATTGAAGGAGGAAAGGCCAACGGACACGAACCATCCATTCTGAATAAGATTTGGGCCGATTGGGAAAAGTTTGCATCCTATGCCTTCAATAAGTCGCATGCTACCTGCTATTCGTTGGTTGCCTATCAAACGGCTTGGCTCAAAGCAAACTATCCCTCCCAGTACATGGCGGCTGTGTTGAGTCGCAGCGTCAACAATATTACGGATATTACCAAGTTTATGGACGAGTGCCGATCGATGGGTATTCAAGTGCTTGGTCCGAACGTAAATGAATCCAATCTGAAGTTTACGGTCAACAAAGAAGGCAACATTCGTTTTGGTCTGGGTGCCATTAAGGGCGTTGGGGAAAATGCAGTCAACGCCATTTTGGAAGAACGAAAAAACGGGGTCTTTCGGGATGTGTACGATTTTATGGAGCGCGTCAACCTAAATGCATGCAACAAGAAAAGTATTGAGTCCATGGCTATGGCCGGTAGTTTTGACAACATCGGAAGCATCAAACGGGAGCAATTTTTGGCTACCAACAACAAAGGGGAAACCTTTTTGGATTTGCTGGTACGCTATGGCAATAAATTTCAGTTGGATAAATCCATCATGACCAATTCTTTGTTTGGAGGTGACAACGAAATCGAAGTGGCCAAACCCGAGCCTCCCATGTGTGAACCGTGGCCGGAATTGATCCGTTTGAATCGGGAAAAGGAGTTGGTGGGCATGTATCTTTCTGCTCACCCGTTGGATTCGTTTTATGTAGCGATGAAATATGTGTGCAATACAACGATGGAGGACATCCGTCAGGGCAATCTTACGCCCAATAAAGAATTGACGTTTGGAGGCATTGTAACGGATGTGCGTGAGCGAACCAATAAGAAGAACGAACTGTTTGCTTTTGTCACGGTCGAAGATTACTCCGGTTCGGTTGAAATTCCGTTTTGGGCCAAGGATTATGTGGAATTTGGAAAGTATCTGAAGCCATCCATGTTCCTGTTTATGAAAGGCAACTGGGTCTCCCGCCCTTGGAATCCAATGGAGATGGAATTAAAAATCCGGAACATCCGATTGTTGGGTGAAATATCAGAAAATGCCGTCGATGCCATTCATTTAAGCTTACCCTTGTCTCAGTTGCACAAAGTAGAAATTGAGAATCTATATGAGATGTGCAAGGCACATCCGGGAAAAACAAATTTGGAGCTGACTGTGGTCGATTATGAGGAGGAACCGCCCATACAAGTAGACTTTTTGTCGCGTTCGGTTTGGGTCAATCCTTCGTTTGAGCTGGTTCAGTTCCTGGAAGAGCTCGAGTACGTCGAGATAAAAATGAAAAGCGATTCGAAGTCGTAGATATTTTTTGTATTTTTACGGACCTGTTTGACAGGATCTTTTTGTTTACATATTCACTAATAGTATAAAATTATGGCATTGGTAATAACAGATTCTACTTTTGACGAATTGCTTCAGTCTGGAACTCCCCTGGTCGTTGATTTTTGGGCCGAGTGGTGTGGACCCTGTAAAATGATTGGGCCAATCGTAGAAGAGTTGGCTAAAGAGTACGAAGGGAAAGTCAATATTGGCAAGATGGATGTCGATGAAAACAGCGAAATCAGTAGCCGCTACGGCATTCGCAACATTCCAACCTTATTGTTTTTTAAAGAGGGTCAGTTGGTGGACAAGCAAGTCGGGGCTACCCAAAAAACAGCCTTGGCTGATAAGATCCAGAAGCTGCTGTAAGGATCTTTTTTAAATGAGATAAAAAGTGAGGGTGTGTCAAACAAAATGACACACCCTCTACTTTTTTCAATCATTCGTAGGCTTGTTTTAATCGATGGAACGGATGATCCGTTGATTGTTGTTTGTCTCTTCAATGTGGATGTGGATACAATTGTCCGGCAGTAGGGACTCAATGCGTTCCGGCCATTCCATAAAGCAGTATTGACCACTTTCGATGTATTCTTCGTAGCCCATATCGTAGACTTCTTCCAACTTGTTGATGCGGTAAAAATCAAAATGATAGACCGATTGTCCGTTTGGGCACGTGTATTCGTTTACCAGAGCAAAGGTGGGGCTGTTGACAACGTCGTTCACCCCAAGTTGTTGACAAATGGCTTTGATCAATGTGGTTTTGCCGGCACCCATGCTGCCGTGAAAAGCAACGACGCGTGCGTCCGGGTATTGGTGCAAGAAGGTTTCTGCAGCCTTTTGCAAGTCGGATGGATTGTTTACGAGTACATTCATGATTTGCGTTTTGGTTCCAGGGTTATGATGGGAATGATCATTTCCTCCATCGAAATACCCCCATGTTGGAAGGTGTCTTTATAGTAGGAGGCATAGTGATTGTAATTGTTCGGGTAGGCAAAAAAATCGTTTTCCAACGCAAAGATGTAGGTGGAGCTAACGTTGGGTGCAGGAAGACCGTGTCGAATCGGATTTTTGATTTCAAAGACCTTTTTTGGATCGTAATTCAAACTTTTCCCCACTTTATATCGCAGGTTTGTGTTCGTATTTCGATCGCCTACGACTTTGACCGGCGTGTCCACGCGAATGGTTCCGTGATCGGTTGTTAGGATGATTTTGACTGGCTGATCTGCCAGGAAATCCATCAGCTCGTAGATGGCAGAGTGCTTATACCAAGACTCTGTGAGCGATCGGTAGGCCGCTTCGGTGTTGGCTAGTTCACGAATCATTTTGGATTCCGTTCGGGCGTGCGAAAGCATGTCGATAAAATTGAAAACAATGACGTTGAGGGGTGTATCCATCATCGATTTCATTTTGCTCAAGAGCCGTTCGCCGATTTGGTTGTTGTTTATTTTATGATAATTGAAGGCGTAGGGCTTGCGAAACCGTTCGAGTTGCGTTTGGATAAGCGGAGATTCGTTTTGATTCTTGCCTTCTTCTTCCTCTTCATCGACCCACAAATCCGGAAACATTTCTTGAATCTGTAAGGGATTTAATCCGGAAAAAATGGCATTTCTGGCATATTGGGTTGCGGTAGGCAGCATGCTTATGTACAGCTCTTCCGTGGTGTTGAAGCGATCTTCGAGCAGCTTTTTTATAATGTGCCATTGATCCAACCGGAAATTGTCTATGAGCAAAAAGAATACATGTTCACCCTTGTCTAAGGCTGGAAACACACAACGCTTGAACACATCCGGGCTCATCATGGGGCGATTTTCGGGGTGATCGATCCAATCGATGTAGTGCTTCTTTATGAATTTTGCAAAGAGTGCATTGGCCTCTGATTTTTGATGTCGGAGCACATCGCTCATCGGGTTTTTGGTTTCTTCCAGTTCCAATTCCCAATAAACCAGCTTTTTATAGACTTCCATCCAGGCTTCAATGCTCGATGCTGCATCAATTTGCTGACTGATTCGTGAAAAGTTCTGTTGAAACGTGGAGGTTGTATTTTGTTGAATAATTTCCTGCTTGTGAATATTTTTTTTGAGTGTCAGTAGCATTTGCATGGGATTGACCGGCTTGATTAGGTAGTCGGCAATTTTATTGCCAATGGCCTGATTCATGATGTCTTCCTCTTCGCTTTTAGTAATCATAACTACCGGCAAGGATGGGTACAATGTTTTGATGGCATTCAAGGTTTCGATGCCACTCAAACCCGGCATGTTCTCGTCCAGAAAAATCAAATCAAAATTTTGCTCCTTGCAAATATCCAGCGCATCCTGCCCATTGGTCGTTGTCACAACCTCATAGCCTTTGGCTTCCAAAAATAGAATGTGCGGCTTCAGTAAATCAATTTCGTCGTCAGCCCAGAGTAAACGGTCCTTGGTCATGGTTGTGTGGTTTGTTTGTTCAGAAAATCCAGGTACTGATCCAATTCGAGTCCTTCCTGCAATCGTTTCAGATTGTCTTCCGAAACGACGACCATTTGCAATCCGGGGTATTTCGCTTCCGGTCGCTGATTGGCAAAATTGACCGTTCGGGTATATCGCAGGGCATCTTCCAGATTATCAAACATTTGAATCATCAAAGCCTCCTTCGATCCAATCATAGCCTGTGTCAATTCGTAGTCCCGGATCAGGTAGGCTGTAAAGTTATATAAGGCGACGTCAAATTGCAAGCGGTTTGCTCGAATGCTGTCCGATGAATGGTACATCAGCACCAAATGTTGCTGTTGTGGTTCAAACGATAGCTTTTTGATGAGTTCCTCCTGACCGGAAATAGCCAATACGGTATCACTGTTTTGTCCCAACAAACTCTGGTAGCCCAATCCGGGCATGGGCCGCTGACCTTCGTCCCAAAGGGCCAGCATGGCTTCTACTGTTGGCATCAACGGCGACTGGCTGTGTTCGTTTTTTATTTCCAGCAGGTTGGCGTGAAAGGCTTCGGCCTGCCCCGTATGGCCGTATGCCATGGCTTCCAAAAACAAGAATCGATCCAACATGGGACTTAGCCGGTAGGCCGGAGCCAGTGTATTCATGGATTCGAAAAGCGAATCAAACGCCTGTGCCTGAAAAGCTTCGAAACTCGCTTCATAGACGGAATCCTGCTGTTGATACATTGCATACAATTTATCCAGAAACAAGCTGTCTGTTAGGCGTTGAGCATACGGGGAGTCTGGAAAACGTTGCAGGAGTTTACTTCGATTTGCTTCTGCACGGGGCAGCTCTCCCTTCTGCTTAAACATCAGGTATTGAATGTACCAGGCCATTTCCAGTTTGGCCGACGCTGGATAGTCGCTTTCCAATCGAGCAAAGAAACGTTCTGCCTGCCGATCGTTCTCCATGTGCTCTCTAAAAATCATGGCCGATTCCATCAGGCTCTCCTCGATTTTGTCCAGCGCGGACTGTTTCTTTTCCGGTGAAAAGGGAATGTTGATCCAATAATAATTGGGGTGCGTCGGGTCATCGGATTGTTCGGTAAAATCCTGGGTGCGTGTACTGTCGGTAGACAATACTTCCGGATTGATCAGCGTATCTCCTAACGCTGGAGCGGCCATTTCACCCATGGGGTTTGCGGTTGCTTGACTACGCCAGTTGTCGGCCAGTTGTCGATTGCCCCACACGCGTTTGAATTCAGCCAGACCGTTGGTTTTTGCTGTCTCGTTGTAGAAATACCAACTCCGGTCTTCGTTCGGAACGACTGGTGTGCTGGGGGTGGGTTGTTGGCTTTGACGAGCCGCCTGAAGGTTTTCGTTGGCTTGATTGGCTGCAGCTGCCCGTGCATCACGATCCGCTTCTTTGGCCGCTTTTTCCGCTTCTTCTACCCGTTCGTTGATGTATGCTTCTAAAGTTTCTCTGGGCCATTCGCTCAAATCCAGGAGGCTGTCCTGAAGATGAATGGTTTCCAAATGCGGATAGAGTAGTTTTAAGGGCTCATTCATCTGAATGACAGAAGGATATCGTTTATCCTCTTTGCCAACCAAGCTTGCCGCCTGAGCATACAAGGGGGCCGCACTTCGGAAGTCTTCCTGCTGAATATAAAATTCAGCCAAGGCAAGTACAATCTTCGTTTTAATAGGACCATGTGTGGATTTATCCAAAGCCAAGTGGTAATGCTTGCGTGCTTCAACGGTATCCATTTGTTGCCAATAGAGATTGCCCATGGCATAGTAAATCTGATCCAGATAATCGGTGTTTTTACTGCTTTTGCTCCATCGCTTCAGTTGCTTCAATTGTCGTTTGGGATCGGAGCCGACGACTTCAGTTTCTCGAATTCGAGCATTGATTTCCAGGTGATAGGGTGGATTCTTGCGCGGAATGCTGCCGTAAATCCGACCGGCTTCTTCCAACTGTCCGGTTTCTTGAAGCAATTGAGCTAGAAGAAAACGCCAACGGTGTTTGTCCTGTTTGGTCCCGCTATTTGCAAGGGCCATTTTGAGCGGGGAAATGGCTTCCGATATGCGGCCGCGACGAATCAGAAAATCAGCCCAAGCAGCCGCGTAATCACCGGTGAATCGGCTGGGAAATTGTAGGTTGTTGAGCAAATCAAATTCACGCTCCGCATCAAACATCCATTCCAATTCGACGTAGCATCGTGCCAACAACAGACGTGCCCGAATAGAAATGTCTGATTGTTCTGGAAAATGTCGCAGGATGTATTGGCAGGTTGCGGAGGCTGCCATAAAATCAGCCTGATGAAATTGTGCACGTGCCATCAATAGGAACACTTTATCCATGAACGGATTGAATTCTTCCTGTGCATAGAATTGTTTGTACCGTTCACTGCTACTGCGTGTCGGCTTTTTTTCCGGCTTGACGCGTATGGAATGCTGCTTAATTGCTTTCTCACATTTCTCAATGGCTTGATTCATGCTGCCGGAAGTGCTTTTGGCTAGGCTGTGCCGACTTACTTTAAATACGGGGAGACGTTCCGAATAATCTTCCTTAAACCCTTCGTTGAGTCGTTTGATCCCTTGTTTGTAGGCTTCGTTTCCGTTGTAGTGAATGTTGTATCGGGTCGTCAGTTCGTGGTACGAGCGCGAACGCCACGTGTTCTTTTGCGTGGAACACGAAGCGAAAACAAAACTACAGACGAGTATGAGCGGTAAATATCCGTATTTCATTGGCAGGTACAAGTGAATCAAAGGGCCATACCTTATATAAAACAGAAATGCCTTCGTTTTATTGTGCTGTCTGCCTTCTTTCGGAAACAATGAGTAAAGCCTCCTCTTTGAGACTTTCCGGTAGTTCAATGTTGCGCAGTTGAAGGCTTCGCAGCCATCCTGCAACGTCTTCGGATTGAAGGGTAAAGAATACGTGATCAAAGAGGTTTAGCTCCTCGTCGGTATAGCTTGTGGCAGCCCGTCCGCTGCAGATATCCAGCTCTTCGTCGTCGTAATAGTCGATTTTGGAATCAAACAGGATCAGTGTGTCTTTTTCACACACTTCGTATGCTCCACAGCAGGCTTCTTCTTCCTCCGCTTCGGTGGTGTTGGGCACAATGGGGGGGGCGCTGGGTTGATCCGGTGTCGAAGGTTCGGTTTTGGAGGCAAACCAGTTGTGTTTGGAGGCAAACCAACTAAATAAACCAAGCGCAATCAATGCAAGTAAAAATATCCACATAAGGCATTTAGGCTTGAGGGTTTAGGGTGAATCCGATCCGTTGGAGATGATCCCAAAATGCCGGATAGGATTTTCGGACCACCTCGGGGTGATTGATTTGTAGGGCGTTGAAGCGCATTGCAGCCGGTGCAAACGCCATGGCCATGCGATGATCTTCATAGGTCTCAATGCGGATGGAAGGTGCTTGCGGATGCGTGCTGCCATCCCAAACAAGTGCATTCGTTTCTTTGTGTTCTATAAATTCAAAACCCAGTTTGTCCGCTTCTTGAATCAATGCGGCAATCCGGTCCGTTTCCTTAATCTTTAAACTTTGCAAACCGGACAGGTTGAACGGGATTCCCTTCAGTGCACAGGTCATGGCCAGCGTTTGTGCAAGATCCGGTTGATCAACCAGATTGGCCGTAAATACTGGGCCTTTCGCATGGGTTTTTGTGAGGCGTACGCCTGTTTGTGTAAACTCTGTGGCTACGCCCAATGCTTCAAAGAAGTGAGCAATCTTGGCGTCCCCTTGCAAACTGTCGGCGTATAAACCGGTTAACTGGAGTGTTCCTTGGGGAGCCAGGCTGAGCAGCTGATACCAGTAGGAGGCAGCCGACCAGTCTCCTTCGATTCGATAGGAGGAGGCCTTATAGGACTGATGGGGTATTTGAATCATTCCTTCATCCATGTGTGCGTGTACCCCAAACGTTTCCATCATTCGTAAGGTCATTTCGGCGTAGGGTCTGGAAATCAAGGATCCGGCAATTTGGATGCGCAGTCCGTCTTGCATACCGGGAGCAACCATCATCAGTGCTGAAAGGTATTGGCTGCTAACACTGCCGTCAACCACTACGCTTCCTCCCTGAAGGAATTTGCCACGGATGTCTAAGGGAGGAAAACCTTCTTTTTCCAGATAGTTAATTTCTGCACCCAGGCTGCGCAAGGCATTGACCAGTACGTGTATGGGACGATTTTTCATTCGCTCGGATCCGGTGAGCAGAATGTTACCCGGTCTGCTTGCGTAAAATGCGGTCAAAAATCGCATGGTCGTACCGGCTGCCCCCACATCAATGTGGGTATCCGGACTGTTCAGTGCAGCAATCATTGCACGTGTATCGTCGCAGTCGGCCAGTCCCTCGAGGCGGTCCAGACCGTCGGAAAGTGCAGCCAGAATTAGGGCTCGGTTGCTGATGCTTTTTGAAGCCGGTACAGCGATTGTCCCGTTGAGTGGCCGGGTTGGAGCAGACAGAGTGTATTGCATGTTCGGTAATGCGGTTTCGTTGATCGATTTGGATGCAAATTTACGAAAAAAATGCCTGCTGACTATTTTTTACCCTTTTTTAGACGATTTTGACGCATGGACAGATTTTTTAATGTGTAGTATTGCAGACAAAAATATAAGAAGATGATGAGAAGTATTAAGATGGGGCTTTTACTCGTTTGCAGTTTGTTTATTTCCGTAGTTTATTCGATGGAAATGCCGAAAATGAAGGAAATTGTCCGACCTGTTTTTCCCAATCATCGGCTGTCTATGTTGGAAGTAGGAGGCATCGGTGATGGTATTTTTGATAATACGGCGGCCTTTGAGCGTGCGATGGAACAACTGGAGGCGGAGGGTGGTGGTCGCCTGGAAGTCCCGTTTGGTGTTTGGCTGACAGGTCCCATAACCTTTCGTTCCAATGTGGAAATGCATTTACAGTTGGGTGCCTTGATCTTGTTTACTCCCAACCTGGATGCCTATCCGTTGGTTAAAACGTCCTTTGAGGGTCAAACGGCGTTTCGTTGTCAGTCGCCCATATCCGGGCGTGGCTTGCGAAATGTAGCCATCACGGGCAAAGGCGCGATCAACGGATCGGGGGATGCCTGGAGGCCGGTCAAGAAAATGAAGGTGACCGAGGCGCATTGGAAGTCCTTGCTGCAATCCGGTGGCGGATTGGCGGATCCCGGACTGTGGTATCCGACCGATAAAGCCTTGAAAGGAGCGAATGCTCAGTGGCCTTCGGACTTAAACGAAGTCGAACAAGTGGCCTACATGAATTCAATGAAGGACTTTTTACGGCCGGTTATGGTTAGCTTTATCGAATGCAGCAACGTATGGTTGGAGGGTGTATTGTTTGAGAATTCTCCCAGTTGGAACATCCACCCATTGATGTGTACCAATGTGTTGGTGGAGGGCATTACCGTACGCAATCCCCATTATGCACAGAATGGAGACGGTCTTGATCTGGAGTCCTGCAAAAACGTATGGGTGCTGAATTCAACGTTTGACGTAGGCGACGATGCCATCTGTTTAAAGTCCGGAAAAGATGAGGAAGGACGAAAACGAGGAATGCCTACAGAACAGGTTTGGGTTGAGGGCTGTCGTGTTTTCAGTGGGCACGGAGGTTTTGTCGTCGGCAGTGAAATGTCGGGTGGTGTGCGCGATGTGGTGGTCAAAAATTGTCAATTTATTGGAACGGATATTGGATTGCGTTTTAAAAGTACCCGAGGTCGGGGAGGGGTTGTAGAGCGTGTTTGGGTTGATGGCGTCAGCATGTTTAACATCAAGCGGGAAGCTTTTTTATTCAATTTGTACTATGGGCAAAAAGCACCCATGGACGGTTCAAAAGAGCCAATGACGTATATGGCTTCAGAAGAAACCCCTGTTTTTAAGGATATTTATGTAACCAACGTGATTTCCAACAGTTCCGAACGTCCTTTGCTTTTTAATGGTTTGCCCGAAATGCCCATTTCGGGTATTCGGATAACGAATTCTTCGTTTAGCAGTCGTTTGCCGTCCTATCTATCGGAATCACAGGATGTTGAGATGGAAAATGTTGCCTTTCTTGTGGAGGATGGGCCCGCCTTGCTGTTCCATCAAGTGGAACGTGTAGCGATGCATCGTATGAATCTGCAAAGCAAAGCCGAAACAGCCATTGAAATCAAAGGTGATCGCAGCAAGAAGATTCAATTGGATGGATTGGATGTGCCGTAAACGAGGTCTATTCTTCTTTTTCGGGTTTGTGGCATTGATCTTTTAGCGTACAGCCCGAACAACCGGAACAGCTCGAATCTTCGGGCTGTTTCAGTTTTTTATAGAGGCTGTATGCGATGTAACCGAATACAATCAAACCAATAAGTACGACCAGTAGGGATTGCATGATACTAAAACGGTTTTTGATCAAAAATGTTCAACGTTCCATGCAATCAGCCAATCACCGATGATGCCTGAAAGCGTTTCCAGTTGGGTGATGTCGTTTCTGTCAAAATCATTCAATTGCATGCTGTCAATATCCAAGACCGCAACCACGTTCTTGTTTACGAGAATCGGGACGACTACTTCCGATCGACTCAAACTACTGCAGGCAATGTGTCCTTCAAATTGTTCCACATCCGGAACCAACTGACTTTTTTTCTGAGCCCAGGCCGTGCCGCAAACCCCTTTGCCAAAAGCGATGCGGCTACAGGCAACGCTGCCTTGAAAGGGGCCCAATACGAGTTGGTTTCCCTTGACAAGATAAAACCCAACCCAGAAAAAATGGAAGGTCTCTTTTAGAAGTGCCGCCAGGTTGGCAAGCCCGGCGATCGGATCGTTTTCACCCTGCAGCAATGCTTTTGATTGGGAAAGCATCGCGTGATATTGTTTCGTTCTCATTGCTTGGTTCTTGTTTGCAAAAATAGATCAAATGAAGCAGAACTACACTTGTACCAACAAGAATGGGGGTAAAAAGGTTCGTTGGGTTACATAGTTGATACTATATGTAACATGATTTTGTTCGTGTTTGAACCTTGCGATGTATTTTTGGCCTCGTAGATTTTGATGTATTACATTTGAAACGATGCCATGAAAAAAAGAGCGCTTGTATTATTTCTGTTGATGTGTGTTTTGGTCGGGAGGCCCCTCGTTGCAACAACGATTACCAGTCCCAACGGAAAACTTGAAATGCGGGTTACTGTAGAAGATGAAAAAGCCGTTTATGCGGTTTTTTTGAACGGAACTCAATTTTTACAATCATCCCCTTTGGGTATGAAAACGAATGTCGGCGATTTTTCGAGCGGTCTGGCTCTTGCAAATGACATCAAGAAGCAATCGATCAATGAATCGTACTCGTTGCCAAATATCAAAAAAAGTACGGTTGCTTACCGAGCCAATGAAGGTGTTTTTTCCTTTAGTAAACAAGGAAAACCGGCTTTTGATCTAATCGTTCGCATCAGCGACAACGACATTGCCTTTCGCTATAGGCTGCATCCGCAAGGAGAGCGCAAGAGTTGCGTGGTTTTTGAAGAAGCCACCGGCTTTGTATTTCCGGATGGAACCACTACGTTTTTATGTCCACAAAGCCGAACGATGGTTGGTTTTGCACGCACCATGCCCAGCTACGAAACCTCTTATTCGCTGGATGCGGCGATGGGTTCCAACGGTCGGGATAACAACGGCTTTACTTTTCCGGGCTTGTTTAAGCTGGGAACGAACGGATGGGTTTTGCTCTCAGAGACGGGTGTAGACAGCCGGTATTGCGGCAGTCGCTTGCTGGGACATGCAGGAGGCCTGTACACGATCGGTTATCCGATGGAAGGCGAGAACAATGGCAACGGAACGGCTGCTCCCGGCATACCCTTGCCCGGATACACACCCTGGCGAACCATCACGGTCGGTCAAACCTTGGCTCCCATCGTTGAAACGACTGTCCCTTTTGATGTGGTGGAACCGCTTTATGAGGCATCACAGAAATACGAGTATACCAAAGGCTCTTGGAGTTGGATCATCAAAATGGATGGTGCCACTACTTTTGACGTTCAAAAGGAATACATTGATTTCAGTGCGGCCATGGGGTACAAAACGATCTTGGTCGACGCCTTATGGGATACTCAGATTGGTCGCGATCGGATTGAGGAATTGGCCAAGTATGGTGCAACCAAAGGTGTTTCTTTATATTTATGGTACAATTCAAACGGCTATTGGAACGATGCACCTCAGGGCCCCCGGGGAATTATGGATCATACCATCGCACGACGCAAGGAAATGGCTTGGATGCAGCGTATTGGTGTCAAAGGCATCAAGGTGGACTTTTTTGGTGGGGACAAACAGGTGACCATGAAACTGTATGAAGACATCCTGTACGATGCAAACGATTATGGCTTGATGGTTGTTTTCCATGGATGCACCTTGCCAAGGGGTTGGGAGCGTATGTATCCGAATTATGCTTCCAGTGAAGCCGTTCTTGCCAGTGAAAACCTGCATTTCAGCCAGGGTAGTTGTGATGCGGAAGCACACAACGCCAGCATTCATCCGTTTATTCGCAACACGGTAGGAAGCATGGACTTTGGAGGCAGTGCACTCAATCAGTTTTATAACGCAAACAACACGCCCAATCGTGGAAGCAAGCGCAAAACATCCGATGTGTATGCGTTGGCAACCGCTGTTTTGTTTCAAAGCGGGGTACAGCATTTTGCAATGGCTCCCAACAATCTTCAAGATGCTCCAGCGTGGGCCATTTCGTTTATGAAAGACGTTCCGTCGACTTGGGACGAAGTGCGCTTTGTGGACGGATATCCCGGAAAATACGTGATTATGGCAAGACGAAAGGCTGATACGTGGTACATTGTCGGCATCAATGCTCAAAAAGAGACCCTAAAAATAAAGACGCTGCTCCCTATGATTGAAGCCGGAAAGGAATTTACACAGTATTCGGATGATTCGGCATTGAAGGGCAGTGTTAAAGTCGGCAAAATGAGCAAGAAGCAATCCTATGAGTGGGTGATTCCTACAAACGGAGGTGCTGTGTTGATCTATGAAAACAAGTAATATGAGAAAGCTGCTTTTCGGTTTTTTATTCCTGATGCTCGGCTTTGTCGAAGCACAGAATCCGATCATCCGTGATCAATTTACGGCAGATCCTTCTGCTCGGGTGTTTAACGGGCGCATGTATGTGTTTCCTTCGCACGACATTCAGGCTCCGGAAGGAAAGGGGCTTCGGAAGGATTGGTTCTGCATGGAGGATTATCATGTCTTTTCATCGGAAAACTTGATTGATTGGACGGATCACGGGATGATTTTGAGTCAATACGACGTACCTTGGGCCGATTCGACCTCTTACAGTATGTGGGCTCCGGATTGTATCGAACGAAATGGCACGTATTATTTTTATTTTCCTGCAAACAGGAAACCAACGGGAACAAACCGGAGAGCCGGTTTTGGTATTGGTGTTGCAACAGCATCCCATCCGGAAGGACCTTATACCGCTTTGCCCGAACCTATTGCGGGTGTGCACGGCATTGATCCCAATGTGTTTATCGATCGGGATGGCCAAGCCTATTTGTACTGGTCGCAAGGAAACATCTATGTGGCAAAACTTAAAGAAAACATGGTTGAGTTAGATTCTGAGCCGTTGATTATCGCAAATTTGCCTGAAAAAGGTCTGAAAGAGGGACCCTGGGTTTTCGAACGAAACGGAATCTATTATTTGAGCTTTCCTCATGTGGAAAACAAAACGGAGCGTTTGGAATACGCTACCGGTTCAAGCCCCATGGGACCGTTTACCATGAAAGGTGTCATCATGGATGAACACGCCAGCGGGTGTTGGACCAATCACCACTCTGTCGTGGAATACAAGGATCAATGGTATTTGTTTTACCATCACAACGATTTATCGCCTCAGTTTGATAAGAACCGATCGGTACGAATGGATCCGCTTTATTTTAATCCGGATGGCAGCATTCAAAAAGTGGTTGCGGAGTTTGCTCAAACGACAACCTGCAACAATCCCGTTCTGTGGGCCGATGTGCCGGATATGTCAATTGCCCGAAATGGGGATGATTTTTTCCTGATCAGTACGACCATGCATTTGATGCCGGGAGCTCCGGTGATGACGTCAAAGGATTTGGTGCATTGGGAGATTGCGAGTTATGTGTTTGACCGCATCCAAGACAATTCCAAATACGATCTATTGGATGGAACGGTATACGGACGCGGACAATGGGCCTCTTCCATTCGATATCACAAAGGAATGTACTATGTACTGTTTTCTCCCAACGATCAGCCGTTCCGATCGTTTATTTACCGGACCAAAGACCCGAAAAGTCAGGAATGGGAATTGGTTACTCGCACACAGCATTTTCACGATGCGTCGCTCTTTTTTGACGACGATGGACGCGTGTTTGTTTTTTATGGTACCGGTCAACTACGTGAACTCAAGGAGGATTTGTCTGATGTGAAGCCCGGTGGTTTGGATATGAAAATCTTTGAACGGGATGCCGAAGAAACCGGCTTACTTGAGGGTAGTCAATTTATCAAACACAATGGGCAATATTATTTACTGATGATCTCCTGGCCCCGCAACAAACCTCGGCGCCAAGTGTGTTATCGCGCAGACAACATTACAGGCCCATACGAGAAAAAGGTCATCCTGGAGGATAATTTTGCAGGATTCCCTTATTGTGGCCAGGGTTGTATCACGGACGATGCTCAAGGAAACTGGTATGGTTTGATTTTTCAGGACCGCAACGGCGTGGGACGTGTTCCGTTGTTGATGCCGGTGCGTTGGGAGGATGGATGGCCCCTGTTGGGTGACGAGAACGGAGACGTTCCCTCAACCTGGGAGGTTCCGTTAAAACCCTATGATACGGGCAAACGCATTGTCGAGAGCGACGATTTCTCCTCCGGGGAATTAAAAATTAACTGGCAGTGGAACCACAATCCAATCGATGAGGCCTGGTCGTTGATCGAACGCCCCGGATTTATGCGCATGAAGACCGGTCGTGTGGTTGAAAACCTGTATTTGGCTCCCAATACCCTGACCCAGCGAATGGAAGGAGCCCGATGCAGTGGGGTCGTTTCACTGGAAGTTTCCCATATGCAAGAGGGTGACGTTACCGGTTTGGCTGCTTTCAACGGGCACTCGGGTGTGTTGTCTGTGGAAATGGAAGATGGAAAGAAATACATACGATATTCTACACAAATCGTTGATTTACACAATTCAAGCAAGGCGGTCCTTGGCGTGGAACGCCAGCAAGTGGAATCGATTGAATTAAAAGCAGATCGATTGTACCTGCGTTTGGACGCGGACTTCAATTTGGGCAAAGACCTTGCCACGTTTTACTACAGTTACGATAACAAAACATGGACGCCCGTCGGGTCTCCCTATAAGATGATCTTTGATTATCGGAAACTGTTTATGGGAAGCAAATTCGCTCTATTTAATTATGCCACCAAACAAACCGGTGGCTACGTCGATGTGGATTTCTTTCATTACACACACAAACCCTAATTGTTAAAAACCAATATCATGAGAAGAATTACCATTTTTATCGTCTTTTATTTATTGAGCCTTTCGCTCTCAATGGTCGATGCAAAGACACCCTTGAGAAGACCGGTTTCTCCGCAACAACCGATGTATCTCGTACACATTGATACGTGGAACTATGCGGATCCGCAGAAAATCATTGACTTGATACCGGAAGATATTCGTCCCTACGTAGTGATGAATATATCCCTTTCCATCAGTCACAACGTAGAAACCAGCCAGTTTCAGGTGGCGGAATACGGGTATGAAATCGCGAAATCCTGGTTGCGTACTTGTGCTCAAAACAATATGTGGGCCATTGTTCAACACGCCAGTGGTGGTTTTGCTCAGTTCTCGGATTTTGACTTGTCGGTATATAACGAGTTTTACCGGGATTATCCCAACTTAATCGGGATCAATTATGCCGAACAGTTCTGGGGTTACGACGCCAACGACGATCCTTTGTCGCCGCGCTGGTCTGATCGAATGAATCATTTTGCCAATCTATTGGAATTGAGTAATCGCTACGGTGGGTATTTGATTGTAAGCTGGTGTGGCAATCGTTGGAGTACCAACATCAATCCAATTGGTATGATGAAGCGCAATGCCTCATTTGCGGAAGCTTGTGAATTGTACACGGAGAATTATTTGTTGTTTGAAAAATACACACAAGAATCCTATCAGTCCGATATGGAAAGCCTTTGTCTGGGTGCTTATCTCTCCGGTTACAGCGGTAATTACGGCATTCGTTACGACGATACCGGTTGGACGGGTCCCAACGGAGTGCACGAGGATTTTACCATGGCTACCGGTGGAGCCGTTCATTTGGAACACATGATGCTTACGGGATCGACCATGATTGATGGACCGGAACTCATTTGGACCCAGTGTTTTCGTGAAACCAATCGCCAGTCCACAACCAACGGCTATACCAAACGCAATTGGGAGACGTTCCCACAGTTTATCAATGTAACCGTTGATATTTTTAGAAAGATCTTGGATGGAACCGTTCGGATTCCTAGCCGCGAAGAAGTCGTGGAGCGAACCAAATTTGTTGTCATCAATGATGTCAATTCAGGAAGCGGTGATCAAGTCTACAGCAGTCCGGAGACATTGTTTGAGGGATTGTATCGTATGGATGGTGATGGAAACTATTGGGATAATAAATCGTTCTTTAAGAAGACGGGGCGTTATCCGACCATACCGACCGTGTACAATCTGAACGATTCGCTGGCAAAGTCATTTCCTTTTCAGATCAAGCGTTCCCAATACGCTTCCCGCTGGCCCAGCATCAGCAGCAAAGTGCAGGAGTTTGATGCCCAATTTCCTCAGGAATATACCGGGGATCTGTATGCCGGACGGCACGAAAACGGTTGGGTGATTTACAATCCTTTCAAAACCGGGCAGACTGCCAGTGCCAGTATTCCGTTCAAGTACAACACTTCGGAACGGGTCGACTTGACGTTTTCGCAGTATACCGCATCCGTGATGAAGGAATACAGCGACCGATTGACGTTTTATCTGAGCAATTACGATAATGTATTAAATACAGGACTGAAAACAGATGTTATCAAAATCTATGGAAGTACAGTTGAACCCACATTTACGTATAAAGATCGAGGCGATCATCAACCCAGTGTGGTGAACGGTTCGTGGAGCGAAGGAGTGTTTACGCTTACTGTTCAACACAACGGTGCACTTGATGTAGAGATTGCTTGCTCCGGTACGGCTACCAATCGTTTGACGAACTATACGGAGGCTGTTTTGATTGAGCCCGTTGCGCCACCGGTCTATACCGGGCCGCGTCAATACGAGGCGGAGTGTTTTGATTACAAGAGTATTTCGAGTGTCACGACCGGAGGTCAAAACGGATCGATTCGCAATTATACCGGTCAAGGTTATTTGAGGATGGGAACGAATGCAGGAGCCAGTGTACGCGATACGGTACACGCTTTGCGTTCCGGAATGCATCGATTGGATCTGCGGTATGCCGTTATCGGAGGCAATGTGTCTACGATGAATTTGTATGTGAACGGAACAAAAGCTCAAATCCCCGTCTTTAGAAGTACAGAAAGTGAAAGTGATTGGGCGGTCTATTCTCAAATGGTTGAGCTAAAAGCCGGTGCCAACGAGATTATGCTGATCGCCAATCGAGCGGGTTCGTACTCCTTGTTGTTGGATAATATGGTGATCTCACAGGATGGTGAGACCAATGTGTATCATTTTGAGCAGGATCCGGCTTCGACTGAAGCCTCCACGCCTCCGGCTGAATTGATTGGCATCCAAAGCGGATCGGCCGGTGTTGTTACCTATACCGATGTGGCTTCTCAGGTCAGCAAGGGATTGAAGTCCTATTCGGTGGCTGCATTGAACGGAACCGGTGTGGCCGATCTGGAGATGTTTTCACATACAGCAGATGATTATCATATCGTTTGGAAGGACTTTGGAGCTACAGTGGGTGCAAAGAGAGGCGTATTGATGCGGGCAACGGGTGAACCGGGCGCTTGTGCGTATGCAGAAGGCATGAAGCAAGGTTATTTGTTTATCGTCCATAACGACGAACAGCAACACTTGGTATTGAAGCCCTACGTTGCCGGAGCAGATGGTTTGACCGCATTGCCTACCCATACATCCAGCTTTACGGTCGATGCCAATGCCGCCTATTGGCTGCGTGCTTCTGCGTATGGAAATCAATTCAAATTTGAATGTTCGCTCGACAGCATGCAATGGGAAGGTGGTTCCAGTACGCTTTTTGTCGATGACACGTATCGTCAAGGGGGTTCTCAGCTTGTTTGGGGGTTGAATGCCAACAATTATTCGTGGATCATGGATAATCTGATCTACAAAGAAGGTCAAATCTCCACATCCAAGATACACCTTACGGGCTTGGATTATACACAGGGTCACGGACCTTCTCCGTCTGCCTCGTTTGAAGTCTCCGCCGCACAATTGTACGATACCTTGAAGGTGTCTGCCAGTGAACCCTTTGAAGTATCCCTGTCAGAAAACGTCGGTTACGATGCAGCAGTGGATATTCTTCCGGTTCTGGGTGCCGTTACACCTACGACGGTGTTTGTTCGAATGAAAGGAGGTCTCAATATTGATGCGTTTGAAGGCGCGGTGCGCATCCATTCCAACTTGGTTTCGGGAGACTCGGTACGCATTCAGGGTGTTGTCACACCGGCGCCGGTCAGCCGATTGTATACGTTCACGCACGATCGGGTTGCATCCACGGCTCAAACGCCCCCGGCACAATACCTGAGTATCGGAAGCGGAAGTTCTGCTACGGCTGGGGTTGTCAGTTTTACAGACTCCCGTTCGTTTGCCAGCAACATGTTCAAACCTTTTTCGGGTGGACAACGCAACGCTACGGGCGCAGTCACGCTGGATCGTTTTTCAAAAACGGCGACCGACTATTCGATCACTTGGAAACAATGCGTCAACTCCGGTACTTCCGATTACAAAGTCGGTATGTTGCTGCGTGGGGATGCCTCAAAGGTGGGGGATGCGTCGACGGGTTACGTTCAAGGCATGATGCATGGTTATTTGCTTTTGGTCTACACGGCAAACGGCGGAACCAACAAGGAAACCCAGTTCCGAATCTATCGCTCTACAGAAGTCTACAATGCGCTGACGATGATGGTCAACTCAAGTGTGAATTCGTTGATTGCTACAGCGAGACAACCCATTTGGTATCGTGCCTCTGTATCGGGCACTTCTCCGGTCTCGTTAAAAATCGAGTATTCTACGGATAGCATCAATTGGAATATTGGTGCCTCTTCTTCGGATGTAGGCAGTGAAGTCTTTACAGCCGGATCCAGTCAGATTATCTGGGGTTTGGGTGCGGGTGATGTGACCTTCTTCCTGGATGATATCTTGTTTGACGGGGTGGAGTCGGCGGCAGGAGCCAATGCCGATGCGCTTAGCGTCTCCAATGCGTCACTGAGTGGTTTCTCTTATTTAGAAAACAGTGGTCCTTCTGCCAGTCAAACGTTTGTTCTTTCCGGCAACACGTTGGTTGACGACATACATTTGGATGCTCCGAAAGGATATGAGCTGTCCTTATCACCGTCCAGTGGCTATGCATCGTACCTTTCGGTGAAACGAAGTTCCGGATTGGTGGCCGAAACGACGGTGTATGTACGATTGAAGTCAGGATTGGTGAATGGTGCGTATGAGGGTGCTCTCAGGATTTCTTCTGTGAATGCGCTGGATCAATTCATTCAACTGATTGGAGCCGTCGATCGGGATCCCAACGCAATCAATACACCGTCAGTGACGGCTACGGTTGTGTCGAGCGAGTATTATGCTTTGTCCGGACAACGTTTGCAATCCAAACCGGAAACATCCGGCATTTATATTGTGAAGGAATTTATGTCGGATAATACCGTCGTAATCCGGAAGATCAGAAACTAATCTCTATCTACTGAGGTGCTTGGTAAATTAAACGCCAGGCACCTCTGTTTTTTACAGCAGTAGTACGAACGTATATGTAATATAGATAACATGAAGCGAGGAAATAAAATCTATGGAGTCATCCTGTTTGTGATGATGAGCCTTGTGTCTGCTTT
>JAQVXI010000043.1 GCA_028709215.1 Bacteroidales bacterium
GCTTCTACTTGATTCTGTTCTGCCGCTTGCCGGGTATTCAACGCAACCCCAAAGAGGAAATGATCCTCGGTTGCATCCTTTAGATTGGTCTGGGCGCTGCACGATGCGAAAAGCATCAACAACAGACCACAGAATACATTTCGTGTTGTTTTCATATTCCAATATTTAATAATTACTATTTTGTCTTCGATCATCCAACTCCTTTTGCATCTTGAAATTCAATTGCTTTGTAATGGGATAGAAAAACAAGGCGATGGTACCAATGGCAAATGTGATGGCAGGAATCAGGCTGGAGGTCAAACGAATGCCTAAGATTGAACTGGCGGTCTGATCGGTATTGGCCACAAAACCAAACGATTCGATAATGATCCCGCAGATTGCACCACCGACACCCAAACCGGCTTTTAGAGCAAATACGATGCCTGCAAACGTAAATCCGGTGGCTCTTCGATAGTGCTTCCACTCATTAAAGTCGGCAACATCACCCATCATTGCCCATAAAAGGGGTATAGTTGGTGCATAGGCCGCATTTTTAAGGATGTTGATGATAAAGATCAAACCGATCTGATCCGGATCCACAAAATAGAACATGGCTGTAAACAACGCAGTCAAACCCAAACAAAGGATAAAAACGGTTTTCTTTCCAAAACGCATGGACAACGGCTGCGACAAAAGGAGTACCCCTGCCAGCGTGATCAGTTGTCCGATCATATTAAAGAAGCTGTATCCCACAGCAAAGACATTGCTCAAATCGGGCTTGGATATCAACCCGAACAGATCGAGGAATCGATGCCATAGGGTCATCTCGCCCTGCGCAACCAAACCATAATTATTTAAGAAATTATGAAGTGCCTGCTTATCTACATAGTAGTTGAAATAATAACTCATGGCACTTCCAAACAAGGCTAAGGTCACAAACAAGAAAAGCGTCAGTGTAAACATGGCTTTCCAGGGAGTACTGGCCAACAAGTCTTTTAAATCTTGTTTTAGATTATTCTTTTGATCCTTGGGCGGGGAAATACGCTCTTTGGAACTGAAAAACGCAATCACAAGCAGCACCACGGAAATACCGGCAAATAAAACGATGGTCCAAAACCAACCTTTTGTATCGTTTGCTTCCCCATTCCCAAATTTCGAAACCAACGGAAGCGTCAACCCCTGCACAACAAATGTGGCAATGGTTGCCGTTAGAAATCGAATCGTAGAAATACTGGTTCGTTCACCGATATCACTACTCATGACTCCCCCCAACGAGGCGTAAGGTGTATTGTTGAACGAATAAATTGCCATCAATAGGGTGTACGTAATCCCGGCGTAAAGGATCTTGGCCCGTTCGGCCATTTCCGGTGTGGTAAAAGCCATAACAAAAAACACAGCAAAAGGAATCGCGGTCCAAATCAGCCAAGGGCGATACTTGCCCCATCGGGATTGTGTACGATCGGCCAACACACCGACAACCGGATCCACAAAGGCATCAATCAATCGAGCCATCAGCAGGATTGTTCCGGCAGCAGTTGCTTTTATGCCGAAGACATCGGTATAAAAGAACATCTGAAACATCATCATCATTTGGAAAGCCAAATTGGCAGCACCGTCTCCCAAGCTATACCCAATCTTTTCCATCATGGGAACCTTCTGACTTGGATTCACAATTTTTTCTTTCATAGTATTCGTTAAATGTAGTGCACAAATATAGACCGAATCCCAAGTTTGCGCTTAAAAAAAGGATAACGAAAGTATCATTCAAGAAACAACAATAAGTATTTATGATACACATCCTTTCAATCCTGAAACAAACAAGCGGAAATCGCTGGATTATCGCCTTAAAACATCCGATGACACAAGCCAAATGAGGAAACAGACACCCCGTTGCTCAACCTCGTATTCGCAGAAAAAAAGCAAACAGGTGATACATCGGGCAAAAAATGTATCAAAATTGATAGTTTTGGTTACATTCCTCGTTGAAAACGCGTATATTTAACATCGTTCCATCTTGCTGTTCCAAGGAATTAGCTTCATATTTGCATCAGAACCTTTGAATCTATGACAACCTATACAACCCAACGGTCAAGACAAGTCGTATTCTTGCTTGTAACATGTATCTTTTTGAGTATAACCGAAGCAGCTTTCGGACAAAATGCCCGCCTTTATACCGCAGAACACGGGCTAACCAGTAGTCGAATCACCTTCATCCAACAAGACAAAGATGGATTTATCTGGGTCGGTACCGAAGACGGGCTCAACCGTTTGGTCGGCGAACACATTCAACCGTATCTTCGCAGCACGAATAAACCAACCAGTTTATCCAATAACGACATCACCGATTTGCATGTTGACGACCTGGGAACACTCTGGATCGGCACCGGTAAAGGTCTGAATCGGTATTCCGAACAAAAGGGCAGTTTTGAACGAATCGTTCTGTCACAAGAAGAGATCAATCTGGCCGGCTTTTCCATTTCTTCCATCGAAAAACACATCCTGCCGGGCAAACTATTGATCGCCACCAGCGGTCGGGGAGTCTACGTTTTTGACACACGAACCCTAAAAGTCGATGTTGCCAGATCCGCTCAGCTCAACCAGGCCATCAACAACTCTTTCATCGGACGCATGACGGTCGACCAACGCGGATGGCTTTGGCTGGCGATCTCCGGCAAAGGATTGACCGTTGTCGACCTGAATACCATGCAACGAATCGAATTCCCCGATACCAATGTCGACTATCAGCGGCTAAAACAACTCATTGTTCATGATTTCGTTCACGAACCAAACACCGGAAACATGTACATTGGCAGTGGAGGCGCCGGGTTGTTTGTCTTTGATGCACAAACAAAACAGATTAAGCAATTGGCATCCGATCAGCTTGGATCCATGAACATCCAATCGTTGATGGCTCGCCACAACGGACAGATTTGGATCGGCTCTGAGAATCGGGGCATTTGGTCCTACAATCAAATGAACGGCACGGCAAAAAGAGAACACATCCCAAACAACGTTGTCGACCTGGATCACAGCAAAGTACATTCATTGATCGAGGACAACCTGGGCAACATTTGGGCCGGTTTGTACCAAAAGGGTGTCTTTGTGATTCCTTCCGGCATTTCCGGTTTCAACACATTTAGCATCTCCGATCACCCCATGGGCAAGAACCGAGCTTCGATTACCTCCTTTGTGAAGGACTTTGAAGACAATATTTGGATTGCGACCGACGGTGGAGGGGTCTTTCAGGCACAAAAAAGTGACTTTTGGGACATCCTCGACAAGAACAAAGGGCTTGGATGCAATTCCATTCTCGCACTGACTCGAGACACACAGGGTCGTATCTGGGCCGGAAGCTACGGACATGGCGTTTACGTCTACGATGGAAACGCTTTTTCTCAACCGGACTATTTACAAAAGCTTTCGGATGACCGTGTCATGTGCCTGGCGTTTGACTCCACCCGAAACCAACTCTTTATCGGCACCAATGGGGGCAGACTCAATGTACTGGATTTGAACACCAACGCCATGTCTCTTCCGGAAATCGCCATCAATAAGTGGGTTCGAACCTTGTTTTTGGATCGGTATAAACGGCTCTGGATTGGTACAGCCGAAGGTGCCTACTATTACGACATAGACCGCAATCAATTGTTTGACATCAACATTGGCATTGCGGGTCAAAACCCGACCAATACCTTTGTGGAAACCGACAGTTCCATGTTTATTGGCTGCAGCAGCGGTATGATTGAATACCTCCATCACAACAACACGCACCGGGTTATCGCGACGCAAAAAGAAGGTGAATCCAACAACATCATGTCCATGGCCTTATGCAAAGGAAATGCACTATGGTATGCTACAACCAAAGGTCTCTATCGTGTTAATTTGAAAAGCGGACATACACGAAATTACGCAACTATTGATGGCTTTCACATGGGAGAGTTTCGTTACGGATCGGTTTTGCACGATGAAAACGGGATGCTTTATTTCGGTGGAGACAATGGAGTGATACGCATCGATCCGACTCAGGTAAACAAGCAACAATACCGCATGAGGCCCATCTATTTTACCAATCTGATCGTCAACAACAAACGCATTGAATACAACGACTCTACCCGCAAAAAAAAATCGCTCAAGGCGCCACTCATGCTTGCGGACAAAGTATCCTTGGCACACAACGAAAATTCGCTGGTCATTCAATTTTCTGCCTTGGAATACGGCAACCCCCAAAAAGTCAATTATTCCTATCGACTAAAAGGCTACGATCCTACCTGGATTCAGTCCAGTTCCGGATTGACAAAAGCAACCTATTCCAGCATCAAACCCGGAACCTACGTATTTGAAGTACGAGGCTTTTTTGACGAAGAAAGCATCAATGTCATCACGAAACGCATTCAAATCGTGATCGGTCATCCCTGGTACAGTCACCCCATCACCCGGGCCTTCTATTTGATCTTTTTTCTATTCTTATTGTATTTAACCTATGAGTTTTACAAGAATAAACAAAAACAACGCATTGCACTGGAGTTGGCCCATTACAACGAACAAATCAAGGAAGATAAATTGAGGCTATTTACCAACATCGCCCATGAGATCAAAACGCCTTTATCCTTGATTATCTCCCCCTTAAAAAAGATCATGCAAACAAACACCGACCCGGACACCGGTGAAATGCACAACATCATGCAACGCAATGCGATGCGTATATTACACACAGTCAATCAATTGATGGATATTCGAAAACTGGATGGCGGTCAACTCCAACTACATTTTGAAGAAAACAACTTGAATGAGGTGATCAAAAGCATCATGTTGTCGTTTAAAAACATGGCGACGGTCAAACAAATTAGTTTTACCATCGAGTGCGACGAACAAGAACCCATTCACTTGTGGATGGACAACAATCATTTTGATAAAATTATTTACAATGTTTTATCGAATGCCTTTAAACATACCCCCCTTCGAGGACGCATCCGGATCCGATTAAAAAGCATCAAGAATACAGGACAGCTGCCCGCCAACATCAAAGAATTGGTTGAGTTGAGGGTCTTTAATTCCGGAAAAGTGATTGATTCGAAAGACATTCATCATATTTTTGAGCGTTTTTATCAAGCCAACAACAACCCCAGCATTGGTGGATCGGGTGTGGGATTGCATCTGACGCACGAATTGGTTCGTTTGCACCACGGACGCATACAGGTTCAAAACATTAATGAGGAAGGTGTGGAATTTATTATACACATTCCATTCGGGAACGCTCATTTGACGGAAGCAGAACTAACCGCATCAGAAACCAACACCAATGAAGCATCGGATGAAGACGTTTCGGCCGAAGGGTTGACAGAACGACAGTTTATTGAAGAGTATAGTGAAGAAAGCAGTTCAGGGCCAAAACGCAGACAAAGCAAACGCAAATGTAAAATTCTTGTGGCAGACGATGATGTTGAATTCCGAAATTACATCAGCAAAGAACTTCCGGATTACTACATCATCACGGCAGAGAGCGGAAACGATGCATGGAAAAAAATTCTAAGTTCATCGGTCGATTTGGTGATTACAGACTATCTTATGCCGGACGGTGACGGATTGGAGTTATGCAACCGCATTAAGAGCAACCCGGAAACGGACTCAATCCCTGTTATCATGCTGACTTCTGAGGACTCAGAATCAACCGAACTGAAAAGCATCCAACAGCACGCGGACCGATTTTTATCCAAGCCCCTTAACATAACCCTTTTAAAAGGGGCGATTTCACAGGCGATTCGAGTACGGGAACGCATTCTCAAGAAAATGCAACGCACAGAAATGGGCTACAACTACGATACCGCCATTGTCGATGCACCCAACGATAAGTTGGTCAAAAAAGTAGTGGATTACATCAAGGATAATCTGGAAAATCCGGAATTGAACGTGTCGGATCTAAGCGCTGAAGTTGGCATCAGTCGGGTGCACTTAAATCGAAAGTTAAAGGATATACTTGGAATGACCCCCAGCGCACTTATACGCTCCATCCGTTTGAAGCAGGCTGCGTATCTTTTGGTGAACAACATTGTAAACATATCGGAAGTAGCCTACCGTGTCGGCTATTCAAGCCACTCCTACTTTACGTACAACTTTAACGATTACTTCGGCATGTCACCCAAAGAGTTTATCATCTTTTACACCGAGCAGCAGGATGATGAGAACATTCGTAAGCTGCTCGAATAAAACAAAACGCCCGAACGATCTGCATAGCAGTCTGTCCGGGCGTTTTTCAAATCGTATCGTAGCGAGACCCGGGATTGAACCGGGGACCTCATGATTATGAATCATGCAGAAGTGTTTATTTTTGTTTTTTCTTGAGAAATTTTGATTTATAAAAATCTACTATATATTTCTTTTTCAAACAGTTGGATATATATTTTGTTTAATGTAGTTTTGTCCTATGAAAACATCGTGATTTCACCCTGATTTCACCAATTCAAACTGGCAACATGAAAGCAATAGAACCAATGATTTCCGAAAAGCTGGAAACAGTCCATATTTCTCTTACTCTTGATACGAGAAAAAGAGAAGAAAGACTTCCAGTAGCGATTAGAATTAATCAGAACAGGAAGACCATTTATTATAGAACCGGACTCAAATGCTCTGTTCCTACCGAATGGGAGAAATTACTGAAGGCCACTGGTAGAGGTGCAAATAAAACAAATGCACTATACATTGAAAAAGAGAACCAACTTGCGATTTATGATCGGGTTAAGAGCACTATCTTAGAATTACAAAGACGAGGGGAATTCAACTTAGACAAACTTAAGGTTGCATTGACAGGGCGAAGCGCTGAAACATTCACAGGCACCTGGCTATCGGTCATTGAAAGTAAAAAGCCGGGCACAGCAGAAAGCTATACCTCTGCCTACAAATCGTTCACTTCCTATTTTGGTGAAAGCGTTGACTTCAGTCGAGTCAGCGTTGATTTAATCAGAAGATGGAGTGAAAAGATGAAAGCCAATGGCAAGACCAACACCACAATTGGAGTATATATGCGAGCATGCAGGGTTATTGTCAACGTTTGCCTGAGAAAAGGACAGATACATCAGTCTCAATACCCATTTGGCAAAAGCTTTGAGGGAAAATTTGTTATACCAAAAGGACGCACGAGACGTGAATCCTATCTCGATGTTTCAACCATAAATAAACTGCTAGGCTTTAAGGCCCCTAAAAATTGGTCAAGACCGATGACTGAGGTTAGGCTTCAAGCCATTGATCTGTGGATGATCTCCTACCTAGGGAATGGCCTAAATTTAGCTGACATGGCACTTCTTACTTACGATAGCCATTACTTTCAAAGTGGAGGTAACGAATTAAAGTTTATCCGAAAAAAGACGATGGACACGACAGATGAGGACATTGAGATAATAATCCCAATTATACCTGAACTTAGACGATTATTAGATAGACACGCAGCAAAACCCGTAATGGATGGTTTGGTATTCCCTTTCATTCTAAATGGCAATACTGATGAAATAAGAGTCAGGAAGCTCGTTGCGCAATGGAATTCCAATATTCAGGATCGGTTGGAACCAGTATGCAAAGAGTTAGGGATACCCTGCAAACTTTCAATGACCTATGCCAGGCACTCTTTCAATACCAACCTAATGCTTGCAGGCGTACCGGAACTGTACGTATCACAATCCATGGGACACAGTGTTAGAAACGTAACGGAGGGATACACAGCCCTATTTCCTCCCGAAATGCGTATGGAGTATAATAAACGACTACTTCAAATCAGAAATGCATAAACATGGATAAATAATCTGAGAACGAAAGTCCTTTGGTAACTCTGTGATAAATCAATCAGCAACCACAATAATATATTAACCAAACATTTATGAAAATCGAAACGGTTCACACTTTTAAAAATGGGGAAATTGGTCGTTTGGAATACGACCAGAATAAAATTGCAATAAAATTGATTGAGATGGTAAAGAGTGGTGATGACATTTCTTATAAAATACCTCCAAGTAAGAATATAAACCCACCCGTTTTAGCCGAGGGTTTTATCGCCTATTTTACTTATTTCCAACCGAACATTAAATTTCCTCAGCTGTTGTTTGATCATTACATCGATGAACGTCGTAAAAGATTCTTATCAGTAGAAGGCATAAAGCCAGACTCTATATTAAGAGACCTCGAAGCGGAGTTTATGACCCAATTGATTGCAGAAGAAAAAGATCGTGCAACCGTTATCCCTAAGTTGTATGATTATGTCTCTGATGAATATGTCAATGAACTGAAAGAGTTTGTTCGTAGTTTCTTGGTTTACATCGAGACGAAAATGGCTGACTCATTAGAAGCCTCTATCAAGAATGATCCCTTAGCAGGCTTAGTCCTTAATACGATTCTCACGGAATCAGAAAGGCAAAAACTCTGCAGCGAGATTATTGAAAACAATGGCATAGTCAATAACCTAGATCGCTTCACCACCGGTAAAGAGATTCCAATTCCTGTTTTTAAGAATCTTACCAAAGAGCACCATGGCACGTTAGCATACTTACTCGGAGGCAAAAAACCGAATAAAATAAAGAAGTTAAGCATTGCATCGCACCAATCAGCATATCAATTTCTGCTTAAGTACAGCGCCCATAAACATAAGGGTAAACCAACTTTACCCAAGATATTCAGGGAAAAGTTTTGCCCTGAAGTCCTTTGCAATCATAAAGGCGAGAGTATAGCGAAGCTAAACAATCTTGTCTGATAATCATATAAATTAGAACCACCTTAGAGGCCTCTAAACATTTAGTTTACTGGCCTTTATCGTTTTATTTTAGAACCACTAGAACCAAATTGGTTCTAATCATTCATAGCTTTATCCACTTATAACAACTGCCCTCATAGCTAGATTTGCAACCGAAAGTCAACGTCGGCTTTCAGTTAAAAATTAGCTATGACTAAAAATGAAAGACCTCTTTATTCTTTATCTGTATCCGAATTTAGCGAACTGCTAAATAATGCCATCCAGGACAAAACGTCAAAACCCGAGTCAAAAGAGACATCAATCCCAAGACAAAGAATTGATGGCATGAGAAATTTGGCTGTGTTTCTTGACCGAAGCCTACCTACGGTTCAAAAATTAAAAAACGAAGGGAAGATACCGTACTACAATGCGGGGAACAAAGTCTTTTTCTATTCCGATGAAGTTATTAACGCATTAAAAACAGGGGTATGAGCACTAATAGCAAGACCCCGGCTGCCACCGGGGTCTCAATAAAAAAAGTATCATCAGGATACAACCCCAAAGATACTGAGCTTTTTGCGAAAAAGCAAGCCCAATGCAAAGACCTTTTGCCCAGTATTGAGAAGGTCAGCAAAGCGAGCAATGAAACCATATTAGATTGCATCCTCACCCAAATAAAACCGGTCGATTTTGAAAAAATTATTTATCCTCAGTTGGAAGAACTTAGGGATCGCCTGAAGCAGGAAAAGTCTTTTCAAACATGTTCGCAATTACAAAAGCGTATCAAGAGCCTACAGGCGACAAAAGGCCAGAAAATGGTTGTCGTCTGCGAACAAGTGCTGGAGACCGCCAAAAAACTCAATTACGGATTGGCAAAAAAAGGAGCTTCCATTTATGTGTACAATGGTCAATATTGGTCACCGATTGATCCAGACGTTCTTCAACATTACTTGGGAGCTTGCGCTGAACGCATGGAGGAAGAGCCATATCAATGGCGACAATACAAGATTCAAGCGGAGTTGAGTTGCCAATTCGTTGCAACAGCATACCTAAAGAAGATTCCAACAAATGATCGTATTTCAATTAATCTATTAAATGGTACGTTTGATATATCCTCAAATGGGCAACGTCGACTGAGGGATTTCAGACCAGGAGACTTCTTGACATACCAACTCAACTTTGAATACGATACGAAGGCTGACTGTCCAATATTCAAGAATTTTATCAATGAGGTGCTGCCTGATATAAATGCCCAGTATGTCCTCGCCGAATTTATCGGGTACGTTTTTACCAAAAACTTGAAACTAGAGAAAGCTTTGATTCTTTATGGAAGTGGAGCCAACGGCAAGTCGGTTATATTCGATATCATAAGCGCCTTGCTTGGTAGAGAAAACGTATCCTCATACAGCATGACTGAACTATGCGTAGACAACGGTTACTATCGTGCCAAGGTAGAGGGGAAGTTATTGAACTATGCATCTGAAATCGGAGGAAAAACGGATAGTGACACCTTTAAAAAGCTGGCATCCGGGGAACCGATCTCAGCCAGGCTTCCTTATGGAAATCCGTTCATCATTGAAAACTATGCCCGGTTAATTTTTAACGCGAACACCCTTCCGAAGGATGCTGAAATGACCAATGCCTTTTTTAGGCGCTTCATGATCATTCCTTTTAACGTAACCATACCCGAAGATCGGCAAGACAAAGAATTGGCTTCCAAAATCATCACCAATGAGTTGCCTGGCATCTTCAATTGGGTTCTTGAAGGAGTTGACCGGTTAATGATGCAAAAACGTTTCACCTACTGTGATTTGATTGAACGAGAACTGGAGCAATTCAGGAAGGAATCAGATACGGTACAACTCTTCCTGGAAGACGAGAACTATCATCAATCAGTCGAATCGACCAAGTCACTCATGGACTTATACGATGAGTACCGTACATTTTGTAGCTTAAACGGTTATCGATCTTTATCAAAGAAGAACATGGCAAAACGTTTAAGGTCTCTTGGTTTTCAAGAGAGACGTCTTCATAGTGGCAAGTATCTATTCATCGAAAAAAAAGCTTTTGAGTTATGAGCACAATCTACACTACGTACACTGATGCCTACTCAGCATGGGGGTATAAAAAAGGGAAAGAGTGTTGTCCGAAATGCGGACGAAAAAGCTTCAATCTTCAAACAAAATATGGGCAAGTAATTGATAAAAGCGTTGGTTATTGTGACCATGCCAACAGCTGTGGGCACTCCTATCGAGCAGCTGAATATTTCAGAAGGAACACGAATAATCGTTTTATGAACGAACAAGCTTCCTTTACACCTCCTCAAACTAGGCTCCCTTCCTATATGGATTCTTCCCTGCCTGCCAACTATCGTAGCAACACCAGCAGTTTTGTCCAGTTCCTTTTGGGCGTCTTTCCTAAGGATATGGTTTATCAGGCATCTGAAGCCTATAAACTAGGGTCGGACGGATATGGCAATGTGATTTTTTGGCAGATTGACATTCAAAATCGTTGCCGGGCTGGTAAGATTGTATCCTACAAGCCAGATGGTCACAGAGGCAAATATTTAAACTGGATGCATTCAGTCCTTAAACTAAAAGACTTCAATTTAGCCCAAGCACTCTTTGGAGAACACTTACTTTCAATGGACTTAAAAAGTCCTATCTGTTTGGTTGAGTCGGCTAAAAGCGCAGTTATTGGCTCAGTAGTGCAACCAGAATGTCTATGGCTTTCTACCGAGGGCGCCATCAACTGGAACATCGAAAAGTTATCTTCCTTGCGGCAACGGCGTGTTATCGTGATACCTGATCTATGGGAAAAACCACCTAAGGGCAAAAATGATTGGCATTTATTAGTAAATGTACTTCGATCCATGGACATTGATGCCTACTATTGGGATGCACTTGAGCAAAATGCCACTTCCGAACAGAGAGAAAAAGGCTGGGATATAGCTGATTATATACTTGAAAAATTTAACTATTAAAAACAATAAAGATGAAAAAGAAAACGACAAAGACGAATGCAGTTCAGAAATGGTTACCTACATGGCCCATCGATACATTATGCAAACAGAACTTGTACTATATAACAATAATCGACGCAAGGGACCGATTGAAAGTAGCCTCTCTTGTGGCCTACTTACGAGGGGCAGCCAGCGACTTGTATATCGGTACATCCATATCCGTTGCTAACATGAACTCTTTTCATAAGAAATCAACATATAACCATCGCCTGACTGCTGTAGACCATGAATAGATAATTGATTCCTTAGGGATATTTGACTTGATCATTGTTGATCAGACTGAAGATATGGTTTTTAGTCAACTGTATGATACCAAAGCAGACATACTAAAGAAGCTTACCGATGGGGTGCCAACCCTTATGCTTACCAGAAGTCCTATCAGCATTCGTGACATTCAAATGCTGATATCTTCAGAAATCACCTTGGATATGTTATTAGCTGAAGACGAGTAAATCCTTCAACAAACAACAAAAAACCAATGCACGCAATCTTTCGTAGATTAAAAGCCCGGCTTCCGGGCTTTCTTTGTATAAAAACGCTTCTGGACGAAAACAAAATGACAAATTAACGGCTATAAAATAATGGTTATCAACAAAATGTCGTATATTACTTGAGTATAAATACGGATCGCATAAAATGGTCAGAAAGCCAATAATCAATAATCGAAGACAAAACAGCTTACGCCAGGTGAATATAATGCTGGATTCTATATTGGGGGTTAGGGAGGATAAACCGAAAATACTCACCAAATCTAATATCCATGGATACGTACGACGAATTGACGTTGAAAGAACTTGATGCATATACCGAGTTCCAATATTACAAAAGTGAACAAGAATGTCCATATGAGCCACAATCGATTCAATCCCTTTGATGGGACTTTGAAAAACGATACCACGAAGGAGCCTGTAAGGGAGGCAACTGGAAAGACTTCAACGAATACTTTGTAGCATGGGTTCGTGACCGAGCAGCACCGGGAACCGGCTGCCGTTCGTTTCGTAGCATCGTTTAAATCGGATAAGCAAACGGATCACGTTAAAAGATTTAATGCTATATTTGATGCCATTGACGGTGTTTCCGGTAACTTGTTTGAATCAGTCAAGAAGCTCGATCCGGAAGCCGCTATACGTGAAAACATTAATAGTCTAGAAAAATATGAACAGTTCAGAAGTATTGGCTTTAATGCTAGCGGAAGAGGAAGACCTAGCTAAGAAGGGGGATCCGGAATTTCAAAAAATAGTGGAAGCACAGACCAACGCAGCCAAGAAGATGGGGATGCCGACTCCAGAGGAATTACTGCGCCCGAAAGCAGGATCCGAACAAGCAGGGGATCAAGTCGAGGATCAAGTCGAACAAACAAACGAAAAGCCCAATAAGCCAACTAAGAGCAATATTGAAGAGAAGATAAGTAAGCAGAAGAAAGAGGTCGATGATGATATTAATGACTTCCCAGATGCTTTCAATAACTATACAGAAAGCCAAAATAGTCTTGGTATAGTTGACAAGTCTGCTGAAAAACAAGCAAAGGTGCTTGCTGCCGGCACAAGAGTGGTTGCCGCATACACCAAATTAGGTATATATAAGTTTGCTGATATAATTACCGATATTGTAAAGAGGGGTCGTAATATATCCGAGGGCTTGTTAAGTGCGATCAAAAAGGCATATGTGGTGTTTGCAGTTGAAAACGATATCGAGGGATTGGATGATGTGCGTACTGTCCGTTCCTTCAAGATTGACGACCTAAACAAAGAAACGGAAACCGCTGCTCCAAAGAAAACCGCAGTGCAAATGGATCTGTTTGAATTTGCAGACCATGTAGCAAATAACAATGATAAAAAGGATGGTGAATCGCAAGAAATTACGAACTTAAGTACGAATACCAAAAACCAAATAACAATGTCAGGCCGGAACGAGGAAGTGAAGCGCAGGGTGATCGCCTGGGAAGATGAGAACGGCAAGAAACTGGAGGATTGTACGGAAGCGGAATGGATAGAGGCAACACAGGAAATACTAGCACGAACCAAGATGGAAGCCGAGGAATATCTGACATATCTTCAGGGGATCAACCAAAGCCTCAACAGTGAGAAAAAAAGACAACCAAAGTATTACGTAATTCCTGATGAAGAATGCAATCCTAAGTGTATATTAGACGGCCCAGGAAGCGAGGCGCCTTACAACCGCATTGACCCATCCTCAAGAAAAGTAAAATGAGACTACAAGTGTTTATACCGCTTAAAAGTGGTTCTTCGTCAAGAGACTGTATAATAAACTGTGTCAGAAAAGGAAAATAGAAATTATTAACTTTACAAACACAGTTTTAATTATGGAAGAATTTGATTACAAGTCCCTTCAAGCCAAAGTTTTGGAGCAGATCAAATCAGGTAAGCCTCTATTTGGCAAAGATGGTGCATTTGCTCCCCTGTTAGAAAACATCCTCAATGCAGCCTTGGAAGGCGAGATGGTGCTCATTTAGGTGCAGATGAGCGCAGTATGGGCAATCGTCGTAATGGTCGGATGTCCAACAAGTCCAAACGCAACTAGGGGAAGTGAGGGTTCATGCTCCACGAGACCGCCAATCATCCTTTGAGCCTGAGTTTTTCAAGAAGCGCGAGACAATCCTTGCAGAAGGCGTTTCAGACTGTATAATCGGCCTTTATGCCTTGGGTAACAGTACTCGTAAAATCAGCAATTGAATGGAAGAGAATCTGGGTAACAGGGTTTCAGCAGATACGATTAGTGCCATAACAGACAGGGTTCTACCCGAGATTCAATCTTGGTGCGATTAAGGATAACAGGAAGTTTGGTATCGCCTTTGAGTGAGGGTAAGGCTATGGCGTTCTTGTTCATGCCCAGCAAACGGTAGTAATACCGAAG
>JAQVXI010000014.1 GCA_028709215.1 Bacteroidales bacterium
TGAAGTCAAGCACCAACCTCTGTGGTGTGTTACTCTTGGAAAGCGGGTGCAAAAGTAGAAGATTTTTCAATACGCTCCAACTATTTTCAACAAATAAAATCAAGAAATATTGGGCAAAAACATCAAGACCTTGAATCCATGAGCATTAACAAGCAAAAAAAAATCAACGAATCCGGCAGGCTTACTCACGCAAATGTCCATACCGCTCCACATAAGACTGCATCCAAGAAGCAGTATGTGTAAAAAAATGTTTTAAATCGGAGCAGAAATAATTCAAACCCGGTTCGCCGTAGACATCAAAACAAAAACGATTCTTTGGACATTCACCGTTACAGATATTCAAAAAGTCACATTCTAGACACTGCTTGGGCAATGAATCTCGCTTATTCTGTCCAAAACGAATCTGAGAAGGGCTCAATAACATCTCCATAAAAGACCGGGTTCGAAGGTTGCCCAAAAGAAATTCCGGAAACACATAATGATCACAAGCATATACATCTCCATTAAATTCCATGGCCAGGGCTTGGCCACATGTTCTGGAAAAGGTACACAAGCCGGGGGGATGCCCCATCCAGTTTGCCAAGGTGGCATCAAAATGCTGAATAAAAACCGTACCCACATCGTTTTGAACCCATTCATCAAACAAAGCACAAAGAAACTGCCCCCATTGCCCGGGCAACAAAGACTCAGAAGTAACACGCATGGATCGATAATCATTCGGAGCAGCCAGCCGATCGTCGGTTGTAGCGGATTGTTTGCGTTCTACAACAGGAGCGAATTGAATAAATGTACATCCGAAATCCTTCAGAAAATGATAGATTTCCAACGGATGAGCAACGGTTGCCGCGTTTACAGTCACCAAGGCGTTCCATTGCACCTCCCATCGATTTAATAAATGAATCGCATCCGAAACGGCTTGGAAGGTCGGTCTACCTTTGGCATCTACACGACACGCATCGTGCAATGCCTCAGGGCCATCGATGGAAAGTCCAACCAACCAGGAATGCTCTTTGAAAAAGGCACAATACCCTTCATTCAATAAAACCCCGTTGGTTTGAATACAATTATCGATGGTGCGATTACCAGCATACTTTTGCTGCAACTCGTACACCTTATTATAAAAGGACAACGGACGCAAAAGAGGTTCACCACCATGCCACGTAAACAACACATAGGGACTAGGCTGGGATTGAATGTACGCACAAATAAACGACTCTAGCGTTGCATCATCCATCCAATGACGGGTATCATTTGGATAATAAGCAGACTTTTCCAAATAATAACAATACGTACAACGCAGGTTACAACTTGCCCCCACCGGCTTCGCCAATACATAAAACGGCTGCGAAAAGGGCATTGCCAATCGAGAATTTTCTTGCATAGGCCGATAAGACTTAAGTGAACTACGAAAATTACAACTACGCAATTCGTACAAAAGCATTGTACGAATTATCAAATATACACAATTTGAGCATAATTATTAACCATCCTTAAACAAAGTTGGCTATCCATGTGTTTATTTGCTAAAATACTCACTATTTTTACCGATGTAACGCAAATAAAATACACCATGACACGCAATCAAAAAAAGTATGTGTATGCCGGAGTCGTCACCAGCATTCTCGCTCTTGGATTTACGATCCCCTCTTGCGTCGACGACCGCTACGACCTGGATAAATTAAACACCGAAATGACGCTTGGAGGTGACTCCTTAACGGTTCCTCTTGGAAGCACAGATACCATCCGGCTTGGAGACATCCTGGATGTAGAAGACGAAGAAATGCTCAAAACACTTGAGGACGGAGGCTACGGACTTCAAATGAAAGACTCGCTTTCTGTCGAAGTGCCTCAGATAGACAAAAGTCAACTCACCTTGCAAAATCAGGTGTTCTCTCAATCGCAGCAAATCAGCTTCGGTGATATGAGTCTGGAAGACTTTAGCATACCCGGGATTGTAGTGAACAGCGAGGTAGGTTTGAATGTAAGTCCCATTTCCATGTCCGGTTTTGCCATTCCTCCCATAAATGAGACCAAAAATGAATCGGCAGGGGTGAGTGGATATGCTTTATCCGCTGAAGATAAAAACATCGCAGCCAATCCATTTGTAGGAAATACGGAGAACGTCTTTTCATCGTATACACTCCCGGACGGTTCTTCTTACAATCCGGCCGTAGAGCTACCCATTATGGATCAAACCAGTTCCAATACCGGGACAAGTATCGACGCCGCCTTTCAAGTAAACGTGCCCAACGGCGTAAGCAATATTCAACGCATTGATTTACAGCAGGGGGCCAAACTAAAAATAAGCATTGAGTTGATTGGAGCCGATGCATTGCTTGAAAGCGGCACCATCCATCCGGATTTCAACATAGACCTGACCGACTTATTTGTTCTCAGTGCGACCCCTTCCAGCAGCATCATTCAATTGAGCAGTACGGAAGCGTTGACCAAAGCCAATCAGTATAAGAGCAGCAAAGAGGTTTCCATTGATGCCTTCAACATTGATCAGGATCCTGTTAACGGAGTGATTTCCATTAATAAGGCCATTTCGTCTAACGGAACGCTCGCATCGAGCGGCTTAAAAGCCATGTCAAACAACATTCATCTAATCTCCGGTCTTGATTTAAAGATTACGGTAGAACTGATCGACATCGTTGTAGAGTCCATGGTCTTTGATATTCCTACGATTACGACCAATATCAACGGAAACACCGATTTTTCGATTGATAATACGATTCCTACGGATATTGAAAAGATCCAAAAAGTCTATTTCAATTCACCTTCGAAAATCGCAATACGCATTTCGGCACAGAGTTTGCCCACCATGGTAAACTCAAACATTCGCATCAAAACACTGAACATCACTTTCCCGAATGAATTCTCACTGGCTCCCGTTGCCGGGCTCAACGGAAATGTGTATACCATGAGCAATGTTGCGTTTGATCCTGCCGTCGGTAAAACAATCGAACTGGATTTGGTACACCTGAATATGTCCAATGTCACCGTTGGAAGTGCAGGCGAATTTACTTGGAACGATCAAATATCGTATACGGCAGAAGTAGATTTTTCGGGACGCATCAACAGCGCAAATATTCCCAGCAACACATCGGATGCTCAAATCAAAATAGACATCCAATCCAACCCCACGTTCCAGTCGGCCGACGTTCGAGTGAAAAATATCGACAAAACACTCGATCCAATCCAGGTAGGACTCCACATAGAGGCGGATATTGCTGACGCAGTCAAACGTCTCAACGTGGTGCAATTAAAAGAGGGTAGTCGAATTCAATTGAACTTAACGCAACCGACGCTGCCTTTGCAGTTAAGTGCAAACGGCATAGAGATTACATTTCCTTCAATTTTTAAATTTAAGAGTTCTAGCGCCTATCCGACATTGAGCACACAGAACAAATTGCTTTTGACCGGGACAATCCCATCAACTATCCCACTGGATTTGGAGGCCCTGGTTGTAAACAAAGATCTGACGGATGGTCGTTTGGATCTACAGGAAAACATCCTCATTAGCGGAGCGGTTCGTTTACTTACAGGCGACGTGAATAGTCTTGAGGTGAATGACTTATCGGATAAGAAACTGCTAGTAGCAGCGACGAGTAATGACCTGTTAATCGCATCCACCGAAGTATTGCTCAACACGTTGACTTCACAGGTGGTTGACTCAACCGATATTCAATTCAGCTACAGCGACATCCCCGACCAATTGGTGTCATTGGACAGCATACGGTTTGCAACGGGTGCTGCTCTAAAACTCGATGTCCTACTCAGCAATATGCCGCAGTTGAGTAATCCGCTGGAAGCCAATATGTACATCAATTTCCCCGAAGTGTTGATTTTTGAGCCCGGTTATGTGGATGCACAAAACCGACTTCATATTCAAGAGGCTTTTACCGAAGACAAACTGAGCAAAACGATCCCCATTCGAGGACTCCGATTTAATGGAGAAGCACTGAACGGAAACATTTCCATTGACGAAAAAGTGAATTATGACGTGACCGTAACGGTAGAGGAGCCCTCTGTTAGCAGCGATCAGTTGAATAATGATCCGATTCAGGTTGATTTGAATGTCACGTTGGCGCAACTGCAATTCAATTCCATTTACGGAAAGATTGATCCGGGCATCGAACCCCAAGTAACGTCCATTGATTTGGATTTACCGGAGTTCCTGGAAGGAGATGACATTGTTCTTGATATCACCAAGCCGGTGATCACGCTGGAATCGACCTCCAACCTGGGCATTCCGCTCGACTTAACCATTGAACTGATTCCCAGCAAAAATGGTGTCATACGGGTCGCTGATAAGCAAACCATTCAATTGCATTTGCCCAAAGCAGACAACGAGACATCGCTTAAAACCGGCTTCTGGATTTCACCGGATAGCGCAGGTATGCCACTTGATTACCAGTTTGTGTCGGCAGACATTCAGAATTTATTCCGTCTGTTACCCGACAAAATCGACTTTAACGTGGTTGCCGGTGCATCCGCCAATCAACAGCATACAGTCGACCTCAACACACTGTACGCGATGGACGTTGCATACAATGTTACGATTCCCTTTACCTTCGGCAAGGACTTAGTAATCAGCATGCGCGACACCATTTCTGATTTGGATGAAAGCATCGGAAAAATGGCGTTAAAAGGGAACAAGCTTGAGTTGCTCGGAAAAATATTCAACAGTATCCCACTCCAATTGGATTTGGAATTGATTCCGTTTGACGAGAACAACAATCCGATTGCAGGCGTTGAACCGGGAAGACAAACCATTTATCCGGGCACGCGGGAAGGAGAAGCGACAACGACCACACTCAACTTAACGTTGGATGACCCGGAAGGTCGATTGATCGATCTGAGAGGTTTTGAGCTCTACTTTAAAGCGAGTTCAAACGAAACGGTAGCAGGCGCTCCCTTAAAACCCGAAAATTTCGTAAAAGCGGAATTAAGGGCCAGACTAAACGGTGGTATTAAAATTGGTGGTGAATAAACGAAAGAAATATGAAAAATCGAATTGTACGAATAGGCACCGTGTTGCTGGCAATGATCAGCTTCCACATGCAACTACAGTCTCAGAATATAGCCAGAACCGGCTACTTTGTGGAAAATGCGACCCATAGACACCTGATGAATCCGGCTTTAACGCCCCTAAGAGGTTACGTAAGCTTCCCGGTGGCCGGAGAATTCTCACTAAATTTGGAGTCCAACACGGCACTTTCCACGTATCTGTATCCATCGGCAGATGGTAGTCAGTTATTTACGTTTTTGCACGAAGACGTAACAGCAGACCAGTTTTTGTCTCAAATAGACCCAAAAAACTACATCCGTACAGATCTAAGAACAAGCCTTTTATCTTTTGGTTTCTTTTCCGGTAAGAGTTTTTGGACCTTTGATTTGGCCACACGGGCACATGCGGGACTCAACATTCCCTACGAGATGTTTGAGTTTTTAAAACTGGGTATGACTTCTTCTCAAGGCAATCTTTACGAAATCCGAGATCTTAATATCAATGCAAATGCGTTTGTTGAAGCCTCGTTAGGCTACTCACGCAACGTCATGAATAATTTGCGTGTCGGTGGTAAGTTAAAGTTTCTTGCCGGAGGAGCAAGTCTGATCGCAAACGTCAAGCAAATGGACATCGAAATGCGTCCCGAACAATGGACGATAACCACAATTGGGGAGCTTAACGCCTACGGCAAGGGGCTGGCCTTGGTCAAAGATTCAGCCGGCGTCATAGAAAATGTTGATTTCGACAGCCCCGGCCTTGGGGGTATGGGTGCAGCCATTGATTTGGGCGTAACTTATTCACCCATTCCAAATCTGGAAATTTCGGCGGCCATCATCGACTTGGGTGCCATTCGTTGGAATCAGGAAAACATAAAGAGTGCCGCAGCGTCCGGATCCGTCACATTTAGCGGGATCGACAACATCGGAACCGACGAAGGCAACGAGGACGAAATGGATGCACAAATGGAGCAGCTTGAGGAAGATCTGTTAAAAATGGCAGAATTTAAAGAAGTCTATGCCACAGAGGATTTTATGGAACGATTGAATCCTACGGTCAATGCCGGTCTGGAATACAGTTTTTTACGCAACCGAATCAGTGTGGGAGGTCTTTATTCCGCGCGTTTTATGGAAAACGAGACGTACAACGAACTGACCGGATCGCTCAACCTTAAACCGGCTCGTTGGTTTAACCTCACCGGAAGTTACTCCGTGATGCACGGGGTAAAAGAAACGTTTGGATTTGCCCTGGGCTTTGCTCCGACAATCATCAACATTTTTCTCGCTTGCGATTACACCTTTTACAACGTTACACCGACGTTTGTGCCCATCAACACGGCTACAACCAATTTCCAGCTGGGTGTAAGCATCCCACTGGCTTTTGGCAAATTGCCGGCCAAACACTAAGCAGATAACCATTCACAAATCGATCCGGGAATCCAATGGTTTCCGGATCTTTTTTTTACCTTTGTTAGGTTAGAAATACATTAACACAAATTCGATGAAACAGTTTTTCAAAATTACGTTGGCAACCATGCTGGGGCTGGTATTGACCGGCCTGCTGTTTTTCTTCTTGCTTTTTGCTGTAGCCGGAGCGATTGCTTCCGGTGATGAAAACTACACGTTAAAGGACAACAGCTATCTTACGCTGGAGTTGTCCGGTAACTTGTCCGAACAGGCTCAGGACAATCCATTCAATTTGGATATACCCGGCTTACCCATGGGGTCTTCCGTAAAAGAAATCGGCTTGAACGATGTGTTGGCTGCCATAAAAAAGGCCAAGGAGACCCCCGAGATCAAAGGGATCTTCATCAAAGCCAAAACATTTAATGCCGGCTATGCAAGCCTTTCGGAAATCAGAAATGCATTAAATGACTTCAAAGAATCCGGAAAATACATTGTAGCGTACGCAGATCAATACGATCAGAAAGAGTATTTTCTTTCCTCTGTGGCCGATCACGTTTTACTCAATCCGATAGGCATGATCAACTTCAGCGGACTTGCATCGACCCCGATTTTCTTTACAGAAGCGCTTAAAAAATTGGGTGTTAAGGTAGAGATCTTCAAAGTTGGCACCTATAAATCGGCCGTAGAACCCTATATGAACACGGAAATGAGTCCTGCTAGCCGCGAACAGACCGAGGCTTACTTGAACGGCATTTGGAATACGCTTTTAAACGATATTTCCCAATCAAGGGCATTGAGCGTCCAGCAGCTGAACGAGATCGCAGACCAAAACACCTTGCTGATGGATACAAAAGAGCTGCTGCGTTTTAATCTTGTTGATAGCTTAGTCTATGCCTCGGAAGTGGACAGTCTGCTCAACCGACTTCACAACGTTGAGAAAAAAGACGAACGCACATCGGTGAGTATCAGTAACCTTCTATCGGCTCCAACAGAGAAGGTTAAATACCAGAAAACACGTCTGGCTGTACTGTACGCGGATGGTGAAATCGTAGACGAGGGCAGTGAAGGCATTGTTCGAGAAGATTTTATCGAAGCGATTCAAGCGATTCAAGCGGACGACAAAATTAAAGCGGTTGTACTACGCGTCAATTCACCCGGAGGAAGTGCGTACGCCTCAGAGCAAATTTGGAAAGCCATTGATGATCTCAAAACGAAAAAACCGGTCGTTGTCTCCATGGGCGATCTAGCCGCATCGGGAGGATACTATATCGCCAGCGGAGCTCAAAAGATCGTGGCGTCATCCAATACACTCACCGGCTCCATCGGTATTTTTGGTATGTTCCTAAACGTTGAAGAACTCACACAAAAAATCGGCTTAAACGTTGATGTGGTCAAAACAAATGAGCTCTCGGATTTTGGTGACATGAGCCGACAAATGACGGATCTGGAAAAAGCAAAAATGCAACGGTACATCGAGTCCGGTTACGAATTATTTGTCAAACGCTGCGCAGAGGGCAGAAAGATGAGCGTAGATGCCATCAAAGCCATCGCCGAAGGACGGGTTTGGACGGGGGAAAAAGCCAAAGAGCTGGGTTTGGTGGATGAACTGGGCGACATCGATCGCGCCATCGAACTGGCTGCAGAAATGGGCCAGATTGAGGATTACCAGATCGTTTCTTTCCCCGAAAAGAAGGATTTTGTGACGGAACTCATCGCGCAAATGACAGAGCAAAGCCAGCTCTCCGCACTGTCTTGGCTGCCCTGGAACCAACAGGGACAATGGAAACAATTGGAGAAGGCATTCAAGCAACAAGGTGTGCTGGCAAGAATGGAATATTCCTATATACCCTGATATGAGCGAAAGAGGTATCTTACCCAACATAAATCGTTCCGTATGGAGAAAAGCGTTGCTCCCCGTGAGTTGGCTGTACGGATTTGGCATACGCTTGCGTAATGCGCTGTTTGACATGGGTATCTTGCCTTCAGAAACCTCAAGTATTCCGGTACTCTCCATCGGTAACCTTACCGTTGGAGGCACCGGAAAAACGCCACACACAGAAGCCCTTGCAAGCGAGCTTCTCAAGCATTTTAATGTTGCGATTTTGAGTAGAGGTTACAAGCGTATTTCAAAGGGATTTCAATGGGTGGAAATCGATTCAAAAGCGGATTTTGTGGGTGATGAACCCCTGCAGATGAAACGAAAGTTGCCTCAAGTAATCGTCGCAGTTGATGCCAATCGACGACGGGGAATACACACGCTACTGGACATGGATGCAACAAATCGCCCACAGGTCATTCTATTGGACGATGCGTTTCAACATCGATACGTAAACCCAAGTCTTTCCATTTTACTGATGGACTACAACAGAATGATTCAGCAGGATCATTTGCTTCCTGCCGGAGAATTGAGAGAACCCGCTTCTTCCTACAAACGGGCAGACCTGTTGATTGTCACCAAGTGCCCGGAAACCCTACAACCCATTGATCTCCGAATGTTGGCCAGTCAGTTTCATCTACTGCCACATCAGCAACTGTTCTTTACAAAAATGCGCTATCGGGATTTGACGCCTGTCTTTCCTTCTGCACCCGCTGTGTCACTAACAGCGTTGAAGCAACAAAACAGACCTGTTCTGCTGGTCACAGGCATCGCCAACCCGAAACCCTTGCTCGATTACTTACAATCATTCGGTTTGTCCGTTCGATCCTTACCGTTCACAGATCACCATGTTTTTACAAAGAATGACATTCAAAAAATCACAAAAGCATTTTCCGAGCATTCGATTGGTGGATCGGGATGCATCCTGACCACCGAAAAAGATGCCGTTCGAATGCAGGAAAATCCGGATTTTACGATTTTTGCGAACAATCTATATTACATTGGAATCGGCATTGATTTTCTTTCCAATCAAGCAGATGAATTCCACAAAAAACTATTGCAACATGTTGAAAACCATACATGAAACAAGCGAATGGCTGCAAGCCAGAATGCCTTTCACCATCCATACTGCCATCATTCTGGGTACTGGACTGGGGGAGTTGGTTCACGAATTGACCGATGTCCTTGAAATCCCATACGAGTCCATACCCAACTTTCCCATTTCTACCGTAGAAGGGCACAGTGGAATCCTGCGGTTTGGTAAATTGGGCGGGAAACCGGTCATGGTCATGCAGGGAAGATTCCATTACTATGAAGGGTACGCGATGCAGCAAGTCACATTCCCAGTACGTGTAATGAAAGCCCTCGGCATCCAAACGCTTTTCGTATCCAACGCGGCCGGTGGAATGAATCCTGCTTTTCAGGTGGGCGACTTGATGATGATTACCGATCACATCAACCTCTTTCCGGAGCACCCTTTGAGGGGCAAAAACGAAACGGCACTCGGTCCGAGATTTCCGGACATGAGTGAAGCCTACTCAAAACGGTTGCAGGCGCTGGCAAGCAACATTGCTGCATCACACAACATTCCGTTGCAAAAAGGCATTTATATCGGAACCTCCGGCCCAACCTTTGAAACGCCTGCCGAATACAAATACTTCCGAATCATCGGTGGTGATGCCGTTGGCATGTCTACCGTACCGGAGGTCATCGTTGCACGACACGGTGGAATGGAAGTATTTGCCATTTCGGTGATTACCGACCTGGGCGTAGAAGGGCAAGTCCTCGAAGTTTCACACGAAGAAGTTCAACAAGCCGCTTTACTGGCGCAACCCAACATGACTCGCATCATGCGAGATCTTATCAATCAAGCTTAATATATGTCAAATACAAAAATTAAACGCACAGAAATAAGCCAATACGGAGAGTTTGGTCTGATCGATCATCTAACCAAAAATTTTGATCTCCGGCAACCCAGCAGCCTAAAAGGGGTTGGAGACGATGCGGCCGTCTTATCGTACAATCAAAAGAAGACATTGGCAACGACCGATTTACTCTTAGAAGGGATCCATTTTGATTTGATCTATACTCCATTGAGGCATTTGGGGTACAAAGCTGCGATTGTCAATTTTTCAGACATTTACGCAATGAATGGTACGCCCACCCAATTACTGGTTTCACTGGGCGTATCCAAACGTTTTGGTGTGGAAGATCTGGAGGATTTTTATAGCGGCATTCGACTGGCCTGTGATGAATACAATGTCGACCTGGTAGGAGGTGATACAAGCGCATCCCTTACCGGATTGACCATTAGCATTACCTGCTTGGGGATCGTCGACCCGGAGCGTGTTGTTTACCGAAACGGAGCGAAAGCAAACGACTTGATCTGTGTCAGTGGCGATTTGGGTGCAGCCTATATGGGCTTGCAACTCTTGGAACGAGAGAAACACGTTTTCCAACAAGCGTCCGGTATTCAACCCGACTTTGCGGGCAAGGAGTATTTACTGGAGCGGCAATTGAAACCGGAAGCTCGAAAAGACATTGTGGAACTGCTACAAAACAAAGACATTTTGCCCACGTCAATGATCGATGTATCGGATGGACTGTCGTCTGAGCTCATTCATCTGTGCAAACAAAGCCAATGCGGTTGCCGCATCTATGAAGAGAATATCCCCATTGACTATCAAACGGCGCTACAGGCAGAAGAAATGCATATGAATCTAACGACGACTGCATTGAACGGAGGTGAAGATTATGAATTGCTTTTCACCGTCCCACTTTCCTTTCATGAGCAGGTCAAAGACATCGAAGGCATTCGAATCATTGGGCATATGTGTGACGCCTCGCTGGGAATGCGACTCATCAGCCGAGATGGCAACGAATTGGATTTGAAAGCACAAGGCTGGAATGCCTTTGAGGATTCTTCTTCGAATGCATAAATAAACGTCCGGTTGAAAAATAATGCATAAATACTTTGGCTAATCCAGTATTGTTCTATAATTTTGCAGCCTGATTGCATTTTTATTCAACATGAAAGATAAATCCAACCGCTTGTTGCAGATCAAGGATTTGATCCGCAAACACAAAATCGGAAGCCAGGAAGAATTGCTTCAAATCCTGTTCTCCTATGGGTATGACCTGACTCAGGCCACATTATCCAGAGACTTAAAGCAACTGAAAGTGGCCAAAATGCCGGACCACGAGGGAGGGTATATTTATATCCTTCCTGAGGATGCCTCCGGTAGCAAAACCATCAATATGAGATCTTCAGATGGCTCACGTTATACAGCCCAGGGCTTCTTGTCCATGGACTTTTGCGGTGCATTCGCTGTAATCAAAACAAAGCCCGGCTACTCCGGAGGCGTTGCTGCAGACATCGATCAATATGCTTCTGCTGCAGTACTTGGCACCATTGCCGGAGACGATACGATCCTGGTCATTCCCAGAGAAAACATAAGCAGAGAAGACTTAACCAGAGCCTTGTCCGAAATCATACCCAATTCATAATCAAAGGACATTCAAGCACATTAAAATGAATTCTGAAATTGAAGTAATTGTAGCAGATGAGTCGCACATAATCTATGTGGAAACCATACTCGACACAATTGAAAAAGCAGCGAAAATCAGAGGCACGGGAATCGCACGAAGAAGCCCGGACTACATACGGCAAAAAATGCTGGAGGGCAAAGCCATCATTGCATTGAAGGGCGACAAATTTGCCGGTTTTTGCTACATCGAATCCTGGGGCAACAAACAATATGTCGCCAATTCTGGACTGATTGTGGTGGAAGATTATCGTGGAGAAGGTTTGGCCAAACGCATTAAGAACAAGGCGTTTCAGCTTTCAAGGACCCGTTTTCCGGAAGCCAAACTGTTTGGACTTACCACCGGTGCAGCTGTCATGCGCATCAATTACAAATTGGGCTATCGTCCGGTTACATACGCCGAACTCACAGACGACCCTGCCTTTTGGAAAGGCTGTGAAAGCTGTGTAAACTACGACATTTTACAACGGCAAAATCGACGGTTTTGCATGTGTACGGCCATGCTGTACGACCCCAAAGAGCATCCGGAAGAAGAGGATGCAAGCAAAACGAATACAAATACAGAAAACGAATAAACATACAAAGCAATGAAAGAAAAAGTTGTATTGGCATTTAGCGGAGGCTTGGATACCTCCTATTGCGCAAAATATCTGTCGGAAGAAAAAGGATACGACGTATATACAGCCGTAGCAAACACAGGGGGATTCAGCCCTGAAAATCTTAAAACGATCGAGGAGAATGCGTACAAACTTGGAGCGGTAAAACACGTCAGTTTGGATGTCACCAAAGAATACTACGAAAAAAGCATCAAATACATGGTCTTTGGTAATATTCTGCGCAACGGTACATACCCGATATCCGTCAGTTCCGAACGCATCTTTCAGGCCATCGCCATCATCGAATATGCCAAAGAAATCGGAGCTGGATACGTCGCACACGGTTCTACCGGCGCAGGAAACGATCAAATCCGATTTGACTTGACATTCAACGTATTGGCTCCGGAAATAAAAATTCTGACGCCTACCCGTGACATGATTCTAACGCGGGAATACGAAATCAACTACTTAAAACAACACGGCTTCGTCGCTGATTTCAAGAAAATGGAATACTCCATCAACAAAGGGTTGTGGGGTACATCCATCGGTGGAAAAGAGACGTTAAAATCCGATCAGACCTTACCCGAGGATGCTTATCCTTCTCAAATGGTTGCCGAAGGGGAAGAAACCCTAACGCTGGATTTTGTGAAAGGGGAACTCTCCGGCGTGAACGGCAAATCGTTTGAAGACAAGGTTCAGGCCATTCAAGCGGTCGAGGCCATCGCTTCACGTTATGCAGTTGGACGCGATATGCACATCGGTGATACCATTATTGGGATCAAAGGGCGGGTTGGCTTTGAAGCGGCTGCGCCGATGGTCATCATTAACGCCCACAAAATGCTTGAGAAGCATACACTGACCAAATGGCAACAATATTGGAAGGATCAGATCGGGAACTGGTACGGTATGTTTTTGCACGAAGCGCAGTACCTGGAACCGGTAATGCGCGACTGTGAGGCCTTTTTGGAAAGCAGTCAACAAACCGTCACCGGAAAGGTCCTCGTACAATTGAAGCCCTATCACTACGTGATGGTCGGTGTAGACAGCCCATACGATCTAATGAAATCAGAATTTGGAGAATACGGAGAGACCCAGACCGCTTTTACGGCTGATGATGCAAAAGGATTCACCAAAATCCTTGGTAACTCGATAAAGATATTTCACGCGGTACAAAAGAAAAACCAATAAGCATGATTCAAGCAGGTATCATAGGTGGTGCAGGTTATACCGCCGGAGAACTGATTCGCCTTTTAATAAACCATCCGGATGTTTGCATTCAATACATCCACAGCAACAGCAATGCAGGTCAGCCCATTACCAAAGTACACAGCGGGTTGGTTGGTGAGACAAATCTGGTATTCAGTTCTGAATATCAATTTGAATCCATCGACGTATTGTTTCTCTGCGTAGCCCATGGTGACAGTAAAAAGTTTCTGGAAGCACACACGCTCCCGGAAGCACTGAAAATCGTGGATCTGTCCACCGACTTTCGTTCCAAACGACCCGATCACGATTTTGTATACGGTCTGCCGGAATTAAATTGGACCGCCATCAAACAAGCCAAACACATAGCCAATCCAGGTTGTTTTGCCACAGCCATACAATTGGCCTTGCTACCGCTGGCTTCAAAGGGATTATTGACCTCCGATGTGCATGTAAATGCCATCACCGGATCAACCGGCGCCGGTGTGAAGCCCAGCACGACCAGCCATTTTAGCTGGAGGAATGATAACATCTCTGTCTATAAGCCTTTTGCACACCAGCATCTGGCTGAAATCGGTCAATCCGTTCGTCAATTGCAACCCAACTTCAATAAGGAGATCCACTTTATACCGGTTCGCGGAAATTTCGCACGCGGTATCTTTGTCAGTACCTACACAACATTTGAAGGCAGCATTGAAGAGGCGAAAGCCCTGTTTGAAGACTTCTACAAAGATTCCGCCTTTACATTTATGTACGACGAGAATCCGGATATGAAACAAGTCGTCAATACCAATAAGGCTTTAATCCATTTGGAAAAACATGGCAATCAACTGCTCGTTTTATCCATGATTGACAATTTACTGAAGGGCGCTTCCGGTCAGGCAGTTCAAAACATGAACCTTCTTTTCGGCCTAGACGAGCAAACCGGACTGCATCTCAAACCTTCGGCTTTTTAATAGAATAAACTACGATGAAACTATTTGATGTATATCCCCTGTTTGACATCAACATTGTCAAGGGAAAAGGCTGTTACACATACGACGATCAAGGCAATACGTATTTGGATCTATATGGAGGACATGCGGTTATTTCCGTAGGACACAGCCATCCTCATTACATAAAACGTATTTCGGATCAAGTTGAGAATCTGGGCTTTTACTCAAATTCCGTCGTCAACCGTTTACAAGAAGAATTCGCTGAAAAACTGGGAAAGGCGTCCGGATACGAAGACTACCGGTTATTCTTGGTCAATTCAGGAGCGGAAGCCAACGAGAATGCGCTGAAACTGGCCTCCTTTCACACCGGACGCAAAAAAGTGCTGTCCTTTCATAAATCCTTTCATGGTCGCACATCCGCTGCCGTTCGCGTCACGGATAATCCAGCCATTATTGCGCCTGTCAACCAAGGTATGGATGTAACGTTTCTAACCATTGGTGACAACGAACGCCTTGAAATGGAGCTTAAAACCGGAGACTATTGCGCCGTCATTATAGAAGGGATTCTAGGCATTGGTGGCATCATCGTACCGGACCCCTGCTTCATGCAAAACCTGCAGAACCTATGCAAAGAAACCGGAACCGTGCTCATTTTAGATGAAATACAATCCGGATATGGAAGAAGCGGACGCTTTTTTGCACATCAGTACAGCGGCATTCAGCCAGACTTAATTACCGTAGCCAAAGGCATTGCCAATGGCTTCCCTATGGGTGGATTACTGATTGCTCCACACTTTGAGGCAAAATACGGAATGCTTGGAACAACCTTTGGCGGCAACCATCTTGCCTGTGCAGCCGGACTGGCCGTTCTCGAGATCATGGAACAGGAGCAACTCGTCCAAAATGCAGAATCAGTAGGCAATTATCTTTTTCAAGAATTGACAAACATGGATGGAATCAAAGAAGTCAGAGGGCTGGGACTTATGATCGGACTTGAATTTGATGAACCGGTCAAACCCATCCGTCAAAAACTGCTTTTTGAACACCACATCTTTACCGGTGTGAGCGGCAGCAATGTCATTCGATTGCTTCCTCCGCTTTGTCTGAGCATGCAACAAGCCACGCAATTTATCCAAACACTCAAAAAGGTGCTGGCTGAAAAATAACTATCTTTAAGGTGTACATCAAAACAAGAACGATATGAAAATTGGCATCATTGGAGCCGGCAATATGGGAGGAGCCATCGCGCGGGGTTTGGTCACAAGTGGGCACATTGCAGCCGCTGATATACGCGTAAGCGATAAAAATCAGCAAACACTCTCCGACATAAAAGCATTCAATCCGGAGATTGATTGCGTCCAGTCCAATTTGGACTGCATTCGAGAGGCATCGTTGGTTATTCTGGCTGTTAAACCCTGGTTTATCGAATCGGTTGCCAACGAAATCGCCCATCAACTCAACTACAGCAACCAAATGGTTTTATCCATCGCTGCCGGTATTGGAATGGACCAATTGAAAACGTTCTTTCCCGCTCAAAACGACAACGCAGCGACGCTGTTTCGATTGATTCCCAACACGGCCATTGATGTTCTGGAGAGCTTTTCATGCCTTACATCCTGGAATGCAACTCAGGATCAGGAAAATGAAATTCTGAATCTATTTAATCAAATGGGTAAAGCCATGCTGGTTCCCGAAAGCCAACTGAATGCCTATATGTCACTGTCCTCGTGCGGCATCGCCTATGCGTTCCGCTACATTCGAGCAGCGACCGAGGGTGGCGTAGAGATGGGCATCTATCCGGAGGTTGCAAAAGAAGTCGTTTTACAAACATTAAAAGGAGCGGTAGCGCTGCTTGAACAAAAAGGAAGTCACCCGGAAGTTGAAATTGACAAGGTGACAACACCCGGGGGGATTACCATCAAAGGCCTGAATGCCATGGAGCAATCGGGTTTTTCAGCCGCCGTCATTAATGGCCTGAAGGCCAGCCACATCAAGTCATAAAAACATGAACACACCACAGTTCAAGCGTCTGGTTGTCAAGGTGGGAAGCAATGTCCTTACAGATAAAAACGGACAATTGGATGTTGACATCATATCCTCTATCGTTGATCAGGTAGCAGCTCTACACAACAAAGGCGTTGAAGTGCTGCTCATATCCTCCGGAGCGGTCGCAGCCGGAAGAGCCTTGGTACACACATCCAAAAAGATGGATCCAGTAGATCAACGACAACTGTTTTCTGCCGTTGGACAAGTACAGCTGATCAATCTCTATTTCAACCTCTTTCAAAAAAAGGGATTGATCAGTGGACAAGTACTTACGACAAAAGAAAATTTTAAAAGTAGACGGCATTACTTAAACCAAAAGAATTGCATGTCCGTAATGCTTGAGCACAATGTAATACCCATCATCAACGAGAACGACACCATCTCTGTAACCGAACTGATGTTTACAGACAACGACGAACTCTCCGGCCTTATCGCAAGTATGATGGACGCGGAAGCGTTGATTATTTTGAGCAACATTGATGGCATTTACGATGGCAATCCATCGTTGCCTGAAAGCCGGGTCATTCCAATCATCAAGCCGGATACCGATTTACGTAGCTTTATTGCTTCGGGAAAATCAACATTCGGACGGGGTGGCATGTTAACCAAAAGCAACATTGCAAGAAAGGTTGCAGAAGAAGGAATCCCTGTCTTCATAGCCAACGGAAAACGATTCAACATCCTTACAGATTTGGTTGAACAAACAGAAAGCGTACCGCATACCCGCTTCGAAGCCTATTCCAAAACATCCTCTGCCGTTAAAAAATGGATTGCACACTCCGAAGGCTTTGCCAAAGGAAAAGTTTTTGTCAATGAAGGCTGCATGCTGGCACTTCAACGCAATAAGGCCAGCAGCATTCTACCCGTAGGTATTACAAAAATTTCCGGAAGCTTTGAAAAAGGAGACATTGTGCGTATTTATGACCCGGAGGGCAACTCCATCGGCGTAGGTAAAGCACAGTATGGGAGTCAGACCGCTACAGAAGTTGTTGGAAAAAAAGGAGAACGTCCTTTGGTACATTATGATTATCTTTATCTCGACTAACAGGATTGAACGATGAATTTGACAGCCATATTTCACGCAGCCAAAGAGGCCTCACGTCAACTACGATTTATTGACGACCAGAGCATTTCGACGATTTTAATGGAAGTTGCGGATGCCGCGGAGCAACAAACCGATCGACTTCTCACGGAGAATAAGAAAGATTTGGACCGAATGGATCCAACGGATCCTAAATACGACCGCCTTAAGTTGACAAAAGAACGTTTGGCGGATATTGCATCCGACATGCGTCATGTTGCCGGATTGCCCTCGCCGCTGGGAACGGTTCTTGCAGATTACACGCGCCCCAACGGCATGCAAATCAAGAAGGTACGCGTCGCTTTTGGTGTAATCGGTATCATTTACGAGTCCAGACCAAACGTAAGTTTTGATGTTTTTTCTTTGTGTCTGAGATCAGGGAACGCCTGCATCCTAAAAGGAAGCAGAGATGCACATTACTCAAACGAGGCCATTGTTGCCATCATTCACGACGTTCTACATAAGCGCGGAATGAATCCGGCCACGTGCACCCTGCTGCCTTCCGATCGCGAAGCCACACAACACCTAATGCATGCTGTTGGCTGGGTTGATTTGATTATTCCCAGAGGAAGTGCCGGGCTCATCCAATTTGTTCGCGAAAATGCGAAGATTCCCGTGATTGAAACCGGAGCAGGAATTTGCCATACATATATTGACAAAGATGCGGATATCGATAAAGGGAAAGCCATTATTTTCAATGCAAAAACAAGACGACCCAGTGTATGCAATGCGTTGGATTGTCTAGTGATTCACCAAGATCGTCTTGGTGACCTTCCGAAGCTGTGTGCCGATCTTGCAACCGCCCATGTACGCATTTGGGCCGATGAGGAGGCGTACAAAACCCTCAACGGCCTGTATCCTGCTGAATTATTAAATCAGGCGACCACGGAGCATTTTGGCATTGAATTCCTGAGTCTTCAAATGTCCATCAAGACGGTACAAAATCTGAAGGAGGCGTTGGATCACATCGCTCAATACAGTTCCATGCACAGTGAATGCATTGTAAGTGAAGACGAAACCAGTTGTGCGGTGTTTGCTCAATCGGTGGATGCTGCTTGTGTGTATGCCAATGTATCCACCGCATTTACCGATGGGTCTCAATTTGGACTGGGAGCCGAAATCGGTATCAGCACGCAAAAATTACATGCAAGAGGCCCCATGGCGCTTGAAGAACTCACTACATACAAATGGCTTGTTCGTGGAGACGGTCAGATTCGAAAGTAAACCGAAATGAAATCAGAGGCAGCATTGGTTGAAATTATTACCATTGGAGACGAATTGCTGATTGGTCAGGTCATCGACAGCAATTCTGCTTTTATGGGTCAGGAACTCAACAAAATTGGTCTCCAGGTAAGCCAAATTAGCAGCATACCGGACAATGCAGAACATATTATACAAGCAATAGAGCAAGCTTTTGAACGCGCCTCTATCCTATTGATGACGGGTGGTCTGGGACCAACAAAAGACGACATCACCAAACAAACTCTATGCACGTTTTTTCATTGTGATCTGGTCTTCAATTCCGATGTTCTGCAAAATATACACCACTTATTTTCGGATCGACCCCATGTGTTGAATCCACTCACGGAGCAACAAGCATTCGTTCCGGAAGCAGCCACAATCATACAGAACAAACGAGGAACCGCTCCAATCACATGGTTCGAGCAAAACGGCAAGATCCTAGTTTCCATGCCGGGAGTTCCCTCAGAAATGAAATGGGCATTAACGGAAGAGATTCTACCCAGACTGAAGTCCCATCTGAAAACACCCGTCATTGTTCACAAAACCATATTGGTGTACGGAATTCCCGAATCGGCATTGGCCATTCGAATTAGCGAATGGGAGAACCAATTACCCGAATACATACATTTAGCCTATTTGCCTTCACCTGGAATGATCCGTTTGCGTCTGAGTGGATGCCTGGAAGACTCCATCACGTTACATGCAGATATTGATTCAGCGGTCATCCAATTGCGATCCATTTTGGGACAAGCCATTTTGGCAGAAGAAGATCGGGCTGTTGAGGTCATTCTAGGCGATCTTCTCAAATCAAAGAATCTGACACTAGGCACCGCTGAAAGTTGCACCGGCGGACTGCTGTCTCGAAATATGGTGCGTGTACCTGGCAGTTCGACGTATTTTAAGGGCGGCATTATCGCTTATTCCAATGAGGTGAAAGAGAATCTTTTGAAGGTCTCTTCATCGATACTTCAAGCGGAAGGTGCAGTCAGCCAACCCGTCGTTGAACAAATGGCAGCCGGTCTACTTTCGCTGATTCATTGTGACGTAGCCGTTGCCATTTCCGGAATTGCCGGCCCGGATGGCGGCAGCGCATCCAAACCGGTTGGCACAGTATGGATCTGTGTAGCAACACGACAAAAAAGCATCAGCAGACGGTTCCAATTTGGTTCCTTCCGCGAACGAAACATGGAAATGGCCAGTTTGGCCGGTATGGCAATGGTCAAAGAAATCATCGATCAACAATAATACGATATACTATGCGACATTTTACCAACGTAAAAGATCTTGGCAATTTAAACGAGGCTGTTCACGAAGCGCTTCGTATTAAACAGGATCGCTATGCTTTCCAACATCTGGGCAAGAACAAAACGCTCATGATGGTGTTTTTCAATTCAAGTCTACGTACACGATTGAGTACACAAAAGGCTGGAATGAATCTGGGTATGAATACCATGGTATTGGATATCAATCAAGGGGCCTGGAAATTGGAAACTGAACGGGGTGTCATTATGGATGGAGACAAACCGGAGCATATTTTGGAAGCCATTCCCGTTATGGGAAGTTATTGTGATGTGATTGGTGTGCGTTCCTTTGCACGCTTTGAGGACAAATCTTTTGACGACCAAGAAACGATCCTAAACCAATTCATTCAACATTCCGGCAAACCGGTATTTAGCATGGAGGCTGCCACAGGACATCCGCTACAAAGTTTTGCGGATCTTATTACCATAGAAGAATACAAGAAAAAAGACCGCCCAAAAGTTGTACTTACTTGGGCACCACACCCACGTGCATTGCCACAAGCAGTACCCAACAGCTTCGCCGATTTTATGAACGAGGCAGACGTGGATTTTGTGATTACGCATCCCTACGGTTATGAACTCAACAAACGTTTTGTGCGAGATGCAGTCGTAGAATACGATCAAATGAAAGCCTTTGAAGGCGCTGACTTTATTTACGCCAAAAACTGGGCGGCCTATCAAGATCCCAATTATGGAAAAATCCTATGTGAGGACCGAAGCTGGACGGTAAGCAGCAAGCAGATGTCGGTAACAAACGATGCCTATTTTATGCACTGCCTACCGGTACGCCGCAATATGATTGTGAGCGACGACGTGATCGAAAGCACAAACAGTCTCGTGATACCCGAGGCCGCTAATCGTGAGATATCCGCTCAAACCGTATTAAAACGCATCTTGGAAAGCCTTTAAAAAAGCAGTACCTTCGCAATCAATCATTAGACCAAACACAACATGGATACAGTTTTGAGCGGAATTCGCTCCACCGGAAATCTACATCTCGGCAACTACTACGGCGCCCTTCGCAACTTTATTCGAATGCAACACGAAAATTCGTGTTACTTCTTTATCGCCGATTATCACTCCCTGACAACACATCCGGATCCAAAACAATTGCATGAGAACGTAAAGGACATCCTTTGTGAATACCTTGCAGCCGGTATCGATCCCAATGTCGCAACCATCTACGTACAAAGTGACCTCAAAGAGGTTACGGAGCTGTACTTAATGTTAAATATGCATGCCTATATGGGTGAATTAGCCAAAACCTCTTCCTTCAAAGAAAAGGCGCGCAAGCAACCCGAAAACGTAAACGCCGGCCTGCTCACGTATCCGACACTTATGGCCGCAGATATCTTAATTCACAATGCAGATAAAGTGCCGGTAGGCAAAGATCAGGAGCAACACTTGGAGATGACGCGGCGATTTGCGCGTCGTTTTAATAATTTTTACAACGTTGAATTTTTCAAGGAACCTCAAGCCTACAACTTTGGACAGGAACTTATAAAGATTCCGGGATTGGACGGCAGCGGAAAAATGGGCAAATCGGAAGGAAACTGCATCTATTTGTGCGATGACCCTAAGGTCATAGAAAAAAAAGTCAAACGTGCGCTTACCGATGCCGGTCCAACCACACACAACTCCGTAAAACCGGATTGCATCGAAAACCTTTTCACCATCTTAAACGTAGTTTCCAGCAAAGAAGTAGTTCAGCACTTTGAAGATAAATGGAACACCTGTGAAATCCGCTACGGAGATTTAAAAAAGCAATTGGCAGCAGATATCATTGCCGTTACAAACCCCATACGGGAGCGCTATAACGACATCCGTGACAACGAGGCTTACTTACACCAGGTTGCGACCGAAGGCGCTGAAAAGGCAAGAGAAAATGCGCAAAAAACCATGCGTGGCGTACGAGAAATAATGGGATTTAAATCCTTTTAGGAATTTGGACGTCGGTGTTGCTTTTGAGATCAAAAGCAACACCGATTGCTTTAAAACTTCGTGCCCATGATTTCTTTCAAAAATTCGAAACGGGATTCCATATGTTCGTAATCCATCGGCGATTTTACCGCAGACTTCAGACGAGGACATTGTAAGTCCGGTTCCAAAAAATCTGGAAGATAGACTTCAAAATAAGTAGCTAACTGTTCCAAACGACCAACAGTGATATCAACCTTGCCATTCTCCCATTTGGAATAGGTACTGGTTGAAATATTCAAATCATCAGCCACATTCTGCTGTGATATGCCTTTTAGAACACGCAAATACTGCAACTTTTTGCCTACGGCAAAATTGAGTTTGGAAAGTGAAGTAGAGTCATTCATCGGCTTAAATTATCTTCTGTAAAAATACGACCGATGTCGATGCTTTGCAATTCGTTTGGAGCAACTTACTTTCGTTTTACGAAATATTATTTCTTTATAAGATACTTTTTGTCGAATATCGAAACCTTCGTTCTTTGTGAGCAATTTTTAGCTTTTAAGTAGGGATTAATAGTAATCGGCGAACAAAAGCGAAATTATGTGAATATTCCCCCTGTGCGATGCTGTAAATGCCACGTTCGTCCCAGCGATCCAATCGTACATACCCGGATGCATGAATCACACGAGCGGAATCGATGATGTATGCCACATGCACAACACGACCTTGCTCGTTCGTACAAAACAACAGATCACCTTTACGCGCATCCGAATGACGCTCAACCTTCTTTCCCATCCGCGCTTGATCCGCAGCGTCTCTCGGCAAGGTTAGATCGATATGCTGGTAGAGCAATTGGGTAAAACCGGAACAATCCAATCCCATATAAGTACGCCCCCCCCACAAATAGGGACTGCATAAAAAGGACATGGCCAATTGCTCCTGCGATACGCAGGAACCGACGGACGGATGGTCAAAATACACCGAAGGAGAATCGGTAGACAAAGAGGGTAAAAAAACCGGAAAAGTCGTATTAGAAAGTCTTCCTCTCAACAAGCTACCACAGGGCAGACGCAACATCCAAGCAGGATTTGTCGTGCAAACGCAATCTACAGAAACTGCAGAAACTCGAGTAAATTCATCCATTTGATGATCCAGCCAAACAGCATCTTGGATAGACGTAATTTGCTTGTGACTCACCCAACCTAGATAGGCATCCGAATGTGTCCGTATATAGACCCATGAAGTTTGAACGTCTAAGACGTCAAAACTTTCACCGAAAAGGAGCTGAGAAACCATCTCCGCACGTTCAGAAGGCTCCGATCGAAGAGGAATTACAGGCAACTGACAAACATACTTCATACGTAGGGGCTAAAAAAGTTCAGAAAACACGGTTTCGTCGCACAAACAACAAATCCGTTGACCGTCGGGTAAAATGCGTGGAGCACCCAGTTCTACGTAAGCTTTAATTAAAGCATTCTGTTCCTCATCGTGCATACGCTGTGTCTCCTTTATTGCTGCAGCCTGTGCCAACTTCATGGCCATCTTACGATCACGCTCTTCCAGCGGTTCATTCATGGATTCTTTTAACACGGCCAGTAATTCGGCCACCAACTCATTGGCAGGAATTGATTTCGAAGAATCGGGTACAGCCGTAACAACCCATTGACGCAGACCGGACTTCTCGAACTGAAAACCCAAGGCATTCAAACGAGGCATCATATCATTGAAGTCCAACCGTTGCTCTTCATCCATGATCAACTCAAGGGGAAAAAGCAAGGTTTGTGACAAGGAGTGACCACGCTGTAGTTGAGACAAAAACGTGTGATACAATACAGATATGTGCGCTCTACGTTGATGAACCAAATAAAAACGATCGCTATCATGCAAAACCAAATATCGCTGAAACAACTGGAAACAGTTCAAGCCAAGCATTAAGGATGCCTCAGAAGTGGGTTTAACGTCATAATCAGACGACTCTGAAGCGAAAAAAGAAGGTCCCTCCACGTCGGAATCTTCCGAATCCGAATGAAAATCGACCATCAATTTCTCCCAATCCCTTGTAGCCGATGACGTCTTTTGAACAAACGGATTGTAGGTTGGATCAAATTGCACCTTTGGAGGATCTACTCGACGTTCGCCGGTGTACACCTGTATATCCGGCGCATCAGCCGTATCAAAATCGATGGAGGGAACAGCATGGAATTTACCCAAGGCTTCACGCACCATAGCATGCAAAATAGGCCATATGGCTTGCTCTTGCTCAAACTTCACTTCTGTTTTTGTCGGATGTATGTTCACATCCAACGAAGCAGGATCCACTTCAAAATATAGAAAATAAGCCGGTTGAGATCCTTGAGGAATCAACGATTCATAGGCTTTCAACAAAGCACTTCGAAAATACTTATGTTGTATGTAGCGGCCGTTCACAAAAAAATATTGCAAAGGATCACGTTGACCAGCCGATGCGGGATCACCGACAAAACCACTGACACGGACCAATTGGGTATTGACTTCTACCGGATAGAGCATCTTGACCAACTGGCCTCCTGCACGTTTTCCAAACAAAAAAAGAATTCGTTGTTTCGTATTGGCTTTCGGTAACTGATAAACAAAATCATCGTTGTGTACCAATCGAAACTCAATCTCAGGATACACCAAAGCTATCTGAATAAACACTTCACGAATCAATCGAAACTCCTTCGCGTTGTCAGACAGGAATTTTCGCCTAGCGGGAATGTTGAAAAATAAATTCCGTACACAAAACCGCGCACCCTGGGCACACAATGTAGGTTCATTTACCTCCAATATCCCCCCATTGAGTTCAATTTTCCAACCCACTTCATCCATCGAACGACGCGTCATCAACTCAACCTGAGCAACCGAGGCGATGGAGGCCAATGCCTCCCCCCTAAACCCCATTGTTCGCAACTGAAACAAATCATCCGCAGTGAGCAATTTACTGGTGGCATGTCTGTCAAAGGCTCTTCGTGCATCCATGGGGCTCATCCCCTTTCCATTATCCTGGACTTCAATTAGGGTTCGACCAGCGTCCTTAATACGCACGTCTATGCAGGTAGCACCGGCATCAATTGAATTCTCAATCAATTCTTTTACAACGGAAGCAGGCCGTTGAATGACTTCTCCGGCTGCAATTTGATTGGCAACATGCTCGGGCAAAACATGTATAATATCCTTCATGCCCGTCAATTTGTTAGAAAAAATAAAAGTAATATAAGAATGGTAACAATTACAACCACACGAATGCGCGATTTTCGTAACTGCGCCTGAAGCAAAGAGCTTCCTCCAGGAATATTCTCACGAAAAGAGCCTTTAAGTTCCGTTCGATACAGTTTCTGACGTTCTTCGTCTGTGAGTTCACCCAACTCTTTTTTCACTCTGAGCCTTCGTTCTTCCATCGCCTCTTTTTGAGGATCGTAATAAATGGGGTTGTGCCGGAACGAACGGGGTTTGGGTTGCTTGCCAAAAAAAGAAAATAGTCGGATCCGCATACGTTAGTTTTTGATTGAGTTGCTACGACAAAGTTACTGAAAAGCACTCGAAAAACCTACAAACGCGCTATTGACGTTCGGCCGAACGTCTAAACACATCAATCGGAGACGTTGGACGCAAAGCCTCCCACCAAATAAAGTTTTTCAGAAACCGTGCCGTTGGTTCGATTTTTTCCATGGGGTAAAACGTCCCTTTGGGTTGTGGCCAAACAACCATGCGTTCAATCTTACCATCGTTGCGGTCCATCACAATCGAACTACCCTCCAACCGATTCAGGCCCATCAGCGTTTGATCATCATCCCGTGGAAGATAGACCGTCTCCGCATTCCCATCGATTAAAACACGACGCACTTCACCCGAGTCAATATAAGCAGTTAAATTTTTTCCGGATGACTGATTGTAGAGCGAATCCGCTTCTTTGGTGATCACCATTGCAGCCTGATCAACATACAAACGTTCGGGCTGGTTGTTCTTCGTGTACATTTGCATGTATTTACCTGTAAGCTGCTGCTGCTCGGACCATAAAATAGGCGCCCCATATAAATGAAGGACTGAATCTTGTGTCGTATAAAATAATGAATCGGCCAGACCTTGAAAATCAAATCGATAAAATCGAACATTATGCAACGCACGGACCTGATTGTAGATGGAATCTTTTGATGTTTCGAGCGTATCGGCATGCAAGTAAAGTGTATCCGTCGAACTGTGTTCCGTCAACAACGGTCTGCCAACCAACTGAGCAAATCCTGTCAACTCCTCACTGTATCCATGCTGACCGGTCAAGGTTATTTGTTGGACGGAATCCTCGATGACAACGTTGCCATAACCCTTACCGATGCCCAGTAGACGATTGTAATCCAACGTATCCGCTGTCAAACGACGTCGCTGATTGACCACATAAGAGCGCTGATACAACATGCTTGCTTCCGATTGGGTGTTATACCATCCGTTTACCGCATAAATATAGGCACTATCCGATACAATTTCAGCCGGAGTAATCACATACGCAACCTCCGTTGTCGTATTGTAAAGCAATTGATCGGAAGTCATTACAAATTGTGGATGCTGAAGTCGGACAAAATCTTGAAAGTTCGCCATCTTCGTAACCGTATTGTACTGACCAAAATCAGCAGACAGTTCATTGGTTCCATCCACCAACAAACCTCCCTCAAAGAAATAACCAATTTGCTGCACACGATCGTAATTCAGACTATCCGTAAACAACGTAACCTTATCCCGATTTTCAAGCCGTACATTTTCACGCACCTTCACCAATCGCTTATTGCCTTCATAAAACATCCATGCTCCGTATAAAAACAAAGAATCTCCCTGCTCCATATGGACGTTGCCAAAGGCATGTAACGAATTGTTTTCGGGATAAAAATGAGCCGAATCACAAAAAAGACGCGCACTATCATGACGAAAGCGAACATCTCCTTGCAACAACTGAAAATCAGCACTGATACGCTCGTCAAAAGAGAGGGTTTCAGCGTGTTCCAAAAAGATTTGCTGCTTTTTATTCTCGAGCGCCAATGCAATGGAAGGCATTGTCAACAACAAAACAAAGCTGGCGACCGTCAATAAACGAGTATTTCTTGTACGCTTCATTTAATCCATCCGGGATATTGGAACGTACAGTTACGCCAGTTTTCACTGATGCGTACATACGTCTTGCGTTGTTTTTCCCGTATCCAATCCGTAAGCATCTGCTCACTTTTACTGGATTGAACATACTGTTTCATTAATTGGAAATCGTCAACCAATGTCGCACGATGCGCCTTTGATTTTGTTTTTACGCGCACAATGGCACTAACCTCTTTATCTTTCGTGTTGATCATACTAAACGGACGAGAGATCTCACCCACATTCATTTCGTACACAACCTTACCTATTTCAGAAGGAAGATCTTCCAATTCAAATCGTGTGGTACCCGTCCGTGGATTGACCATCAAACCTCCGTTGTTGCGTGTATCCTTATCGTGCGAAAGAAACCGAGCGGCTTCATCAAATCGAACTTTGTCGTTCCGTATCATATCTGCGATGCTATCCAAACGCATCAAAGCCAAGTTGCGTTCATCCGCTGCAACCTTCGGCTTCAGCAAAATGTGGCGCACGTTAATGCGATCACCCCGCTTCTCGATCAGTTGAATGATATGAAAACCATATTCCGTTTCAACAATCTTCGAAACTTTTGTCGGATCGTTCAAAGAAAAAGCCACGTTGGCAAACTCAGGCAATAACTCGCCTTTACCCATAAAACCCAGTTCACCACCCGTACGGGCAGAAGCACGATCTTCCGAATACATGACCGCCAACGTTGAGAAACTCTCTCCCTGATTGACCCGCTCCGTAAATTCCCGCAAACGCTCTTTGATGCTTTCTACATTCGCAGCATCCACTTGGGGTTCCATGGTAATAATTTCAACTTCCGTTTGAGCCGGAATCATGGGAATGCTGTCTTCGGGCAATGCATTGAAATATCGACGCACCTCAGCAGGCGTCACCGTAATGCTTCTCAACAAAGAAGACTTCACACGCTCGATCAGGTATTCCTCCCGAATGGTTTCCCGTTGCATGTCACGAATCTTAGCCATTGGCATATTAAAATATTCCTCAATCTTCTCACGAGACCCCAAACGTTGCGTCATGATCGTGATGCGTCGGTCCACTTCACCCACAAGATCGATGTCGGAAACAACCACACTATCCAAATCGGCCTGATGCAAAAACAGTTTATTTACTGCAATCTGCTCCGGAATTACACAATACGGATCTCCACTGAATTTGACGCCCTCAAATTGCGCACGCAAACGCTGTCCCTCAACTTCCGATCGCAAAATGGGTTCGTCACCAACCACCCAAACAACCTCATCCACTACGTTATCCTGAGCAACAGTTGCACCCATTAATAGATGAAAACTTAAAAACAACAATACGATCCGCTTCATAGGGTATTTAATAATAGTATTCTACTTTTCCTTTATTTTCAGCATCTTTCAGCAAGTCTGTCTCAAACTCCTGAATAAATGTTTTCTTCTGTGCGTTCAACAAGGCTGCTGAAACCGTGGCACGAACATACTCAAACGGAGCAGGTTGCCCCTTCTGTACAACATCAAGTGTTGTTAATAGGGTATAAAACTGCTCATCCTCCACTTCAACCCATCCCAACCGACGCAAATCATCCAATTGCTTGTTGTTCAAAGTCAAATAGGTCGAAAACTCTCTTAAGGGGATCCATCGATCCACAAAAATGGTATAAATGCTTGCATTCTTAATACTATACGACTCGATCCGGTCAAAGTGTGATGCCGAAAGATCCCGACACAAAGACTTAAACTCATCCAATTTGGGCGCCGAAACCGGAACGCGTACGAAAAGGCCTTTAACCAAAGGCTCCACTGCTCTAAAATGCTCCGGATTACGCTCATAATATGCCCTTACATCCTCTTCATTAAATGAGTCCTGCATGTGTTCATTCAAAATGCGCTGCTGATACTCGTAAACCAACAAAGAACGACGATATTCTTGGACAAGCAGATCGATCGCTTCTGTACTTGCCACATTCCGCTCAGCCTGTTCAAACAACAGTTGCTCCATCACACGCTTGGAAACATAGTCGTTCACAAAACGGCTACTATCCTCCAAGGTAAAGTTAGCAGGCATCGACTCCAAAGCCTCATCCAGCCAAATGGACTCAGACCCAACGGTTGCCAACAAGACCCGCTCAGCATCGGCGTCAGCCTCCAGCAGACAGGTCTTGAATAAAAAGGGAACCAAGGTCAAGAGAATCAGACTAAACTTCATACACCCGCATTAGTCGGTAAAGATAGGCAAAAAGCCCCAAAATCACATAGACTTAATGATTATTAACCGTCGCTAAAACCTCCATGTTCACCTGGACCGGATACTTCTTTTTTAACGTATCCAACCACCGTCTTTCCAATTCATTTTGATAATCCGAAATCACCAAGCCACGCACATCCTCATAGGATTCGGGCCCTTTTTTCAACATTTTCCCATGTAAAAACACAAAGGGAAAATCCGAATTTTCCGGCAAATCAACCGTTTCAAATGCAAGCGCATCTACCGCAGAGTGCTCTCCGGCTGCGTACAAACCACGCTCAATCTGAACCATACGAGTACTATCCGTATTAAACTGACGCGCCAAAACCGTAGCGACCGAATCTGCTTCCAATTTGCGTACCAGTTTTTCTGCCGCCTTTTTGACTTCTTCATTCGCACATCGTACGACAAACCCCTTATACTTTGGAGCACTCCAAGCATAATCCTTCTTCTGTTTCTTAAAGAATTTCTTCAATCCCTCAACATCTTGTGAAGCCTTATCCCAGACTTCCTGATTGCTAATTTCAAACAACAAGATCCCGTCTCTGTATTCTTGAATCAAATGTCTAAACTCCGGATATTTATATTCCAGACGTAGATCCTCATACTTCAAAACGGATTCCTGTACAAACGCATCATACTGTTTTAGGACGTGCGTAAATGCGTTGCTTTGAGCATTTAGATACTGAGCAAAATCGCGTTGAGACTTGACATGTTCGGCCAGTTGAAACAAAGGCTTCCCAGAGATCAGTAAACTGCGAAACAAGCTGGAATCGGCATGCACACGAATTCGTTCTCCGGCAGCAATAAAATCGTCCAAAGAACCTGCAACCTCGCGAAACTGATACAAATACTTCAACTTCTCCACAAACTGACGCTTGGGTTCCAACGCACGCTCGTCTCGGTTGATGATGCCTGCGATATCACTTCTCAACTCCTCCATGGACGGATACGGCTGTTTTTCCAAGGCCTGAACAATGTGCCAACCGAAATTTGTTTGAAACGGTTCTGAATAAGCACCAATCTCCAATTCATTCACCGCGCGTTCATACGCATAAGGCAAAGAACCACAATACATCAGACCATACACCCCGCCCTGTTCCGCTGCAGCCCGATCATCCGAACGATTTACAGCAAAATGCGTAAAGTCTCCTCCGGCCTTAAGCGCTGCGTATATCGCAAAGATGCTATCCTTTACAGCCTGCTTCATCTCCGCATCCGCATTGGCAGGAAACAGCTTCATGATATGCCCCGAACGATAGCGTCCGAATGCCGGTTTGCGATCATGCACCTTAGCGATGTGGTATCCGAATGCGCTCCGAAACGGCTTGGTAAACTGACCAACAGGACAGCCATATAAGGCATCTTCAAACGAAGAAACGTATTTAAACCCGGTTGAATAACCCAGATAACCACCCTGGGTTCGGGTTCCATCCTCCGAAAACCGACGAGCCATCTCCGAAAAATCGGCTCCATCTTCGCTCAATTGACGATAGATTTCCTGTATTTTATTGAAGACAACCAAGGTATCTTCCGGGCTGGCTTTGTCCGCAACACGCAACAGTATATGACTAGCCTCCACGTACGTTTGAATTCGATTGTACGTTTGCTTATACAAGGCTTCCTCAACAGACTTATCCATCAGGTACGGAGCAGCCAATTGATCCCTATACCCCTTCAACTCGTTGATAAACGAAGCGGTTGTATCCATGCCCAACGATTCAGCCTCAGCGACCTTACGTTTAAAATTGGCAAAGAGGTCAACGTACTCTTCCAACGATTTCTTATCCAAAACATTGCTGGAATTGTTCTTATTCCAAATGTATTCAAACTCTGATTTCGTGATTTTTTTGTCCGCAACTTGCATCAAGACAGGATCTTGTGCCAAGACATCCAAACCCACCAACACACTCAAAAGAAAGACCGAAAAGCATTTGTATTTCATATTCATCAATCGTTATCAATCATAAGAACGCACAAAAGCTGAAAAAATTGTATGCTTCATTCAATTGAATCAATTTCCCATTTCGGAAAGGAACTTTATGCGAACCAATCGAACTTCTTCCTCCGAAAATTCACGACCCAATTCATCCAACGCTTCCTGTATACTGTCGGATGAAGAGCTCTTAAAGTAATCCATCAATTCATCGATGTGATCGGGATCCATGATTTCATTCAGAAAATAATCGACGTTGATTTTTGTACCGGAATAAACGATGGCCTCAATTTCATCCAGAAGTTCTCCAAACTCCAAACCCTTCGTCACGGCAACATCATCCAGCGCTATTTTGCGATCGATTGCCTGGATGATTGATACCTTCAATTTGGATTTATTGGCAACGGTACGCACCCGAAGATCTTCAGGTCGTTCGATCTCATTCTCTTCGACATGTCGTCGAATCAAGGACAAAAAGTCTTCGCCATACCGCTTGGCCTTACCGGCACCCACCCCAGGAATATTCTGTAATTCGTCCATATTGATGGGGTACGTCGTAGCCATCGCCTCAAGAGACGGATCCTGAAAGATCACATAGGGCGGCAGGTTCAATTTCTTAGACATTCGTTTACGAAGATCCTTTAGCATGGAATAAAGCCCGGGGTCAACCGCACACGAAGCACCGCCACGTATAGGAGCCTCTTCTTCTACCTCATCAAATTCATTGTCTTCGGTGACTTTAAAACTCACCGGCTTCTTCATAAACTCACGGCCGCTCGGAGTCACTTTTAACAAACCATAATTTTCAATATCCTTATCCAGATATCTACTAATCAATGCCTGGCGAATCACCGCATTCCATGTTTTCTCTTCCTCATCCGAACCACTTCCAAACACGTCCAACTCATCGTGCTGGTACGATACAATCTCAGAAGTACTTTTACCCAACATGACCGAAATCACATGATCCGTTTTGAACTTTTCTTTCAACGCAATCACTGTCTCAAGGACAGTACACAACAACTCCTTCGCTTCCACCTGTTTCTTAGGATTTAAACAATTATCACAGTTACCACAGTTTTCTTCCGTGTATTCTTCTCCAAAATAATGCAACAGCAATTTACGTCGACAAACAGAAGACTCAGCATACGCCGCTGTCTCAAGCAGCAGTTCCTTGCCAATCTCCTGTTCCGCAAGCGGTTTGCCTTGCATAAATTTTTCTAATTTCTGAAGGTCCTTATTTGAATAGAACGTGATGCATTGACCTTCACCGTCATCTCGTCCCGAACGCCCCGTTTCCTGATAATACCCTTCCAAACTTTTTGGGATATCGTAATGAATCACAAAACGTACATCCGGTTTATCAATCCCCATTCCAAAAGCAATCGTTGCCACAATCACATCGATCTTCTCCATCAGGAAAGCATCCTGTGTTTCCGACCGTGACGCCGTATCCATGCCAGCATGGTAAGGCCTGGCATTGACCCCATTCACCTTTAAGGTCTCGGCCAATTCTTCAACCTTCTTGCGACTCAAGCAATAGATTATTCCCGACTTCCCTGAATTGGCTCGAATAAACCGTATGATATCTTTGTCAACCGCACTGGTTTTTGGTCGAACTTCATAATATAAATTCTTTCGATTAAACGAAGACCGAAACACAGCCGCATCAACCATCCCCAGGTTTTTCTGGATATCGTGCTGCACCTTTGGAGTAGCCGTCGCCGTCAAAGCAATAATGGGAGCACGTCCAATCTCATTTATTAACGGACGAATGCGCCGATACTCCGGTCTGAAGTCGTGCCCCCATTCCGAAATACAATGCGCTTCGTCGACGGCAAACAATGACAAGGGGATTTGCTTGAGAAACTCCACATTCTCCTCTTTCGTGAGCGATTCCGGGGCTACGTACAACAATTTAGTTTTGCCGGACAAAATATCCGCCCGAACCTGATCAATGGCCGCTTTATTGAGCGATGAATTGATAAAGTGTGCAACACCGTCTTCATCACTAAAATTACGCATGGCATCCACCTGATTCTTCATCAACGCAATCAACGGAGAAATAACAATGGCCGTTCCATTCATTAATAGCGCCGGTAACTGATAGCAGAGTGATTTCCCACCTCCGGTTGGCATCAACACAAAGGTATCCTTACCATCCATAATGCTACGAATGATGGCCTCTTGATTTCCTTTAAAGGCATCAAAGCCAAAATAGGTCTTCAAGCAATCGGTCAACGCATCTTTTTTCCCCATTGTCCTCTTGTTTTTAAAACGGTTAAAAACTTAGGCACGCTTTAAGCGAACGGCTGACATGACATCCACCTTTTTCTGCGCAAAATCCAACGTGATTTTAAACGTTTTCTTTCCGCTCGTAGGCGTCTCATACATTGCATCCATAATGATTGTTTCCGAAATGGATCGCAAGCCTCTGGCTCCCAACCCAAACTCGATCGCCTTATCCACGATGTAGTCAAAAACTTCCGGCTCAAAACTCAACTCAACCTCATCCATCTCAAACAACTTGGTATACTGCTTAATGATGGAGTTTTTGGGTTCCGTCAAGATCTGACGCAACGCATTGCGATCCAATGGATTCAAGTAAGTCAAGACAGGCAAACGACCGATAATCTCAGGAATCAGTCCAAAAGAACGCAAGTCTTGAGGAGCAATATACTGCAAAAAATTCGAACGATCCACATGCTCTGTCGCTTTCAACGCACCATAGCCAACCACCTTCGTATTCAAACGGTTGGCAATTTTCTTTTCAATTCCTTCAAACGCACCGCCACAAATAAACAAAATATTCTTTGTATCTACAGCAATCATTTTTTGATCCGGATGCTTTCGTCCTCCCTGAGGGGGTACATTGACAACAGAACCCTCGAGCAATTTCAACAATCCCTGTTGAACGCCCTCACCGCTTACGTCTCGCGTAATGGACGGATTGTCACCCTTGCGGGCAATCTTATCCATCTCGTCAATAAACACAATCCCACGCTCGGCAGAAGGCACATCGTAATCAGCAACCTGCAACAAACGAGTAAGAATACTCTCTATATCCTCACCCACATAACCTGCTTCGGTCAAAACCGTTGCATCCACGATGGTAAAAGGTACATGCAACTTCCGAGCAATGGTCTTAGCCAACAACGTTTTCCCTGTACCGGTCGATCCTACCAACAGAATGTTTGACTTCTCAATCTCCACATCATCTCCTGCATCTTGTTGCAACAAACGTTTGTAGTGATTGTATACAGAAACGGACAAGAATTTTTTTGCTTCATCCTGACCGATCACATACGAATCCAAAAAGGTCTTAATTTCTTTGGGCTTTGGCAAATCCGTTTTATTGAGCGCAAAACCACCTTTTCCGTCCTTCTGCTGCCCTTTAATGTCACGGACCATTTCATAAGCACGTTCCACGCACTCGTTACAAATATTGCCCGTAACCCCAGAGATCAGCAACTCTACCTGATCCCGATTGCGGCTGCAAAAACTACACTTATCGATTTGTTTGGCCATCTTACTTGTTTCGTATCAAAATATCATCGATCATACCATAGGCTTTGGCCTCCTCGGATGTCATCCAATAATCCCTATCCGAATCCCGCTCAATCTGTTCAAACGGTTTTCCGGAATGATCTGCCAAAATTTGATACAACTCTTTTTTGAGCTTTTGAATTTCACGCGCAGTAATTTCGATGTCCGAAGCTTGCCCTTGCGCCCCCCCCATGGGTTGGTGAATCATCACACGAGAATGTTTCAAAGCAAACCGTTTTCCCGTACTGCCGGCCGCCAGCAAAACAGCAGCCATCGATGCAGCCATTCCGGTACAAATGGTCGAAACATTGCTCGTAATAAACTGCATGGTATCATAAATACCCAAACCGGCATAAACACTTCCCCCGGGAGAATTCAGATACAAGGATATGTCTTTACCCGGATCCGAAGAGTCCAAATACAACAATTGAGCCTGTACCACATTCGCGGTGTAATCATCGACTTGAGTTCCCAAAAAAATGATGCGATCCATCATAAGACGTGAGAACACATCCATTTGAGCCACATTCAACTGACGCTCCTCAATGATGGTTGGGGAAATATAGCTACTGGTGATTTTCATATAATCATCCAAGGCCGTACCACTCATATTCAAATGGGCAGTCGCATACTTTCTGAAATCCTTCATATTATAATCGTTAACATTAATATCTTGAAAACCTACTTCTTGGCACATTCTGAAAAGGCCAAACCTCCCACCGGAAAATGGTCAAAAAAAAGTGTGGGGAAACAAATTTATAAATATTTTTATGACTGTAGCAAAAAAAACGGCTGTGAATTCATCTTCACAGCCATTTTTTTTAATTCAACGCCCCATAAACCAACCCATTCGATTGATCCATAGAGAGATACACTTACGCGTACAGTTTATTAAAATCTTCCATTGAAACAGACTTCGCATTCAACTTTACCGTTTCCTTCAAGTAATTACCCACAACCGTACTCATCGCCTGATCGATGATGTTGCGACGCGAATCTTCTTTTTTCAACATATCTGCCGCATAGCTATTTAACAAATCTTCCGGCACATTAGACATACCATACTGAGCAAACTGAGCACGTACCACCGCTTTGGAAGTCTCCAACAACGCTTCTTCGGTCACCTTCAACTCTTTTTCCGCGACCAGTTTTTCTTTCATCAAATGCCACTTCAAATCCTCAATCATTTGTGGCATTTCCTGTTCTACCTGCTCCGGAGTTTGATCTTCTTTGGTCATCAAAATCCAACGCTTCAAGAACTCAACCGGGAACGCAACGTCCTGTACCTTCTTTAGCAAAACATTTTTGGCATCAACCATAAAACGATAATCACTCTCAGCAGACAATTGACCCTCCAACGAGGTACGAATGCGGGCACGAAACGCTTCTTCGGATGTGACCTCATCCTTACCGTAGATCATATCGAAAAGCACCTGATTCAGCTCTCCTTCTTTGTAACGGGTAATTTCTTTGACTTCCAAACGGAAATCGGAAGAAAGATCTTTGGCTACCTCTTTGGGCAACTTCAACAACGAAGCAATTTCTGATTCGCTGCCATCATACGCAAGCGCCGGATTCACGACCACCGCATCGCCCACTTTTACACCCAGTAATTTTGCCTTTTCCGCATCATTCTTTACATAGGCAGGCATCAATACCGCATCCTCGACACGCAAAGGCTCTTCACTGCTCCCATCCGCCAGGATTTCAATCAAATCACCCTTGATGACATCCTTTTCCTCAGAAACCTCAACCTGTTCGTACGAACCGTTACGCGAAGACATGCTTTTGACTTGCTCTTCGACCATCTCGTCACTCACTTCAATGGTATAGTAAGGAACGACATCCTTCTTATTGAGCGAAAATTCTAGTTCCGGAGACAATGCCACGTCAAAATCAAACGTAAAATCCTCCTGCGTATCAAAGTTGATTTCTGCTTGTTCCAAAGCAGGAAGCGGCTCACCCAAAAGACTCAACTTTGTCTCTTTAATGTAGTTGTATAAAGCCTCTGAAACGGTATTTTGCACTTCTTCAGCCAACACGGACTTGCCGTACATTTTTTGAATCAAACCGGTAGGAACATGACCGGGACGAAAACCGGGTACATTTGCTTTCTTCTTTAGGTTCTTCAAGGCTTTTTCGACCTTGTCCTGATAATCAGCCTTTAAAACCGTAATGCTGATTTTAGCATTCACCGAATCTATAAGTTCTTTATCTACATGCATATGAATGAAAATTTTTTGAGCCGCAAAATTACGCTTAATCTTTGAATTGTCAAAGAATTTCAAAAAACTGTTTGAAAACGAATTATATTTGTACAATGAAAGCCTTTGGGAAGACCTCTACCGCCTATCGTTTCCTTTTGCTGATACTGCTTGTATTGGCCGGACTCACTGCAACCTCACTGCTTTATATGCTGATTCTGTTGATTCACTCCGGATTCCAATGGGAAATACTTACCGGTCAAAATCAAAACATCTCCCTCATGCGGATGCTTCAAGGCATACAAGCCTGCCTAGTCTTCATCCTACCCAGCCTGTTGCTCTGCAAAATCGTTGGCGAATCTCCCCGCGAATACCTTTCACTCAAGCCTGCCAAACCGATGCAAATCATACTTGCCACGGTCAGCATATGGACGCTCATCCCCCTTGTGAACACCTTGGTAGAATGGAACGCAAACATGCACTTCCCCCCCTCTCTACAACCCATCGAATCATGGATGCGCGCAGCAGAGGATCAGGCGGCAACCCTTACAGAACAATTGATGCAAAGCGCCGCATTCTCCGATTTGGCAGCCAACCTCTTTGTGGTTGCCATTCTTGCCGGAATCGGCGAAGAATTGCTTTTCAGAGGCCTCATCCAACGCATGCTGGGACCACGCAAATCCCATGCCGCCGTTTGGATTACAGCCTTCCTTTTTAGCGCCATACATTTGCAGTTCTACGGATTCATACCCCGCTTATTGCTCGGAGTCTGGTTTGGCTATTTGTGCATGTGGACCGGATCGATTTGGGTACCCATCGCCGCCCACATAACCAACAATGCACTGGCTACCGGAATCGCCTTTATAGAGGCGCGCGGAACAAATGTAGAATTCCTTGAACACCTTGGACAAAACGACATGCTTTGGGCGAGCGGAGTCTCCATTGTCCTCACATGCCTGATAGGATACACCTTCTACCAAAAGTTTAAACAAGCAACTCAGTGAGATAAGTGATACCCTTGCTGACTCATCTCCACCGCCCGATAATACGCATAGACATCCGCTTCCAGCGGATAATCCCAACAACCCATACCGTGATGCATCGACCCGCCGAATCCGGATTTAAATCGGTTTAAACCGGACATCGGGTGCGCGTCATCGGCAGTTGGGGCCACCCCAAACAAATCATACGAATCACAACCGGCCGCCTTTGCCAATCGCATCGCCTCCCATTGCAACGCATACGTGGGCATACTGTTGCGATGCAAATCGGAAGAAGCACCGTACAAATACGTCCCACGTTTGCCGGTCAGGACCAAGAACATTGCCGCCAAAGCAAGCCCATCCAATTCAGCAATGAGTAAATAAACTTGCGTGGAAGACGTAGATCCTGTAACATTTGCCGTCAACACCGCCTTAAAATAATCCAAATCGTGCAAATAAAAACGGTTCCGATGAGCGGTTTCAGCATACAATCGATACCAGACAGGCAGCTCATCAATATGAGCCGTACGCACGTGTACCCCTCTGCGTTGTGACAATCCGATGTTATAACGCGTCTTGGGTTTCATGCGCGCCAGTATTTGCGCCTCAGTCAAACTCAAATCCACAAAAATGGTATTCGATGGAAGCAAATTTGTGGGCGCTTTGCGAAAACGCCACTCAGCCGTTGAAAAGTTGAAACGCGTTTCCTGAGACTCCGGAGAAGGCGGTCCAAGCCAAGACCCGTTCTCGTCAAAAAAATCCGTATCCTTTGCCCACAAGGACTCCCACGACAAGTCGTAGCGAATCATCAAACAACCCGAAGGCAAATGCGAACGAAGGGACTCAGACAAATCCTCCAGAAAAGCACCCTGTACCTCCTCCATTGGCTCAATTTCAGGACCATATGGAACATACGCGATGGATTGACTGGAATTAAGGCGCTGCAACAGCACCAAAACATCCGACACAGCATGCAGATTGTTTTGCGCCTCCACATCCAAGACATCGGCCCGAACGTTAAAATCACAGACCAGCGGCTCTGCTCCCATTCTACGCTTCACTTCCGACCAAAAAGCGGTTTGCTGAACAATGGGTGTTTCATAAACTTCTTCAATTCTCTTTTTACGAACTTCACTAACCATAATTACAAAAAAGTTGCAAAGATACCCATAAACCTTTTATCTTTGCAAGATAATTCGCTGAAAATCATGTATTCGATACAATCTGTAAAGGACAAAGACATCCCCACCATCCAACAACTCGCCGATGCCTGCTGGTACGACACATACCACAACATCCTTTCTCCGGATCAATTGGAGTGGATGTTTGACTGGATGTACAGTCGCCATTCCTTAGAAGAACAATTACACACCAAAGGGCATCGCTTTTTTATTCTACTGGATGATCAACAGCCCGTCGGATTTTTCTCCCTTGAAAAAAAAGATGAAACCTGCATCATCATCCAGAAATTATACCTAATGCCCACACACCAAGGCAAGGGATTGGGCAAACACATGCTTGAAGCAGCCGAATCAGAAGCACGCAACTGGCTCGATCAAATACGTAGCCTGGAACTACACGTCAACCGACAAAACAAAGCCGTTGAATTTTACAAACGTATGGGATTTTTTGTTGCAGAAGAAAGAGACTTTCCCATCGGAAAGGGATATTACATGCGTGATTATGTCATGCGCCGATTGTTGGATTGATTGCGCGGATGAAACAGCTGAATTTGCTCCCGTAAATACGTCTTATCCATATGCGTATAAATCTCTGTCGTCTGAATACTTTCATGCCCCAACATTTGCTGAATCACGCGCAGATTGGCTCCACCCTCCAACAAATGCGTGGCAAACGAATGTCGGAACGTATGGGGACTAATAACCCGCTCAATACCGGCTTCTTCTGCAAACAGACGAACAATTCGAAACACCATAGAGCGCGACAAAGCCCTTCCGTTTCGACCGAGAAACACAAAATCCTCGTGTCCCGGCTTTATATTTAACTCGTTTCGTTCAACCATCCAATCGTTCATTCGTTGAATGACCGCATCCGAAATGGGAACCAACCGCTGCTTACCCCCCTTCCCCTCGACGTGTATGTATCCCTCTGCAAAAGAACAATGAGACCAAGTCAACCCGACCAGTTCCGAAACCCTCAATCCACAACTGTACAAAGTTTCCAATAACGCTCGGTTGCGCGACAAGGCATAGGCTCCAATCGGTTCAACACGCAACATTCGATCAATTTCCTCTAGCGACAACACCTCCGGCAAATGAAAACCCAATTCGGGAGCATCCAGTCGGTCGCACGGATTCTCCTGTATATAAGCACGTTCCAACAAGAAACCATAAAACGATCTCAAACTTGAAAGCATGCGTGCCCTCGAACGTGCATGAAGTCCCAGATCATGCAACATCGCAAAAAAAGCTTCCAACATTTCAGCCTTCAAATCCGCCACATCCACCTCCCCGACATACTCAGACAAACGCTGCAAATCAAAAAGGTAGGAAGACACAGTATTGCCCGATAAGGACTTTTCCAATTGAATGAAAAGAGTGTATTGTTTTAACCAACGATTCGCCATCCATCAATCTTTAAAAAACAGAAAAAAGTAGTACCTTTGCGGCGACTGGCAGCATGGTAACCCTGCGAAGGTACTAAAATTCAGCATACAATGGTCAAGATCACTATCATCAACGGTCCCAACTTAAATTTATTGGGCAAGCGTGAACCGGAAATTTATGGTCATACGACCTTCGAGTCCTATTTTGAACGACTCAAGAACGATTTCCCTACTGTTAGACTTGACTATTTTCAATCCAACCACGAAGGAAGCCTAATTGATAAAATTCAGGAAATTGGATTTGAACACGATGGCATCCTGTTGAATGCCGGTGGTTACACCCATACGTCGATTGCCTTGGGAGATTGCATCAAAGCAGTTCAAACTCCGGTGATCGAAGTACACATCTCCGACCCGGCTCAACGCGAAGCCTTTCGACACATCTCCTACATCGCCCAAGCCTGTAAGGCAACCGTAGCCGGCTTTGGATTGGAATCCTATCGCAAAGGACTGCAAGCCTTATTGGAAATGATAGAAAAAAAGACCTCTTAAACCAAATAACGTATCCGGAATGCGTCAAACTATTCCGAAAACCCAACTTGTTTTTATGACAAAGCATACCAAGATTATCGCTACCATCTCAGACAGACGCTGTGAAGTCGATTTTATTCGAGAACTATTTACAGCAGGGATGAACGTTGTTCGCATGAACTCTGCACACTTGGCAGAAGAAGGCTTTCGAAAGATCATTCAAAATGTTCGTACCGTATCCTCGGAAATCGCCATTCTGATGGACACCAAAGGTCCCGAAATACGTACAACGACCAACGTAAACGACGAAAACATCGCCATCGAATCGGGAGACATCATTCACTTTGCCGGTGATGCAAGCCGCGAGACCAGCCCGGGCTTTATTTACTGTACATACCCTACACTGGTTGAAGAACTGGAAATCGGAACCGATTTACTCATCGACGATGGAGAAATAGACCTGAAGGTAATCGATAAAACAGAGACCCATTTGATTTGTCAAGCTCAAAACGGAGGCTCACTGGGATCCCGCAAAAGCATCAACATACCAGGCGTCCGCATCAACCTTCCCTCGTTGACGGAAAAAGACAAAAAGAACATCCGCCTGGCCATCGATTTTGACATTGACTTCATTGCACACTCCTTTGTGCGCAACAAGCAAGACGTCCTTTGCATTCAAGAAATCCTGGACGAGGCACAAAGTCCGATAAAGATCATTTCGAAGATTGAAAATCAGGAAGGTGTCGACAACATCGATGAAATTCTCGAAGTAACCTATGGCGTCATGATTGCCCGCGGTGATTTGGGCATCGAGGTTGCGCAAGAAAAAATTCCGGGGATACAACGTCTTTTGATTCGCCGTTGTGTAGAGGCCAAAAAACCAGTGATCGTTGCAACACAAATGCTGCACACGATGATTCAAAACCCCAGGCCTACCCGTGCGGAGGTAACCGACATTGCCAATGCCATTTACTATCGTACAGACGCCTTGATGCTGAGTGGGGAAACGGCCTATGGCAAATACCCGGTTGAAGCCTTGCGCACCATGTCCAAAATAGCAGAAGAGGCAGAACGAACCAAGATTAGCAGCAACGACATCAGTGTTCCGTTTAACGAGAACAATCTGGACGCAACCTCTTTCTTGGCACAACAGGCCGTAAATGCCTCTACAACGCTCAAAGCAAGCGGCATTGTCACCGACTCGTACACCGGAAGAACCGCACGATACATCGCAGCCTTCCGCGGCAAAAACCCGGTTTACGCCATCTGCTATCGCGAACGCACCGTTCGTCAGCTTGCCCTTTCGTATGGCGTATTCCCCATTTATCAGGAAATTCGCAAAAGCACCCGCACCTATCTGGTCGCTGCACTTCATTTGCTGAAACTCAGACAACTGCTCAATGGGGATGACTCCATCGTATACCTAAGCAGCAGCTTTGGCGTTGCCGGTGGCACCACCTTCCTGGAAATCAATCAGGTAGACACCATCATCAACAATGCTGATCATTTTCTTCTCCCCAACTTCCCAAGCAACGACTAAGCAAGCGTACGCAACATGACACAATGGGTAGAAACATACGCCGAAACACACAGCGACGAAGAACCGGAGATTCTTCGTCGCCTTGGGCGTCACACCCATGTGAAGCACATCAACGGGCGTATGCAGTCCGGACATTTGCAAGGGCGTCTGCTCACCATGCTTTGTCGAATGATCCAACCCAAACGCATTCTTGAAGCCGGTACATTCACCGGATACGCTGCCATTTGCTTGGCTGAAGGCAGCGGGCCCGATGCATGCGTAGACACCATCGAACGAAACGATGAACTGGAAACAGAAATTCGATACTGGATCAACGAGTCCGGCTACGCAGCACGCATCCGATTGCACATAGGAGATGCGCTGGAGGTCATCCCTACACTAACGGAGCCCTATGACCTGGCCTTTCTCGATTTGGACAAACGATTGTATTCTGATTGCTACGAAGCCATACTTCGGGTCATTCGACCAGGCGGTTTTATCTTGGTCGACAACACACTCTGGAACGGTAAGATCGCCGGAGAAATCGCCAAAAATGATACACAAACCCTTGCCATTTCAAAATTTAACGACTACATTGCCCAAGACAAACGTGTCGATAAGGTTCTTTTACCCATTCGAGACGGTCTGACCATTCTACACAAACGATAAACTATGGATACAACTCGTCAAAGCAAAATCAACCGCCTGCTCCAAAAAGAATTGAGCGAAATCTTTCTTCGATTTGCCCAATCCGGAAACGGACTACTGATCTCCGTGAGCAATGTGCGCATTAGCCCGGACTTGAGTATTGCACGGGTATATCTGAGCATTTTTCCAACAGAGCAAAGAGACTCCGTGTTAAAATCCATACAAGAAAACACCAAAGCCATCCGGCACGAGCTCGCCGGTAAGGTTCGTTTTCAATTGCGAAAAATACCCGATTTGACCTTTTTTGCAGATGACACCTTGGACTATGCCCAGAACATTGACAATCTGTTGAACACACTAAAGTAATCTCGGTGTGAACCTGTCTTTCTTCATAGCCAAGCGTTATCTGATCTCAAAAAAATCACACAATGCAATCCACACCATATCGCTCATTTCGGTATTGGGTGTGGCCATTGCTGTGTCAGCTTTGGTTTGCACCCTATCGGTCTACAACGGGTTTCAACAACTTCTTGGGAGCCTCTACAGCAGTTTTGACCCCCAAATAAAAATTGTTTCTTCCGTGGGCAAATCCTTTCGCACCGACACGGAATCGTTTCAACGCGTTCGATCCCATCCGGATGTAGCCGTCTTCAGTGAAAGCATTGAAGAAAACGCACTGATACAATACAAACAAGCCCAGACAAACGCAAAAATCAAAGGAGTTGATTCCCAGTTTGCACAACTGACTCAAATCGATCAGCTCATGCAAAAAGGTCGCTTTCGGCTGCATGAAGATGATTTTGAATATGCAACCCTGGGAGTGGGTCTCGCTTCGTTACTGGGTACAGGAACTTCCTTCATTGACCCCATTACAATCCTTGTCCCCCGACGAACAACCCGCATCAACCTTGCAAACCCCACCGCATCCTTCAAGCAAACACAGATATTGATTGGGGGCACATTCGGATTAAATCAACCCGAATACGACAATCAATACATATTACTTCCTCTCTCTTTTGCAAAAGAATTGTTTGAATACGACAACGAAGTAACATCGGTCGAAATCAAACTACGGTCAAAGGCAAATCCATCCGCCTCCATTAAATCCATCAAACGCACCTTGGGATCCGATTACCAGGTCCTCAGCCTGATGGAACAAAAAGCCGATTTTTACCGCATCAACCGCATTGAAAAATGGATGACGTTTCTCATCCTGAGCTTTATCCTTTTGATTGCCCTATTTAACGTCGTGGGCTCCCTTTCCATGTTGATCCTTGAAAAGAAAAAGGACGCCACCATACTTCACCAATTGGGCATGCCGCTTAAAAACATCCGTCAGACCTTTATCACAGAAGGGCGTTTGATCGCCGCATCGGGCGCGGTTTTGGGTTTAGTCTTTGGTGTTGGACTCTGCCTTCTGCAACAATCCTTTGGTTTCTTAAAACTCGGCGGGGGGGGGAACTACATCGTTGAAGCCTATCCAATTGTTGTAAAATGGATCGATTTGTTTCTGATTTTAATTACCGTTGTATTGATTAGTCTTCCGACCACCTGGTGGCCGGTTCAACTTTATTTCAAGCAGCATGAAAACAAAAAAGACGCCTAACATCGGGGTTCTTCTCGTGCTGTTGTTGATGTGTACCCTTCACCCGACACCAGCCCAACGATCCTACGGAGGAATTGCCCGGATTCTCTCCGTTCAATCCGCACAAAAGCAAGCCACTCCCGGATACTGGATTGAAATGCCAGCGTTTGATATAGACTCGGCTCAATATGTCCAGCAAACCCATCTCGGTAGAGCAGGAAGCAACACCTTTGCGCATCCCTTCTTTTGCAACATCCACCCGGGCAATGCCGGAATTCAGTACACAGACAATACAAGCGAAAGGCACGTATGGGAAGTCGGTATCCGCTCCAACGGAGCCTATTCTCTATCCCTCTTCTTCGACCGCTTCGACCTTCCGGAAGGAGCAGGACTGATTGTTTTTAACAATGACAAAAGTCAAGTGCTTGGAACCTTCACAAACCAAAACCGTGCTCCAAACAACACCTGTATTCTTTCTCCGATTGCCGGAGATGAAATAATTGTCCAATATCAACAACCGGAAGCCTTCACAGAAAGCCCTCCATTACGCATCTCCGAAGTCTACCACGATTACAGGGGCATCTTTCGGTCCGGAACCCGATTCAATCAATTGAATCTACCCTGCCTACCGGAAGTCAGCTGCAATCCGGAACTCGCCGGAATTCGCCGCAGTGTATGCCTGCTCATCGTCGGAGGAACCGAATATTGCACCGGTGTATTGGTCAACAACAGCAATGGAGATGGTCGACCCTATCTGTTGACGGCGGCCCATTGTTTAAAAAACAATCCCGCCAATGCCTCCCGAACCCTTGCTTACTTCAACTACCTGGCTCCCCATTGCAAGGCCGACATTCGAGGCAGTGAAGAATTCTCCATAACAGGGTTTACGACACGCGCCCTTTCGAATGCCTACGATTTTGCCCTTTTGGAACTGGATCAATCCATTCCGGCCGATTATCAGACCTATCTTTCCGGTTGGAACATTGACACTCAAGCCAACCAGACCGGTCCATTCACCTCCATTCATCACCCGTTTGGTGAACCCATGAAGTATGCCGTCGAAACAGACAGCCTTCGACCATCCAACTGGCCGGGCTATGCAGACGGCATTGCAGATAGTGCACATTGGAACGTCTATCGATGGGAAACCGGACATACCTGGGCAGGAAGCTCCGGATCCCCCCTATTTAATGCCAACAACCAATTGGTTGGGATTCTTACCGGTGGAGATTCGGGTGGTCAAAACGGATGCTCTACCTACGAAACGGGCGATTTCTTCGTACGCCTCGACCGGGCATGGGAAAATCACGCTGACTCCAGCAAGCAATTGAAATATTGGCTGGATCCAAAATCCAGGTCTTCCAAGCCACTTGAAACCGTACAATTGAACGGCCTTCAAGCGCTGTCAAAAGATTCCGCCTTTCGTCAAAGCAACCTACAGCAACAGGATTCACTTCAGGAATTCTACCTAATAAACCCGGGCAAAGGTCCCTTATTGGGGCAAAACAACACGGGTATTCAACAATATGTGGAACGATTTGACCTGCAGGATTCCTGCCTTTTGCTCGGAGCTTATTACCTGATCGCAAAAGGCAGCCCCAACAGCACATACCCTACTCAAATATGCGTGTATGACGGCAAACCCTCGGAAGAAGGTCCCAACCGCTTGATTCACAAACAGGCCCTGTCAACCCATTACTGGGACTATTCAAACAATCAGTTTATTCAAAAACAAAAAACGGATTTTAACCAGTGTGCAACGTACATCCGCCTGGATTCTGCTGTATCCGTTGGCCACACGTTCTACATGGGATACGAACTGTCCTACGAACTGGAAACAAGCAATGACACCTTTTTTGTCTATGCCTCCCAACACACGGATTCACAACGCAATACTACTTGGTTTAAATATGATCTGGATTGGTTGCCATTCAACAAACACATACTACAGGAAAAGGCACTCACGATGGGCATCGAGCCGGTATTGATGCGAGACAGCCTACCCCACAACAACGGATCCGATCCCGACAGCATTCCTCCAACCCAGCGTCGTCCCATCGTTGCCTATCAGTCCATCACGTCAACATTGGCCATTCAGTTTCCGGATACCTGGGATTTACCCTGCCAGGTCTCTTTGATTGACCTCATGGGCAGGACACTGTTGCATTTCGAAGCCACAGAACATAAGAGTTATCAAACCATCCATCTGCAACCACGTACGCTCTTTTTGATCAGAATGTCCTCCAAACATGTGAAAGCATGTGAAAAAATCTACTATAGGCCCTAATATATCGCCTCTGAATTTTACTAATTGCAAAATATTCGTATTTTTGCATGATATAGTGAAATTAAATTCCAGACTATAACTCTAATTAAAACCAGAAGAAATGAGCAAAAAGGTTTATCTATCATTTTTACTGATGAGCGTATTGATCCTGACATCGTGTTCAGGCAAATTTGCGCCAAGCAGTGATTATTTTAACGTCACTCCGGACGTTCTCGTAGTTGAAGGAGGCAAAGTACAGGCTACCGTAGACGGAACCTTCCCTGCCAAATCGTTCCCATCCAAAGCCATTGTAACCATTACGCCCGTATTGAAATACGACGGTGGTGAAGCGCTTGGAACCCCCATCACCCTCCAAGGCGCCAAAGCGAAAGCAAACAATAAGGTGATTTCAAAAGAAGGTGGTTCTTTTACAACCAGCTCGACATTCAACTACATTCCCGCAATGAAGAAATCTGAGCTGTTCTTGCGATTTAACACAACGATTGGTTCAAAAAGCGTCAGCATCCCCGATGTAAAAGTTGCAGACGGTGTTGTTTCAACCGAAGCCTTAGCCAATGCTGCTGCAGCGACTCCAAGCATCGCAGCGGACAAATTCCAACGCGTCATCAAAGAAGCACACGAAGCCAGCATTCTTTTCCTTATCCAACAAGCCAACATCCGCAACAGCGAATTGAAATCGGATCTGATTGAAAACCTGAAATCGGAAGTAGCCAAAACCGTTGAAGCAGAAAACCGCGAAATTGCCGGTATTGAAGTCGCTTCGTACGCTTCTCCCGACGGTGCGCTTGACCTGAACGAAAAGCTGGCTGCCAACCGTGAAAAATCGACGGTAAGCTATTTGGAAAAAGAACTCAAAAAAGCCAAAGCAGAAGGTTCCATCACAGCCAAATTCACGGCTGAAGACTGGGATGGCTTCAAGCAATTGGTCAACGCCTCAAACATCCAGGATAAAGAATTGATTCTACGCGTATTGTCTATGTACAACGACCCTGAAAAACGCGAAGCTGAAATCAAAAATCTGTCTTCTGTATTCACAACGCTAGCAGACGAAATTCTACCCAAATTGAGACGTTCAAAAATGACGTTGACCGTTGACGTGATTGGCAAGTCTGACGAAGAACTAAAAACCTTGGCCAAAAACGATCCTTCTCAACTGAACGTAGATGAATTGTTGTATGCTGCCAGCCTATTTACCAGCGCATCCGACAAAGAAGCCGTATACAAAACAACGGCTCAAAAATTCAGCAACGACTTCCGCGCATTCAACAACCTGGGTGTGTTGGCTTTCCAAGCCGGCAATCTGTCAGAAGCCAAATCGTACTTCGACAAAGCCTACAACTTAAACAAATCGGCTGAAGTAAACAGCAACCTTGCCTTGCATGCATTGGCAACCGGTGCAGACGCATCCACCGTTAGTTCCTACTTAGGCGCCGCTTCCGGTGCAGAAGGCTTGAACGAAGTTCTTGGTCTGCAATACATCAAAACCGGTCAATATGCCAAAGCCGTTGAAGCCTTTGGTGATATGAAAACCAACAACGCAGCACTGGCACAACTGTTGAACAAAGAATACAGCAAAGCCAAAAGCACATTGGAAGCCGTAGCAAGCCCCAATGCTGAAACCAGCTACCTGCAAGCCTTGATTGGTGCCAGAACCAACAACAAAGAAATGGTTGTAAGTGGCCTAAGCGCAGCCATCAAACAAGACAAATCCTACGTTCAAAAGACACTGTCCGATGTCGAATTCTCCAAATACCTTTTGGATGCATCGGTTGCCGCTCTTTTGAAGTAAGCAGTCATTCATAAGCAAACCTGCTTCCCTTTAGAAGCACTGCACAATCGAAAAGGAGATCAACATGTACATTCATGTTGATCTCCTTTTCTCTCTTATTATAGAATAATATCGGGAAAAATTTAGAGGCGCTAACGAGCAACGCATTCTATTATCAAGGTATCAAATACTTTATGCATTATCAACAAGATACTTTAAAAATGAAAAAAGCTTCTTTACTTACACTGATGTTGATATTTGGAACAGCTTCTTTAACAAAAGCAAGTATGCAGGACTCAGTTTTAATTAAACATGATTGTAAAGTCATAGAACATGGTTTTTTCACCTTCTACACCTTCGATGATGATAAAACAATAATTAAAAATCTTTTTAGCTATAGCCTTAACTTGAAAAAGCAAACATCTGTTGTAAGTCTTATTGAAAGTGAGACGATTAAAGTTGATTCAATGGCTAAAAATGATATTGATGGATTTTATAAGAGTGAGGAATGGAATAAAAAACGTATTGGAACTTCCGTTGAAAAATACCTTCTACTTTTTCATCAAGAGTTCCTTAAATGGAATAATGCACAAAAATTAGACTTTTTTATCCAGATAGGTAAGAAAGAGTGAGAATTAAAAAGCCCGGACTTACCGGGCCTTATTTATGGGATAAGCTCTATAAGTTCCAGATACTCTTTGTAGGTAGGGCTCACTGAATTAGGGCTGACTGAATAATTGATATTATATTGAATATCAACATGATAAATTATGTATTCACTTGCTCAAGTGCAAATTTTTATGCAATTTCATACCGAAAAGTCTGCACTACATGAAAAGATATACAAGTCAAAAACAATTAACCATCGCCGAGTTTGCGATGCCGTTCGAAGCAAAATTGGATGAAAATAACCGATGGGTTGTCCTATCCAAAGTGATCCCCTGGGAAAAGTTTGCTGAGCTGTATTACAAAAACTTTCCTTCCCGTCGGGGAGCCCCCACGAAGGACGCCCGAATGGTTCTGGGAGTTGTGATAATCAAGCATATGATGAAGCTTGACGACATCGGTGTAATAGAATTTATCCAAGAGAATCCTTACGCCCAATACTTTCTAGGTTTGAAAGGTTTTACGCAGAAGCCGGTGTTTGATCCATCCTTGTTGGATCACATCCGAAAGCGTATTGACCTGAACGTTTTTGAATCGCTGACCGATGAATTGATCCGCAAGGGCTTGAAGATCAAGCAGGCTCCATTACAAGAGTCAAAGGGGGATGATGATGACGAGCCCACATCATCATCCGGTTGTGCCAAGAATAAAGGCAAACTTCAGCTCGACGCTACTGTTGCCGATGCCCAAATCAAGTTCCCGACAAACGGCAGGATGAAGTTCTTAACTATTTTGTAAAGCGTTCAACAAACGCATCCGCTGAATCGCTAAACGCAAAGATTAAGAACTTCAGGGCGCAATTGCGTGGTGTGACTGACATAGACTTCTTTCTTTATAGATTAACCCGTATCCACGCATGAGTCAAACACAGGGTTTTGCAGGTGATCCGCTTTTTTATTCTTTTTTAATGCTTCCTATTAATACAAATTTGGCCTTTTCCCGTAACTCTTTCTCATTCAATGTTTCGTCATAATCTTTTAATAAAAGACTCCCATTTACCACAACAAGCTCATTAGGCAAATCTGAAAAATCATTTCCTTGATGTCTCGGGGTCAATATTAAAATATCGCTTTCAACACTGTCAAATTTCAAAGAATGATTGGCTTTGAAAATCAAACATTGATTACTTTTCACGCCTAACACTTCCCCTCTAACAATATTCTGACCGTCTTTACTCTCAAAGTCCCAAGGCTCACCAACTGATACAAAATACTTTTCTTGATTCATAGTCTTTTATCTTAAGGGTTGCCAATTAATTAAATTAACCCTGACAGGACTGGTGGTCATAAATTCTGAACCTTTACCCATCATCCCATTAGCAGGGAAAACCTGGTTCTTCGTCAAATTTGGTGCAAATCCACCGACCTCAATAAATGCCAAAAAAAACAGCTTAAGGCATTGAATATTAGCAATATAAATTAGCAGCTTCGAAAAATTTTTAGTATCTTAAAGTACTGAATATAAGTACTTTAAACATGTTCGAAACTGCTAACAAGAGCAAAGTTAACAATACTTTTCTTAATAATAAAGCCCTTCGAGGGCTAACAGGATTTAAAAGCCTTAAATTCTTAGATGGCCATAATTATGACTATCAAAGGTGTGTCCATACTCATGCATGTATTCTGAGTTTTTCAATTATTTGTACCTAAAAATCCAGCCGTTCTGTTTTTGGCTTGGCCGGCCTGCCCCGCTTTCCGTCTTTAGGCTTGGCTTTGGATGCATACGTCGGGGCACACCCATCCGGAATATCGAAACCGAAGGCTTTGCAGATGTCAACCTGAGCGCCCACGAATGGGGTAATAAATTTGAGCTTTCCGCGGTGTTCGATGCAGCGTATGGTGCGCATTTCAGCCAACACGGCTTCGGTTGAACGGAACTTCTTCTTAAGAAATGCATTTTCTTTCCAGGTGGCGCGGACCGAAGAAGCCAGGATTAATCCGATGAAAGTGATAAACATACGACCATGCTTGCTGGCTTCGGACCAGGTTCTGAGCCTGTTTTGACCGAGTGCTCCCTTTTGCATGGCAAAGGCTTTCTCCTGCTCGTCGCGCATACCGTAGTTATCCTTGGCTGCAAGGGGATCCAGATCAACACCGATGGTTTTACTGGCAAAGAAGCCGGCGGTGAGAAGAAGGGTTTCCTTTTTTTCTCGGTTTACCTCAAAGGATGCCACACGGTTGCTGGTGTCAA
>JAQVXI010000076.1 GCA_028709215.1 Bacteroidales bacterium
CTTCAACAATGCATTTTTTGAAGCAACCATAAAACGGTACGAACAAGAAATGCCGTCACTGGCTTCTGCCTATTCCGACGTCATTCAGCAAAGCAGTAAAACAGAAGAAACCGGCTTTGTAGAGATCTCGTTTATTCCCTCGGATCGGGATTCGGATTACGATACAATGGTTTTGGATCAATTGCTCAATCGAGTGGAGTCGCTTCAGCGAAAAGGGGTTCGACCCGAACAAATAGCCATATTGGTACGCTTCAACAAACACATACCCCGCATTGCCGCTCATTTTTCCGCACGAAAGCAGGCAAACGACCCAAGCGACGTCTGCTTGGACATCATTTCGGACGAAGCCTTTCTACTTGCTTCCTCCAAGGCGCTGCAGCTTCTGATAGCCGCCATGCGTCATTTGAGTCAGCCGGATGACCCCATTATCTTAGCTCAATTGCAAGTAGCTTATGCAAATGATGTACTGAATCTTGAAATAAAAGACGAGCAAGTTCAATCCGAAAACCTACTACCGAAAGCATTCACAGAGGAAATCACTGCTTTACAACATCTTCCCATATACGAATTGGCAGAAGCACTTTGTCGCATTCTGCAGCTGGATCAGCTCTCCGACCAAGGAGGATTTTTGCATTTGTTTATGGACGGGCTGATTGATTTTGTAGCCCGAAACGCCTCTGATTTAAATGCGTTCCTACAATATTGGGATGAAACCTTGTCCGAAAAGAGCTTCCCGGGAGGCACCGGACTTCAAGGCATACGGATACTTTCCATCCACAAATCAAAAGGGCTCGAATTTCATACCGTTTTAATACCGTATTGTGATTGGACCATGGTCAGTAACCATTCCGATCAAATATGGTGTACACCCCAAGAGGCTCCTTTCAACCAGCTCGAATTGCTTCCCATTGATTACGGAAAAGACATGGAAGGTTCGCTGTTTCGGGATGTTTACGAAGAGGAAACCCTCCAAATGCATGTGGACAGTCTGAACCTATTGTATGTAGCGCTTACTCGGGCCGAAAAAAATATGATCCTGTTTTGCAAAGACTCGAACAAGAAACACGAACTTAAAACGGTGTCGGATCTATTGAACGTACATGTAGAGAACGAACTTTCGGATGGCTGCTTTGTATTCGGTTCCTTGTGTGTGGACGCAGCTCCCGAATCAAAAGAACAGCCCTCAGGCTTGTTTGCACAAACCAGTGACGCCTCCATACCTGTTTCCTATCATAGCTACCCAAATGCAACCTACTTCAAGCAATCCACCCGCGCCAAAGAGTTCTGCAATCCCTCGCAAGCGCATTCGGAATACATGGATCGTGGGAAATTAATGCACAAACTCTTTTCGGAAATAAGTCACAAAGACGATGTCCATCGGGTGTTGGATCGTTGGCAATCGGAGGGGCTGCTGACCTTGGATCAACGCATTGAGATGCAACAATACATACAAAAAGCACTTGACACAGAAGGAGTGCAGGGCTGGTTTGATGCAAAACACCGCTTGTACAACGAATGCTCCATTCTGTATCGTGACGAGCATGGTGAACTCACTCAAAGACGACCGGACCGGGTCATGATCGAAGATCACCGTGTGTTGGTCGTTGATTTTAAATTTGGCTCAACGTCAAATGCCTATGCAAAACAAGTACGATCCTACATGCATCTTATGAGTCAAATGGGCTACAACAAGGTAGAGGGTTTTCTTTGGTATGTAGATCTTGGATTTATTGAATCCGTTGCTTCGCTCTCTGAACCTTACTGTGTTTGATTCCGTAGAGAAAATAAATACCAAAACCCATTGCCATCCAGCCCAGCAAGCGAATCCATGTATCCAAAGGAAGGGCTGCCATTTCTACCAAACAGACCAGAATACCCATAATAGGGACAAAAGGCACCCATGGAGTCCGAAAACCCCGATCTGCATGCGGCTCTTTTTTTCGCAAGACAAGGATACCGGCACAGACAATAACAAAAGCCAACAAGGTTCCGATTGAAACCATTTCGCCGAGCAAACCGATGGGCAACAAACCGGCAATGAGGGCACAAAATCCACCGGCAGCGAGTGTGGTCACGTGTGGTGTTTTATACCGACGATGCACCTTGGCAAAAGGCTTCCACAACAAGCCATCACTGGCCATCGTAAAGAAAATGCGCGATTGGCCCAGAATCAACACCAGTATAACGGAAGTCAGACCGGCCAATGCACCAATTTTGATTACGGGAGCAAGCCAGGCCAATGCTTGATTGGTTCGATCGATGGCGACGGCAATCGGTGCAGAAACATTCAACTCGGTATACGGAACGATGCCGGTTAAAACCAAGCTGACAGCAATATACAATACGGTACAAACAGCCAGCGAAACCAAAATGCCTATGGGCATGTCTCTTCTTGGATTGATCGCCTCTTGAGAAGTTGTGGAAATGGCATCAAATCCAATGTATGCAAAAAAAATAACTCCAGCACCAGTAAGAATGCCGGACCAGCCAAAATGCCCCCAAGACCCCGTATTTTCCGGAATAAACGGCTGCCAATTGGAGGTATCTACATAAGAAACGCCAAAACCGATAAACAACAAAATAACCAGCACCTTTACTGCAACGATGAGGTTATTCACACGGGTGGATTCTCGTATACCCGTAACCAGCAACGTCGTCAGTAAAAGCACAATTCCGACCGCAGGAAGATTGATCAACGAACCGGTCCAGAAAAAATGATGTCCGTCAAATCCAATGGGATTGGAACGTATTGCCAGCGGAAGAGTAACACCCAGATCTTGTAAGAAGCTATCAAAATAGCCACTCCAACCGACAGCGACTGTCGCCGCTCCAAACATATACTCTAAGATCAAATCCCAACCAATAATCCACGCAACAAATTCCCCCATGGTTGCATAACTGTAGGTATACGCACTGCCCGAAATGGGGATCATCGATGCAAATTCGGCGTAACACAAACCGGCAAAAGCGCAGGCTACCGCTGATAGAAGAAAAGATATCACCAATGCCGGACCAGCATACAAAGCTGCTGCCGTACCGGTAATCACAAAAATGCCTGCACCTACAATGCAGCCAACGCCCAATAAAACAAGATTCCAAGCCGTCAAATGCCGTTTTAATCCATGCTCGTTCCGTTCGGCTTCTGCGGTCAGTTCTTGAAGGGACTTTCGTCTAAAGATTTCTCTCATCATTCAATCGAATAAAATACGGCTTCGAAAATACGTTTTTTTTCCGTTTTGTATGTATCTTTCCGTTCTAAAACGTAGAAATGAAAACCTTTTTA
>JAQVXI010000044.1:0-9246 GCA_028709215.1 Bacteroidales bacterium
GTGACATCATCACCCGTACGCTCGGAGAGCGGGTTGTTTACGATATGCCCGCACCCTACCCCAGCTTAAGAGCCGCCGTACACCACTTCACTGCAGATTACCCTTGGACCCGCTTCGGAATCGACCTGGTACTCGGTCTTGAAGCCGATGCTCCCGCAACGTTGGAAACGCTTCAGTTTGCTCCCGAAGTGTTGATGCATTCGTTTGAAACCGCACAAATTGCCACCGACAGCCTGGGCAGCCAGCCCTTGGTACGCAAAACAGAGGAGTTGTATCCATACGATGCATCGTTGGAAGAATCAAAACTCCCCATCCCCGGCCCCGTTCTTGTATTTTGGTTGCTGTTTGCGATCAGTTTTTGGATAGGAATTCGTCAATGGAAACGGGGCAAACACTCCTTTGCTTTGGATGCGATGTGGTTTTCTGTTGCCGGATTGGCGGGTGTCATCATCGCCTTCCTATGGTTTTTCTCCAGCCATCCGACCACCGACTCCAATTACAATATTTTCATATTGCACCCATTCCATTTGTTGTATGCCCTGTGCTTACTCATTCCAGGTTTCCGCAAAAAGGCAGCAAAATGGTACTTAAATGCACACATTCCGTTGTTTGTACTTGGGCTTGCCGGATTCTTCGTTTTTCCGCAACCCCTGCATCCGGCCTTGATCCCCATCACACTCACGCTGCTCAGCCGATCTGTAATGGGTTTTCTAACACTGCGTAAGACCACTTCCGCATCATGAAAAAACTTTTCAGATCCCTAATCGGCCTGCTGGGCATCAGCATTGCCGCTTCGGCAGCCGAAGCGGCCGAAGCACCGCGTTTGGTCGTGGGCATTCACATCGACCAACTCAATGCAGCCTATTTGGATTGGTTTCGAGACGGATTTACCACCAATGGATTCAAAAAATTGCTTCAAGACGGATTGGTTTACAATCAATTGACCTACCCTTTCAACCAACCGGACGGGGCATCTGCCACTGCCAGCCTGGCAACCGGAAGCAATCCGATCACGCACGGCATCATTGCTCGACAATGGTACGATCGCAACAGCAAGATGAACGTATCGGCCGTGTTTGACCCCAATTACCTGGGCAATTACACCCAACAAACCGTTTCACCCAAAAAGCTGCTCAGCAGCAGCATCACCGATGAATTGGAGTGGGCAACCCAACGACAGTCCAAAACATTTTCCATCGCTTCCTCTGCCGAAATCAGTGTCCTGTCTGCCGGACAGTTGGCCGATGGTGCTTTCTGGATGGACGAAACAACCGGCAAATGGTGCACATCTACGTATTACAAAGACTTCCCTTGGTGGCTGGAGCACGTCAACGACAATCGGAACATCTCCGATAAAATAGACAAAAGCAGTTGGGAACCTCTCTACCCATTGGATCGTTATCGGTTTATGCCACACCGGCAAAACCCAAACCGCTTTCAATACTGGTTCCATCGTATCGGCGGAAACAAAATCAAAGCATTTACGCAATCACCGCTGGTCAATGCCGAAATCGTATCACTGGGCATCGAAGCCTTGCACAACGAACGACTGGGTAAAGACGAAATTCCGGATTATCTGATCCTGAATTTGACGGCTTCACAGATGGCAAGCATCGACAACCCAACCGCATCCATGGAAGTACAGGATGTCTATTTTCGGTTGGATCTGGAGATTGCCCGCATTCTGGAATACATTGACCGCGAAGTGGGACAAGAACACTGCCTCGTCTACTTGATTGGAACCGGACAGGCCCACGAACCGGCAGAGGATGCCAAAAGCATGCGTTTGACCGGTGGGGACTTTTATCCGGATCGCTGCACATCCTTACTCAATTTATACCTAATGGCCCTATACGGGAACGACCGTTGGGTCGAGGCATGGAGCAATCAGCAAATTTATCTGGACCACAAACGTATTGAGGAAAAAGGCATTGATTTCAACGATATCCATCAAAAAGCAGCCGGATTTCTGGCCGAATTTAGTGGAGTTCAACGCGTCATTCCATACAAGACCATCCTCACAGCTCCGGCAGACGAATTGAGCGAAAAACACCGCAATGGCTTCCAAACGAATCGATCCGGTGATTTTTACCTGGAAATCCAACCGGGATGGAACATACGCAACAATCCGGATGGACGCGACTATCAGGTACGACATACGGCACACCGCAGCCCACTGGTCTTTTTCGGCTGGCAAGTTGCCGCAGAACGCATCAGCAGACCCATCGAATCGGGCGATCTTTCCGGCACACTGAGTCGGATCTTTCGCATCCGACCGCCCAACGGCAGCAATGGAATCTCGTTACCGGAATTTTCAAACATGCAATAATATATACTACATATGGGATTTAATGATATTTTAACCAAACTATTCGGCAACAAAGCCCAACGCGACTTAAAAGAGACAACGCCTTGGGTGGAGCTAATCAAGAAAGCAGCCCCTGCCATCGAAGCGTTAAACAACGACGGGCTCCGGGGACGCACCCTTGAAATTCGCCAATTACTGCAAGACCGTGTGGCAAACGAACGCGCACAGGTGGAGCAATTGAAAAGCGAAATCGAAGCACAGGAACTTGAGAAACGCGAGGAAACATTTCAAAAAATCGATGCCATCGAAAAGGACATCGTCGATAACCTAGAAAAGGCACTGGATGAAGTTTTGCCCGAAGTGTTTGCCATCGTACGCGAAACAGCCCGTCGTTTTAGCAAAAAAACGGAAATCACCGTAACGGCGACCGATTTTGACCGGAATCTGGCAGCTACGCACGACTTTGTACGCATCGAGGACGACAAGGCCATTTACAGCAATCACTGGTTGGCCGGTGGAAGCGAAATCACCTGGGATATGGTACATTACGATGTACAGCTGTTTGGGGGAGTCGTTTTGCACAAAGGTAAAATTGCCGAAATGGCAACGGGTGAAGGGAAAACCTTGGTTGCCACCCTGCCCGTATTTTTAAATGCACTTACCGGGAATGGCGTACACGTGGTTACCGTCAACGACTACTTATCCAAACGTGACTCCGAGTGGATGGGCCCCTTGTACATGTTCCACGGGCTTTCCGTGGACTGCATCGACAAACACCGCCCCAACTCCGAAGAACGTCGCAAAGCCTATTTGGCTGACATTACCTTTGGAACCAACAACGAGTTTGGCTTCGACTACCTGCGTGACAACATGGCCAGTAGCCCAATGGATTTGGTACAACGCAAGCACAATTATGCCATTGTGGATGAGGTAGACTCGGTCTTGATTGACGATGCCCGTACACCACTCATCATCTCCGGGCCTGTCCCCAAGGGTGATGACCAATTATTTGATGAACTTCGTCCCAAAATCGAACGGGTTGTCAATACTCAAAAGACGATGGCGACCAAGTTGTTGGCCGATGCCAAACGACTGATGGCATCACAGGATAAAAAAGAGCAGGAAGAAGGTGCACTCACCCTATTCCGCTGCCACAAAGCACACCCGAAAAACAAACCACTGATTAAGTTTTTGAGTGAGCCCGGCATCAAAGCAGCCATGCAAAAAACGGAAGAGTTTTACATGCAAGACAACAACCGTCAAATGCACATCGTAACCGACCCGTTGTATTACGTCATCGAAGAGAAGCAAAATAGCATCGAACTCACGGATAAAGGCATTGACTACATCACCGGCGATACGGAAGATGCTCAATTCTTCGTATTGCCCGACATCGGTGCTCAGTTGTCGGAGTTGGAAAACAAAACCCTTACTCCCGAAGAACGGGATGCAGCCAAAGACGAACTGATGCAAAACTACGCCATCAAATCAGAACGCGTACACACCATCAACCAACTGCTCAAAGCCTACTGTTTGTTTGAAAAGGATGATGAATATGTTGTCATCGACAACAAGGTAAAAATTGTGGACGAACAGACCGGGCGCATCATGGAAGGCCGTCGTTATTCAGACGGTTTGCATCAGGCCATCGAAGCCAAAGAACGGGTTACCGTAGAAGCAGCGACGCAAACGTTTGCCACCATTACCCTACAGAACTACTTCCGCATGTACCACAAACTGTCCGGTATGACCGGTACCGCCGAAACCGAAGCAGGCGAGTTGTGGGACATCTACAAACTGGATGTGGTAGTCATCCCAACCAATCGACCCATAACCCGTAACGATATGGAAGATCGCATCTACCGTACCAAACGGGAAAAATACCAGGCAGTCATCGACGAAATTGACAAAATGGTCGTTGCCGGACGTCCGGTGCTGGTCGGTACAACCTCGGTTGAAATCTCGGAACTACTGAGCAAGATGTTGACCCTGCGAAAAATCAAACACAACGTCCTTAATGCCAAACTACATCAACGCGAAGCAGACATTGTCGCAACCGCAGGCCAATCTTCCTCGGTCACCATTGCGACCAACATGGCCGGTCGTGGTACAGACATCAAACTGAGCGCCGAAGTAAAAGCCGCCGGCGGTTTGGCCATTATCGGTACCGAACGCCACGAATCCAGACGTGTCGACCGTCAGTTACGGGGTCGTGCCGGACGCCAGGGAGACCCGGGATCGTCTGTATTTTACATTTCGCTCGAAGACAATTTGATGCGTCTGTTTGGATCCGACCGCATTACCGGACTCATGGACAAAATGGGCTTCAAAGAAGGAGAAATGATCGAAAACAGCATGATGTCCAAATCCATCGAACGAGCGCAGAAAAAGGTAGAAGAAAACAACTTCGGCATTCGTAAGCGTCTGCTTGAATACGACGATGTGATGAACAGCCAGCGCGAGGTGGTATACACCAAACGCCGCCATGCTTTGATGGGCGAACGCATCGGCATCGACATCATGAACTCCATGTATGACCTATTGGTATCGGTGGTCGAAAATGCAGAAGCCGGCAAGGACTACGAATCACTGGTCATGGATGTACGCAGTTTCTTTGCCATGGACGTCCCCTTCGACGAAAATACCTTCCAGCGCAATAAATCGCAGGAAAACGTCGATCAACTGTTTGACGCCGCAATGGATAATTTCAAACGCAAAACGGATCGACTGGCCACCATTGCCAATCCGGTGGTACAACAGGTTTACGAGCAACAGGGAGCCGTTTACGAAAACATCTTGATTCCCATTACCGACGGCAAACGCACCTACAACATACCGGTCAATCTAAAACAGGCCGCCGAATCCCAATCAAGGGAAGTCGTACGCAGTTTTGAGAAAGCCATCATGTTGCACACCATCGACGAAGCATGGAAAGAAAACCTGCGCGAACTCGATGACCTGAGACAATCGGTTCAAAATGCCAGCTACGAACAAAAAGATCCGCTATTAATCTACAAGTTGGAATCGTTCAATTTGTTCAAAAAGATGATGGAGAACGTCAACAAAAAAACAACCTCCATTCTCATGCGCGGACAAATCCCGGTTCGTGAACCCGAAGCAGTCAAACAGGCCGCTCCCGAAAAACGACAGGACTACAGCAAATACCGCACCCTGAAAGACTCTACGGATGCACAGACCAGTGGAACTTCGGGAGAAGCGGCCAAACGCAACCAACCCATCGAGCCGGTTCGCGTGGAACAAAAGATCGGTCGAAACGACCCCTGCCCCTGCGGCAGTGGCAAAAAATACAAGAATTGCCACGGGCAAGGAATGTAATACACAAGAGGCTGTTTGATTAAAAACCAAACAGCCTCGTTTTTTCGACACACCCCAGGTTGCCCGAATTACAAAATGAAAGCAAACACAGGCCTTATTCCATCTTTTTTTCAACTTATATGCCATTTCTCTTGCACAATTAATTTTTTTATTGCAATTTTGCAGCCGTTCTGAATTTGACCTCAGAAAACATTTATTTAGACCTCATAATAATTGCCAACTATGAAGACTGCAGAAGTTCTGGCGAATCTCAAGCGCCGTTTTCCGAACGAACCTGAATACCATCAGGCCGTTGAAGAAGTGTTGATGTCGATTGAAGACGTTTACAACCAACACCCCGAGTTTGACAAAGTAAATCTGATCGAACGCCTGTGCATTCCCGATCGTATTTTCACCTTCCGTGTTACCTGGATGGATGACAAAGGAAATTATCAAACCAACACCGGTTATCGTGTACAACACAACATGGCCATCGGTCCTTACAAAGGCGGTATCCGCTTCCACTCCTCCGTAAACGTAGGTATCCTCAAATTTCTTGCTTTCGAACAAACCTTCAAAAATGCATTGACTACCCTTCCCATGGGTGGTGGCAAAGGCGGTTCGGACTTCAACCCCAAAGGAAAATCAAACGCTGAGATCATGCGCTTCTGTCAGAACTTCATGTTGGAGTTGAGCAAACACATCGGTCCTGACACCGACGTACCAGCCGGAGATATCGGTGTAGGCGGTCGTGAAGTTGCTTACATGTACGGTATGTACAAAAAATTGCGCAACGAACACACCGGAACACTTACCGGTAAGGGCATCGAATTCGGTGGTTCACTCATTCGTCCGGAAGCAACCGGCTACGGCAACATTTACTTCCTGATGAACATGTTGAAGCGCAAAGGCATCAACGATTTGAAAGGTCAGGTCGTAGCCATCTCCGGTTCGGGTAACGTAGCAACCTACACCGCTGAAAAAGTGCTTGAACTGGGTGGAAAAGTCATCACCTTGTCTGACTCCAACGGTTACATCTACGATCCGGAAGGCATTGATGCAGATAAACTGAAATACATCTTCGAATTGAAGAATGTATACCGCGGTCGCATCAAAGAATACGCTGAAAAATTCGGATGCAAGTACGTTGAAGGTGCACGTCCATGGGCTGAAAAATGCACCATTGCACTGCCAAGTGCTACTCAGAACGAGCTAAACGGTGACGATGCAAAAACATTGATTGCAAACGGCTGTATCGCCGTATCAGAAGGCGCAAACATGCCCTCTACACCTGAGGCCGTGGATGCATTCATCGAAGCGAAAATCATGTATGCTCCCGGTAAAGCCGCCAATGCCGGTGGTGTATCGGTTTCCGGTTTGGAAATGACTCAAAACTCCATTAAATTGGCTTGGAGCCGCGAAGAAGTGGATCAAAAACTCCAAAGCATTATGGAAAACATTCATGCAGCCTGTGTTCAATACGGTACCGAAAGCGATGGTTTTGTAAACTACGTAAAAGGCGCAAACATTGCCGGTTTCATGAAAGTAGCCAAAGCGATGATAGCTCAGGGCGTTCTGTAATTGTAAAAAGTACACTTATTTTGAAAGATGGTCGGTTTTCCGGCCATCTTTTTTTTATTTAAGCGGGCAAATCCACTATCTTTGCAAAAAATTCACACACCATGGACGCGCTGAGCCAACTTCTCCAAAACGGTTATTTTGCACTTTTTCTCATTCTCACAGTCGGCTACCTGGTCGGAAAAATCTCGGTCAAAGGCATTTCCCTCGACGTGTCTGCCGTCATTTTTGTCGCCCTCGTTTTTGGTCATTATGGTGTCACACTCCCAAAGATCATTCAAGACATTGGTCTGGTTCTCTTCATCTTTACCATCGGTATCCAAGCCGGACCCGGCTTTTTTGAAGCCCTCAAAAATCACGGAATCAAACTGGCCAGTCTATCTGCCATTCTCGTTTTTACCGCCGGAATCATCGGCATAGGAGCCCATTACATTTGGGACTTAGACATGGGCGTCGTTGCCGGACTATTGGCTGGTGCCCTCACCAGTACCCCCGGACTCGCCTCTGCCACCGACCAATTTGGAGACATTCCCTCCATCGGATACGGGATTGCCTATCCGTTTGGTGTAATTGGCGTAATCCTTTTCTTGCGCATTCTCCCCAAACTAATGCGCACCAACATTCCGGAAGCAGAAGCCGAATACGATCGTTCCATCACCGTTGACCACCCCCTTGTGCTCGCTCAAAATGTCGTCATAACCAATCCCAATGTCGATCAACGCAGCCTCCAATCCTTACGCGTACGAAGCATGACCGAAGCGGTCGTGTCCCGTGTCATGCATGGCGACGAAGCCATTACCCCCTCAGCCGGCACAGTCCTGCAACTCGGCGATTTGGCACGTGTCGTAGGCACCGAAGAGGCCATTCAACGCGCCACCCTTCTACTGGGCACCCCAACCGATCGTGAAATGCCTTTAAGCAAAAACTACGATGTAGAACGCGTATTGGTTACCAACAAGGACGTCGTCAACAAAACGGTGGCCGAACTCAACCTTCAAGCCAATTACGACGCCACCATTACGCGCATCCGTCGAAGCGGTATCGACATTGCCCCCTCCCCACGCATCCGCATACGCTTGGGAGACAAATTGGTCGTAGCCTGCAACAAGGAAAACATGAAGCAGGTACACAAGTTATTCGGTAACGACGACAAAGTACTCTCGGATACCGACATCCTCCCCATCGCCTTTGGTATTGTCTTGGGTGTCCTACTCGGTGCCTTTACCCCACTGGGCTTGACCGGTGGTGTACTAACTGTCGCATTAATACTGAGCAAAATCGGAAAAACCGGCCCCATTCTTTGGACCATGTCCAGCTCGGCCAATGTATTGCTTCGTGAAATCGGCTTGATTTTCTTCCTGGCTGTTGTCGGAACCAATGCCGGCGCCACCTTAATTGACACGTACAACCTATATGGATACAAGCTCTTTTTAATCGGAGGTCTTCTAACCCTTATACCCATGATTGTGACCCTTTTGGTTGCAAAACTCTTGTTCAAGACCAATGCACTCACACTGCTTGGCGCTCTGGCTGGCGGTATGACCAGTACACCCGGTCTTGCGGCAATTACTCCGATGACCAAAAAGAATGCACCACAGATTGCGTATGCGACTACGTATCCGATTGCCATGGTTCTTGTGGTCATTGTGATGAAGGTTTTTGGGTTGTTTTAATGAATGTGTAAAAATCCTGCGGATTGAAGAATGTGTAAAAATCTTCGATTTTTAATGTGTCAAAACCTACGGTTTTGAATGTGTCGCCCTTCGGGCGAATGAAGAAAGAAGAATGTGTAAAAATCCTACGGCTTTTTAATGAGTTGAAACCTGCGGTTTCAAATGTGCCGACCTGCGGTCGAATGGTTAATAAAGCAGGCAGTTTGCGGGCGCAACGACAGCAACGACGGGCGCAATGCAGCTGGCAAGGCCAGCGTGCGGCGACTTTGTCGCCACACAGCGCACGCACGGACGCACCGTGTACGCAAAAACAGACACCACCGACCTCCGTGCGTGCGCGCATTGCGCCCGTCGTTGCTTCTTTCATTCGGC
>JAQVXI010000044.1:9346-13545 GCA_028709215.1 Bacteroidales bacterium
CAAGGCCAGCGTGCGGCGACTTTGTCGCCACACAGCGCACGCACGGACGCACCGTGTACGCAAAAACAGACACCACCGACCTCCGTGCGTGCGCGCATTGCGCCCGTCGTTGCTTCTTTCATTCGGCCCAGCCGACACATTCACGAGCGCCAGCGATACATGGTTTTCTTCTAATTTGCGAGCAACGCGAGCAACACATTAAAAAAACGGAACGTTTTTTTACACATTCTTAAAATTTGCGAGCATCGCGAGCAACACATTAAAAAAACGGAACGTTTTTTTACACATTCTTAAAATTTGCGAGCAACGCGAGCAACACATTAAAAAAACGGAACGTTTTTTTACACATTCTTAAAATTTGCGAGCATCGCGAGCAACACATTAAAAAAACGGAACGTTTTTTTACACATTCTTCTCATTGGTGGGCACAAAAAAACAGCACCCTCTGTAGAAAAGTGCTGCTAATTGTGGAGTATAGCGGACTCGAACCGCTCACCTCGACACTGCCAGTGTCGCGCTCTAGCCAGATGAGCTAATACCCCGTAGGCTCTAAAACGGCTGCAAATATACGTGAAGTTTTTTTAATTTGCTATCTTTGTCCGTAAGAAAAATCAAAAAAAATGATTCTGATCAATACGACATACCAGATCCCTGACAACAACATCCAAGCCTGGCTTGGATGGCTCAAAAGTACTTATCTGCCCAGCGTGTTGAAGTCGGGTGTACTGCGCAACCCAAGGCTCAACCATGTCTTGGCCGAAATGCCTGAGGGTCAGTCGGCTTATGCCTTGCAGTTTGAGGTGGAGAGTTTTGAGTTGTTGGAGAAGTGGTCGGAAACAGAAGGCAGTGTGTTGCGGACCAGCATGCACGATGTATTTAAGGATGAGATTACCGGATTTACCACCTTGATGGAAACGATTGCGTTATGAAACAAACCGACAGCCGCAGCGCCTCGGGTTTGATTCGTGACAAGATCATCCTAGGCATCGACCCGGGAACAACGGTGATGGGTTACGGCTTGCTGCACGTATGCAACAACAAGCCGAAGGTTTTGGCCATGGGTGTGTTGCAACTCAACAAATACGAGGATCATTACGTACGCTTGCGCAAGATTTTTGATCGGACGCTGGGGCTAATTGAGGAGTATCTGCCGGACGAGCTGGCCATTGAAGCACCCTTTTTTGGCAAAAATGTACAATCCATGCTCAAGCTTGGTCGGGCACAGGGTACGGCCATTGCTGCGGCTTTGTCCAGAGATATCCCCATCTTTGAGTATGCTCCGTTGAAAATTAAAATGGCCATTACAGGAAATGGACGTGCATCAAAAGAACAGGTTGCCGATCTGTTGCAACGCATATTAAACATCCCGAAAGAGGATATGCTGCCACAACTGGATGCGACGGACGGACTGGCAGCGGCTTTGTGCCACTTTTTACAAAGCAACCGACCGGGTGTAAGTGGCGGATCAAGCAGTTGGAAAACCTTCATCGCTCAAAATCCCGGGCGCATCGTCAAGTAAGCTTTTCACATAAGACAAGAACTTTCGACCCATCCGACAGCGTCGTTGCAAACAGGTATTGCGTACCACCTTCTGCCAAACGAAGCTGCTTGCGGATTTCAGCGACGGAAAGGGGAAAGTTGCGCGTTGCAAGATTGGCCTGCTTAAGCGTTGGCCATGCTTTTCGTAGTGATTTTAAATGATAGGGTTGTACATCCACTACCTTAAAGCTTCGGCCGGGAAAGTTCCTGACCGGCTGATCGGCGGTAAAGAGGTGACTGTTGACGTGGAGTTTTTGAACCGAAAAACGTTCAGACAGCAGGGCAAATGCACCAGCCTTCAAGCAGGAGGCGTTGGGTTCGTACATATACGTTGAGGGGGCGGTTGCCCATTGAAGCGCATGTTGCTGTTCGTACAGACGGGTACACGTAAGTGTTTGTAGATCGCCCTGAGAGGATAGATCCACGCAGTGAATGGGTACTTCCTCCGGCCTGAACGATTGATTGGGATTGAGCTCCAGCAAAAGTTCCTTGCACTCTCCGTCGACCGAGACAATATGCACAGCGCCGGTTTGTGGCAACGCACGCAACGCATGGGTGACATCCAGCATGGGCGAGAGTTTGAGCAGAACGGCATGGGCAAAACCAAACAATTGCGGCATCATGGTGCGCACATCGGGGGTACAGTCCTCCAAGGCGAAGACTTTGTTTCCGGAACGCGAACGACGGGCCGGATCCAGGAAGACGACATCCCACTCGGGACGACCTTTGTGTGCAGCAAGTATGCCTTCGGCCTGTCCCCTTTTTGCAACAATGGCAGTCAGACCCAGACAGTCAAAATTATGGGTCGCCAAGGCTGCCAATTCGTCTTGTGCTTCGACATACAAAACAGCGGTACGCCCTTCGGACATAAAGGCACAGTCTACACCCAGGCCGCCCGTCAAATCAGCCAAACGGCGAACCGGATGACCCTGTGGCGTTAATACGGGGTGAGAGCCGTCCAACAGCGCGTGTTTGTACCGGGCCGTTTGTTCGGACGAACATTGCTCGAGCGCAAGGGATGCGCCAAACTGGAGTCCGTCGATGGAATACCAGGAGGGTATTTTTCGTCGGAGTTGCTGGCGGGCAGCAATTTGTTGCAAAACCCAGGACCAGTTCATACCCTGAGCAAGAGAGGATTTTAATGCCAATTGGCGCACATCGTCATCGATGTGCGCTTGTATAAACTGCTTTTCTGATTCCGTAGCCTGATGCATGTCAACCCAAAAATCCCTGATCGTACATGGCCTTGGCTACTTTCATAAATCCGGCCACATTTGCGCCTTTCATGTAATCGATGCGACCGTCCTCCTGTTTGCCGTAGCGTACACATTGATCGTGAATGTTGGACATGATCTGCTTAAGCTTTGCATCCACCTCATCGGCAGACCAAGACAGATGCATGGCATTTTGCGTCATTTCAAGGCCGGAGGTGGCAACACCTCCCGCATTGACTGCTTTGCCCGGGGCATACAGAACATCCGATTGCTGGAAGGCCTCGATGGCCTCCGGCGTGCAACCCATATTGGAGACTTCGGCCACACACAGGACCTTGTTGGCGATCAACTGACGCGCGTCGTCTCCGTCCAGTTCGTTTTGAGTGGCGCAAGGCAACGCGATGTCCACCTTACGTCCCCAGGGCTTTTCACCCGGATAAAATTCTGCACCGAAGCGTGCGGCATAAGGTTCGACAACGTCGTTGTTGCTGGCACGCAACTCCTGCATGTAGGCGATTTTTTCGAGGGTCAAGCCCTCGTCATCGTAGATATAACCATCCGGGCCGGAAAGGGTGACCACTTTGGCGCCCAATTGGGTCGCTTTCAGGGCTGCTCCCCAAGCGACGTTTCCAAAACCGGAAAGCGCGATCACTTTGCCGGCCAGGCCGTAACTGTGTTGGGACAAAACTTGACGTACAAAATATAAGGCGCCAAAACCGGTAGCCTCAGGACGGATGAGTGAGCCGCCGTAGTCAATGCCCTTACCGGTCAAGACTCCGGTATTGGCACGTGCCAGTTTCTTGTGCATGGCATACAAATAGCCGATTTCTCGGGCTCCGACACCAATATCGCCGGCAGGAACATCGGTGTTGGCACCGATGCTTTGCCATAATTCCAACATAAAGCTGTGACAAAACCGTTCGACCTCACCGGCCGATTTGCCCCTCAGGCTAAAGTCCGAACCGCCTTTGGCACCCCCCATGGGCAATGTGGTGAGGGCATTTTTGAAGGTTTGTTCAAAACCCAGAAATTTCAGGATGGACAAATTGACAGAAGCATGAAAGCGCAAGCCACCTTTGTACGGACCAATTGCGTTGTTAAATTGTACCCGAAAACCCTGATTGACTTGAACGTTTCCGGAATCGTCCACCCAGGGTACTTTAAAGGTAAAGATACGATCCGGCTCAACCATACGTTGTAAAATGCCGGCTTTTTCAAACTCGGGATGCTGATTATAGAACGGTTCAATGCTGGTAAGCACCTCGCGAACCGCTTGCAGGTATTCCAATTCACCCGGATGCTTTGCTTCCAGGCTTGCCATAAATCGATTGATATCCATAGCATTAGAAATTATTCGAAAACGACGTCGTTTCCGATACTCAAATTAACGCAAAATCCCCCCCATTGCCAAGAAAAAAAGGTAAATTTGTAAACCAACAATCAAAC
>JAQVXI010000045.1 GCA_028709215.1 Bacteroidales bacterium
CTGATCCGTTGAAAGTGATGTCCAGAACCAACAATTCCGATTGGGTTCCGATTCGGAAAACGGGACCCCAGATGCCCAGACCGGAGGAAATGTAATAATGTGTATCTCCTTTTTTTAGGTATCCGTGCGCTTGTTCAAACATGCCGTCAACCAGCAGGTTAAAAGGAAAGATCTGACCTTTGTGCGTATGACCTGAAAACTGAAAATCAATACCGTTTTCGGCTGCCTGTTCCAAATACATGGGCTGATGATCCAATAGAATGCGCGGCCAGTCTTTCGTCGTTTCCGATACCAGAAGGGATAGATCCGAACGGTTGCGCTGACTGATGTCTTTACGACCGATGATGTACGCATTGGAGTCAACCAAGGCTACCTGATCTTGCAACACATGAATGTTTGCAGATTGAAGGTACGCAACCAGGTCCGAAGGGCGCTCTGAGTAGTATTCGTGGTTGCCCATGACGGCAAAGACTCCAAGTGGGGCCTGAATGCGGCGCAAATCTTCGGCCATGTTTTGTTCTGCAACCGGTTTGAGCAGGCGATCAAAAATGTCTCCACCCAGCAAAACCAGATCCGGTTGTTGATCGTTGATGAGGCGTACGTATTTTTGAAGTTGCCGTTTGCCGATGGTTACCCCCAGATGCAAATCACTGGCAGCAACCACACGAAGTGTCCCGGAGGAGGCCATCGGGCGATCCAAAACCAACTGCCGGTGCACGACTTTCGGATGGTGAAAGCGGTGGACTCCCCATACCATTGCAGCAATACTTCCAACGAGGGTTACGTAAAATCCAACGCGTCTGAAGTCCAGTAAATGATCCTGAGTCCACGGAACGATGCTGTGTCCAATACGAATCAAATCGATCAACACAAAGCTCATCGCCAGATATAAAATCAGAACCGCATAGGTATACGATGCGTGACTCATTGCTTGAGCAAGGCCGATCGGCAAGCTCGAACCCAGCACAAAGGAAGCAAACAACATCAGAAACAGAAGCACCTGCATCCATAAAATGGGCACGCGCCACGCGGCTTTTGCCGGCAGAACGTGCCAAATTCGAAACGCAACGTAGCCTGCGATCAGAATAAGGGTTACAAGGACAAGCGAGAAAAAAGCAACTTTCATGATTGGATCCATGCGTTGTCCAGATTCTCCTTGATGGCTTGAAGGAAGGCCTCGGTGCTTAGGTAATCCATTTCGGTCAGTGCCTCTCCGTGAATCAACAGGGCGAGATCCTTGGTCATTTTTCCGGATTCGACGGTTTCCACGCAAACCCGCTCCAACGTCGTGCAAAAATCAATCAGCGCCTGATTCCGGTCCAATTTGCCACGATGCATCAGACCACGGGTCCATGCAAAAATGCTGGCAATGGGATTGGTAGAAGTAGCCTTGCCTTGTTGGTGTTGGCGGTAATGTCGGGTCACGGTGCCGTGTGCTGCTTCGGCTTCTACGGTTTGCCCATCCGGAGTCATCAGTACCGAGGACATCAGTCCAAGCGATCCAAAACCCTGTGCAACCGTATCGGATTGTACATCCCCATCGTAGTTTTTGCAGGCCCATACAAATCCGCCTTCCCATTTCATTGCCGAAGCAACCATATCGTCAATCAGTCGGTGTTCGTAACGAATGCCGGCCGCTTCAAAAGCTTCTTTAAATTCGGCTTCGTACACCTCCGCAAAAATGTCTTTGAATCGGCCGTCGTAGGCCTTCAATATGGTGTTTTTTGTCGACAAATACAAGGGCCATTTTTTGTCCAGTGCGACCTGAAAAGAGGAGCGGGCAAAGCCGTAAATGGATTCGTCCGTATTGTACATGCTTAAAGCGACTCCATCTCCTTCAAAATCGTACACATCCCAGCTTTGCGTTTCGCCGGCCTCATTGGTAAACGACATGCGCAAGCGTCCTTTGCCCTTGATGCGCACATCGGTGGCTTTGTACTGATCACCGAACGCATGACGTCCGATGACAATGGGTTTGGTCCAACCTTGTACATAACGGGGTACGTTTCGACAAATGATGGGCTCGCGAAAAACGGTGCCACCGATGATGTTTCTCAAGGTGCCGTTGGGCGATTTCCACATTTTTGAAAGTCCGAATTCTTCCACACGGGCTTCGTCCGGGGTGATGGTGGCACATTTGATGCCTACATGGTGCTCCTTAATGGCGTTTGCCGCATCAATGGTGACCTGATCCTGTGTTTTATCCCGGTTCTGAATGCTCAGGTCATAATACCGAATGTCCAAATCCAGATAGGGTAGGATCAGTTCTTTTTTGATAAACGCCCAAATGATGCGGGTCATTTCGTCCCCGTCGAGTTCTACGACGGGGTTTTGTATGCGAATTTTCTTCATAATCAACGTTCGTGCAAGGGGATAAAGGGTTTGTGTTCTCCAACATTTTTATAGGCAGGGCGAATAATGCGCTTTCCGGGGAAGTTTAATTCCTCGATGCGGTGAGCGGCCCATCCCACGATGCGAGACATGGCAAACAATGGAGTATACACTTCTTTGGGCAGGCCAATCGCTTCGTAAACAAAGCCGGAATAAAAATCGACGTTCGCACAGACTTGCTTGCCGATGTTGGTGCCCTTAAAATTCATAAAGGCATTGACTGAGCGTTCCTCGATGAGTTCCATAAAGTTATAGACATTTTCCAAGCCCTTTTCTTTTGCCAAATCCCGTGCCATTTCTTTAAGCAGAACCGCTCTGGGATCGGATACGGTATAAACAGCATGACCGATGCCATAAATCAAGCCGGTCTTGTTGTAGGCTTCCTTGTTTAACATCTTCTTGAGATACGCATCAATTTCCTTTTCACTGGTCCAGTCACTGATGGCTTCTTTTAGGTGCTCCATCATGGCCGATACCTGCAAATTGGCACCCCCGTGCAAAGGACCTTTGAGCGAACCAATGCCGGCTGCAATGGCGGAGTAGGTATCCGTTTCTGCAGAGCTGGTTACGCGTACCGTAAACGTGGAATTATTACCACCCCCGTGTTCTGCATGCAAAATCAGCATCAAATCCAGGATTTTTACATCCAGATCCGTGTAGTTGTTTTTGCCTTTCATCATAAATAGGAAGTTTTCGGCAATGGACATGTTTTCGTTTGGATGACGAATGTGTAGCGAGCGTCCGAATTGACTGTGTCGTAGGATGTTGTAAGCGTAGGCAATGATGGTTGGAAATTTGGCAATTAAGTCGATGGATTGACGGATGAGATTCTCACGGGTAATGGTGTCCGGATCCGGATCGTAGGTGTACATCTCCAAGACACTTCTGGCCAGTATATTCATGATGTTTTGTCCTTCTAGTTCAAGGATGCTCATCTTGGCTTTTGGTTCCAACGGCATGGCTTGATTGAGGATGTTGCAGAAAATACCCAGTTCTTCCGGATCGGGTTGATAGCCCGAAAGAAGTAAAAAACAGACCTCCTCAAATCCGGGTCTTCCTTCTTTTTGTACTCCATGAGCCAAGTCCTCGACATCTATGCCTCGGTAGAATAACTTTCCGGGTATGGCTTTGAGTTTGCCCGCTTCGTCTTTTTCGTAACCGACAACGTCACCGATTCGGCTGAGCCCTACCAATACGCCGGTATGGTCTTCGTTGCGCAAACCCCGTTTTACATTAAACTTGGTAAAAAGCTCTTTTTCAAAGCGGCTTGTCGTCTTTACTGTTTCTGACAACTTGTAAATCATATACTCGTTTTGCATAATGTTCGTTATAATAATTTTTTTAATTGTTTGAGCGTTTACATCGCGTTGAGTGCACTTCCGGCCTTAAACCATTCGATCTGAACTTCGTTGTAACTGTGAAGTACCGTAAAGGATTCCATACTACCGTCGCGATGCTTCAACTGAATGGTTAAGGGCTTATTGACCTGAAAGTCGGTCAGTCCCAAAATGCTGATTTGATCGTCTTCACGTATGCGGTCGTAATCGGCTTTGTTTTGAAACGTAAGGGCCAGCATGCCTTGTTTTTTTAAATTGGTTTCGTGGATACGGGCAAATGATTTTACGAGTATGGCCCGAACATTCAGGTGTCTGGGTTCCATGGCGGCATGCTCGCGAGAGGAGCCTTCCCCGTAGTTTTCTTCGGCGACGACAATGGATGCCCGATTGTCGGCTTTTAACAGACGTGCGTAGGCCGAAACGGCTTTGTACTGACCGTCACTTGGATCCAAAACGGCATTGGCGCGATCGTTGAAGGCATTGACGGCTCCCATCAACAGGTTGTCCGAAATTTTATCCAAGTGTCCGCGAAAACGCAGCCAAGGGCCGGCCATCGATATGTGATCGGTGGTGCATTTGCCTTTGACTTTGATGAGCAGGGCCATGTCTTGTAAATCCTGTCCATTCCAAGGTTGGAAGGGGGTGAGGACCTGAAGACGTTCCGAATCGGGAGCAATCCGAACCGGTTCACTTTTGTCGCCTTGCTCGGGGGAAATAAATCCTTGCTCATCGGGCTGATAGCCTTTGGGTGGCAATTCAAATCCCACAGGGGCTTGCAAGCAGACCAATTCGCCCGATTCGTTTGTCAACGCATCCTTCATCGGGTTGAAGGTCAAATCGCCGGCCAAACTCAGCGCCGCGACGATTTCCGGGGAACTGACGAAGGCATGTGTATTGGGGTTGCCGTCGTTGCGTCTGGCAAAGTTGCGATTGAAGGAGGTAAGGATGGAATTGGGCTTTTCGGGCTCGTCGGTAATCCGTTTCCATTGTCCAATGCACGGACCGCAGGCGTTTGCCATGATGACTGCGCCGGCTTGTTCGAAAACGGCCAGGATGCCATCGCGTTCGGCGGTTTGGCGTACCTGTTCCGAGCCCGGATTGATGATGAAGGCAGACTTTGCTTTCAATCCCTTCTCCAGCGCATCTTGTACAATGGAGGCTGCTCTGGAGAGGTCCTCGTAGGAAGAATTGGTACAGGATCCAATCAAACCGGCTTCGAGCTGCTGCGGATAGCCGTTTTGTCGGACTGCATCGGCAAATTGAGACAAGGTGTGTGCTGCATCGGGTGTAAAGGGCCCGTTGATGTGCGGCTCCAGTGTGCTCAGGTCGATTTCAATCAATTGATCGTAGTAGTCTGACGGATTTTCCTGCACTTCGCTGTCAGCCTGCAAGTCGTGAGCGCAGGCATTGGCCCATTCTGCAATCGCTTTGCGTCCGGTTGCAGTCAGATAAGCCGCATCTTTTGCGTCGTAGGGAAAAATGGATGTGGTCGCACCGACTTCGGCACCCATGTTGCAGATGGTGCCCTTGCCGGTAGCCGATAGGGTACTGCAACCCGGTCCAAAATACTCGATGACGGAGTTTGTACCGCCTTTGACCGTCAAAAGTCCTGCCACCTTTAAGATGACATCTTTTGCAGAGGCCCATCCGGAAAGAGTTCCGGTCAAACGAACCCCAATAATTTTTGGCATTTTTAATTCCCAGGGCATTCCGGCCATCACGTCGACGGCATCCGCGCCACCCACACCAATGGCAATCATTCCCAGACCACCTGCATTGGGAGTATGTGAGTCTGTTCCAATCATCATTCCGGCCGGAAACGCATAGTTTTCATAGACGACCTGGTGAATGATACCGGCACCGGGTTTCCAGAATCCGATGCCGTATTGAGCCGAAACCGAACGCAGAAAGTCATAGACTTCCCGATTGCTGATGGTGGCGGTTTTTAGATCCTCGTCTGCCGATATATACGCCTGAATGAGGTGGTCGCAATGTACGGTACTGGGTACCGCAACGTGTTTGCGTCCGGAGTTCATGAGTTGAAGCAAGGCCATTTGGGCGGTTGCATCCTGCATGGCTACCCGATCGGGATCAAACAGAACGTAGTCTTCTCCCCTGCGGAAATCCTGTAGGGTTTGTTCCTTGGATACGTGGGTAAATAAAATTTTTTCGGTCAGACTCAACGGACGTTGGATGGTTTCTCGTACCGTGCGCATCTTTTCGGGGAATTGTTCGTAGACCCCGCGAATCATTTTCTCATCAAGAATCATATAGTAGTATCTTTTTTTGTGGACGATTTTGCGGTGCAATGCAAAGACAACAACAATGGATTAAAAATTGTTCGGCGTGTTTGATAAATGCTTAACGAATGATCAATGTCGGGCTTTGCTTTACCTCCAGAAAGACTGCCGGACCCTCGTTGTGTGCGCGATCCAGTGCAGTAACTGCGATGCGTTCGTAACGATGTCCGAGGGGAAGGTTGAAGTGGGTATTTATGGTTCGTCCCAGGATGAATGTTGGATTGTTTAGATCTGTTTTTTGATGGGATTGGAATCCATAAATGACATAACGAAAGGGTAACGCTTCGTTGCTGCTGTTTTTGGGAAGATCCCATTGGAGTCGGGAGGGTTGAGCCGCTGTTGGAGGCAGCAACCGTAGGGATTGAACGACTTCCACATTGATGCTGTCGGTACGGTTGATGGCAGGCGGGAGCGCATACGTCCTGTGATATCGGTTCTTGAGGCTGTCTGCAATGCCCCCGGTGTTTTTGAGGATCTCATAGGCCGGCCAATAACAGTGCCCTTGTATGGCCGGATGTTGTGCCTTTTTCATTTTTGACTTCAGCTCTCCTTTTACCGCCATGGTACGTACGACATCTTGTCCGATGTACAGTGCCGCTTTGCTGGGTTGTACGGTCCACCAATCAATCAGCGCGTTGTAGTCGGCCGATCCATGGTTGATTTCCCAATAAAGTTGTGGGATCACGTAGTCAACCCAACCTTTTTGCATCCAAAGCAATACGTCGGCGTAGAGGTCGTCGTAATTGCTTAGTCCACGGGTTGCACTCCCGTTGATACCAGGTTTTTGATTGCGATAAATGCCAAAAGGACTGATGCCAAACTGAACCCAGGGTTTTGTTTTGTGAATGAGTTCCTGCAATTCCTTCACCAATTGGTTTACATTGTTGCGTCTCCAGTCTGCCCGATGTGCTTCGTTGTAACCGGCTTTTTTGCCATAGAGGCGAAAACTGGCATCGTCGTCAAATTCAACGCCTTTGATTGGATAGGGGTAGAAGTAGTCATCCATGTGTATCCCATCCAGGTCGTAGCGGCGTACAAGGTCTTCCACCACTTTTAAGATGTGTTTTCGACTCAGGGGGTTGCCTGGGTCAAACCACAGGTAATTGCCGTACTCTACAAACAACGATGGGTTTTTATGATATAGGTGCGATGGGGCCAGCGTATTCTTGGGATTGTTGCGTACCCTATACGGGTTGATCCAAGCATGGATGTCCATGTTGCGTTCGTGGCAGGCTCCAATCAAAAAAAGCAACGGATCCCAATTGGGGTGTTTGCCTTGCGTTCCGGTGATGTATCGGCTCCAGGGTTCCAACGTGGATTCAAACCAAGCGTCTGCTTCCGGTCGAACCTGAAACAGTATGGTATTGATTCCGGCCTGTTGCAATCGATCGAGTAGGTTCGAAAAGTAGGCTTTCATCTGAAAGGCATCCATGGCTGCATACTGGGACTGCGCTACGGTGTGCACCCATGCACCTCTGAATGCCCGTTTTTCCGGTTGTTGTGCGTTACTTTCCGGCAACAGCGTCGTACAGGCCAGTAGGAGGATAAAAATGGAGCGCTTTATTTTCATGCCAACAAAGATACTCGATGTCTGTAAATATCAAAGTCTGTTGGTCATGACTTTGTAGGTTGGATCTTCCATTACATTTACGTCAATAATACCCGACGCATTGTTGAGCAATTGCCTACAGTCTTGACTCAAATGTTTCAAATGAACCGTTTTACCCAATCTATGGTATCGTTCCGTCAGACGGCTCAATGCCTCAATGGCAGACATATCCGTGACTCTACTTTCGGCAAAATCCAATACGATGGTGTCCGGATCCTCCTCGGGGATGAACTTTTCGTTAAAGGCAGCGATGGACCCAAAAAACAGAGGCCCGTAGATTTCGTAGTGTTTTATACCCTGTTCGTCTACGTATTTACGCGCCCGAATGCGTTTGGCGTTGTCCCAGGCAAAAACCAAGGCTGCAATAATAACCCCCAACAAAACAGCCAGAGCCAGGTTGTGAAAGACTAAGGTTACGACTGTGACCAGTACCATCACAAACACATCGGATTTGGGCATTTTGGTTAGCGTTCCCAAACTGGCCCATTCAAAGGTTCCGATGGATACCATGATCATCAGTCCGGTTAAGGCCGCCATTGGGACCTGCTCAAGGTATTCCGATGCAAAGACAACAAAGATCAATAGCATGACAGAAGCGGTGATTCCGGATAAACGCGCCCGTGCACCGTTCGAAATATTGATCAGACTTTGCCCAATCATGGCACAACCGCCCATGCCGGAAAGAAAACCGGAAAAAATATTGGCTGTTCCCTGTGCAATGGCTTCTTTGTTGCCTCGACCTCTGGTTTGGGTGATCTCGTCAATGATGTTCATGGTGAGCAAGCTTTCGATCAATCCAACGGCAGCGACCATCCCTGCATAGGGGAGTATGATTTGAAGCGTTTCCAGTGAAAACGTGAGATTGGGGAGATGAAATGGAGGGATGCTTCCCCGAATGGAAGCCAGATCTCCAATGGTCTTTGTGTCCAGACCAAACAGGCTTACCAGTGCAAAGACCAAAAGGATGGCAGTGAGTGAGGCCGGGATTGCTTTTGTCAATTTGGGAAGTCCCCAGATAACCAGCATGGTAAGGAGTACCAGTCCTCCAAAGAAAAAAAGCGGGGACCCCGTCATCCAAGCGCCTGAGGCCGTTTTAAACTGGGCCATTTGTGAAAGAAAAATGATGATGGCCAATCCATTCACAAATCCGTAAACGACCGGCTGGGGCACCAGCCGGATTAGTTTGCCGCCTTTGAGCAAACCCACCGTCAATTGTATCAGCCCGGCCAGAATCACCGTAGCGTACACGTATTCGATGCCGTGACTGGCAGCCAGCGGGGCAATAAGGATGGCAATGGCCCCGGTAGCTCCGGAGATCATGCCCGGTCTCCCGCCGATAAGGGATGTGACCAATCCCATCACAATGGCTGCATACAAACCGGTCAGAGGAGGGAGCCCGGCGATCAGTGAAAAGGCCACAGCTTCAGGAATTAAGGCCATGGCCACAGTAATCCCGGATAGAACTTCCGTTTTAATTTGAGTTTGTGAGGGTAAATCGAATAATTTTACGATAAATTTCATATAAAGTTGGATTGAATTTGTACATTAGCGGAATCAATTGATTTCGGGAATGCTTCATCCAACCTAGATCATTGGAAAAAACGAGCAACCGAATGCGTCATGAACCTAAATCGCCTGCAAAGGTAGTTGTTTTAACATATTTATACAAGCCTGCCATGATGAATAAGAACCCCTTCAAACGCTTCTTGTTTGCATTCCTCTTGATATTCCCGCTTGCCTCCCATGCTTCGGCGCCCGAGTCGCACACTTCGATCTTACGCGTGGGTATTTATCACAATCCGCCCAAATTGCAACAAAACACCAATGGGCAGCCGGAAGGTGTTTTTGTCGATGTCATTAAACAGATTGCCAAAGAAGAATCCATTCAGTTGCATTTTGTCTACGGTGAATGGTCCGATTTGATGGAACAACTTCGACTCGGTAGCATCGACGTCTTGCCCGATGTGGCCCGCTCACCCGAACGGGATACTCAATTTGTATTTACAAAACTCAACCTGCTCAGTTCCTGGTTGGAGTTTTTTGTACCGGATACGGCTCGTGTACATGCAATGAGTGATTTGAGCAATCTTCGCATCGGTGTCCTGAAAGGTTCGTTGCAGGCAGATCTGGCCATGGACGATCAATTGTCGGCCGTTCAACTGCAAAATCCGGTCATTCCCTACGCCGATTATTCCCTGTTGACCGATGCTTTGCAAAGCGGAGCGGTCGATGCGATCCTCGCTTCACGGTTTTTTTATTTCTCCAAACAGCGTCCTGCCAACATCCGACCTTCCGGTTTACTGGTGCAGGCCACCGAATTGCATTTTGCGTTTTCCAAACAGGCGGGTGCCCAATGGGCGGATCGCTTTGATGTGCATTTGGCCTCGATGAAAAACGATGCCCGATCGGTATACTATAAATCCATACAATATTGGTTGGGCAACATGCAGCAAGCAAGGTTGTCTCCGGTTTTGTACGGCCTGATTATAGCGGGTTTTGTCATGTTACTCATGTTGATCTTGTTTATTTGGACCTTGCGTTTTCAAGTCAAGCGTCGTACGGCTGAGCTGTGGGAGGCAAAAGAGAAGGCGGAAGAGTCGGATCGGTTAAAAACCTTGTTTCTGCAAAACCTTTCTCACGAAGTACGGACTCCGATGAACAGCATTATGGGTTTTCTGGAATTGATGCAGGAAGGGGGGATTGATGAGGCGCACCAAATTACGTATTCAAAACAAATTCTTCAAAGCTCGCATCGTTTGTTTGATACACTCAACAACATGGTTGAAATAGCCTTGATGGAAACGGGGCAAAAGCGCTTGCGCATCGAGCCGATTCAAGTGGATGAATTGATGTCCCGATTGCAACGGCATTATCAACCCTTGTTTGATAAGGCGAAACTCAATCTTGCAATACCGTTGGATCCATCGGAAGCCAAGACGCCGGTCGAGTCGGATCCGGATATCGTTTACGCTGTTTTGCATATTCTGTTATCCAATGCCCTGAAATTTACCCAATCCGGCGGCGCAGAGATTCGCTGGCACACGGATGCAGATGGATTGCATATCCACGTAAAGGATACCGGTCAAGGCATTCCGGAAAATCGTCAGCAGGTAGTTTTTGATCGATTTGTTCAGGGTGATTCCAGTTTGAGTCGCCCGTACGAGGGTGCCGGTCTGGGTCTGGCACTGGTGAAGTCCTATATGACGATGCTGAAAGGGCAGTTAAACATGCATTCGATTGAGCAGTCCGGTACTTCCTTTGATTTGTTTTTCCCCAGTTTAAAAAAATTCACCTAATGTAAACACCCGTAATCCGAATACTATGAAGGTTGGCGCAAACGATCGGATGAAATGGCAATTACCGCTACTACTTGGATTTCTAGCTGTAGTGTTTCTTTATTTGGCTTATGCTTTTTATGAGCACGAGCGGGATACTGCGCAGCAAAAAAAACGGTACGAGTTGGAGGCGATATCCAGTTTGAAAGCTGCCCAGGTTTTGCAATGGCGTCAGGAGCGCATGTCGGAAGCGGAGTATTTTTCGACCGGAGACGTGTTCCGACCCATGATTGAACGCATCGTGAATGGAGATCAAGTGGTTGCCCAGACCTATAGAGAACGATTGATGCGCATTATGACCAACAATCGCTACCATAATATAATGCTTCTGGATACCCGTGGCAATCTTGCGTTTGCAGTGTACCCGACGGCGCATGGCGTGGATGATTTGACGAAAGATATGGCGTTGGAATCCGTCAAAGCGGATACGGTACGAATTCGGGATTTTTTTTACTGTGAGAACTGCAAACGTTTGATGTACCAGTTGATGGCTCCTGTATTGGATCTCAACGGTAAGCCGGTGGCAACGTTGATACTCGACATCAATCCCTCGGATTATATCTTTCCGTATATTCAGACCTGGCCGCTTCAAAGTCAAACGGCAGAAAATTACCTGATTCGCGTCCTTGGAGATTCGGTTGAATTTTTAAGTCCGCTTCGTTTTGCTGAGATTCGTTCAATGGGCATCGCCGATTTGCCGTTTGCCGAAGAAAACTCCATTTCATCTGCCATACGTTCTACCAGTGGATCCGCCGAAGGCTACGATTACAGGGGAGTCTCGGTATTGTCCTATTGGCAGTCCATTGAAGGGACGTCTTGGGTGCTGATGTCGGAGGTGGATACACGCGAGTTGTATTCGACCTTGCGCTTGTTGAGCTTTTTAACAGCAGGACTGGTACTCGTATTGCTCATTGCAATGTCTTTGGTGCTTGTCTGGTACCATCAACGACGTAAGAAACGGCTTTTTGAGGCTCTGTACCTACAGACCGCACGATTGCACGAAGCACAGGAAGAATTTTCTGCCATTATTTACAGCATCGGTGACGGCGTCATTACGACCGACAAAGAGGGGCGTGTCAAACGCATGAATCCCATTGCTGAAAAATGGACCGGCTGGACTGAGTCGGATGCCGTGGGTATGGATGTCGAAGCGTGTTTTCCCATTTTTAACGAAACGGATGGAAGCGTCATGGGCAATCCCATTCGAAAAGTGTTGCTGGACGGTAGCATTCAACACTTGGCCAATCATACGGTCTTGGTCAATCGAAGGGGCGCATCTGTGCCCATTGCCGATAGTGCTGCGCCCATCAAGGACAAAGAAGGAACCCTGTTGGGCACCGTGCTGGTGTTTCGCACACAGCAGGAGGAGCGTTTGAGAAGGCAACTGCTTGAGTTTCGATTGACGATTCAGGATTTTTTTCAAACCCACGACTTTCAAGATGCACTGCGATTTGGTCTGGAGTCGGTGGCACATTTCTTTAAAGCAGAGCAATTGGTTTATGAATCGTCGGAGGGGCGAAGGTGTTTAAATGAAGGGATGGCTATTCCGCCACAGATCGATCGGATTTTATCGAATGGAATCCGGGACGGGCTGATGGTGAATGAATCGATTTCGGGATGGATGATTGTTCCAGTGATCAAAAACGAACGCGCCGTCGCTCTTGTGGGTTTCTGTCGTATCGAATCCGATTTTACCAAGGATGATGCTCGCCATGCGGTATACCTGGTCGATTTGTTGTGGGATCGAATGCATCTGAAGCAACAGGAGGAAGCGCTGCGTGTCAGCGAGCGCAAGTATCGCCAACTCACCGACAATCTAACGGATGTCGTTTGGGTTACCGACCTGAGTCTGGAAACGATTTATGTAAGTCCTTCCATCTTTGCCCTTACAGGAGAAACTCCGGAGGAACATCTCTCCACCCGATTGGAGGACAAACTTACGCCCGAATCCATTGAGAACGTTCGGCGCATCATGCAGGAAATTCAACGACAGGAATTATTGAACCCAGAAGATCAACAAGCCTACTTTCGGGTTGAAGTAGAACATTATCACAAGGATGGTAGCCGTTTGTGGCTCGAGATGCATTTTAGTGTGCTTCGGGACGAAAAAGGAAAGCCTACAGGCATTCAGGGGCTTTCACGGAATGTTACCGAACGTAAGAAATCGGAGGCGGTTATTTTGGAACAGCAACGTCAATTGAGTTCGATGATTGGTAACCTGCCTGGTTTTGTCTACCGCTGTTTGGATGATGAACATTGGACCATGTTGTTTATCAGTGAAACTTGTACGAGCATCACCGGATATACACCGGATGAGCTGACACAGAACTCGAGTACGTCTTTTCGTGCGATCATTGATCCGGAAGCGTTGCCGGAAATCGAAGCACGCTGGACGCGTGCACGACAACAGAAAATCCCGTTTGAGTGTGAATATCGGATTCTTACAAAGGAAGGTACATGGAAGTGGATTAGTGAACGGGGCATTTGTGTGTTTGACGACTCTGGAGAGATTCTCTTTCTGGAGGGATATATTGAAGACATTAGTCAACGTA
>JAQVXI010000077.1 GCA_028709215.1 Bacteroidales bacterium
CATTGTTTCGCCTTTGACCGTTCTTGTTGCCTTCTGCAAAATTGCTTACCTTGGCTATCGTAATCACAAAACGTCCTAAAAAGTCATTGCTATGTTTCAAAAAATTGTTGCCATTGAGCCTGTCAGTCTGATTCCATCAGCAGAAGAAAAATTACATAATTTTGCAAAAGAGGTTGTTCTGTATCAGGATATTCCCAAGGATGAGGCTGAGATTGTGGCGCGGATCGGTGATGCCGATGCGGTTTTGCTGAGTTATACGACCCAACTCGGAAAGGGAGCGTTGGAGCGTTGCGAGCGGGTGAAGTACATCGGAATGTGCAACTCGTTGTATTCGCCGGAGAGTGCCAATGTGGATATTTACTTCGCCAACAGTCGGGGTATTACGGTGACCGGGATACGCGACTACGGAGACGAGGGTGTGGTGGAGTATGTGATCAGTGAATTGGTGCGTTGTTTGCACGGCTTCGGTCAGGCACCATGGGACGGGATACCCAGAGAAATCACCGGTTTGAAGGTGGGCATCTTGGGATTGGGCAAGTCGGGAGGCATGATCGCCGATGCGCTACACTTTTTGGGTGCAGAGATTGGCTACGTGGCTCGATCCGAAAAAGAAACCGCCCGGCAGAAGGGTTATCGTTTTCTGTCGTTGGATGACCTGCTCCGAGAGAGTGAAGTTGTTTTCTGCTGCTTGAACCGAAACACGGTTTTGATGCAGGCTCCGCAGTTTGAGGCATTGGGCAATAAAAAGATACTGTTTAACACGGGACTTTCACCGGCCTGGGAGGAAGCACCGTTTTTGCGTTGGTTGGAGGGTGACAATCTTTGTTTCTGCGACACCGTGGGTGCTTTGGGCGGATCGCACTTACTGGACCACCCAAAGGTGCGCTGCATGCAGGTATCCACGGGGCGCACAAGGCAGGCCTTTGATCGTTTGAGCGCAAAGGTTCTGCAAAATCTATCCGACTTCACAGGGATTTCGCCGGATTAAGTCACGATAGGGTTGGTGATGATATGTGGATTTTTTTGATCAATAATCCTCAGATCATAGACTGATTATGGAAATCGGATGCAATTAAGGGGTGAATGGGATTATTTGACATTCGGCGTGATTTTAGTTTTCATTGGAGCCGGTTTTAAGGCGGCAAAAAAAGCCGTAATAAAAGAGCATCAAGACAGATCTGATCTTTGATCGAATACCGTCAAAGCTTAATCATACTATATCGAAATTCAAAATGTCCAGTTATTTCACGAATAAACTGGATAATATTACATTAAACAATGGTAAAAAAGGTGTATCATAAAGGTATGTTTGTGTCCTTGCTTGTTGTATGTTTGCTTATCGAAAACTGCATGCTTGATGTTTGATTTTGGTTGTGGACGTCGATCATGAAATCGATTCCGCATCTATCTTGCTGATTAATTACGCTTTAATTCAGTAAAATAATGTATCTTTACGGCGTAAACGCGTGGAAAAAACGCTGAAAATGCTGGAATAAGAACAGAAAAAGAAAATCAAAATCAATGCCAAAATAATTGAGAATTAACATGAAATTGAGATCTATTTTATTTGCCTTTGTCGCCTGCGGTACAATAACCGTAGATGCGCAGAATTACACGACCGGTAATCCGAACAATGAAACAAATTACGGATACCTGAAGAATTATCTTCCTCTCAAACAATACATTGATTATGAGCAGTATCCCAACTTCAAGCTGGGGCTTGCCATCGGAGCCAATGATTATCTCAACAACAATACCGTCAAATCGGTCGTGAATGGCTATTTCACCGAGACAGTAACGGGCAACGCCATGAAGATGTCCAGTAATGTGAGAAGCGACGGATCCATGAATTTTACAACCGTCACCAATTTCGTCAATGCTGCATCGGGAGCCGGTATCAATATTTTCGGACATACGCTCGCATGGCATGCGCAGCAGGCAACGGGCTATCTGAACGGTTTGATCAAGGATAAGGATCCGGAACCGATTGCAGACAGCGACACCACCGTATGGGCATCAATGGATTCAAAGGACTTCACACAGGAAAAAAGCATCGGTTGGACCTCGGACAAAACAACCTACGGCTTTACGACGTCATTTGTAGATGACGGTCTTCTCGTGCATACCACCAAGAAGGTCAACTCATGGGAAGTCCAGTACATCGTGATGGACAACATTCCGACCGTAAAAGGTGTGACGTACAAAATGACCATTGCCGTCAAAGGATCGGCCTCCGGCAACATTCACAGCAAATTGGGTGACTGGGGAGGCGGAGCCAATGCCGAAATCCCCTTTACGACGGAATGGAGGGATGTGGTCATCAACTATACCAGCACGGTCAACAACAGTTTTCTACTTTTCCAAAACGGAGACTTTGTCGGTGACATCTGGATTAAAAACATTCGGTTCGATAAACCCGTTGAAGGCAAGAAGGCTACCCGTAGCTGTCTCGTCATGAGTGCCACGGCAAAGAATACCGAAGTATGGGACAATCAGTTTTGGATCAAATTGGGCAGCTTCAACAGCGGTGACACCTATGAATTCTCGGCCGAAGTGCGCGCGGACAAGGAAGCCAAGGCTTCCACTCAAATCCATAACGCACCGGGGAGTTACGTACACTACCAGGCGCTTGGAGATGTCAACTTTACGACCGAATGGAAGACCGTGACCAAAACCGGATCATTCGCCAATGCCGGACAGTCCATCGCTTTCAATCTCAGCGAATTTACCGGTGCCAACAAGTACTACTTTGACAACGTAAGTTTGAAGATCAATGGAATAGAACGTGTGAAAAACGGTTCGTTGGATGGTACGGATGTAACCTCCTTTGCCTGGAAGCAGTACGGCGGAAGTGTCGTGAATGCCACCATCACGCCAGACTACCAATACGTTCAACTACCCCAGAGCATTCCCTTGACCGATCAGGTCAAACACGATACACTGGTTTATGCCATGAGTCGTTGGATCGAAGGTATGATGAATGCCTGCGGCGGTAAGGTCAAAGCCTGGGATGTGGTCAACGAGGCGATTTCAGGAGGCGATTCGGATGGGGATGGCGTGTATGACGTAACCATTCGGCCTAGCGCATATTGCTAAGTTATTTTTGACGCTCTATTTTTGTTTCAAAAAAAAATGAGAGATCGTAAAACCCTTGCTCAGGGCAAAGCCCTAATCGAGCGTTATCAAATGAGT
>JAQVXI010000015.1 GCA_028709215.1 Bacteroidales bacterium
GATTGAAAGATTACAAACCTATTTTTACCCCTAAAAACAACGCCTTTGGTTGTGGAGCGATCATCGCATCCACGCCGTAATACAACGGGTTCTCGCTTTGACTGAATTCCGGATCCAATCCTTTATAACCCGTAAAGGTCAACAGATTCTCCCCGGTAACAAACAATTTCAGACTTCTTGCAAGTGCATACTTTTGCGGAACGTTGTACGAAAAGCTGAGCGTTTTCAGGCGCACATACGAACCATCTTCAATCCAACGATCCGAAAAACGTGCATTTCCCATCGGATCCCCCCAGGTAGCCTTGGGCAACGATGCATGCTGACCATCGACTCTCCAACGGTTCATCACAGAAATCGCCTGATTGTCGAAGCCGGACATAGACTCCAGAACGGATCTGGAATAATTGAAGACATCGCCACCCAGCGAATACGTCCATTTCATCTCCATTTGAAACGCCTTCCATGACAACGTATTGAACCAAGCACCGAATACATCCGGATTGGGATCACCAATCACAACACGATCCGCCGCGGTGATTTCTTTTTCTCCGGTTACGTCCACAAAACGAACATCACCCGCAGCAAAGTCGCTTCGAACGACACCATCCAATTTGTACAAACCGGCCGCATCGGCTTCGGCTTGTGTAGAAAAGATTCCATCCGTTTTATATCCGTAAAAAACGCCAATGGGTTGTCCAACTTTCGTTTGAACCAACGCTCCGTTAATCTCTGTTTCCAAGGTTCCACAATCCAAACGAGTCACCTCGTTTCGATACGTAGACAACGTCAGTCCCATATCCCATTTCAACTCCTGATTCAGTATTCTACCCTGTAGTGTTAGATCAATCCCGGTATTTTTCATCGCTCCACCATTGGAAAGATAAAAATCAAATCCGGAAAAATCGGGGGCCTCCGAAAGCGTCAACATATCCCGAACATTCTTCTGATAGGCATTCAACGACACATTCAGTCGCTCATTCAACAGGCTGGCTTGAAGACCGGTCGACAGGGATTGAATGTATTCCGGTTTAATATCTGCGTTGGGTATTCCGCCCAAAACCAAACCATTGTATCCGAGTAGGTTCTGATTGATATAGAAGGTACGATTGCTATAATTTCCAATGTTGTCGTTACCCGAAGTATTGAACGAAACGTTCCATTTGAGTCGATCCATCCAATGTACATCTTCCATAAAGGATTCTGTATGCAACAACCAAGCAGCAGCCACCGAAGGGTATACGGTCATGCCATCGTATCGAGAAGATAGATCGGACCCAATTGAAGCATTCAATAGAATCCGGTTGTTCCACAAATAATCGGCATTCCCATAAATGGAAACCCATCGCTCATGTCCCAGGGATCCACCCATTTTTCTCAACGTATTATCCCCATAACCAATGGCCTTAAAATCATCACTGCTTGAATTATAAGACAGGCCATAGTCATTTTCTGACTTAACATCCTGAAAACGTGCTCCCAACAATGCCTGCAAACGATTCCCTACACCGTATATTTTCTCATATCGGGCGAAAACATCACCGTACAAAGAGAACCAACGTTCTACGCGGTGTTTGGCCTCGTTGGTAATGACTGCATTGGAGAGTGTATCGTGAGCAATCCCCAAAGCAGGAATAAAAATTCGTTCCCGATCTTTGTTGAAATGCAAGCCAAACAATCCGGTCAATCCCCAGTTCTTGTTGAACGTGTAAGCCAACTTGATATTGGCCAGAAAACGATAATTTCCGTTTTTCAACATCATATCGTTGTTTAAAGCCTCCACATTACTCACCCCAAACAAGTCATCGTCTTCCAAATTTGGAGAAACGTTTCCCTGATAATCGTATTTATAGGCCGCCATAAAAGGAGCCTTGATCATGCTATTGTACAACAAATTGCTGGAAGTGCCGGCTCCTTCGTTTTGCAAATCCCGGTTCCCATAAGAAAAACTCATATTGGTTGAAGCCTCCAACTTTTTACTTACATGAATGTCCGAGTTGAAACGTACATTAAAACGATCATAGGCCGTGTTTTTTAAGACACCTTCCTGGTTGAGGTATCCCAGCGATAAGGCATACAAGGCTGTTTCATCTCCACCCTTAATGTTTACATTGTAGTTTTGACTCCATGCCATCTGATAGGCCGAGTTCTGCCAGTCGGTATTATTGGCATACCTCCAATAATCCAGGTTGCCACTATAACGGCCATATTGATCCGCAACCGGAACATCCTGATTAAAGTAGGGAAGTGCTTCGATTTCTGTGTTGGTTAAACCGGAGGTTTTCAACAAATCACCTAAGTACGTACGGTATTGATTGGCGTTCATCAAAGGAATACGGCTTTGCGTAAAAGACATTCCTGCATGCACATGGGCTTCAATTTGCGTTGCTGCATCCTTGGCACGTATGGTTTGAATGAAGATAACCCCATTTGCACCCTTTCCTCCATAAATACCGGTACCGTCTTTCATGATCGAAATGCTCTCAATATCCTTCACCTCAATCGAGGACATCGGATTTGTTTGATAATTCTCGATCAGTGACTCAAACCCCGAATTCTCGTAGGGCACACCATCCAACACAATCAAGGGTTGATTGCCGGCCATTAGAGAATTGAATCCTTGTAGATACATATTGGCGCCGCTTCCCGGTTGTCCGGAGCGATAAACGGTATTTAAACCACTGACCGTACCCTGGAACACTCCATCCGGGCTGCTGGCCACCGAAGAAGACAAATCGGTTTCAATCACCTCATTGGTATTGGTCAATTCACTTTCCTTTTTGACCATCCAAGGCGTTACTATACTTTTTTCGCGACCGGAAAAACCTTCCTCAAACAATTCTACGGAAAGCACCCGTGACTTTGAAACAAAAAAACGTTTGGAAGCATAACCGGGCATCTCAACGGCAATGGTATACACCGTATGTTTCCGGACATCCTCGACTGGAATTTTCACCAGAAATGTTCCCTGATCTCCGGTCATTACAGGTCGCCCCTTTTCCGGTAGCAATCGGGCACCGGCCAGTAAACCACCGGTTGATGCATTCACGACCGTCCCCTCAATGCGCAACGTATCCGTATCTTGAGCCTGTACTCCGGAGAGGCTGCCACATGATAGCAATACCCCCATTAATAATCTTGTGATTCTCATCCTATATCGGTTATTAGCATTCATACTTACTTATTTTTCGGGATCAATCACCGGTACCAAACGCAGGTAATCCAAGAAAAGAGAACCTCCACGATCATTGGTCGCAAACACATTGTTTGCCACCCAAAGGTTGGATGTTCCATAGGAAATACTCGAAAGTCTGTTCACATCGTAATCCGGATGTGCCAGCAACGAATCTTTTGCTACGCGCAAGGCTGTACCTGTCGTGGACCACATACCCAGTCTGGTTTCCTGCATAATTCCGGCCGTGCTTTGTCCGACATAAATCAATGTATCGGAGAAGTTGTTGCTAACCGATCCACCGGAAGACCATCGAAGTGCAGGTGCGCCGGGGTTGGAAAAGAACAATTTCTGCGGAACCACCACGGTATCCTCAATATGACTTGCCAAATCGTCGTAAGACATCCAATACACTTCGTATTCAATGGAGTTTAACACCGGTCTATAGGCTAAATAGGAGTTAATCACATTGGAATAAAAAGACGTAGATTGAGACGATAACGCAAACCGGCCTTCGGAATCCCGACCGGAAAGCACCACATCAAAATTGCTGCTTGCCCAATCTTTGAATCGGGTTGAGATGATGGTGGAGGCCACATTGCTGGAAACAAAGTCTTCTCCCTCAATAAAAATCTCCTTGATCTTATTCTGATACATCTTCACGTCCACATCAAAAAGCTGATACACCCACCCGTTGGAGGCCTTGTAGGTCACATCCAAGGCATCCATTGGGATGGTAACTTTTACGCCATCCACAGACATCGCAATCGAATTGTGCTGCAACTGAACGGGGAGTAAAATCATGTCTCGAGTAATTTCAGCAGTAACGTAATGCAACGTTGAATCCGGCTGCTCGACAATCTCCTTAAACGTTCCTTCTGAGTTGACCGTCACGATGGTGTTACGAATGGTAAAATAAGGGGCATATTTTTCGACCAGTTGATCAAAAAGTTCTTGCTGCAGCAAAACAAATGCAAACGTAGAATCTTCGTTGTTGATGGGATACTGTTCCAACCAAGGGTTGGATTCGATCCATGCGGTATCGTAAACAGGTCTACCCTTTTCATCGCGATACAACAAATAGCTGTTTTCTTCATCCATTACACGGACCAATTGTTTATGAAGAAACTGAACCTGAGGATACGCCTCATACGTGGCCTGATTGATGTACTCCCAAATATTCAACCGAGGGATGGGCAAACCCGAAACAATGTGCACGACACCATTCCCGGCAAGAAGGTTTGCTTTCACAACCGCATAGCCATCGAAGCGATTTCCTTCCAACGCAATGTTCTTCTTATTGATCATCTGAGCAAACGGTTCCGTAAAAACGGAACTTGTTTGCGTGATGGATTGTTTGCAAATCACGTTTTGCAGAAAATCAGACAGTTTGATCACATCTGCCGTATCCACCAACAGCTGATCTCCGGAAACCAGCGACTCATTGCTGGGCGCAAATACCGTAAACGCCTGGCCTGAAGTCAACAACTTATCGTAACCCGCTTTTTCCAACAGTTCTACAAACAAAGACAACTCCTTCTGTGAACGCAGCACCTGCATCACATCCTGCTCTGTTCGATTCTCGGATTCTTCGACAACATCCGACCAAGGATCACAGCCTGTCAAGAGCGAACACGTCAAGCCCAATAACAACAACGACCATTTATTCATCATGTGCTTCATATATCATACATTTTTTATTCATTAAGGTCTTTCACACGTATCCGCCATATAATTGGAGGCAACACGTACATTATACGGCCAGATCTCACAGTCCGGAGTGTCCGGATAGATCCACTTACCGCGAATATCCACTTTGGGCCAAATCTGATCATCGTCCACCGGTATAAACTGAATCATGTCCCAGGATGTTTCTCCGGAACGTCCGGTCAAACATTCAAATCGAAGCGTATGTCTTCCCGTCGACTCGACGACAATGGTACCCAACAAGCGACTGCACTTGACCGACTCCTGAAATTTTGCCACATACTGCTTTTGTCCAGTCAACAACGCTTCTTCCTCGGTCATTCCGGTTAAACTGGTAGTGGATGTATTCGAATACGGTTTAAAGACATAGGCACCCAAGTCAAACACATACGGAAGCACCTGATCGTCTTTTCCTTCCTGACGGAAAATGGAACGGAACGTGGTGGTTTGTTCTCTTCGCCAGCACAACCAGACTTTATATTTTCCCTCGACCAACATGGGAAGCGTAAATTCAAACCATGAATTCAGATTGGGAGAGAAACGGAATCGCATGTAGTCTCCATAAATATGTTGATTCTTGGTATCGAATGAGGTACTGGTTGCTGCACTACTACAATAATAGGTGATCGCTCCGGTAAGTGATCCTCCCCATTTTATTTCCGACAAATCTCCCGGATTGTATTGTGCGGTTGCACTTGGTTTACGAAAATCTTTCAAAGCCAGATTTTCCGGTTGTTCCGCCAAATCCCAATACACACGGAAAGCAGAGCGATTCTTAATTTCTATCTGTCCACCAATATAATGTACGACACCATCGGAACAAGAAAGATCGGAATAATCGCTCTTACGATTCAATGTGACCCCCGGTTCAATGCTCGCACCCAGTTCAAAATAATTCACCAAAAGTGTTTCCCCTTTTAGCTTGAACGACAGCACCTGATTCTTTACCGTAGATTCGGAAGAAGACATGTATAACAAATCCGAAACGTAACGAATAGAAGGCAACAAGTGATAATCCACATATTGATTCAACAGGGTCGTATCACTTTTAACATCTTGTTGATTGTCTCTCAAACGAATCAACAGCTTGGATTGAATGGAATCCATATGTCCTCCTTCAATCATCTCTTGTGTAATTCCCAATTTCATATCGATGTAGCTTTGATTGTCTTGAACCAAGGCTGTCAACGTTGCACCGGATCGATCGGGATGTGCCACAAGACTATCGGGTGAAAAATTACTATAGGTCAACATCAAGTGTTTGAAAATGGAAAACGTTGAATCCGGAAAGGATTCGATGGTCTGCATCACCGATCGGGTCGGAGCTTCCAATACCTGATCGATCACGTGCACAACACCGTTTTTACACGAAACGTTGGTCTCAGTCAATTTACCGCTGCGGTTCAGTACGTACCAAGTAGAAAAATCGGCATCTACCTCAACACGACTGGTTAAATACTTACCGGAAATGGTTGGTGCCGGCAATCGTCCGTCGACCATGTCTTCGGTTTTGATGGAGTCCCGGATCACATGGTAGCGCAGTAACTCATCTGCTTCCGCAGAAGACAGTTGGGTTACGTCTGTTTTTCCTTTGCTCTGCAGAAAAGCTTGCATGGCTGCATCGTTGGGTGCAAATAAGGTATAACTTCCGTAACCGTGGAGCATGCCGTCCATGGTGCTAATTTCAACCAGATTGGCTATTGTAGACAACTCCGAGTTGGCTCGAAGATATTCGTCGATCAGCAACGACTCGGATACACGATAATTCTGATCCGGATCCATATCGGAAATACAGGATGTCATGCCCAATACACCCATGAGGAGTAAAAGACCAAACAAGGCTTTTTTGATATCCATACGTGTTTTCATACTTCAATTATTGATAAAATGGATTCTGGATTAATTTCTTATTTGCCCGGATTTCACTTTCATTGATGGGCAGATAATGAAAATCCTTATTTTGATACTTAGCCTGGAGGTTTGCAACCTTATCGGCAGCCGCACCATAAATGGAAATATCCAACAAATACTGAAGGTTTTCTCCTTCGTAACCGTTTCGTTTGGCATGTCGAAGTGCATCAAACCATCGTTTACCCTCGTACAGAAATTCCCGAACACGTTCTTGGTAGATAAATTTTTCCATCACCGAAGGAGCAATATCCTGCGCAGAGGTACTACCATAAAGCAGATCGGTGGTTTCCGTCGCATTGGCACGAAAACGTACTTGCTTGATCAAATCCCAAGCCTCTTCCAATTTTTCGACTTTCTCCGTCAATGCCTGCGCAGAAGTGTCGGCCTCCAATGCCTTTGCCTGTTGATTTAACGCTTCCGCTTTCATCAACATCACATCCGATAAGCGATACACAAGAAAATTGGACGTCATATCCTCTCTTGGACGTATGTTGGACAAAGCAGCACCCTCACGAGCCAATCCAACATGTTTCCATATTAAATTGGATTTATAAGAATACCCCTCACCTCTCAAATCATACCAAGAATTATCCACTTCAGAAGGCAACAAATAAATATCATTCAACGCATCCATGCGGGCATAAAAGGCACCACTGGAATGAAACAGGGAATAAAAATCTTCGTTGTAGTAATCATCCTCCCGTTGAATCTCAAAAATACTTTCCTCACAATTTCCGTCCACATACAACTTCTGAAACCACAAGTTGGCTTCACTTTCAAAAACATTGTAGATGGTATCCGTTTGGCCGGTCAGCGAATTAATCACTTCTACTTCCCGTAGATGACTTCCATCACCATATAAAAGATTGTATTGATTGGAGTTCATCACAATGTTTGCATTGCGCACACAACCTTCGTAATCTTCCTTCCACAGGTAGATGTCAGCAAGCAACGCACTGGCCGCATAGGAGGTAAAACGCCCTTTGTTTACACGTACATCATCACTCAAGCGACCGGCCATTTTAGGGATGGCCAATTCCAGTGAATGTACCAACGAGTCCAGAATAACGGAGCCATCGGTTTTTGGCAATTGCAAGTTTTGGTCGTCTTTATAAACACCGGTAGAAGTATAGGGTACATCCCGGAACGTGCGCACCAGATAAAAATACATCAGACTGCGCAAGGCAACGGCCTCCGCACAGTATTGATCGTACATGGCTTGTGTAAAAGACTCATCCTGCTGCAACGCTTTATCAGAAAAAGCAATCAAAGAGTTGCATTGATTGATGACCTTGTAGAATCCGGCCCAGGAAGTTACATTATTGGTCGAAGTAATGTCCCCATCCATGATTGCCTGATAGTTGCTTGGGATGTTGTTTGGCATGATCGTCTCACCCCTCAATTCGCCCCATAAAAACATTTTTTCCGGCATTCCATCTTCAATCATCGCGGAATAGCAACCGATCAACCAGGCATACACTTCTTCTTTGGTTTTCCAGTATTCTTCACGAACGACCCCATCCTCGGGTGCTGTATTCAACCAATCGTTGCACGAGGCAAAGACCGGGACCAACAGTGCAAACAATACTATTTTTGCTATGTATTTCATATTCAATTTGATTTTCGGTTAGAATTGTACAGTTACACCTAAATTGTAATCCTTCTGTCGTGGAGCCAACGCACCATCTCGTCCAATGCTTAGGCCACCAATACTTACCTCCGGATCCTGTCCCGAATAATTGGTCCAAACAAATAGGTTCTGAGCTGTAAACCACATGGACAAGCCATTTAAATGATACGCTCTCAACTTATCCGGATTGAATGAATACTTTAGCGTCAGACTTCTAAAACGGATAAAAGAGCCGTCTTCAACAAATCGATCACTACCCAGCCAGTTGTAACCGGTACCGTGCAAGGCACGGGGCAACAAATCCTTGGGTGCAGCCTGAACTTCTTCAGCCGTTTCATAACTGTGTCTGAATCGTCTCAAAACAGCTGTACTTTGATTGTTGTAATTGTACATGCTTTCCATCGACATTTTTGCTCCATTGATGACATCATTCCCATAACGGAAATTAAAGTGTGCAGACAACGTCCAACGACGCTTCCACGTCACCGAAGGACCAAACCCTCCAAAGAAATCAGGATTCGCATCACCAATATAGACAATATCCTGCTCATCGATGCTACCGTCGTTGTTGATGTCCTCATAACGGGCATCACCGGCTTCAAACTGATACTCGGTCGCTGTTCCAGCTCCAAACTTCATATACAACGGTACATATTGATTGTTTTCATCGTATGTATAAATTGCATTCCCACTCTTATCGGTGGCAATGGTTTGTTCCTCATTCAAGTAAACACCTTTGTAACGGTATCCATAGAAAGAACCCAAGGGTTGATCCATGATGTAACGGGTCAGATAGCTTCCATTGGCATTCCAATTGCCACTTTCCGTCGAAATGTATTCAGACAATTCTCGAATAAAATTTTCAGAACGCGAGACATTAAAATTAAAATTGACGGTCCAATCCTTGCTGCGGACCGGTGTGGTCTGCACATTCAATTCCCAACCGATGTTGTCCATTTTACCCACGTTCATTGATCCGACACTACCGAATCCAGAGGAAGAAGGCAATGTTAAGTTATTAAACAACAAATCATTGGTACTCTTCAAATAGTAATCATAATCTACGTTGATGCGACCGCTAAACAAAATCAGATTTCCTGCAATGTTTGCTTGTGTAGAACGTTCCCAACGCAGATTGGACAGCTGCATGTTGCTGGCAGACGTTCCGCTTGTACCCAAATAGGCATAACCATACGTACTGTATCGACTGTATTGCAGATAACTGGCATTGGGCTCATTCCCATTGATCCCATAACTAGCACGCACACTCAAATCGGTCAACCACTTTGATGTACCCCGTAAAAAGGGTTCACTGGATGCTCTCCAACGTGCTGAGATGGATGGAAAATCCCCGAATCGATAGTTGTCTCCAAATTTAGAACTACCATCCCGTCGCAACGTTCCATTTATGAAATAGCGATCAAACATCCCGTACTGGAACTGGGTAAAAACGGCCATGTTTCGGTATTGAGAAGAACCACTGCTAATGGAAGAACTCGAACTGTTGGACAAATACCCACTGATCGGATCCTGTAAAAAGGAAGAGGCTGAACTGGATGTTGCGGCAGAATAGGAACGCCCTTCGGATGAATACGTATTTGTACCCAACAAAACCTGTAACGTATAATCCTCTCCCAACTTGGGTTGCCACAACAGTTTGTTGTAGGTCTGCGTAGAAAAGCTTTCCGAATCCGACTCATCCGATTTGTTCACATAAATGGAGGCCAAATCCAGACCCGTCGCTACACGCGGCAAAAATGAGTTGTTCTTATTATTCCCAACACTAAAACTGACATCCAAGACATACCTCCACGTAGGAGAAATGCGGTATTGAACCTGCAACTTCGGTATAATTTTTTCACTCAGAATACGATACTGTCCTTCTTTTGCCAAGGCAACCGGATTGTAATTTCCCGAATACGTTCCTTGCTGATTGGTTTGCGGCGTAAAATAAACGGATGTCGGCAAACCGGTTTCGGTAAATTCAAACACACTCTGGTTGGGCATTTTTGTGTACGACCGGCTTCGAATGGATGTCACATAGTTGCGGTGATTGTCACCATGGGTATACGAAACGTCCGCAGAGAACCTCAATTTATCGGAAACGTTGTAGTCAATATTCATACGCGTGCTGATGCGGGAATAATCCGTTCCGATCGTCGTTCCCTCTTGATTCCAATAACCGGCAGAAAAACGATATCGAACCTTTGAGGTCCCTCCGGATATGGAGACAGAATGGTCATTGGTTTTCCCTATCTGTGTGATTTCCTTAATCCAATTGGTATTCTGTCCGTAGTTGTAATAATAGTATGGGTTGTTCGTATCATAGGCGAATTCCGGATTGGTGGTCATATCCATCTGAATACCGGCATTCAATTGTTGTTCGATAATCAACGTCGTATATTGATCCCCTGTCAACATGGGTAGCGGATCCGGTTGTTTCGCAAAGTTCCCCTTATAGGTATACGATACGCGTGGAGGTCCTACATTCCCACGCTTAGTCGTAATTTGTAACACACCATTTGCGGCTTTGGAACCGTAAATGGCTGTAGCGGCAGCATCTTTCAAAACCGATATCTCAGCAATATCCTCGGTCGCAATATTTAACAACTGAGAGTACTCCTGTTCCGTTGCATTGGCAAAGTCAAAATCTCCAATGGTCGTTTCGTAGATCACTCCGTCCACAACAACCAACGGTTCAGAAGAACCATTAATAGAGGTTGTCCCACGGATACGAATCGACATCCCCGCTCCCGGGTCACCCGAACTTGCAACCACGTCAACCCCAGCCATACGTCCCTGAATGGCATCATCGATGGATGCAGCAGACAGTTCTGCGATCTCTTTTGTATCCAGGCGAACCATAGAGGAAGTTAACTCACGCTCAGGAATATTCATCATTCCCGCCGTCACTACGCGACTGGCAGTAACCACCGCATCCTGTAAGGCTATGGTCTCTTCATCCAGATAAATATCCACCACACTTTTTCCATCAATCGGAATCAACTTGCTCTTGAAACCCACGTACTTGCTGGATAATTTATTCTCTTTGCTGGCAACCAACAAGCTGTAATTTCCATCAATATCACTCACGGCTGTTGATAAAATACGGCCATCGGCATCGACTTCGAAGACATGCGCCATCGGTAGCGGCAGTTTGTCGGCATTGGATATAACCTTCCCTCGAACCAAGAGTCGCTGCTGTGCTTCCAGCGATTGTGTCGTTGCACCCATCAAGAAGGCCAAAACGCAAAGTAATATCAAACTATGTTGTTTCATAACGTATCGATTTTCCTTTATTTGTCTTCAAAGCGTAGATAATTGTTCACCTCATGCAAGATGGCGCGTGCTGCCATTCGGTTGCTACGATAATAATCTCCCGTCGTAGCCTTTGCACGCTGTACGGTCAGGTGATTGAGTGCTCCCGCTGTCCAGGTTGGTGTACCCTCCACCAGCGTTGTATTTCCTCGTGTGATACTGTTTGCATAAAAACGCAACTGATAGTTATTTCCCAATTTTAACTTATAGGCCGTTACTCGTGTACGTTCGTTGATCAACTCCAAGCGTTCATTGGTTACGGCCAAAATCGTCGGCATAATGGTCGAAGTTGGATTGTCCGACAGTGGTGAATAAGGATAGATAATAGGAAGATTGTCGTCAACCAGCACCTGTCCCTGTAGGAAGTGCCCCTGCAAAAAACGCAACGCTTTTTCGTAACCGGATTTATCCTGCTCCACATCAATGACTGCCGGATACAACGCAGCATTCAGTGCTTTTGTCATCGCCGTATTGGTTGGCATCAATACAGTATAGGAATTGGTCGATTTAATACCGAGTAATTCTTCACTATCGCTGGACTTCATGACAATTTCAACCAAATCCACAAACTTTGAAACATTCGGATTTTCCTTGCGTGCCTTATCTAAATAGAACCAAAGTGACTTATCCCTCAGAGCGGTATCCAAAGAGGCCGGCGTATTACGCTCGGAATACTGCAACGGGCGATCGACTGAAAAGACCTCACCGTTCGGATATTCTTCAACCTTAGTCAGTGTCACTTCTTCGCCCATTTCTATATTTCCGATGGCCTGAAGCTTGTTGTTCTTAAATCGAAGCGGCTCGCCATTATAGCTGACACGATAATTCCATCCGTCATAAATCGTAGATGTAGCTGCAAAATCGTCGGCTGTCAACTGGGCACCTTCGTTTTTGACCACCATTTCGTTCTTGCCAAAAACACCTTCTGCAACTACGACATCAAAGGTGTCCACGTATCCAAGAAACAAATGATTGGTTACCAGTCGTTTCATACGTGTAGATGCTCCATTCGTATTTGTAATACGGTGTGTAAATTGATTGTTCACTTCATCGTAATCAAAGCCATCTGCTTTGAGCTGAGCATCGCTCAACAACAAAAGCGTATTGCGTTCAGAATAATAACCGTTCAACGGGCAGCGCATCAATAATTCGGTCAAACCCGTTTCTCCACCATAATACAATTCATGCGCAAGACTCATAAAATAGAAATCCGGATTCAGAAGCACTTCCGCAAAAATGGTTTCGAAATACCGGCTTTTTATGGCCTGATTGGTTTTATAAACAATTCCGTTGCTGCTAAGGTACCGACCGGTCACACCAAACGTCTCGATGTCCGACGGGTTCACATTGGTTCCTGCCAGATACTCACCATACATATTGGTCTTGCTCGTAAACCACGAAGGCCATACAAGCGTTTCAGAAATCTGTGCAGTAATAAAGGTGGCCAACAACGTTGCCGGCACCTGATCCAACGATGCGTAATATTTCAACAAACGGGTTTGTAGAAAATTATCCAAGGCTGCTTTGGTTGGCACAAACATCGTATAGCCGTTTTCCTGTGTAATGTCGCTGCTTCTGCCCTCACCATTATAACGTTCAACAACAGGATTAAACGTAAACCCGGTGTAACCTTTGATCCAGACCTTGTCGATGTTTTTCTCTGGATAGACGAGCTTCATTTGATCATCAACCGTTTCGATGTTCATAAAAAATTTAAAATACTGCTCACTGGCTGTGGGAAGCTTGTAGTCCAATAAAGCCAAAAAGTCCGAACAATCCGGATCAGACTCTAAATATTGGTGTGTGCTTTTAATAGGCTCTACCACCGAATTTACTTCGTAATAAGCTCCATTTTCAGCCAAATGCTGACTTCCGACAATTGCCGCCTGCGCTACGTTACCCAAACCCGAAACACCGTTCCAGGATGATCCCGGATAAAAACTTTCGTAATCCTCTGCCGTTAAGGCGGGTGAAGACGCATTAAAATAAGCGGGTGTTAAAACCGGTAAATATTTGTAATTCCCAACAATCGGACTTTTCGACGTGGAGGTATACCCGTTCGCTGTATTGGAGTCAAAAACCCAGGCGGAATCACCGTTTACAATTTCACGGGAAATCATCGGGTAATACGGTGTTTTGTATTTATAGGCAACACCGGGCGTCCATACTTTCGCGACCATGGCCGAACCCAAATTTTGTTCTTGGTACTGACCATATATTAAGGTGTAAGAAACCAGGGCGTCGACAACTTCCTGAGGAATGGAAGCGACATTCGCATATCCTTTTGAAGCCATCCATGTCTGAAAGGCTTCGTCGTTGGGAGCAAAACAGGTATACAAACCTGCCCCTTTCAAAACTTGTGATTGAAGCGTACGATCGACCGCTTCCAGGTATAACGTAAAATTTCCGGCAGCTTCCAATTCTTCGTACAGCGGTTTTTCAAGCCAATCCGGACGATCGTAATAGGAATCAACCTCATTGCTGCAGCGCACAAATGCGACCACAACAGTCAATAAAAGCCAAAAAGTTTTTTTGATTTTCATATATTCATGGGTTTATAGACTCGGTATGTTTTGGGGTGTTGTTTTTCATGTCTCTCAATAAATCCTACAGTAAGTACAGCGGACAAAGGTATGGGATACACCAGAAGTATAACTTTAAAAAATGGCATTTTGTTTACAAAATTTGGCACATTTTCACAACTATTGAAAAAGCCTGTAAAGTAAATGGGAAAGGCAAGCGGGATTCAAGCGATTTTTTGTTACTTTGCAGAAATAACATTTTTTGCACATGATGACATTCGAAGAAATGGATTTGGAGGAAGAAGTCCTCGATGGCCTATGGGCTATGAATTTCAAAACCTGCACACCCGTACAGGAATTATCCATTCCGATACTACTTGAAGGTAAGGACTTGATTGCATGTGCACAGACAGGAACCGGTAAGACCGCTGCCTACCTGTTGCCCATTTTGAATCACTTGGTAAAGGGTGGACACCCGGAAGATGCAATCAATGCAGTAATTATGGTTCCGACACGTGAGTTGGCTCAGCAAATAGACCTGCAGGTTATGGGCTTTGCGTACTACCTGCCCGTAACCTCGGTTGCTGTATACGGGGGCAGCGACGGCATTGTTTGGGAACAACAAAAAAAAGGTTTGCAATCGGGCGTTGATATTGTAATTGCGACACCGGGACGATTGCTTTCCTACCTCAAACTGGGGCTCATTGACCTGACCAAAGTACAATATTTTATCTTGGATGAAGCCGATCGAATGTTGGACATGGGTTTCTTTGATGACATCATGCAAATTGTCAACGAACTCCCGAAAAGAAGACAAACCATGCTGTTTTCAGCGACCATGCCACCCAAAATACGGGAGATGTCTAAAAAAATACTCATCGACCCCCACGAAATAGAGTTGGCTGTATCCAAGCCCAACGAAAAAATCGTGCAATCCGTATACATCTGTTACGAGAGACAAAAAGCAAAACTTGTTCAACACTTGTTTGCTGACACCCTGCCGGACAAAGCCATTATTTTTTCTTCCTCTAAGATCAAAGTAAAAGAGGTCACCCGAACCCTACGCAGCCTAAACCTACCCGTTGCAGAGATGCATTCGGATCTGGAACAATCCGAACGGGATCGAACCATGCAGGAATTTAAGAACGGAAGAGTGAACATTTTGGTCGCCACAGACATTGTATCCAGAGGAATCGACATCGAAGACATCAGCGTTGTGATCAATTATGATGTTCCGCACGATGCCGAAGATTACGTGCATCGAATTGGACGTACTGCACGTGCAGACGCAGATGGCCTCGCCATCACATTTGTTTCGGAAGACGAGCAAATGGCCTTTGAAAAAATTGAACGTTTCTTAGGCAAGCAAGTCTACCGGCTACAAATCCCGGAAGAATTGGGAGAAGGCCCTGCCTTTGAGCCCAAAAAATATGGAGGTTTAAAGAAGAACAACGGTCGTAAGGGCCGCAAATGAAACGCCATGAAACAAGATCAAACCATTGTATTGCGTGAATTCTCCTCTTTGGGTGAAGCCAGCATCGTTCAAGGCTTATTGGAAGCAAACGGCATTGAGAGCTTTTTGAGCAACGTAAACAACCCCTTTACCGGAAGTATTATGACCGACAACCTCTCTGGGATTCGCTTACACATCTTTGAGGCAGACCTGGAAGCTTCCCAAGTACTGCTGAATACACCCATGGAGGATGATTCAGCAGCGTCGGAAGAATAAAATCTTTATTTTTCGTAGAGCTTCGTACGTAGCTCTTTAACAAGGGGATCCAGCAAATAGCTCTCGTAGTCCGTCATCTTATCAATGATTCCATTGGGTGTGAGTTCAATAAAGCGATTACAAACGGTTTGTATGAATTCACGGTCGTGTGACGACATCAGAATATTGCCTTTAAAACCAACCAGTGTATTGTTGAATGCCTGAATGGATTCCAGATCCAAGTGATTGGCCGGAGAATCCAGTATCATAACATTGGCATTTCTTAGCATCATCCGGGCAATCATGCAACGCATTTTTTCACCACCGGAAAGGACGGAGGACTTTTTATAGATCTCTTCTCCAGAAAACAGCATCTTTCCCAAAAAGCCACGTATGTAACTTTCACTGGTATCTTCAGAAAACTGGCCCAACCACTCAACCAAATTCAGATCCGTATTAAAGAACTCATTGTTATCGATCGGCAAATAAGCCGTGGTTATGGTAATACCCCAATTATACTGGCCTTCATCTGCTTTTTTATGCCCATTGAGAATTTCAAAAAAGGCCGTCATCGCTCTTGGGTCACGCGACAAGAAACAAATTTTATCTCCCTTTTCAACGTTGAAATTTACATCTCTAAAAAGGACATCGCCTTCCATACTTGCCGATAAACCTTTAACTTCCAAAACGGAGTTGCCCGGTTCGCGATCAGGTGTAAAAATGATCCCCGGATAACGACGGGAAGAGGCTTGAATGTCATCTACATTCAGCTTCTCAAGCATCTTTCGACGACTTGTTGCCTGGCGGGACTTCGCCACATTGGCACTGAAGCGACGAATAAACTCTTCCAATTCTTTCCGCTTCTCATCCGCCTTTTTGTTTTGTGTTTGTTGCTGCCTCAACGCGAGCTGACTGGACTCGTACCAGAAACTATAGTTTCCTGCATACAACTGAACTTTCCCAAAATCAATATCCAACGTATGGGTTGAAACCGAATCCAGGAAGCGACGGTCGTGGGATACAACCAGAACCGTATTTTCGTAATTGGCCAAATAATTCTCCAACCACATAACCGTGTCTACGTCCAAATCGTTGGTCGGCTCATCCAGCAACAGATTGTCCGGTTTGCCAAATAAGGCTCTGGCCAAAAGCACCCGAACCTTTTCCTTACCGCCCAATTCACCCATCAACGTATAATGATAGGCATCACTAATGCCAAGCCCACTCAAGAGCATGGCCGCATCGCTTTCGGCATTCCATCCTCCCATTTCGGCAAAACGCTCCTCCAATTCGGAGGCTCTCAATCCATCTGCGTCGCTGAAATCCTCTTTTAAATATAAAGCATCTTTTTCTGTTTTAACGGCCCAAAGATGGTCATGCCCCATCAATACCGTATCCATTACGGTAAAGGCATCAAATTCAAAGTGGTCCTGTTTCAGAACAGACAGACGTTCGCCCGGGCCAAACGTTACGCTCCCACGAACCGGATCCACTTCTCCACTCATCACCCGTAGAAGCGTTGACTTTCCTGCGCCATTTGCTCCAATGATCCCATAACAGTTTCCGGGAGTAAATTTGAGATTTACATCCTGAAACAACACTCGTTTTCCAAACTGTACTTGTAAATTGCTGACTGTAATCATGTATACATATTATATAAGGCCTTTCGCAAGGCGCTGCAAAGGTACAAAAATAAAGCGACCCAAGGAAAATCCCCGGGTCGCAATGATTGTTCTTTTTCGAACGGATCAACGACGACTGCGTTCACCACCCTCACGACGTGGGCGTTCGGGACGATCACCACGCTCCGGGCGTTCCGGACGTTCCACATAACCTTCGGGTTTCGCCATAAGCACTTTACGAGAAAGTTTGTACTTGCCGGTTTTCGGATCGATGTCCAACAACTTAACCTGAATTTCATCACCTTCTTTTAATCCGGCTGCTTCAACGGTTTCCAAGCGATTCCAATCGATCTCGGAAATATGCAACAAACCATCCTTGCCCGGCATAAACTCAACAAATGCACCGTAAGGCATTACAGAACGAATTTTTCCTGTATAGATTTCGCCCGGTTCGGGAATGGCGACAATGCCACGAATCTTATTCATCGCTGCATCAATCACCGATTTATTGTTTGCCGAAACTTCGACGCGACCCTTACCGTCAATTTCCTCGATGGTAACAACCGCTCCGGTTTCTTCCTGAATGCCTTGAATGATTTTTCCACCCGGTCCAATGACTGCACCAATGAATTCTTTGGGAATCCAAAGCATTTCAATGCGTGGTGCGTTCGGTTTCAAGTCGGGACGCGGAGCATCCAATGTTTCGGTAATTTTACCCAGAATGTGCAAACGGCCTTCACGGGCTTGTAGCAAGGCTTTTTCCAGTATCTCGTAGCTCAATCCATCGACTTTGATGTCCATTTGAGTTGCCGTGATACCATCTTTGGTTCCGGTTACTTTAAAGTCCATATCACCCAGATGATCTTCGTCACCCAAAATATCAGACAGAACCGCAAAATTGGTCCCTTTCTTCTCTGAGATCAAACCCATAGCAATACCGGAAACCGGTTTTTTCATCGGAACACCTGCATCCATCAACGCCAATGTACCAGCACAAACCGTGGCCATCGAAGAAGAACCGTTTGATTCGAGGATATCGGATACAACGCGGATTACGTACGGATATTCCTTGGGCAACATGCCCTTTAATGCACGATGAGCCAAATTACCGTGCCCAACTTCACGACGTCCGACTCCACGGCTTGCACGTGCTTCACCCGTTGAGAACGGAGGGAAATTATAGTGCAACAAGAAACGTTCGCGTCCTTGATCCAGTACGTTGTCAATCATTTTCTCATCCGTTTTTGTACCCAACGTTACCGAAGTAAGCGATTGCGTTTCTCCACGGGTAAATACGGCAGAACCATGACATCCGGGTAAATAATCCACTTCGCTCCAAATGGGACGAATTTCGGTCGTCTTACGTCCGTCAAGACGCTTACCTTCATCCAGGATCGAACGACGCATGGCTTCTTTTTCCACAGCATGATAGTAACGTCCGATCAATTCCTTTTTCGCTTCGGCGACCTCGGGATCCAGACTTTCGGTGTATTCCTTGACGATGTTGGCAAATCCGGAAATGCGTTCATGCTTGTTGGTATTGCCGGAAACAGCGATGGCATATGCTTTGTCAAATGTTTTTGCCCAAACATCTTTTTTAAGATCTTCGTCGTTTACTTCGTGGCAATAACTGCGTTTGACCGTTTTTCCAACGGCTTCTGTCAGCTCCATTTGAGCCTTACACTGTACTTTGATGGCTTCGTGCGCAACCTTTAATGCTTCGAGCAAATCAGCCTCCTGGACTTCGTCCATTTCGCCCTCAACCATCATGATGTTATCCATCGTGGCTCCAACCATAATATCCATGTCGGCCTGAGCCAACTGGCTTACGGTAGGGTTGATCACAAATTGTCCCTGAATGCGTGCAACACGCGCTTCTGAAATGGGACCGTTAAAGGGTATATCGGAAACAGCAAGAGCGGCCGAAGCGGCCAAACCGGCCAAAGCATCGGGCAGGTCCTCACCATCTGCGGAGAATAGTATCACATTTACAATGGTATCTGCGTGATAATCGTCCGGAAACAAGGGGCGCAACACACGGTCAACCAATCGGGAAACCAAAATTTCAGAATCTCCTGCGCGGCCTTCTCGTTTTGTAAAACCTCCGGGAAAACGACCGGCAGCAGCAAATTTCTCTTTATACTCTACCTGCAAAGGCATGAAATCGGTGCCGGGGGTAGCATCCTGAGCAGAGCATACGGTAGCAAGCAACATCGTATTCCCCATACGAACCATAACGGAACCATCGGCCTGTTTGGCCAATTTACCCGTTTCGATGGTGATGGTTCTTCCATCACCCAAATCAATTGTTTTGACAATCGGGTTGATCATAAAAGCGTCTTTAGTAAATTGTCTTTCTTATATACATAAAATCGCGCAAAGTTAGCAAAATCTTTGGGATATCTCACGTTGTGTCAGCATTTTCCCTCCAAATACCCATATTCTAGACCTTATTTTACCACAATGTCAAAAATTCCACGTATTATTACACCACTATTTGTAACAAATGATCTATGTTTGTATAAACCAATAAAATCGCAACTATGAGAAAACTCTACACACTACTCGTCAGCTTATGCACCATCGGCTTTGCCGGTGCGCAAACCTATGATTGGAACTTCAGCGCTGATGATTTTAATGCGCTGGGGACAATGGAAACGCTTACGACCGTAAACAATCTTCAGATTTATGCCGAAGCCGGAAAGGCCGTGGTCGTGGATAAAAACGGAAAATCCGAAGGGGGCATTACGTATACGCATCGGATTAAGATGGGCGGTACCGGAGCCTTCACGAGCGACAGCCCTAAGATGCCTTTAAATCGGGTTTTGGCTTTTGCCGTAAACGGATCCGTCAACATCACCATAAAGGCGATGTCTTCAAGCAGTTCGGCAGATCGGGTGCTCAATGTTGAATCCGCAGACGGCACGCTAATCGGAACAGTTGCTGCCCTAGGAACACAACTAACTGCAACCACATTACCATATACCGGAGAGAGAACATCCATTTACATATATTCTCCAAGCAGTGGCGTAAACATTTACCACATACAGGTATCAGAAGCAACAGGACTTGCTCCTGTTGAATCCGCAAAAACCATCGTAGATCGTAGCTTTTTCGACTTGACCGGAAAAAAGGCATCCAACACCTTTGAAGCGCTTCGTTCAGGTCTTTACATCCAAAAAACCCGGTACAACGACGGCAGTCAAGCGGTAGAAAAAGTTCTTAAAACCAACCGTTAATCAAATCGCACGATTTGGCAATACACATTTTTATATGTAGGTTTGTTGCCAAAATCACAGGACTCTATGCGTACAGTACACAGGATAATAGGGCTTGGCTTGACACTGCTGATGGGCTGTCAAACCAAGCCTGCTTTTGTTATAAACGGGGAAATTGCAGGCGCCGAAAACGACACGGTCTACCTGGAGCATGTCAGTATGTCAAATGTTCAAACACTTGACTCCTGCGTCTTGGACGCTTCCGGATCGTTTTCTTTTCAACTGGACCGATCTGAGTCTCCGGAATTCTATCGATTGAGATTGGGGAATGCGGCGCTTCATTTTGCCTCCGACACATCCAAGCAACTCCGTATTCACACTCAAAAAAACGATTTTGGCAAACGCTATGAATTGGACGGATCTGCTTCCAATCAAGACATCAAAAAACTGATCGAATTACAAGCTCAAACACGCATGCAGGCAGACAGCGTATTCGCTCGTTACAAACGGGGAGAACTGGATGCCTCAGCGCTGCAACAAGAAATAAAAGCGCATGTTGATGCACACAAGAATGCAGCAAAAAACATCATTTTTAGAGATCCGGTATCGCCGGCTGCCTATTTTGCCATATTCCAACGCCTCCAGGACCACCAACTCTTTGACCCCTATGACGTTTCAGACAATAAAGTCTACGCAGCCGTAGCCACCTCTTGGGAAACCTACTACCCGGAGTCAGCGCGGACAAAGCACCTGGTCAACCTTTCCCTGACCGGCTTGAGAGAGATTCGTAAAATTCGGTCTCAACAAGAAATCACCATTACCGAACTGGACTTCCTGCACTTTTTTGAGATTTCTTTGCCGGACATCCACAACAAAACCACATCCTTGTCACAATCCGAGGGCAATGTCATTTTATTGGATTTTACTCTGTACCAATCCGAATTCTCTCCAAATCGCAACCTGAAATTACGTGAAGTATACCATCGATACGCTGAGCAGGGATTTTCTGTTTATCAGGTTTCGATTGACCCAAACGAACACTTCTGGAAAACGGCAGCAGCCAACCTTCCGTGGATTTGTGTGCGGGACAATCGCCTTCAGCAATCCCCGTATTTAAAAAAATACAATGTAAGCCAACTACCGACCTATTTTTTAATCGATCGATCGGGCAACATTCTGACAAGAGACGAACAAATCAAGGATTTGGATTCAGAAATTAAAAAATTGCTTTAATACTTGACATCGACGTATTTATTTATTATATTTGCAGTTAAACATTGAGAGTTCCGGTTACGGCCGGAATTCTTTTTGTTTTTTAGTCCTAAACCAAAAACGTAAAAATTCAACAGAAAAGGAGGAACATCAAATGGCAATCAGCTACATGACCGAAGACGGTTACAACAAATTACAAAAGGAAATTGAACTTCTGGAAACAGTGGAACGTCCACGCATTTCCCAACAAATCGCAGAAGCACGTGACAAAGGAGATTTGTCAGAAAACGCTGAATACGATGCGGCCAAAGAGGCTCAGGGCATGCTAGAAATGAAGATTTCCCAGCTGAAGGAGCTTTATTTGAATGCCCGCATACTTGATGAAAGTAAAATCAATACAGACACCGTACAAATTCTAACCAAAATTACGTTATACAACGTCAAGACCAAACAGGAATTTGATTACACAATCGTATCTGACTCAGAAGCAAACTTAAAAGAAAAGAAGATCTCTGTCAGCACACCCATCGCAAAAGGTTTGCTGGGTAAGAAAGTGGGTGAAGTGGCCGAAATCACAGTCCCTGCAGGTACACTTCTTCTAGAAGTCCGAAAAATCGAACTGGCTAAATAAATACGTATGGCAAGTGTATTCAGTAAAATTATAGCAGGAGAGATTCCTTGTTACAAAATAGCAGAAGATGAACAATTCTTCGCCTTCTTGGATATACGCCCGCTAACCGAAGGGCACTGCCTGGTCATTCCCAAAAAGGAGATTGACTACCTCTTTGATTTGGAGGATACCCTACTGGCTGACATGATGATCTTTGCCAGGAAGATTGCCGTTGCACAAAAAAAAGCGTTGGTTTGCAAACGCGTTGGAATCGCAGTGATTGGTATGGAAGTCCCTCACGCGCACATACACCTGATTCCGATTCAAACGGAATCGGATATGTTGTTTTCCAATCCAAAACTGGACTTGAGCAAAGAAACAATGCAATCCATTGCTGAAAGCATTTCCAAGTACATATAACAATGGCACACCCAAACAAAAGACCGTTTCAATTGAATGAAACGGTCTTTTTTTTACTCCTCGTAGGCGGACTTCGCTAGTCGAAAACCAATGGAACCCGCATCCCCGCTTGGCAAATTCCCGGCTCGTACACTGACACGCAAATTCGAAACCTGTGTATCTGCCCAACCGCCTCCTTTACGTACCTTATGGATCAAATCCAATTCTTCGGCAGCCGCATCGGTCGGTCCGGAAGGGTTTTCCTGAGAAACACTCGAATAATCGGCATACCAATCCTGGCACCACTCCCAAACATTTCCACTCATATCATACAAACCCAATTCATTTGCCGCTTTTTCTCCACCGACATGTGTGGGTAATTCTAAAATGGACGAGTTGTTGTTGCCACGATACCATCCCACCAAATCCACATCGTTGCTGCCACTGTAGACCGCATCACTACTCAAAGACCCTCCTCGAGCAGCATACTCCCATTGCGCCTCTGTTGGCAGACGACCACCGGCCCAGAGACAGTATTCACTGGCTCCATACCAAGTCACATAAACAACCGGCTTGGCTCCATACCCTTCCGGGTAGGTCCACTTCGAAAGATCGGCATCAAACACCAAACCTTTCGGATTGGCAAAAGCCATTTTTGCACTGACCCCGCTGGATGTCATACTCGTAGCCCCAACACCCAAATTACGACTGTTCAAGAACCGAGCAAACTCCGCATTGGTAATCTCGTATTTTCCCAGGTAATAGTCATCCAATTGTACTGTATGTGCCGGTTTCTCGTTGGCATTGGCCCATTCAAGTTGAGCCGGCGTCGCACCCATTGTAAACGAACCACCCTCCACATAAACCAAATCATGTTCAACATCCATGGGATAAAAAGAATAGGTGGTCCCATAAATAACGGTATCAGCGGTTTGGGCAAAAGCCCTAAAATAATACAAGGAATCCGAACTCAAATTGCTCAAATTGAGCGAAAAATCCAGTAAGGACGTTTCGGACTCCAGCACCTGTGCCGTTGTGATCGAAGGATACTTATATTGAGCGGTCAGCAACAAACCCGCACGAACGAGGGGCACCGGCTGCGAAGTCGCTACCTGTCCACGAATGCGACCACCCGTAGACGTGACATGCTCCACATGATACGTCTTTACTGTGATCGTAACTTCCTCATCTTCTCCGCAAGCGGTCCAAAAAAAGCCTGTTGTCAAGGCAAGCATTCCAAAAAAGACATTTTTCAGTCTCATGTTGATTTGTTTTATCTGTTTTTACAAAAGTATATAAAAATGCGGAAATCACCCATTAAACCGGATCAACATCAAAGTGAATACGCGCATTCTTACCGGTACGATCTTCCAGGCATAACGTTCGAATGCGCATCAAGCGCTTTTTTGCCCGCATAAAGGACTCTTCGACCGGAATCTTGAACATCATAAACTGTTGATACCATTGATTCAGGCGTCCTATCGGTGCCTGATCGGGCCCCAGCATCTGTGCCCCGAAATAGGAAGAGGCCTGCTGAGCAAACCGCAAAGCAAGCGCACGAGCCTTGCTAGCATCCAAATGTCGTACATATACATAAATGATTCGAGTATAGGGAGGGTAAGAAAACAGCTGGCGCAACTGCACTTCCTCGCTAAAAAAAGCCTTATAATTATGCTGCAACACTTGTTTTAGAACCGGATGATCGGGTTGAGTGGTTTGCAAAAGCACAAGCCCGGATTTCTCACGCCGACCGGAGCGGCCTGCCACTTGAGACAACATTTGAAAAGCCCGTTCGTGTGCCCGAAAATCCGGAAAATTCAGCATCAAATCGGCATTAAGAACCCCAACCACTCGAACATTTTGAAAGTCCAAACCCTTCGTAACCATTTGAGTACCAATAAGAATATCCGAATCACCTTGCTCAAAACGGCTCAACAAACGTTGGGAGGCATCCTTCTTTTGCACCGTATCGGTATCCATACGTACAATTCGAGCATCGGGAAACAGTTTCTGAACATCCTCCTCAATGCGTTCCGTTCCGTATCCGCCCCAACGTGTAGCCTCAGCGGCACATACCGGACATCTATCCGGCAAGGGTATCTCGTAACCACAATAATGACAGCGCAAGTGATCCTTTGCCTTATGATACGTCATCGAAACATCACAATTCGTACAACGGGGCACCCAACCACACACCGCGCACGTAACCATCGGCGCATACCCCCTTCGGTTCTGAAAAAACAAAACCTGCTCGCCCTGATCAATGGCTGCCTGACTTACCTGCAACAACTCCGGAGAGAACAACGACTTCATGCGCTTCTGCTTGCGCAGGTTCGCTGTATTGATGACACGCACCTCCGGTAGTCCATAGCCCATGTGTCTGGAAAACAACTCGACCAAACCGGATTTTTTCATCAAACAATTGGAATATGCCTCAATGGATGGTGTAGCCGTACCCAGTAAAACCTTTGCTTTAAAAAAAGAAGCCAGCACCATTACGGCATTGCGTGCGTTGTATCGGGGAGCCGGATCTTGCTGTTTGTAGCTACTATCGTGCTCTTCATCCACGACGACCAAACCCAAATGAGGAAACGGCAGAAAAATGGAAGATCGTGCACCCAACACAACATAAGCCTGATCTCCTTTGGACAATTCACGCCACAACCGTAAACGTTCCGAAAGGGAAACATCGGAATGATACACGCGTAGACACGCTCCAAAAACGCGTTCCAATCGTTGAGCCAACTGTTTTGTCAGTGCGATTTCCGGGACCAGAAAAAGAGCATTTCGTCCGGATTGGATGCATTTCATAATCAAATGCATATACAACTCCGTTTTACCGGAAGCAGTATATCCATGCAATAAACACGACTCTTTGTGTTTAAATACTTCACGAATCTCTGTAAGAGCCGTTTCTTGTTCGGGGGTCAACACGGCCAACAAAGAATCATCCACAGAAAGCGTACCCGAAGGCAACTCTTCCGATTCTTCCCGGAGGAACCCTTTTTCAATCAACGCTTTCAACAAAGAAGCGTTGGCATGAGGCAAGGAGAGCAAATCCATTCGATTGCAACAACCCACACCCGGTGTTCCGGCCAAATCCATAAATCCACGCAACAAAGCCAACTGTTTTTTGGCTTTCTCCAGCTTCAACAAACGTTCATTCAGCGCAAGCGGGTTTTCCTGTAGGTACTTAGACCAATAAATCCGTTGCGTTCGCAGGGCATACCAATACGGCTTGTCCGCAGTCTCCATTTGCAACAAATTGGCCGGCAAAGCCGCTTTTAACACTTCACCCTCCGTGCACATATAATAATCCGATAGCCAAGCCCAGAAGCGCACATGCTCCGACCGGACCAACGGACGATCGTCGGGCAATGATACGATGCGTTTTACTTCAAATCCCACCGGTTTAACCGCATGAATCGCAAACACAATCCCCACACGTCTGCCCTTACCGAAAGGAACAATGACCCGACTACCCACAATCAAATAAGGTACCAATTCTTCCGGAACCTCGTATGTAAATCGACCTTCCAACGGAATCGGAAGACCCACCTCTGCATAGAGAAGAGACGCACTCATGGCAATCTCAATTTTGCCTGTAGCGGATAATGATCCGAATAACGCTGCTTGTCACGCTGTACAGACAGAACTTCCAAACGGGGATCACTCAAAATATAATCAATGCGAAACAGGAAGAAATTATCGTGAAACGTATTGCCCCAACCTCTTCCCCGTTCAATCCAGGCATCCTTCAAGCCCTCCCGAATGGTACGATACGTAAAGGAACCCGGTATGTCATTGAAGTCCCCGCAAACAACAACCGGATGGGGTGAATCGGCAATTACCGCTGCAATCTTTATCGCCTGATTCGCCCGGATGGCGGTGGCATTGCCTACTTTATTACCCATTGCTTCGGCCACGCCCGTAAGGTCATCCGACGTTCGATTGAACAACACATCCGTTGCTTTCTTCTTTACCGCCGGATCCAGTTTATTTGATTCCAAGTGATTATTGATCAATCGTATCGTATCCTCCCCCATCTTAATATCGTAGACAAAGGAAGAGTTCGACAAACTGGGATACTCCACTCGCCAAAAACGCAAGATTGGATACTTCGACAAACAAACCACCGAATATCGACCTTCATACGATCCGGAACGGACATATGGATATTTTTTAAACGCAGAACGCACTTCAGGCAGCTTAAGCGTTTGATTTAAAAAAATGCTTCCGGCCTCCTGAAGACAAACAACATCCGCATCCGTATCCCGTATATAGGCCAATGACGGATGCAACGGATCCGATTCATTTTCACGTGGATAATCCATATACATAATGTTGTAGGTCAACAAATGCAATTCCTTAGAAGACGCATCGGATTCAACAACCGGCTCCGTACCCAAACCCATGGGGAACCATGCCTGATGTGCATCAAACGTCAATACGAATCCAAGCATGGATAACAAAGCCCAAATGCGTAAGCGAAACAACCAAACGACCCCCATTACCAGGTTGGCCAATGCAAAGAAAGGAAAAGTAAAACACAAGAAGGGCGTGAGTAATGCCTGTTCCGGTTTAATCTTATAAGCATAAGCAGAAACCAACAACAGCAGGAATATCAAGATCTGTATCATAAGCAATACAGAATGCAATACTCGACTGATGGCATTCCAAATAGAAACGGAAGGACGACGCGTCTTAGCCATGTTTGCTGAAATCAAATAACTTCTGTTTTTCTTCTTTCGATAAACTCTCGTAACCGGAACGTTTTACCTTATCTAAAATGGCATCAAGTGTTTCCTGCTGTTTCTTTTTTCGATCCCGATAGTCTTGATCCACATCCGTTGGACGATCGACCTGTTCCCTGAAGGGTCTATTATACGTGACACGCATTCTCGAGCGGGGTCCGAACCACTTTTTCCAGTGAAGGACTTCTTTTTCAGACAGGGCAAAAAAAAGGCCAAACAAGGCACCCCCAATATGAGCCAAATCACTCCCATACGCGGAAGGATTGGCGTGCGCAAACGTGAGAACCAGCACCACCAACGTGATGTATTTTAACTTTAGTTGACCCAATACAAACAAAGAAACGGCTGTGTCCGGTTTTACAAACGTAAAAAAAACCATGATTGCCATAACAGAAGCCGACGCTCCAATCAATGGTGCGTTGTAAGCCTGCGCATTCAAAGCCGGTATAAAAAGGGAGCCCAACAAAAACAAGACCGCACCTGCCAATCCCCCGCCGATATACAACAAAAGCAATTTTCTTTCAGAAAACGCTCGAAGCAACAACGAGCCAAAAAAATACAGAAGTAACAGGTTTGTAATCAAGTGCATCAAACGAAAATGCACAAACATATAACTCAACGCCGTCCAGGGATGAAACCAGAAATCGGGAAAAACCGGCTCCAACTGCAACTGTGACAGCAACAGCGTCGGATCGCCTTGAAAAACACGCACCAGCACATAGGCCAGACGCAAGGCCACAAAAAGACCGACATTAATCATCAACAATCGCATCAAGCCGGTGCCCGTACGATACTGCTGTTTTATCTTATCCCAAATAGAATCCATTGCCTATCCCCTTTTTCTTCCAATACCGAATAAGGAAAAAACCAAACAACATTCCTCCCAAGTGGGCAAAATGCGCAACGTTGTCCCCGGAAAAATTGGAGACTCCCTGAAACAGTTCAATCAAACCGTATCCGATCACCATATATTTTGCCTTAATGGGTACCGGAATAAACATCAGATACAAAGGAGCATCCGGAAACAACATTCCAAAAGCCAACAAAATACCGAAGACGGCTCCTGAAGCCCCGATTGTCAACATCGAATTTAAAACCATTTCTTTGGCTTCGATGATCGACTGACTGGAATACTGCACGCCGTATTGAATATTTAAAAAACCAGAAAGCGTACTGCTGTCACCGTGTACCAGATAGTCATCAACCGAAGACAAAAACGGCATCAGGTCAATATACCAAGTGATCTGTTGAATGATACCGGCACCCACACCCGTCACCAAATAAAACAACAAAAAACGCTTGGGGCCCCAAACCTGTTCAAGGATCCGACCAAACATAAACACGGCAAACATATTGAAAAAAACATGCCACACACCGGACAAATCGTGCATAAACATATATGTAATCAACTGCGTCGGGAAAAAAGCATCGGAACCCACATAGTGCATGCCGAGAAAATGCTGCACATCCAAACCGGAACGTTTGAGCACAACGGTCAACAACCAGGCCAGTGCGTTGATGATGATTAAGTTCTTGGTTATCACCGGAACATTGGGCATAAACCCATTAGAGGTCTGAAATCTGGACATATGTTTCCTACGTTTAGAACACAAATGTACAAAAAAGGGCCTCTTTTCCCGTAATGCAAACCATTTTTCACAAAAAAAGCAGCTATCCTATTAATTTTCACGACCTTTATCTTGACTTGATTCAATTAATATCCTATTTTTGTTGCAACTGACCTTAATCTAATATCAAACAGTATCATGAACAAAGCAGAATTAGTACAAAGTATGGCCGAAAAATCCGGCTTGAGCAAAACCGATGCAAAAAAAGCATTGGAAGCGTTTATCCTTAGCGTTGAAGCAAGTCTTCAGTCTGGAGATAAAATCTCATTGGTAGGCTTCGGAACCTTCTCCATTATTGAGAAAGCCGCTCGAACCGGCATCAACCCTTCCACCAAAAAAACCATTCGCATTCCGGCCAAACGCGTTGTCAAATTCAAAGCAGGTAAAGAGTTGGCAGAAAAAGTCAACTAACACAAACACGGTTGCCTTGTTTCATTATTTACGTTTTTGAGCTACCTTTGTCTGCTCAAACGCAAAGTATATGACACTCAGCCAACAAATCGAACAACAAATCCTTCAAGCGGTCCAACAACTGTACGCACACGTTGTAACAGAAGGCCAAATCAGTTTGCAACCCACAAAAAAAGAATTTGTCGGGGATTATACGCTTGTGGTTTTCCCTTTGGTTAAACTATCCGGCAAACGACCGGAAGAAACAGCAGAGGAGTTGGGACAGTGGTTGGTTGAACACAGCGAACGAATCACAAGCTACAACGTCATCAAAGGCTTTTTGAATCTCAGTCTGAACCCACGTTTGTGGATACAACAGTTTCAAAAAGCCCTTGACAACGCGCATTACGGAACCAATCCGGTCAAAGACGATGCCGAACTCTACATGGTTGAGTATTCCTCTCCAAACACCAACAAGCCCCTGCATTTGGGCCATGTTCGTAACAACTTACTTGGTTTTAGTTTGAGCCGCATCTTGGAAGCAAACGGAAAAAAAGTCATCAAAACCAACATCGTCAACGATCGGGGCATTCACATCTGTAAATCCATGTTGGCCTGGAAGAAATGGGGCAAAGGTGAAACACCGGCTTCGAGCGGAAAGAAGGGTGATCATCTGGTCGGAGATTACTACGTAGCCTTTGACAAGCACTATAAAGCCGAATTGGCTCAACTTCAGGCAGAAGGCAAAAGCAAGGAAGAAGCAGAAGCCGCTTCCACTTTGATGGCCGAAGCGCGAAACATGCTGCTCGGCTGGGAAGCCGCAGACCCCGAAGTGCGCAGCCTGTGGGAGACGATGAATCAGTGGGTTTATCAAGGATTTGATGCCACCTATCAACAAATGGGCGTAGCATTTGACACCATTTATTACGAATCTCAAACCTACCTTCCCGGCAAAGAAAAAGTATTGGAAGGCCTGGAGCAAGGCATCTTCTTTCGCAAAGAAGACGGATCGGTTTGGGCCGATCTGACCGAAGACGGATTGGATCAAAAAGTGCTTTTACGCGCCGATGGCACTTCGGTCTACATGACCCAAGATATTGGCACGGCAAGCTTACGCTTCGAGACCTACCCCATCGATCGCATGGTCTACGTCGTTGGCAACGAACAAAACTATCATTTTCAAGTGCTGTCCATTCTGTTGGACAAACTCGGTTTTTCATGGGGTAAGGATTTGGTTCACTTCTCCTACGGAATGGTTGAATTGCCTGAAGGAAAAATGAAATCCAGAGAAGGGACAGTCGTGGATGCCGATGATTTGATGGAAGAAATGATTCGTACCGCTCGTGAAACATCCAAAGAACTGGGAAAACTGGACGGGCTGACCGATGCAGAAGCAGAAAACATCGCACGCATGGTCGGACTGGGCGCACTTAAGTACTTTATTCTCAAGGTAGATCCCAAGAAGAATATGACGTTCAACCCCAAAGAGTCCATCGACTTCAACGGCAACACGGGGCCATTTATTCAATACACGCATGCACGCATCCAATCGGTACTTCGCAAAGCTGCAGAAAGTAATTTTGCCGCTTCGGCCTCAGAGGATGTGGCTGAGAAACTAAGCGAAAAAGAACAGTACCTCATTCGATTGTTGACAAAGTATCCAAACATCGTTGCCGAAGCAGGCACTGAATTTAGTCCGTCCGTTGTAGCCAACTACGTTTACGACTTGGCCAAAGAATACAACCAATTTTACCACGATCATTCCATATTAAAGGAAAACAATTCTGATATTCGCGGTTTCCGCCTCAGTTTGTCTCTACTTACTGCCCGCATACTAAAATCGGGCATGTATTTACTTGGCATCGAAGTACCCGACCGCATGTAGAAACCTAAAAAACAACATCATGAAAATCACATTCCACGGCGCGGCACGCACAGTAACCGGATCCAAACACCTAATTGAGTTAAAAAACGGTACCAAAATTCTGCTGGACTGCGGAATGTTCCAGGGAATGGGTTCAGAAACCCTGGAGCTCAATTCCAATCTGGGTTTTGATGCCTCCGAGATTGATTTCGTCTTGTTGAGCCATGCGCACATCGACCACAGTGGCCTATTACCCAAGCTGGTTCAGGAAGGCTATACCGGACCGATTCTGGGCACCTCAGCCACACTCGACCTGGCTGATGTTCTGCTAAAAAACTCCGCATACATTCAAGAAGCGGACGTAAAATTTATCAACAAAAAACGCCTGCAGCAAGGAAGACCTTTTGTTGACCCGCTTTACACAAAAGAGGATGCCGAAAAAGCCATCAGCCAATTCCGCGCCATACCCTACCGCAAAACGGTACAGATCAACGAAGATATCGACGTCTGTTTGTATGATGGAGGACATATTCTTGGAAGCGCAACCGTCTTCCTGACCATCAAAGAAGACAATACAGTTACACGAATTGCTTTTAGCGGTGACGTCGGACGCTATGGAGATCCCATCTTACGATCGCCCGATGCGCTTCCACAAGCAGACTACATCATTGTAGAATCCACCTACGGAAATCGCTTGCACGACGACATCAACAGCACACCGGAAACACTGCGGGAAATCATTGAAGAAACCTGTATCGGCAAACGGGGAAAACTGATTATTCCGGCTTTTAGTGTCGGACGAACCCAAGAATTGTTGTATGCGCTGAACGAACTGGAGCTCGACTACCGTTTGCCGGATGTGAAGTACTACGTAGACAGCCCCCTATCGACTGCGGCCACAAACGTGGTCAAAGCGCACCCGGAATGCTTCAATCGAAGTGTACAGAAAATCATGAAGTACGACAAAGACCCCTTTGGTTTTAAGGGACTTCATTTCATCGAGGACAAACGCGAATCTCAAGCATTGAATCGATCCGATGAACCTTGTGTCATCATTTCTGCCTCCGGCATGGCCGAAGCAGGACGCGTCAAACACCACATCGCAAACAACATTGAAAACCCCAAAACCACCATACTTATGGTCGGGTATTGTGAAAAAAATTCGCTCGGAGCACGACTCAAAGAACGTCCCGATGAAGTCGGAATCTTTGGCGACCGCTTCAAAGTCAAAGCCGATATCCGAACCATGGACTCCATGTCTGCTCATGCCGATTATCAAGACTTAAGTCAATACCTGGGCACGCAGGATCCAAGCGAAGTCAAACGAATCTTCATCGTTCACGGTGAACCCGATTCTCAGACAGAATTTAAAAAACGATTGCATAAGAAGGGATTTCAAGACATACACATTCCCGATCTGCACGAAACCGTCGGACTGGGTTGATAACAAAAAGCACTGCAAACGAACGCAGTGCTTTTTTTATTCATTATTATTGCACGTTTATGCATTATTATGCAGTAAAAAACGCTTTTTTTCTATTTTTTTGCAATTTTACTTTTTTTTTGTATCTTTGCCCGCTGAAAAAATCATTCCTATTTAATTATGTCTGACACAGCAAAAGTCACTTCACTGGAACAGGTCGTTATCCGCTTTTCAGGGGATTCCGGAGATGGTATGCAATTGACCGGTAGCCTGTTTTCCAACTTGTCTGCCATTTATGGCAACGAGATCTCAACGTTTCCGGATTTTCCGGCAGAAATTAGAGCGCCTCAAGGAAGTTTGAGCGGCGTTTCGGGTTATCAACTGCACATTGGTTCCAAAAACATCCACACACCCGGAGATTTGGCCGATGTTCTTATCGCCATGAATCCGGCAGCCCTCAAGGTAAATAGTTGTGCCATCAAGTCAAATGCCATCGTAATTGCCGATCAGGATAGTTTTGATAAAAATCATCTTGAGAAAGCCGGTTTTGTAACCGAAGATCCGTTCGAAGAACTTCAATTAAAAGGAATTCAATTAATTCTTGCCCCCATTTCAAGCATGGTCAAAGATAGCCTTGCCGAAACGGGTATGGACAACAAAAGCATCTTGCGCTCCAAAAATATGTTTGCGCTGGGCTTGCTTTGCTGGTTATTTAATGCCGATGTCGAACAGGCCAAGCATCTGTTGGAAAATAAATTCAAGAAAAAGCCCGCCATACTACAGGCCAACCTGAAAGTGTTGCAAGATGGTTTCAACTACGGGCACAACACACACAGCTCCGTTTCAACCTACCACATCGACCCAACCGATTTGCCCAAAGGAACGTATACCGATGTGAAAGGCAATCAGGCAACGGCCTGGGGCTTAATCGCCGCCTCCGAAAAATCGGGTCTACCGTTGTTTCTTGGTAGTTATCCCATCACCCCGGCCACAGAAATCCTTCAGGAACTGGCAGCACGCAAAGATCTGGGCGTAAAGACGGTTCAAGCCGAAGACGAAATTGCGGGAATTTGTACCGCCATTGGAGCCAGTTTTGCCGGATCCCTGGCAGCCACGTCGACTTCCGGACCCGGACTTGCTTTAAAAAGTGAAGCCATTGGTTTGGCAGTAATGGCCGAATTGCCTTTGGTCGTTGTCAATGTACAACGCGGCGGGCCATCCACGGGCCTCCCTACCAAAACAGAACAATCCGATTTACTGCAAGCTTTATACGGACGCAATGGTGAAAGCCCTTGCGTGGTCCTTGCTGCTAGCACGCCTTCCAACTGCTTCGATTACGCCTTTATGGCCTCAAAAATCGCATTGGAACACATGACACCCGTTATCTTACTCACAGACGGATACCTGGCAAACGGTTCTTCCGCTTGGCGCATCCCTTCGATGGATGAGTTTCCTGCCATCAACCCGCCCTTTGTACACAAGGAGATGCAGCCCACGTGGACACCCTATTTACGCAACGATAAGAACGCCGTTCGTTACTGGGCATTCCCCGGAATGGAAGGTTTTTCACATCGGGTAGGTGGGCTTGAGAAGGACAATCAATCGGGATGCATTTCGACCGTTGCTTCCAACCATCAGCTGATGACCGATCTGCGCCAGGCCAAAATTGACGCCATCGCCGATGTGATTCCCGAACTAAACGTTCAGGGAAATCCGGATGCTGACGTTCTTGTCGTGGGTTGGGGCGGTACATTCGGTCATCTGTATACGGCCGTTCAAAGTGTAAACAAACAGGGCAAAAAACTAGCCTTTGCGCACTTCAATTACATCAATCCGCTTCCCAAAAACACGGAAGCTGTCTTGAAACGCTACTCAACCATCGTGGTATGTGAATTGAACAGCGGTCAGTTTGCCGGTTACCTTCGTTCAAAAATTGAAGGACTCCACATCGTTTCGTATACCAAAGTACAGGGTCAGCCCTTTACCGAAGCAGAACTAACCGAACAGTTTCTAACCCTTCTAAACAACGACAAGTGATGCATGCGATAACATACAAACCTCAAGATTTTAAAAATGGACAATCCGTACGCTGGTGTCCGGGCTGTGGTGATTATGCCATTCTGAACAGTTTGCAAAAAGCCATGGCCGAAGTGGGTGTTTCACCCGATGAAACCGTGGTTGTTTCGGGCATTGGTTGTTCCAGCCGTTTACCCTACTACGTAAACACCTACGGAATGCATACCATTCACGGACGTGCTTCGGCCATTGCCACCGGTGTAAAAACCGCAAACCCAAAATTGAGCGTATGGCAAATCACCGGTGACGGAGATTGCCTTGCCATCGGCGGAAATCATTTTATACACGCAGTGCGTCGAAACATTGATCTCAACATCGTCATCATCAACAACGAGATATACGGCTTAACCAAAGGACAGTATTCTCCAACATCCCGTCTGGGTTTTGTGTCGAAATCATCCCCCTACGGTACAGTAGAGGAGCCGTTTCGTCCAGCAGAATTGACGTTTGGAGCCCGTGGAAACTTCTTTGCGAGAACATTGGATGCCGACCTAAAAACCTCTCAGGAGGTCATGGTTGCAGCTGCTCAGCACAAAGGCTGTTCCGTTGTGGAAGCACTCGTCAACTGCGTTATTTTTAACGATGGTACACACAAAGATATCGCAGACAAGTCCTTTCGTGCCGATCGAACCATCGTGCTCAAGCACGGATCACCCATGATTTATGGTCAAAATCAAGACAAAGGTTTGATTATTGAAGGCTTCAACTTAAAATCGGTAACCTTGGGCGAAAACGGCATCACCGAAAAAGACATTTTGATACACGATGCCAAATGCATCGACCCAACGCTGCATTTCAAGCTGGGCAATATGAAAGGGGATCTGCCGGTTGCTCTCGGTGTCATTCGCGACGTGGATGCGCTTGTATACGATCAAGCGGTAGAGAAACAAATCCGTACGGTTCAGGAAAAATCCAAGAATAAAAGCCTCAGCGACTTTTTGCACAGCCTGGAAACCTGGGAAATAAAATAGTTTTTTAGCCAAAACTATTCCGGAAGGGGAAGAATTTTCGGATTCTTCCCTTTTTTCGTTTTAAAAGTATGTACATACGGGAATTTTTTATTTCTTTTGCAAATATTCGTTTTTTTTACAACCCTTTAAACGTAAACCACTCCTATGAAAAAAGTTGCACTTTTCGTGATGGCTTTGGCAGGCATGACCGCCCAGGCCCAAACCAATCTTCAGGTACATTATGATTTTGGCGAAGGTCGTGAGTATGTAACCACCACGCTGGAAATGTTCAAACCCGACAAATGGGGGAACACCTTCTTCTTTGTCGATTACAATTTCAACTCAACGAAGTACAACCACCCGTCCGGATCGTACATGGAAATTGCCCGTTGCCTTAAATTCTGGGACGGTCCCATCAGTGCACACATTGAATACAACGGCGGTTTAGGAGTCGTAAAAGATATCAATTTTGGATATGTAATAAACAACGCTTATCTAGCGGGTATCGATTACGGCTGGAACAATGCAGACTTCTCCACCACCCTCAACCTGAAAGCCTTGTACAAAAACATCGCCGGTAAACAACATTCCGTTCAATTCACCGGTGTATGGGGTCATCACTTTCTGGATCGCAAAATGAGTTTTACCGGCTTTGCCGATTTTTGGCTGGAAGACGACGCCGCTCTTAATACATCCACCGTATTCATCACCGAACCCCAATTGTGGTATAATTTTACAGAAAATTTTTCGTTTGGAACCGAAATCGAAATCGCATCCAACTTCGCCGGCCAGGAAGGCCTAAAGGTTTGTCCTACCTTGGGTGTCAAATGGAACTTCTAACTCTAAAGCAGCACAAACATGTTTGAAAAATATTTTCAATTAAAACAAAACGGCACGACGGTCAAAACCGAAGTGATCGCGGGTATCACCACGTTCCTCACCATGGCCTACATTTTGGCTGTGAACCCCAACATCCTATCGGCGACCGGTATGGATATCAACGCATTATTTACGACCACAGCCATTGCTGCCATTGTCGGCACGTTGGTGATGGCACTTTGGGCTAAATTGCCCTTTGCGTTGGCTCCCGGCATGGGTTTGAATGCATTCTTTGCCTTTTCGGTGGTACTGGGCATGGGACACAGCTGGCAATTCGCTTTGACAGCGGTATTGATCGAAGGATTGATCTTTATTCTACTGACTGTCTTCAACATACGTGAAGCCATCGTTGATGCCATTCCCCGATCGTTAAAAACGGCCATTAGTGCCGGTATCGGCTTGTTTATTGCCTTTATCGGTTTGCAAAATGCCGGCATCATTGTGAACAACGATGCTACATTGGTTAGTTTGGGTGAAATCACACAGGGCACCGGCTTGCTGGCCATGCTTGGCATCTTAATCACGGGAGCTTTGCTCATTTTAAAAGTCAAAGGAGCCTTGCTGATCGGTATTCTTGCAACAGCCGTCATCGGTATTCCATTGGGCATCACCCAGGTTCAAGGACTCGTGAGCACACCTCCGTCCATCGAACCCATCTTCTTTAAGTTTGAGTTTGCTCAAATTCTATCGTGGGATATGCTGATCGTTGTGTTCACCTTCTTGTTTGTCGATATTTTTGACACACTGGGTACACTCGTAGGCGTTTCCGGCAAAGCGGGTATGCTCGACAAGGAAGGTCGCATTCCAAACGCAAAAAAAGCCTTTATGGCGGACGCAATCGGTACAACCGTTGGTTCTATGATTGGTACCAGTACCGTAACAACCTACGTAGAAAGTGCTTCCGGAGTCTCTGAAGGCGGTCGCACGGGCTTAACTGCAATGGTCACCGCCGGTTGCTTCTTCCTGGCCTTGTTTTTTGCACCCTTATTCCTCTCCATCCCGGGTGCAGCAACGGCACCGGCACTGGTCTTGGTTGGATTGTTTATGTTGAGTCCCATTAAAGAATTGGATTTAACAGACTATTCGGAAGCCATTCCTGCATTTATCTGCATTATTGCCATGCCGTTGGCTTACTCCATTGCAGAAGGAATCACCCTTGGACTGCTTAGCTATGTCATCATCAACCTGCTTTCGGGCAAATGGAAGAAACTATCCATTGGGATGTACATCCTCGCTATTCTATTTATTCTGAAGTACTTGTTTATTTAAAACCAAAAGCCTCCTCCTTTTTTGGGAGGGGGCTTTTTTATGCATCTACAATATGATTGATCACTTATCCGCAGGAAAGAAGACCATCGTAGGGATTCAGTTTTTGTTTGTGGCTTTTGGAGCCACCGTATTGGTTCCGCTGCTTACGGGCATTGACCCGGCAGTTGCACTGTTTACAGCCGGTATTGGTACACTTATCTTTCATTTGATCACCAAAGGCATGGTGCCCATCTTTTTGGGCAGTAGCTTTGCCTTCATTGCTCCCATTGTCAAAGCAACCGAGCTCTACGGTATGCCGGGGGCCATGGGTGGCTTGGTCGCCGTAGGTCTTGTGTACGGACTCGTATCGTTGATCGTAAAATATTTTGGTTTGGGCATCATCGAACGCCTGTTTCCAAAAATCGTAGTAGGTCCGGTCATCATCATCATTGGTTTGTCTTTATCGTCAACAGGTGTCGATATGGCATCCAGCGACTGGTTGCTGGCCATCATCTCTTTGGTTACCGCCATTATCGTCAGCATTTACTTCAAGGGCATGCTCAAACTGATCCCCATCTTCTGCGGTATTGTTGTAGGATACATCGCTGCCATGATTTTGGGACGTGTCGATTACACCGCCATCAGCCAAGCCAATTGGATTCAGATACCCAACTTTGTGGCCCCCGTATTTGATTGGAATGCCATTTGGTACATGATTCCTGTCGCCATCGCTCCCATCATTGAACACGTTGGAGACGTCTATGCCATCAGTGGTGTTGCAGAAAAAGATTTTGTTAAAAAACCGGGGTTGAACCGAACCCTTCTGGGGGATGGGGTTGCTACATCCATCGCTGCGTTTTTGGGTGGGCCTCCCAACACAACCTACTCGGAAGTTACGGGAGCTGTTGCATTAACAAAAGTGACCGACCCGGGTGTGATGCGTGTCGCAGCCATTACCGCTTTAATCTTTTCACTCGTAGGCAAAATCAGTGGATTTTTAACCTCCATTCCGACGGCCGTGTTGGGCGGTATTATGTTGCTTCTATTTGGTTTGATTGCCAGTGTGGGCATCCGAAATTTGATTGCTGAAGGAAAGAATCTGGAGAAAAGCCGCAATCAAATTATCGTCGCGCTCATCTTGACCGTAGGCATCGGTGGAGCCGAAATCACTGCCGGACGTTTCTCTATGGCCGGCATTGGTTTGGCCAGCGTGGTCGGGGTCTTACTCAACCTCATTTTGCCGGAAGAAATCAACCTAGTTTCAAAGAAGAATAAATAATAGTTCTTCCTAACTATTTTCAAAAAAGTGCACATTTGTATGTGTACTTTTTTTTATTTATCTGTTTTTTAGCCTATTACATTTTTATTTGGAAATTTTTTATAGACTTAAGCTCTTTTACAAATATTATTTTCATACATTTGCTTTGTCATTGGTAAGGGAATCGGGTGCAAATCCCGAGCAGACCCGCTGCTGTAAGTTTTACATGCTTTCTCCAACATAGCCACTGCTTCATCTGCGAAGTGGGAAGGCGGATGAAAGTGAAACAAGCCAGAAGACCTGCTTTTGATGTTTTCACAAAGAAATCCTCGGGGATCGGGATACTGTGATGGTTTGGGGCTGCCACTTGGCATTGCCTTTCCATACGTATTCGTTTGCCCGAAATAAAAACGAAACGTATGAACTACTTCAACAAAGACATCGTTTTTCAGGAAGTCCCAGGCGAAATCAGCCTTTGTTACTTCATTTGTGGCTGCCCATTGCGTTGCGAAGGCTGCCACAGCTGGCACACATGGCCAAAAAATGCCGGCAAACCGCTGGATACAGACGTCTTCGAAGCAGACTTGCAACGGTACCATCGTTATATATCCTGTGTACTTTTTATGGGGGGAGAATGGTCGGAGCCCGATCTATTGGAGCGGTTGAGAGCAGCGAAGCGGTATGGATTAAAAACATGCCTGTATACCGGACTCGAAGACGTCTCCCCCTGTTTACGCAGTGAACTTACTTATCTAAAAACAGGTCCCTGGATTCGTACACTCGGCGGCCTTAACAACCCAAACACCAACCAGCGCTTTTGGCTGCTGGATTCGGGAGAATGCCTCAATCAAGCCTTTCAAAACCAAAACATAGCCATCTAATCGATTATGAAAACCATCGTCCATCTCAATCCGGAACAACTGGAATGCAAGATAAATTTCATTCAACAATACCTGCAGGCACAAAATGCAGCAACCGCTTCGGTGGTTGATTCCAACGCAAACGTCACGGACAAAAACATTGCCACGCTCGAAGCTGAAATCAACAAAGACATCAACATTCAGGTCAACAGAAGATTGGTGTGGATGAAGATCAACGAACTTTTTGGCCTGGATTTGGCCAACGAATACATCCGTCAGATCGAACAGCACGAAATTTACGTACACGACGAAACCTCACTCAAACCGTATTGTGCATCCATCAGCATGTATCCATTTCTACTGGACGGGCTTACAAAACTGAGCGGCGAAAGCAAAGCACCGGAACACTTGGAAAGCTACTGTGGCAGCTTTGTAAACCTTGTTTTTGCTGTTAGTTCGCAGTTTGCCGGCGCGTTGGCTACCGTCGAGTTTTTAATGTACTTTGATTATTTTGCACAAAAGGACTACGGCAACGAATACCTTGAAACGCATACGCAAACCATTCAAAATCATTTACAGCATTGCGTTTACGCCATCAATCAACCGGCAGCGGCACGGGGTTACCAATCCGTCTTCTGGAATATATCCCTCTATGATCGATATTACTTTGAAAGCTTGTTTGAATCGTTTGTTTTCCCGGACATGAGTCGTCCAAGCTGGGAGCGACTACGGAATTTACAGATATTCTTTATGAAATGGTTTAATCGGGAACGTACCAAAGCCATTCTAACGTTTCCGGTGGTTACGGCAGCAATGCTGACAAAAGACGGGCAACCGGCCGATACCGATTTTGCTTGGTTCTGCTCCGAAGAACTGGCAGAAGGCAATTCTTTTTTCATCTATCAATCCGACCGTGCTGACAGCCTGGCTTCGTGCTGTCGTTTACGCAACGAAATTAGCGACAACACATTCAGTTACAGCCTGGGGGCCGGCGGTGTCTCTACCGGCTCCATCAACGTCATCACCCTGAACCTCAATCGCATGATTCAGGACGGACGGTGCATACGCGATGAAGTGCGCAAAATCCACAAGTATCAGGTAGCCTATCGAAGCATCATGCAAGAATATCTGGATGCGGGCATGTTGCCCGTTTACAAAGCAGGGTTCTTACAAATGGAAAAACAGTTTCTGACCATCGGCATCAACGGCATGGTGGAGGCCGCCGAAAGTACAGGCATCGTCATTGGAGACAACCCGACGTACCATGCTTTTGTGGAATCTCAATTGAAAGCGATCTACGAAGAGAATCGTCAAGCCAAAGAGACCTACGGCTACCTTTTTAACACAGAGTTTGTACCGGCAGAAAATTTAGGTCCAAAAAATGCTTCCTGGGACAAGAAAGATGGGTATGTTGTTTCGAGAGACTGCTACAATTCTTACTTCTATCCGGTTGAAAACGAAAACATCAACGTGATTGACAAATTTCAATTACACGGCAAGCGATACAACCAATTCCTGGACGGCGGATCCGCATTGCATCTGAATCTGGAAGAATACCCAAACAAAGCGGGTTTTTACAAACTACTGAATGTAGCTGCAGCCACCGGCTGCAACTATTTCTGCTTCAACGTACGGGTTACCCTCTGCCGAAACTGTGGATACATCGACAAAAGAACCCGTTACACGTGTACAAAATGCAACTCCAAGGATCTGGACTATGCCACGCGCGTCATCGGATACCTAAAACGCATCAACAACTTCAGCAACACACGCCAGCAGGAAGCGTCCCTACGACATTATCACGTAGAACGATGATTAGAGTTTCTCTCCGTACGAAAGATCTCCGGCATCTCCGATGCCGGGGACAATATACGAATGCGCATTCAACTCGGGATCAATGGCAGCACACCATAAGGTTGCATTCTGAGGCATACAGGATTTGACATAATCTACACCGGCCTGACTGGCGATCACGGTAGCCAAATGCAATTGAGCCGGTTGCCCCTTGGTGAGCAGCGCTCCGTAGGCCAACTCCAACGAACTGCCGGTGGCCAACATGGGATCGGTCAAAATCAACGTTTTCCCTTCAATGCTTGGCGAAGCAATGTATTCGATGTTGATGTCAAATTTCAAGGCATCCTTATACTTACGATAGGCTGAGACAAACGCATTTTCAGCATGATCAAAATAACTCAAAAATCCTTGATGAAACGGAAGACCGGCACGCAAGATGGTAGAAATAACCATTGGATCATCGGCCGTAACAACCGGTGAAATACCGAGTGGTGTTTGAACTTGCTTTTCACTATAATGCAACGTCTTACTCATTTCATAAGCCATAATCTCACCAATCCGTTCAAGGTTCCGCCTGAAGCGCATGCGATCGTTTTGAATTTCAACACTACGGATTTCAAGAATAAATTGATTCAACAAGGAGTTGTTTTCTGATAGATTGATGACGTTCATATGCGTAAAAAATTGGACGGCTTCGAAGGCTGCGAACAAAAACCGATGATTTGACGTTTAAAAATAAGGGCAAAATATCCCGGCAAAGTTAATCAATTTTAGCAAATTCAGGTTTTTTTACGTGCGTGAAATAAATAAAGAAAAATTTCTTTAATTAGTAGATTACTTCCGCATTTTTTTCTATCTTTGTGTCGGTTTAGTAGGTAAACAAAGCAAATAAAGCAATTAGTTCAATTATAAATCAATTTTTCAAACAACATGGCAAATTTAGATCTGAGCAAGTACGGGATCGTTGGTGATTTCGAGGTGGTACACAACCCCTCCTACGAGGTGTTGTTTCAGGATGAAATGAATCCTGCAAACGAAGGTTTCGAAAAAGCAAAGTTGACCAACACGGGTGCAACGGCTGTTTTTACCGGAAAATTCACCGGCCGTTCTCCCAAGGACAAATTTATTGTAAAGGATAGCGTTACAGAAGACACGCTGTGGTGGGATGGAGTCATCAACCGCCCAACAACTCCTGAGGTATTTGACGAATGCAAAGATTTGGTTACGAAACAACTATCAACTGCAAAAAAAATCTATGTAGTAGATACCTTCTGTGGTACCAACGAAGATACCCGCATGAAAGTACGCTTCGTAATGGAAGTCGCATGGCAGGCTCACTTTGTAACCAACATGTTTATCCGTCCTTCACACTTCGAATTGGCCAACTACGGTGAACCCGATTTCGTAACCTTGAACGGTTCAAAAACCATCAATCCAAACTGGAAAGAACATGGTCTACATTCTGAAAACTTTACCCTGTTTGATTTAAAACGTAGAATGCAGGTTATTGGCGGAACTTGGTACGGTGGTGAAATGAAGAAAGGTATTTTTGCCTTAATGAATTACTTCCTGCCTTTGAAAGGTCTTGCCTCCATGCACTGCTCTGCCAACGTCGGTGTAGATGGTGACGTTGCCGTATTCTTCGGTCTTTCCGGAACCGGAAAAACCACACTTTCTGCTGACCCCAAACGTTACTTGATTGGTGACGACGAGCACGGCTGGGACGATCACGGTGTATTCAACTACGAAGGTGGTTGCTATGCCAAGACCATCAACCTAAGCAAAGAAAATGAGCCCGACATCTGGCGCGCCATCAAACGCGATGCTTTGTTGGAAAACGTTACGGTCTTGGAAGACGGAACCATCGATTTCTCAGACGGTTCGGTGACTGAAAATACCCGCGTATCGTATCCGATCTACCACATCAGCAAGATTGTTCTTCCTTCACGTGCCGGTCACGCCAAGAAGATCATTTATCTGTCCGCCGATGCGTTCGGTGTATTGCCTCCCGTTTCTATCTTGGACGACAAACAGGCACAATACCACTTCCTTTGCGGTTTCACCTCAAAACTGGCTGGTACCGAACGTGGCATTACCGAACCCGTTCCTTCCTTCTCTCCTGCCTTTGGCGAAGCCTTCCTGACCCTGCACCCAACGGTGTATGCCAGCGCATTGGTTAAGAAAATGGAAGAACACGGTGCAAAAGCATATTTGGTCAACACCGGTTGGAACGGTACCGGCAAACGCATTTCCATCAAAGATACGCGTGCCATCATCGATGCCATCATCAATGGAAGCATCGAAGAAGCCGAAACCTTGCAAGTTCCCATCATGAACCTGACCGCCCCTGTCAAACTGGAAGGCGTTTCAGACATCCTGGATCCTCGCAACACATATGCAGATGTTAAAGAATGGGAAGCCAAAGCCATCAAACTGGCCGGTATGTACATTGAAAACTTCAAGCAATACTGCGACAACGATGCAGCCATTGCCTTGATTCCTTCAGGTCCTCAATTGCCTTAATAGGAAATGAAATAACTGAATGTCATAACTCAGGGAAGCCTTCGGCCTTTTATGGTCGGGGGCTTTTTTAATAAATACACCATTAATAGGTATTGCGGTTGTAACATAACCGCTGTATTTTTGCAGCATGATTTCAAGACCCCTTCGACCGGTACACAAAATACTCAGCATCCTATTGCTGACGTTGACCTCCTTCCTGGTGGTGAACAATGCGTATTTTGTCCATACACACCGCACAGAAACGGGTCAACTCATCTTTCACGCGCACCCATACGGAGAAAACGGCAACAAAACCGACGGTCACAGACACTCGGATTCCGGTTTGATCCACATCCAATTGCTGCAATCCGCAACCCTTCTTGCCAACCAGACCTGCCCGCAACCCAATATACACTTCCTACACAACGTCGGAACAGACCATTCGAGTGGCAGTCAACAAGTGCACGTGTGGCACAGCCAAGGGCGGGCTCCCCCCTCCACGTTGTAATTTTTTCCAGACTTCTTTATTCACTTTTTCGTGCGGAAATAAATCCGTACGCAGGAATTATTACAACCCAACTAGAACAATGAAAATAGTTAATATTCTTACCTTCCTTTTGCTTTTGTGTAGTTTACACATAAATGCCGATGCAGATCCGCAACGACGCATGCGTCAGCGTCAACAAGAACACCGAACCGATGCAAACATTTATGGACACATCGTTTCCGAAGGACAGCACCTGTCTTATGTCAGCATTGGAGTCAAAGGCACCACACTGGGAACCACAACCGACGAAACGGGTCACTACAAATTGGTACATATGCCGGAAGGAACCTGGACGTTGCGCGTTCAAACCATCGGGTATAAACCCATTGAGAAAACAATCACCATTGAGCGGGATCAATCCCTTGAAGTTAATTTTGAACTGGAAGTGGATGTTTTGGGACTGGAAGAAGTGGTTGTTACAGGAGATCGCAATGCCACCAGCCGAAAAGAAGCGGCCGTTATTGTAAACAGCCTGACTCCCAAATTGCTCACCGCCATTCAATCCTTGACACTCAACGAAGGTCTGAACTTCAGCCCCGGCTTACGCATGGAAAACAACTGTCAAAATTGTGGATTCAATCAAGTGCGCATGAATGGTATGGAGGGACCATACTCACAGGTTTTAATCAATGGACGACCCATTTTTAGTGGTCTGGCCGGCGTCTATGGGCTTGAGTTGATCCCCAGCAACATGATGGAACGTGTAGAAGTCGTTCGCGGTGGAGGCTCTGCATTGTACGGTAGCAACGCCATCGCAGGCACCATCAACTTAATCCTTAAGGATCCGACCATCAACTCCTACGAATTTGGCATCAATGGCGGTTTAAATGGGGTAGGAATGTCTCAGTCCGGCCCCATGGCCAGTGACTACAGCATCAACGCCAACACCTCCATCGTTTCCGACGACCACAAAACCGGGATGGCGCTCTACGGCTTCCATCGCGCACATGAACCGTTTGATGCAAACAACGACGGTTATTCAGAACTGACAAAGATCGATAACACCACGTTTGGAGCGCGTGTATTTCATCGATTCAATCTGCGCAGCAAACTCTCCGGTGATTTCTTCACCATCAAAGAAGACCGACGCGGAGGGGATCGTTTTGAACTGCCCAAACACGAAGCAACCATTGCTGAAGCCGTCGAGCATGGCATCACCACAGGAGCATTGACCTACGAACAATACGTGCGTGCGTCAGATTTGCTGTCTATATTTGCTTCGGGACAGCTGGTAAAACGCGATTCCTACTATGGAGCCAATCAATCACTCAAAGACTACGGTTACACCGAAGGATTGACTTTCAGCAGCGGCGCACAATACAATGCACGATTTGAGACCTCTAACCTAATTATGGGATTGGAGCAACGTAGTGAATGGCTTAACGATACAAAACTAGGCTATGCCGATTGGGAGAATGCAACGCTCAATGACGAAAACGAATGGGTCATACCCCATACGGAAAACACCTTGATCGCCGATCAATTGAGCAACACTTTTGGTGCATTTGCCCAATACACCTTTGATCTTTCACAATTGAACGTCTCTTTGGGCGCTCGACTGGATCATTATCAAATTGAGGATGTAACCAAACAAGCCGAAGGCAAAAGCGGCAACGTCCTAAGCCCTCGAGTCACACTTAAATATGCCGTTTCACCGGATTTAAGACTGCGTACGAGTTATTCACAAGGCTATCGCGCACCCCAAATCTTTGACGAAGATCTACACATACTTACTTCCGGTTCTCGTCAGGTTTTGCATGAGAACGATCCCAATCTAAAACAAGAAACCAGCCACAGCTTTATGGCTTCACTGGATTACACAAAACGTGTGGGTAACACGACCCTTGAAATACTTGCCGAAGGCTTTCACACGCGCCTGCAAGATGCTTTTGTGAACGATGCCGGTGAACCGGATGCCCAGGGCACCATCGTTTATACGCGAACCAATGCCGAAGGGGGTGCAACCGTACAAGGTGTAAACCTAGAATTGAATGTGGCACCCGGCAAAGAATTGTATATACGATCGGGCTTGACCCTGCAAACCAGTGCCTACGAAGAAGCACAAAGTTTTGGTGAGAAGCGTTTCTTTCGTACCCCAAATCAATACGGTTACCTGACTTTGGATTGGTCACCGCTGGAAAACTGGGGTTTTTCTGCCAGTCACACGTATACCGGCACCATGTTGGTTCCCTATTTGGAAGGCGATGCAAACGAAGCCTTGCGCAAGGCTCCTTCCTTTCAGGATTTGGGCCTGAAAATGCGGTACAGCTTTCAACTCAATGGAGCCCGGATGCAATTATTCGGTGGGGTGAAAAATCTGTTTAACTCGTATCAAAAAGACTTTGACTCCGGCATCGACCGCGATCCGGCATATGTCTACGGGCCTTCCCAACCACGAAGCCTGTATGTTGGAATCAAAATCGGCAATCTGGTCGATTAAATCCCTTATCAAAAAAAGCCACAAAGGAGCGAAAAGTTAACAGCGACGTTTCTTTGTGGCCTTTTTTTGTATATTTGTCGCCATAAATACGACTACCATGAAAAAACTTCTTTCCATACTGCTCCTTTCTCTGGTTATACTTACAACAAAAGCGAGCACCGACTACCAGGAAGTGGTTTATTTTAAGTCCGGTAGCATCCTTCGCGGCACCATACTGGAATATACACCCGACCAGCGCATTGTCATAGAAACGGCAGATAAAAGCGTTTTTGTTATACCTACTGAAGATATTGATAAAATCACAAAAGAACCCAATATCCAATCCAGATTGCGACAACAAAACGCAAAACACATGAAAGGAAAAATTGAGTTGGGATTTCAAAAAGGCATTGGAAGATATCCCATCGACCGATTTAAAGCAGATGTACTCATAGGAGCAGAAGTTGCTCCCAGCATCTTTTTTGGAGTCGGCGCCGGCTTCAACTACTACCACAAATCCGCATTTACGATGCTTCCTCTTTTTATCGACGTGACCGCTAACCTTTCCAAAAAACAAATCGCGCCATACATCTCGGTTCGTGCCGGTTATTCGTTTGACCCAAAGCAGGGGCTTTTCGGTATTGGTCCCTTATTCCGGCCATCCATGGGTTTGATTTTTTTGACATCAGAGGCTACAAATATAAACCTTGGACTAGGCTATGAGGTACAAGACGTCGTCGAGGGTTACAAAAACGCTTCGTTATCGGCTTTCTGCTTAAATATGGGCATCGGTTTTTAAAACGAAACCGTTTGAGCCGAACTGTTGATGGTCAGAGTCTTCTTCAACGTCCCCAAATCATAGTCCCCATCCAGATATAAACCATTCAAACGACTACCCTCAACACTGCCACCTACATAAAGTTTGTAGCTGCTGCCTTTGCTTAGTGCCGGTGTAGAAAGGGTAAGACTTGCAGCAGCACGAACCGGCATAAAACTCAGCAAGCGCACCGCATTTGCATCGGTCAGATGCAATACGTTTGTACCCAGACTTCCGGTACAAATCAATACTGGTTGAGTCGATGTCTGAAACGTCGTCGTTCCTTCCATATTCTGAGTGCTTGGCCCAGAAGCAACCAGTATACCGCCGGAGACCTTGAAGCTTCCATTCACATCGATACCAACTTCCGGACTGGATGCCGGACCTTGAGCAACCACCGTTCCACCGCTCATTACAACCGAACCGTTGCTGTCAATCGCATCTCCACCGGTCGATCCCGCCTGAATCAAACCTCCATGAAACGACAAAATACTCCCGTCGTTCGATTCGCCTCCATTTCCATACGTTGCATTAAAGCAATCATCGGTAGCAAGCAAACTGAGTGTTCCACCATTGACCGTAATAACGGGCGCTTCAAAAGCCTCAACCGACTTTAAGACAGAAACACTTCCCCCATCCATTGTTATGGACGTTTGCGATTTGATGCCATCATCCGCTGAATAAATGAGCGTTACTCCGTTGTATATGCACACGTTCCCATCACATTTGATTGCTTTCGCTTCAGCTGCCGTTACACTCGTCTCCCCACCTCCACCCGGTCGAAAGCCTCCGAAAGTGGAACCGGTAGAAAGTACAATGGAGGAGCCGGATGTCTCTATCTGAATCTGAGGTGAAGTCTGTTTCGTTCCAATAATCAACGCTCCATCCGCATTCAAACCTTTTGCAGCCGAACCGGAACACGAGACGATCAACGTTCCGTCTAAAAGGGATATACCGGCATCGGACGTAATGGCCGTCGATTGATACGCATCCAACACTCCCTCCGCGTTGGTATACGACACACCCGCTCCAGTGGTCGATACGGACAGATACCCACCCTTTTGGACAAAATCAAGCCCTGAGGATACACCTTTACCCCCCTTTCCGGAAGTTTGAATGTACACCGTTGCCCCCGTAAAGGAGACCGAACCATTCCCTTTGATCGCCGTGCAATAGCTGGGCTCGTATCGACCACTGACGCCGGTCGATTCAAGAAGAGCGGAACCTCGGGTTGTCAACTGCACCTCACCACTGGAAAAATCAATCGTACCTTCAGCCTTGAGCGCCTTGCAGCCATCTCCCTCAATAAGCACGGACAAACTCCCCCCAGAAACGACAAGAACACTATCGGTATCGATGCCATCACCCGAAGATTGGATCTCCAACGAACCTCCACGCAACCAAAATCCATCGTTGCAGTGCATTCC
>JAQVXI010000046.1:0-10252 GCA_028709215.1 Bacteroidales bacterium
AAGCTGGTATTCATGTTTGTAAGTTTTGGCGAACCAAAAATATGAAATACCAGCTTTCTGTTTATATCATTTTCTGAAATTTATACACTAATCAACTTTTAAAAAGTATGGGGTTTCCCGATGAACCAAATGTTTATTATTCAAATGTTTTAGGATTTATACTTTTTGCTACTTTCGTAACTTAATCTGTAGAATCATGCCAACGTTTTATCCCGAACCCACTGTGGGTGCCGTTATTTTGAATCCGGAAAATCAGGTGTTGCTTTGTCGTTCGCACAAGTGGGGCAATCAATACGTGATTCCCGGTGGGCATATAGAACTGGGAGAGTCGATGCAAGTCGCTTTGCGTCGTGAAATTAAGGAAGAAACCGGACTGGATGTCTACGATATTCACATGCTGGGGATACAGGAAAGCATTTATGAACCGGCTTTTCACGAGAAGAAACATTTCATTTTTCTGGATTTTATTTGCAGAACCGATTCGTACGAGGTGCAACTCAACGACGAAGCAGAATCGTACGTTTGGGCTTCATTGGATGAACTGGATCGCTACGACCTGGGCGGCTTTGTGCGTCAATTGCTGACCGAATTGCGCAAAGGAGAAGCGTCAAGCTTTAAGCAGTCCATTTTATTTGATTTCGCCTAAACGGATCTTGTAGCCGTGATGCTGGTACTTGAGTAGGTATAGGCCTTCCTGTTCCATGCGGCAGGTCGCCATTCCCTCAAGTAGCGGAATGCGTTTTAACAGCGTTCCATATAGGTCGTACAACAAGACTACACCCGAAGCGCAAGAGGGATCGGTTAATATCAGTTGATGGTCTGTCCACCGGATTTGCAACAACGCTTTTTGGATGTGTGGTGTCGACGTGGGCTGGTGGTGAACAATCTCCGAAGTTGGGCTGGTAAATCCATACTCTCCGATGGATTGTACGGTGTATGTACCCGGTGATTCCAGGGTGTATGACGTGTCGGTTACAAACGTTTCCGGTTGTCCGTTTCGATGAATGAGGTAGCAAATGCAGTTGGGATCTTTGTACCAGACGAGTTGAGACGTTGCGCCGTTTGTCGTAATCAGTTTTGGTGCGTCCGGCGATTGTGACCGCACATCGGGTTTCCAAGCATCGTTGCCGGAGAGTACGTTGCGCAGGTTGTATGCCTGGGCGGCTTCATCGGATAAGATCGGTTGGTAATTGCCCGTAAGTGTATCGTTTCCACAGATAAAACGAGCTTCTCGTTGGGATAAATCCAGGGGATTTCCAGCTGCATCCATGCTGTTGTATTCTGCATACAAGGCCGGTGGGCTACTGCCCATGCTGGTCCAGCCGTAGGAGAAGGGGAGGATGTGAAAACGGGTATGCAGGTAAACGGCTCTTGGGGCATTGTGCCAGGGTCTTCCTAAGCTGAATCGATTGGCGTTGGATGCATCTCCGTCGATCTGGCAGGCGTTAAAAACGTAACCAAATGCTGCCTGATCGTCGTGAGACCCGGCTACAATGACAGCTGCTGTATCCCAGGTTTGGGACGTTTCCATCATTTGATTGCGTTTTTCCAGATAAATGTTGCAACTGTCGTAGAAGTTGATGCCATCTCCATAGATAAAGTCAATCGTTCCGCGTATTTCACAATGCTTGTAGTAGTGTCGATCGCCTCCGGTACGCTTTGTATCCTGATGTCCTGCAAATCGTACATTGCGATAGATGTTTTGTTTTCCTTCGGCATAACAGGCGATGCTGTACTGGTTGTAGTTGGGATCGGCCGTGTTTTCGATGCTGAGGTTTTCAAGGCAAAGATGCTGTCCTTGTATGCTTACAACCGGACTCATGCTGTGTCGTATGCGTACGCTGTCCTTGTTTTGCCCAATGATCGAAATGTTTTGGTAACGGTCATCCAGTTGGAAACTTTCGTTGTAGATGCCGTTTTTGATGTACACATAATATCGGGAAGCCGATTTGGTGGGCATGGCTTGTATGGCGGAGGCGATGGTTTTGCCTCTTTTTCCGTAGATGGGTTCCGCCCCGGGATCGACAAGAAAGTCGACGACTTTGCAGACTACCGGAGGTTTTGACTGTGTTGTAAAATACAGATCAAACGATGTATTTGGGGATTGATCTATGCTGCTGAGGATGGATCCTTCCGGTACATGCAGGTGGTATGCGTGGTTGTACTCCAAACCGGAATAGCGTATGATGACATAGGTCATGGCAGGGGTCGGAGTGCAAGCCTGCCCATTTAAGGTGATGCTCTGTGAAGGTGACAGGCTTACGTTTTGATTAAACATCAAAACAATGCTTCCGGTAATGGGTACTTGGGTCTGATTTTGTTGCGGATTGCTGTTGTTTAAGGTCAGCGCCTGTACGGAAAGACAGAGGCAGAGCAGTGTTAAGATACAAATGGGTGCTTTCATCGGGTATGGATTTATGGATACAAAGGTATTGTCCGGCAGCGAAGCAGGGGGTAAAATCTGTTCATTTATGGGTAAAAATGGAATGACAAGTCAGAAATGACGAAAATCGATGCAATTTTTACTCCTCTTCGAAAGGGTTTTCAACTATCTTTGTTTCAAAAGATTAATAAAATTATCGATGAAAAGAATACGGATTTGGCTGTTGGCACTGCTTGCGCTGTCGGCAAGCATGCAGGCAAAAGTGTATAACATGCAGGCGTTGGGTGCGGATCCCAGTGGCAAACGCATCCTTACAAAAGTGATGGATAAAGCGTTGCGGGCAGTTGAAAAGGATGGGGGTGGTACCCTGTATTTCCCGGCTGGACGATATCTGACTGGGCCTATTCATATGGTTGACAACCTGACGATTGAATTGGAGGCTGGTGCCGTGCTTTCGTTTTCGGACAATTTTGACGATTACCTTCCCTTCGTGCGGGTTCGATACGAGGGTTTGTTTATGCGTACCTTTTCACCCTTGTTTTATGCGGAGGGTAAGCAGAATCTGTGCCTGAAAGGGGAAGGAACGCTTGAAGGGAATGGGCATCGTTGGTGGAAGGCCATTGGTGAGGTGACGGCAAAACGTTCGGGGAAGCTTGATCAGCATGAATGGTCCGATTATCAGGCCTTGTGGGCAAAGGAGAATGCTGCACGTGTGGACGAACCGTATTTTCCCAACCAATTTTTCCGTCCACCTTTTATCCAGTTTCTGGAATGCAAAAATATTCGAATTGAAGGTTTGACTCTACAGAACTCTCCGTTTTGGACCATCAATCCGGTGGGTTGCGACGACATTCACATACAGGGTGTGACCATCCTCAATCCCAGCAGCAATCCCAAAGGTCCCAATACGGATGGCATCAATCCTTCCTCCTGTCGCAATGTGCGCATTTCGGATTGTTTCATCAGTGTCGGGGACGACTGTGTAACCATCAAATCGGGCAAAGACGAAGATGGTCGCGTGTATGGACGCGCCTGTGAAAACATCACGGTCAGCAACTGTGTGATGTTGAGTGGTCACGGTGGGGTTGTCATTGGCAGTGAAATGTCGGGGGGAGTCAAAAACATCAGTATTTCCAATTGCGTGTTTGACGGGACCGGCAACGGCATTCGACTTAAATCCCAACGTGGTCGCGGGGGCGTGGTCGAAAATTTGCGGGTCAACAACCTTGTGATGCGCAACATTCAAGGTACGGCGTTTATTTTTAATTTGTTCTATTGGGGCGGATCGGCCGAAGTGGAGCCGGTGACCGAACGGACGCCCATTTTTCGAAACATTCACATCAGCAACGTGACGGGTGTGGGAGTCAATCAGGTTTGTGCCATGACCGGGATTGAGGAAATGCCGGTTGAGGAGGTTTCGTTTGATAACGTCAACATTCAGGCCAAAACCGGCTTCCTTGCCAAAACGGCCAAAAACATTCATTTAAGCAACGTGGATATTTCGGTGGATTCCGGACCTTCGTTTTCGTTTACCGATTGTGATGGCTTGGTATTGAACGATGTTCGCAGCAAAAAGCCCTTGGATCGGCAAGCCATACTGGAGTTGAAGGATTCCAAGAATGTGTTGATTCGGGATTGCTTTCAAAAAGTCCCGACCGATATCTTTTCTAAAGTAACGGATTCGGATGTGATCTGGGGACAGAATTATTTTAAAAACGTAGCGAAGGTCAACTGATGCGCAGGCGATCACCGATGCTCAATCGGTCGCTGTTGAGTTGATTGAGTGTGCGCAATGTTTGAACGGTGGTACCGTGTCGCTTGGCAAGAGCGAACAGGGTATCACCTTTTTTTACGACGATGTAGGTAGGCTCTGTTCCGACCGGAAGCAATTGGGAGGGGTTGTCTTCGGTGTGTAGTGCGGTTAAGACCTGTCCCGAGGCAAAGTCAAAATAGTCTTCCGGATTGACGGCCCGTTTGTTTTTGTGTACTTCAAAATGCAAGTGTTCGGTGGTAGCCCTGCCGGTACGTCCGCCCAGTCCGACAACAAACCCACAGGGAATACTGTCACCGACGTCTACCAAACACTTGCTTAAATGGGCATAGGATGTTTCTACGTTGTTTGGGTGTTTCAGTACGACCATCAATCCGTAGCCGTAGTAATTGCCGGAACGGGTCACTCTACCGGCCAAGGCTGCCCGTACGCTGTCGCCTTTATGCAGTTTGATGTCGGTGCCGGTGTGGTTGCGACCATTGCGTTTGCCAAAGGGGCTAATTACCTTACCAATATAGGGGCTTTGCTGTCCGGGTTCGGTCTGGCAACTGTCTGTTTTGTGAAAGGGGATTTCCAGCGTAAAATAGGGGTTTTTTGCTGGAGAGGACTGGCTTGCCGCCAGTGTTAGGCAGAGGAGTAGAGCGATGTATGGTCGATGGTATGGGCTTTTCATGCTGCAAAAATACAGAAATCGCTTCAGTTCCGTATCTTTGCGCTCAAATGAGTACACAAAAAAAATCGTGGCTGCTGACGCTGGGGGTGATTCTGATGGCGGCAAACATGCGACCTCCCATCACCACGGTTGGCCCCGTCATTGGATGGATCCAGGATGATTTGGGCATCAACAACCTGTTTTCCGGTTTGCTAACGACTTTGCCGTTGTTGGCTTTTGCGCTTGTTTCTCCTTATGCAGCCCGTCTTTCCGGACGGTTTGGGAATCGACACAGTTTATATGCTTCCTTGTTGATGATCGCGTTGGGTATGCTGGTACGTATGTTGCCGGGCTGGCTTCCTCTTTACGGCGGCACGTTGCTTTTGGGAGCCGGTATTGGAGTGATCAACGTGTTGCTGCCCAGCTTGATTAAGTCGGAATATCCCCACCGATTGGGCTGGATGACCAGCCTGTATACCACCACGATGGTGGTGATGGCGGGACTGGCCTCCGGTAGCAGTGCTCCTTTGGTGATGCATTTGGGCTGGGACTGGAGTGAAGCAATCGCTGTTTGGTTGGTTTTGCCGTTGATCGGTTTGTTGCTTTGGTTACCCTTACTTCGAAAGGAAGCGCACGAGGTAAACCAAACGCAGACGTTGCACACAAGCTCACCTTGGAGATCGCCCAAAGCTTGGGCTGTGAGTTTGTTTATGGGTTTTCAGTCCTTTTTGTTTTACGGTTTGGTGGCCTGGCTACCGATGATTTTGGTACACAAAGGAATGGCTGTGGAGACCTCCGGGTATATGTTGTTGGTGATGCAATTGGTGGGTTTGCCGGCAACGTTTTTTACTCCCTTGATTGTAGGGCGCCTAAAGCGTCCCAACCGCATTGTATTTGCGTTGTTTTTGACCGGGATGTTGGGTTTTTCCGGTTTGTACGTTCTACAAGGGACGTTTGGCCTGATTCTGGGTGTTTGTGGCATCAGTTTGCTGACCGGAGGCAGCATCAGTTTGGCGTACATGTTGATTGCCAAACAAGCATCGAATGCCCGACAGGTGGCCCATCTGTCCGGTATGGCGCAAACCATCGGCTATTTGCTGGCTGCTGTTGCACCGGCATTGCTGGGTGGTCTGTATGATCTCCGTGGCGATTGGGATCTTGCGTTGTGGGTCTTCCAGGGTGTCAACGTGGGTTTGTTGTGGATGGGTCTACGGGCAATGAATCCCAAAATCAGACGATAAGGTGTTGGGTTCGGTTGTGCAAAAACGTTTCCAATCGATTCATGCCCTCGCGAAGATTTTCCAATGTATTGGCGTACGAAAAGCGCACGTAATGGGTCCCCGATGATCCGAAGTCGACACCGGGAGTGATGCCTACGTGTGCGTGTTCCAGCACTTCAAAGGCAAAGGCGTAGCTATCGTCTGTAAAGCTGCGAGCGTCGCAGTAGATGTAAAAGGCTCCTTCGGGCATGCAGGGTATGTGGAAGCCCATTTTTAACAGACGTTTCAACAGGTAGTCCCTTCGTTCCCGGTAGGCCAGACGCATCTGCTCCACTTCGCTTTCCGAATGCTTGAGCACGGCCAGACCGGCCCGTTGTGCGAGACTTGGGGCACAGATAAACAGGTTTTGTTGCAGGGTTTGTAAGGCCCGCATGTGTTGTTTGGGAGCAATGAGATAACCCAATCGCAGACCGGTCATGGCGTAGCGTTTGGAAAAACCATTGACCACAAAGGCTTGATCGGTAAACTCAAGCAGGCTGCTCGCCTTTTGTTCGTAACTGAGACCGTGATATATTTCGTCGGAGATGATGGGAATGCCCAAGGAGGCCAGCTCTTTTAGGGTTTGCGGCGGTATAATGGCTCCGGTAGGATTGGTGGGTGTGTTGATGAACAGGGCTGCCGTTTGGGGACGAATGAGGGGGCGAATGTCTTCAACCCGGGTTTGAAAATGGTGTTCGGCTTGCAATGGGTATTCTACCGGCTTGGCTTGTGCGGCCAGTGCAAAATTTCGATAACAGGCATAGCCCGGATTGGAAAGCAGGACTTCGCTACCGGGTTGACACAGCAGCAGGGTACATAAGAGCAGTGCAGGTGAAGAACCGGATGTAATCAAAATGCAGTCCGGATCGACTTGGACGGAATGCTCCCGCTTGTATCGGTCGGCAATGGCCTGACGCAGTTCCGGAGATCCCATCGAATGCGTATAATGGGTGTTGCCGGTTCTTACTGCATCCAGGATGGCTTCCGAGCCGGCTGTTGGCACATCAAAGTCCGGTTCGCCTACTTCGAGGTGGATGATGTCAATGCCTCGTGCTTGTAAGGCATGGGCGCGTTCCAGGATGTCCATGACCAAAAACGAACTCATTTGATCTACGAGGGGATTCATGTGTAGATTTTTGTGTGAATATTTCGCCAAAAAATGCTGCAAATGTAGATGCTTTTAAGCAATTATTCCACATATTACCGACAAGTATCGCGTATTTTTGTACAGAAACCTTTAAATCAAAGCCCATGCGCCCATTTTACTTCGCAATCCTTTTTATGTTTGGTGTGTGCCTGCAGGTACAGTCTGTCAGCATCCTATCCACCGAAGGGTGGTTGGAATCCGCTTGTGTAACGTGGTCTCCCGTCGATCAGGCAACCGCATATCGGGTATACATCGAAGATGCTTCCGGTACGAGCAAGCCCTTGGATAATCCCCTTATTCGCGCATACGAGACGTATTGGCGTGCCGACGCAATGGGCTTGTCTGCCGGGAAGTATCGGTTTCGGATTGAAGCCATTCTGGAATCCGGAAGTTCACAAACGGCACATTCCGACTCAATCACGGTCTTGCCACACGATCGGACGGGTTTTGCTTTTTGGGGGGATCGTACGCCGGGAGCGTACCAATCCAACGGTACCTTAAAACCCTCTGCAGTCGTGTTGTATGTCACCGAAAACAATAAGAACAGCCTTTCACTGGATGTAACCGGAGCCAATGCCAATCCCTGTGTCGGAATTCAGACGATCTTGGATGGCTATAAAAAGGGAAAGGACTTGCGCCCTTTGTGCATACGATTTGTCGGACAGATCACCGATCCGTCGTATTTGCTGAACGGTGATATGGTCGTTGAAAACAACAACAATCCGGCCAGTTACATTACACTCGAAGGTGTCGGAAGGGATGCCGTCGCCGATGGTTGGGGCATTCGAATCAAAAATGCCAGCAACATAGAAATCCGCAACCTTGCCACCATGAATTGCAACAGCGGCGAAGGGGATAACATCGGTCTGCAACAGGATAACGAGTATGTTTGGATCCATCATTGCGACTTTTTTTACGGTCATGCGGGCAGTGATTCCGACCAGGCCAAAGGGGATGGCGCCTTGGATTGCAAGCGTTCTACCTATGTGACCTTTTCGTACAATCATTTTTGGGATACGGGCAAAAGCAATTTGTTGGGCCTGAGCGAAAGCGGAACCGAGGGACTGTACATCACCTATCACCACAATTGGTACGACCATTCGGATTCACGGCACCCCAGGGTGCGTTTCTATTCGGCGCATGTCTACAACAATTATTACGACGGCATAGCCAAATACGGTGTCGGCTCGACCATGGGATCTTCGGTCTTTGTGGAAGGCAATTATTATCGCAATTGTGGCTATCCGATGTTGATTTCCATGCAGGGTTCCGACGTTTATGTATCCGCTACCGGTCAAAACGATTATTCGGACATGCCTACCTTTTCAAAGGAAGACGGTGGCATCATCAAAGCCTTCAACAATTATATGGAAGGATCGAAGCGTTTTGTGCCTTACGGAGACAGCCGTTATCCCAACGCTACCGTCGATTTTGATGCTTATGTGGTACAGGATCGCCAAACGCAGGTGCCTTCTGACGTACGTGCCTATAAGGGGCAAGCTTCTTATAATAATTTTGATACGGATGCAAGCAAAATGTATGCTTACAACGCCGATAGCCCGGAGCAAGCCCGTGCCAACGTGTTGGCCTGGTCCGGACGCATGCAGGGAGGTGATTTCACTTGGCAATTTAACGATGCCGTCGATGACAAAGACTACGCCGTAAATACGGCATTAAAGTCGGCTTTGCTTGCGTACAAAACTCGGCTAAAGGCGGTTCAGGGAGACACCGCCGTAATCGACCCCGGTGAAGATCCCGGTGAAGATCCCGGTGAAGACCCGGTTGTCACACCGGAAGGAAGCTTTGTACATAATTTTACGTTGTCCGGCACTCAAAGTTCAATCTTAACCATTACCGGCAATTTATCCGACTCAAAAGGTACGGTCAGTTATGCCGGCCTCACCTTGACCCAATGCCTCAAAATGGAATCAGCCACATCCATCGCTTTTCAACTCAGCGATCCGACCGAGTTGGTTTTGGTTTTTAATCCAAGCTTTCAAGGCAATGTCAAAATTGACAACACCGCCCATCCGGCCGTCAACGGCATACTCCGCCTGACGCTGGATGCCGGTGCTCATCAAATCAGCAAGGGGGATGTGGCCAATTTGTATTGGCTGGAGTTGAACGTGTTGAGTGCGCTCAATGCCCCCCAGGCGGGTTTGATTCTACAGTGGGGGCCCAATCCCACGATGGATGCGTTGTGGATCACGTCGGATGCAACGGTCTTGTGTTTGGAGGTGTGGTCGCTTTCGGGTGTGCCGTTGAAGCGGGTTTCCGAAAATCCTCTCCGTGGTGTGTCGCTCGAGGGCATTCCGTCGGGTGTATATGTGTTGCGTTTTTATACGGATCGGGGGGTGTTTGTGGATCGGTTGGTGAAGTGGTGAGTTGGAAGAATGTGTAAAAAAACGTTCCGTTTTTTTAATGTGTTGCTCGCGATGCTCGCAAATGTGTCGCCTTCGGCGAATGAAGCAACGACGGGCGCAATGCGCGCACGCAAGGAGGTCGGTGGTGTCTGTTTTACGTACATGGCGTGTCCGTGCGTGCGCTGTGTGGCGACAGAGTCGCCGCACGCTGGCCTTGCCAGCTGCATTGCGCCCGTCGACAGCCTGCTCTATTTTTTAATTCGACCGAAGGTCGACACATTCAAAAATCGAAGATTTTTGACACATTAAAAATCCGCAGGATTTTTACACATTCTTCCGTCTTACTCGGCCGAAGACCGCACATTTGAGCAAATCCGACCAAGATGTTACAAAAGTGATAGCATTCGTTACATCTCTGATTTGTATCGTTTGGTGATTGTGCTTGAATAAGTGTATATTTGCTACTTATAATTCATAAAAACACACATACACAAAACACAAACCATACCAACCATGCAAAAAAACATCCTGTACCGATGCAGTGTAATTCTTCTAATTATGTTGCTGACTGCTTGTAAGAGCGTGTCTTATGACGTATCTACCGTAAGTGGAGAAGGCTCCATGCAGCCCTTTGATCTATCTGAAGTCGCCTTACTGGAAAGTCCGTTTTATGAAGC
>JAQVXI010000046.1:10352-13028 GCA_028709215.1 Bacteroidales bacterium
TTCTAATTATGTTGCTGACTGCTTGTAAGAGCGTGTCTTATGACGTATCTACCGTAAGTGGAGAAGGCTCCATGCAGCCCTTTGATCTATCTGAAGTCGCCTTACTGGAAAGTCCGTTTTATGAAGCGTTACAATCCAATCGATCCTATATTATGGCCATGGAGCCGGATCGTTTGTTGGCTCCGTATTTGCGTGAAGCCGGATTGAAACCTAAGGCCGAAAGTTATACGAATTGGGAAAATACCGGTTTGGACGGACATATTGGCGGACATTATTTGTCCTCTTTGTCTTTGTTGTACGCAGCAACGGGTGATGCTGAGGCTAAGACGCGTTTGGATTATATGATCGATGAATTGAAACGTTGTCAGGAGGCACTGGGTACCGGATATATCGGAGGTGTTCCGGGAGGAGTTGCGATGTGGAAGGAAATTGAAGCCGGAAACATTCGTGCAAGTTCCTTTGGGCTGAATAACAAGTGGGTGCCCTTATATAATATACATAAAACCTATGCCGGTTTGATTGATGCGTTTCGCTATGGTAAGAGCCAGAAAGCCTGGGATATGCTGCTTGCGTATGTGGACTGGGCGGTTGAGCTGACCAAAAATCTTTCGGACGAGCAGATGCAGGATATGTTGCGCAGCGAACACGGCGGATTGAACGAAGTCTTTGCTTGGGTCGCTGAACAGACCGGCAACGAAACGTATTTGGCCCTTGCCAAACGCTTTTCGCATCAATTTGTTTTGCAACCTTTACTGGCACATCAAGATCGTTTGACGGGTATGCATGCCAATACCCAGATCCCAAAGGTGATTGGATTCAAGGCGATTGCGGATTTGAGTAGCGATACTTCGTGGAATTCGGCTGCCCGTTATTTTTGGGATGTTGTGCAACGGGATCGTTCCATTTCGATCGGTGGCAACAGTGTGCGGGAGCATTTCCATCCGGCCAGTGATTTTAGTAGTATGCTTGAGAGCGAGCAAGGTCCAGAGACGTGTAACACGTACAATATGTTGAAATTGACCCGGCAGTTTTTGTTGAGCGAAGGGGGAGAGGATTATTGGGCGTTCTATGAGCGGGCTCAATACAATCATATTTTGTCGACCATCAATCGGGAGCACATGGGATTGGTCTATTTTACACCCATGCGTCCGGGTCACTATCGCGTGTATTCTCAACCATCGACCTCGATGTGGTGTTGTGTGGGATCCGGAATTGAAAACCATTTCAAGTATGGAGAAATGATTTATACGCATCGCGATTCGGATGTGCTGGTCAATTTGTTTATTCCTTCGGTTTTGACGTGGGAGGAGATGGGTTTGAAACTGACACAGGAAACCCATTTTCCTGAGGCGGACGAAACGCGTTTGACACTGAGTCTGGAGCAGCCGTCGGAGTTTGGTCTGTATGTGCGTATTCCTGAATGGGTGCAGGGTGAAGTTGTTGAGTTGCGCATCAACGGACAAAAAGCAACGGTAGCCAAGCCCGATGATGGTGGCTATGTATGCATTCGTCGGGTATGGTCGGATGGTGATGCGGTTCGGGTGGCCTTGCCGATGGATGTAGAGGCAGAGCAATTGCCGGACGGATCTTCTCATTTCAGCTTCCGTTATGGTCCGGTGGTATTGGCTTCGGCTACGGACACGTCGGAAATGCCGGGTTTGTATGCGGATGACAGTCGTGGGGGACACATCGCGCACGGTCCGAAGCGTTCTGTCAGTGAAATGCCGGTTTTGATTCGTGAAACAGAAAATCCTGCCGATGCCGTTAAAATGTTACGTGGAAAAGGTTTACAGTTTGAGCTGAAGGCGTTCGATCGTTCTGGTGAAAAGAAGATGCGACTGGAGCCGTTTTATAATGTACACGATACGCGCTACATCGTATATTGGCGCAGTGAGTCTAGGGCAGTTTTGGATAGTTTGCGTCAAGTGGAAGCACAGGCTGAAGCTGAGAAGCAAGCCTTGGAGGCGCGTACCATTGATATGGTTTTTCCGGGTGAGCAGCAGCCGGAGTCGGATCATGGGGTGACGTTTGAGTCGTCCGAGAATGGCATTCACGAGGGACGCCATTGGAGACATGCAACCGGTTGGTTTGCTTATGAGTTGAAAGATGCCAAAAAAGAAGCGGTGAGTCTTCAGGTTATGTATTATGGACGGGATGCCGGACGTCGTTTCCGTATTTTAATCAACGATGTCGTGTTGGCAAATGTGGAGTTGCAACGGATGGGCGCACGTTTTTATACGGTGGATTATCCGATTTCTGACGCTGTCGTGGCTGCTTCGAATGGCTTGTATCGGTTGCGCTTTGAAGCGGAGCCGGGTTCGATTGCCGGTGGGGTGTTTGAAGTTCGGTTGTTGAGAAAATAACGGGACAGCCAGCGCTTAGAGGTATAGAGTATGAACGCAAGCACCATCGTTTTGCTTGTAGGAAGCATGCTGTTGAGTAGTTGTACTTCCTTTTATTCGTGGATCGGGGTGAGTCCTTCAGCCCGGATGAATGGGATCTCCTTTGCGGAGACACCGACCGATCCACGCTTGTGTTTGATTATCCGGACACATGCGGCAATGGATACCTGGACTCGTTACGAGCTACGTATGCCTTGGATCAATTGATTGTTGAGGATTCGAACGATTTGCAACGGATTGCCTCGGTGCTGGATTGGACCAGTCAACAGTGGAG
>JAQVXI010000047.1 GCA_028709215.1 Bacteroidales bacterium
ATTACTTCACTTCTTCAAAATCCACATCGGTTACGTTGTCGTCACCCGATTTGGAGGCATCGTTGTTGGGTTGCGCTTGCTGACCGCCAAAGTCCGGACCGGGTTGACCGGCGTTGGATTGGTTGTACATTTCTTGCGAAGCTGCTTGGAACACCGTGTTCAATTCGGCGGTTGCAGCATCAATGCCAGCAACGTCCTGTGCCTTGTGGGCTTCTTTCAATTTGGCCAGAGCCGCTTCGATCGGTGCTTTTTTGTCAGCAGGCAGTTTGTCTCCCAATTCTTCCAATTGCTTTTCGGTTTGGAAAATCATGCTGTCGGCCTGGTTCAGTTTGTCGATGCGTTCTTTTTCGCGTTGATCCGCTTCGGCATTGGCTTGTGCTTCGTCCTTCATGCGCTTGATTTCTGCGTCGGTCAAACCGCTGGAAGCCTCGATGCGGATGCTTTGTTGCTTACCGGTGGCTTTGTCTTTGGCCGATACATTCAAAATACCGTTGGCGTCGATGTCAAACGTTACCTCAATCTGAGGCGTACCGCGACGGGCTGCAGGAATGCCGTCCAAGTGGAAACGACCGATGGTTTTGTTGTCTTTGGCCAAACTACGTTCTCCTTGTAGAATGTGAATTTCCACAGAAGGTTGATTGTCGGCAGCCGTGGTAAACACTTCGGATTTCTTGGTCGGAATGGTTGTGTTGGACTCAATCAATTTGGTCATCACACCACCCATGGTTTCGATACCCAACGAAAGTGGGGTAACGTCCAGCAACAAGACATCCGTCACGTCACCCGAAAGTACCGCGCCTTGAATGGCGGCTCCAACGGCGACCACTTCGTCCGGATTCACACCTTTTGAAGGAGCTTTTCCAAAGAATTTTTCAACCAAGGCCTGAATGGCAGGAATACGGGTCGATCCACCCACCAAAATCACTTCATCGATGTCACTGGCGGTCAGACCGGCATCGGACAAGGATTTGCGACAAGGTTCCAAACAAGCCTGGATGTAACGGTCGGCCAACTTTTCAAACTGAGCACGGCTCAAGCTTTTGACAAGGTGCTTTGGAATTCCGTTTACCGGCATGATGTACGGCAGGTTGATTTCGGTCGAAGTCGAGCTGGACAATTCGATTTTGGCTTTTTCAGCCGCTTCTTTCAAGCGTTGCAAGGCCATCGGATCTTTGCGCAAATCAATGCTTTCTTCTTTTAGGAATTCTTCTGCCAACCAGTCAATGATGACCTGGTCAAAGTCGTCACCACCCAAGTGGGTATCACCGTTGGTCGATTTTACTTCAAACACACCGTCTCCCAATTCCAAAATCGAGATATCAAACGTACCTCCACCCAAATCGAAGACGGCAATCTTCATATCCTTGTGTTTTTTATCCAAACCATACGCCAAAGCAGCAGCGGTGGGCTCGTTGACAATACGACGGACCTTCAAACCGGCAATTTCACCGGCTTCTTTGGTGGCCTGGCGTTGTGCATCGTTAAAGTAAGCAGGAACGGTGATGACTGCATCCGTCACTTCAGCACCCAAATAATCTTCGGCCGTTTTTTTCATCTTCTGCAGAATCATGGCAGAGATTTCCTGTGGCGTATACATGCGGTTATCAATGTCCACACGGGGCGTATTGTTTTCTCCACGAACGACGCTGTACGCCATTCGGCTGATGTCTGTACTCACCCGATCGTAGGATTCGCCCATAAAACGCTTGATCGAAGAGATGGTTTTTCTGGGGTTGGTAATTGCCTGTCTTTTGGCAGGATCACCGACCTTACGTTCGCCACCTTCAATGAAGGCCACCACGGAAGGAGTGGTACGTTTTCCTTCGCTGTTTGCGATCACGATTGGATCGTTTCCTTCCAAAACTGAAACACACGAGTTGGTGGTTCCTAAGTCAATTCCAATAATTTTTCCCATAATTTTATTCAATATAATCTAGTTTCTAAATTTCGGTTTCACTGTCATATATACAAATGCCGTGCCATTCCAAAAAATTAATAACACGTCAGAAAACTGACAGATAATTCTGCCGATTTGTCAGATAGATTCTCAAAATAAGTAGTAACTTTGTCTAATCATAAATATTACATGACATGAATCGTATTTTCTGTGTCGTACTATTGTTTCTTTTTATGGGAACAATGCAACCGACCACCGCCATACAAACCGTACATATCTCTGTTAAACAGCCACATATACCCCATATACGCTTTGAACAGGATAGCCTGAAAGCGGATCGGACAGGACTGTTGCAGTGGTACTTCAACGGATTGGCACTGGAAGAAGCCAATAAACCCCATTTCGTACCCACTCAGCCGGGTATTTATTGGGTTGTGGCCTATGACAGCAGCCTGTCCTGCAGCAGTCAATCTGACGCATTGCACATCCTGGTGACCGGACAAACGGCTCCGCTACAGGGGTTCAACAGCCGGGTTTCATTCCAACCGATTGCATCGATGCTATCGATTCACCTACACAATGCAGCGGATGCGCCCATCCAAATTCGGATTGCAGACCTGTCCGGACGCATCTTGTATTACAAGCAACACCTGTTTTCTATCGGCGATAACTTACTTGAAATACCCATTCCGGAGCAAATTACCGGAGTATGCCTGATTGAAATCAGCCAAAAGAACATCCGTGTCAACCACCGAATACTGATGAAACGATGAAAAAACGAGCTTTTTTGTTTCTCTTTATACTGGTCACCCTGACTTGTACCCGTGTACTTGCCCAACAATTGGTACACAAGAACGACAGCCTGGACGTACTGGACTCCAGCGTACGTTTGCAGTTGGGAGACTACAGAGGCAACGTTGTCTGGCAACATTCCTTGGATAAAAGACAATGGAACGACCTCGAGGGATCAAACCGCAATTACCTGGATATCAACACAGATCGAACCGGCTTCTACCGTGCCCGCATACAGGACGGGACGTGCTTCGTTAATTATTCGGACACGGTTGAACTCAATTATGTAAGCACACCCACCTACGGCAACGACACCTTGCGTTTCCAAATACCCATCCATGAAGGTTATCATCCCGACTCCATACGCGTGTATATCCCTGCGCTCAAATACAACAAAGCCATGGCTGTCTCTTGGATCAACGACGACAACTTGAACATTTGGAACTGGGTTCATGCCCTCATCAATCGAAAATTTGTGCACACCGGCTCACTTCAAAACCACTACGGGCTCGACCATCCCCAACCCGGTTTTTATCCGAAAGAAGCGCTCGAATATACAGACGGAGCCGGCGTACGGCATCGCTTTGCCGGTACCCTGGCCATTTTTCCGCACCTGATGGAAGATATGGGTTTGGGTAGGGACGGCCTGGCGGCCAGCAACAACAAATTTTGCAGTCCCAGAGAGCTGCGCATCCTGCGCGACTTCGGGACCACAGCCTGCTACCACGACATTAAGGACAGTGCCGGCATCGGCCCGGGTAATCAGGAAAGCTACGATCGTGCCTTAAAACATGCTTCGAAAGTAGCCACCGGTTTTCTGGATTACACGCCCAAAATCATGGCCGAACCCAACGGCAACCATTCGTACATGGAATGGGGTAAGAACAATCCACTCATTCAGATGCAAACGGCTCAAAACACCGTCGTGGATCGATATTATCCATTTAGCAAACAGGCAAGCATCGACAAATCCGACATCGTCGTAGAACGCATGTTTTACAATGGGGGTTCCTTTGTAGACGAAATGCTTGAACGGATTGAGTCCGAAATGGCGGGGCCGGACAGCTTGCGCAGCTGGTTGATTGGAGCCAACCACGAATGCAGTGCCGACATCGAAGGGCGTTTCTTTCAGGAAGTCTATCAGAGATTTGGTGCAGCCGGAACGGATCAGATTTGGTTTCCCTCCTTGGATGAGTTTTACGAATATCAATGGATACGCCAACAGGCAGAAATTAAATCACACATTCAGGCAAATGTGCTTGAAGTAGAACTCATCGTTCCCAGGCAAGAGAATTTCTGGTTCAACGAGGTCTCGCTACAATTGGAAAACGTGGCATTCGACACCAGCCGTACGATTGCCATATCCGACCATTGCGTAGGTGCATCCTGGCATTGGCAGGACAGTCTCGGACACATCCACGTCAACTACAATCCCAAAACACAGCAACGCGCAGCCAAAGCAATACGCAACTATCTGCGTACGGCCTCGGATTCGGATCGGGAGGATGCCGAATATTTTATCCAGCTGTTGCGTCCGGAATTGAAGGCCCGTTACACAACGGAGCTCCAGCAGGGCACAATGGCTCCCGTGATTGAGGACCTACAATACAGACAAAAAGGAGATACCATACAACAGGGATTGATTACCGTAGAAGTAGTATACCAAGGCATTGCAACGCATGTTCAAATTTCATCCGACAGCATCGCAGACCCCAACCGCTGGCAATCCATCGATGAGCCCCTACAGCTGGCACTGGAATACCGCGAGGGCATACACCCAATGTTTGTCTACTTAAAAAATGCCTTTGAAACGTCCAGCGTCTTTAAGGATTCTCTTTACTACAAACCACAAGCCCTGCAATTACACGCCATACTGATTGATCAGGGCAATCGCATCACACGTTCGGAAAACATTCGGGTAGAAACATATTTTACCGGGACGGCTCCTACCCATTACCGCATTTCGGAAGATTCCACCTTTGCACGAAGCAATTGGATTCCGTTTAGCGGATCAACACTTTCTTTTGCCTTATCCAAGCCTTCCGGAAAGAAAAAAGTGTATGTGCAAATGAAAGCGGAATCGGGTCTAAGTAAGATCGTTTCCGATCAAATTGAATGGATTGAACCCCTGTCGCTGCAGGGATTGAGCATCCAATCCGGCGCACAGGTTGTGACAAATCAAACCGTCAGACTCACTCCCAGCTATCTGGGACTACCGGAATGGTATCGGGCTTCTGAGACAGCCGATTTATCGGACGTGGAATGGAGGCCTTTTTCAGACAGTATTTTTTACACGCTATCCGAGGACATCGGCAATAAAACCGTATACCTTCAACTTCAGGAAAGTGATGGAAGCCTATCCGAAATCGCAGCCTCAACCTTATACATGAGTTCACCGGATTATGTCGGAAGAAAAATGATTGTAGTTCCCTACGAAGGAAAAGAGGCCAAAATCATCCCAATGGACCAAGGACACGTCATCAATCACCTGCCACTGTGGCAAAATGAGTTTTACGACAATACGTTGCTGTTGGATCATACCGGTATCGCCTGGGCTACCCGCATTACCAAACCCTCACAGTTGCCTTCTGAAATGCAGAAACCTTTGACCATCAATCGAGATAAATATCCGGAGTTGTCCGAAAACACAGGAGTGTACCCGGACTCCGTTATCAATAATTATTTCGCTCTACCCGAAAAAGAATTACTCCCCTTAAAAAAAGGCTTACGCTTCATACTCCCGGAAGGCATGTATACCCTTCAGATTCTGTTATCCACACGGGATGAAACGATATTGGCCAAACAATCGTCCATTGTCTACGAGGCCAATGGCATTCGGGTGAGCCCTCAGGACATTCCAGTCAACAACAATCAAGTCTTTGTGTGCATTGCCAATGTACCGGTGCAATCCGATGGTGTTCTTGATTTTTATGTCGGACAAACAGACAAAGCGGTCGCCGGATTTAATCTGATAGAAATTATACGGGAAAACGAATAAATCCATGATCGGCACAAAAAAAACCCGAACAAATTCTGTCCGGGTTTTTTGATGTGATAAGGTCTCTGTGTCAATCGTTCATAGAGGCCATGAACTCTTCGTTTGTGGCCGTTTTTTCCAAACGAACCTTCAAGAAATCCATTGCCTCCATCGAATTCATATCGGATAAGTATCGACGCAAAATCCATAGTCGATCCTGTGTTTGCTGATCCAACAACAAATCATCTCTACGTGTACTGGAAGCCATGATATCGACCGCCGGATATACGCGCTTGTTCGAAAGCTTGCGATCCAATTGCAGTTCCATATTGCCAGTCCCCTTAAATTCTTCAAAAATCACATCGTCCATTTTGGAACCTGTCTCCGTTAGTGCCGTAGCAATGATGGTCAAGGAACCTCCATTCTCGATGTTGCGGGCAGCTCCAAAAAAACGTTTGGGTTTTTGCAAGGCGTTGGCATCTACACCGCCCGACAAGACTTTGCCGGAAGCAGGTGCAACGGTATTGTAGGCACGTGCCAAACGGGTGATGGAATCCAAAAGAATCACAACATCATGGCCACACTCGACCATGCGTTTGGCTTTTTCAAGTACAATACTGGCTATTTTCACATGACGATCGGCCGGTTCATCAAACGTGGAAGCGATCACTTCGGCATTGACGCTGCGCGCCATGTCGGTGACTTCTTCGGGACGTTCGTCGATAAGCAAAATAATCATATAGACTTCCGGATGATTGGCCGCAATCGCATTGGCAATATCCTTTAATAATACGGTTTTACCGGTTTTAGGCTGCGCCACAATCAAACCGCGTTGCCCTTTTCCGATGGGTGAAAACATATCCACCACGCGAACAGATAAATTGGCGTACCGTTTGTTTCCGGTCAAATTGAATTTTTCGTCCGGGAATAAAGGAGTCAGGTGATCAAATGAAAGACGATCTCGGACAAAAGCCGGGTCGCGACCGTTGATGCGATCAACACGAACCAACGGAAAATATTTTTCTCCCTCTTTGGGTGGACGAATCGGTCCCAGTACCACATCACCTGTCTTTAGTCCAAACAGTTTGATCTGTGATTGAGACACGTAAACATCGTCCGGAGAAGATAAGTAGTTGTAATCGGATGAACGCAGGAAACCATAACCATCCGGCATAATTTCTAAGCAGCCGGCTCCCATTAAAATGCCTTCAAATTCAAACAAACGCTCTTCCTCGCTTCGGGTCGGGCGGCTGTTGTTTACATTGGGTTTGATAAAATTCCCTTTGTTGCCGTTGGATGCATTGTTTTGATTGGGATTCTGATTGGGGTTGCGATTCTTATTGAATCGATTTTCCTGACCGTTATTTTCTTGTTTGCCACCAATACCGGCCAAACGTCTTGCTTCTTCCAGTGCCTGCTCGGCGGCGCTCAGCAAGCTCGCTTTTTGCGGATCGACTTCTGCTGTTTCAGCCGATGGAGTCAACGTCTGCGGTGCTTCTGTTTTGGAAACAACCGCTTCAGTCGGTTTTACTTGCTCGTTTTTTGTTGCTGCTTCCGGAACGGATACGTCCGCTTTTTTCTTTTTGGGACGTCCTCTTTTTTTCGGAGCCTCCGCTTGAGGTGCTGTGCTCTCCTTGATGGATTCTGTCGATCCGGCTTCTACCGCTGCAACGGATGTTTCAACGGGCTTTTCAATCGGTTTTTCAACAGGTTTTTCGGCTTCTTTTGATTCAGTCCCTTCCAAAGGTGCAGTTCGTTTGACGGGTTTTTCGATTTTGCTTTTCTTAGGAGCAGGAGTAGATGTCGGTTTTACTTCCTTCACCGCTGCTTTTGCTTCTGCTTGAGCGGGAGCAACTTGCTTGGCTTCTTTGTCCTTGGCGGTGTAGACTTTTTCTTGTTTCTTATCCGGCCCTTTTTGAATGCGACTTCTTCGCTTGTTGTCCTCGGGTAGATCTTTGATTTGAGCAGCCTTGCGGCTGGCACTTTGTTCGGCCTGCTCATCTAGAATGCGGTAAACGAGCGCATTTTTCTCTAGATTATCGACTTTTGAAAGGCCAAATTCCTTGGCGATCTCCAAAAGTTCGGGCAACGACTTGGATGTCAATTGCACAATATTGTAGTTGGGCATGAAATAGAAATTAACGTTTATGAGTTAGACAACCACAGAATAGCGGTTGCTTGAAGATTTCGAGGCAAATATACTAAAAAAATTATAACCAACGATACATTTAACAAAAAAACAACCAACTACTCAAATTTATTCACCCTCCTTCCATTCGATTCTATATATATGTTGCGTAGCATCCTCGATTCGATACCGATGATCGATGCGTTCACCGACAATCCAAACAACATCCTTACCCGAACAAAGCAACCAAAGGTTTTCTTTTTCCAAAACCGACATCTTGCAATCGGTACAAAAGTCGCTGATTAATTTGCGCCCCCTCATACCATAAGGTATGATGCTGTCACCCTTTTTTGGATGACGCAATTCCAAAGGGAATTGCAACTTATCTGCATCCAAACTGGCAATGTGTTTATCCAGAACCAAGGTGGTCTGATCCGAAGCATTCACCCGCGAAAAGGTAAGAGTTATGGGTTTCTGTATCGCAAGCTCCTGATCTGAGATCCAGAAAGACTGTGCATCGACATCCTGCATCGGGCTCACCAACATCACCGCTCGATCGAAAATCAGGCGATGCCCCAGCGAATGGTATACCCGTCCCGAAAGCCCATGTCTATTCTTAAAGATGGATTGAACATCCGATCGCCCAAAGCCATAGCCGGATAGTATTTCGTATAAGACACTCGGCGCAGCGACTTCAGCATCCAGCGCCTGAATAGAAATGCGCAACACCTCTTTGCCTTCTAACGGCAAACAAATCCGCTCTTTGGCAGAAGCGATGGCCTGTTCGTACAAGGTCTCCACATCCGATAAATGCTGCATGGATCGTGCGATGGAGGTACGCACCGATGGCTGAATACTTTCCAATAAAGGCAAAACATCCAAGCGAATCTTGTTGCGACGATACTCATTCAGCAAATTACTTCGATCGGTCACGTAGGTAAGGTGTCGTTGCTCGATGTACTCAAGTACCGTCTCGCGATCTGCACACAGCAAGGGGCGGACAACAAAACCGTTCTTGGGTTTAATGCCGGTAAGCCCGCGGATGCCGGTCCCCCGAATTAAATTGAGGAGCACCGTTTCGACACTATCGTCCCGATGGTGTGCAACTGCAATGGCTACGGCCTGCTGCTCCTGTCTGAGTTGTTCAAACCAATGGTAACGCATTTCACGCGCAGCCATTTCGATGGATAAACCCTCCCGCTCCGCATAATCGGCAGCATACAAATCTTTTTTATAAAAAGGGATACCCAGCTCACGACACATTTGATGTGCAAAGGCTGCATCCCGATCGGATTCTTCTCCACGCAAATGGAAATTGGCATGGGCTGCAATGCATGCATAATCGGAGCGTGCCATGATATCCAGGAGCGCAACCGAATCGGCTCCCCCACTCAAAGCAACAATGATGCGTGCCCGTTCGGGTAGCAAGCGATGCTGCTCAATGTATTTCCGTACGAGTCGATCCAACATAGGCGTCAATTTTGGGGAAGTGTTCTATGCTGTAAAGATAAAAAAACGTACATTTGTAAGCAAATTACGAAACAAAAAAGACGATGATTGAACGGATCCAACATTTGTTGACAGAAGTCAGCAACTGGTCTGCCAAGGATGCAGCAGAACTGGAAGCCTTACGCTTGAAGTACCTGAGTAAAAAAGGAGAAATCAGCCTATTGTTTAACGACTTCCGCAACGTACCTTCCGAGCTAAAAAAAGAAGTGGGGCAACGCTTAAATGAGTTAAAAACTCAGGCACACGAAAAACTGACGGATTTAAAGTCATCTTTTGAGCAACAGGATTCTGACACCAGCGACCTTGATTACAGTCGAAGCATCCAAAACGGTGGACTGGGTGCACGCCACCCGCTCAGCATCGTTAAAAATGAGATAGTGGACATTTTCGCCAGACTGGGTTTTACCATCGCCGAAGGTCCGGAGATTGAAGACGATTGGAATGTATTTGGTGCTTTAAATTTTGCCCCCGAACATCCGGCTCGCGACATGCAGGATACCTTCTTTATTGAACGCAACCCCGACATCCTTCTACGCACCCATACCTCTTCGGTACAAACCCGTGTCATGAACACGCAAGAACCACCCATTCGCATCATTTGTCCGGGTCGCGTATACCGCAACGAAGCCATCTCGTATCGTGCACATTGCTTTTTCCATCAAGTAGAAGCACTCTACATAAACAAGGATGTTTCTTTTGCCGATTTAAAACAAGTGCTGCTGTATTTTGCTCAGGAAATGTTTGGATCAAAGACCAAAATACGCCTGCGCCCCTCCTATTTCCCATTCACCGAGCCATCCGCCGAGATGGATATTTCCTGTCACATTTGCGGTGGCAAAGGTTGCCCATTTTGCAAACACACGGGTTGGGTTGAAATTCTGGGCTGCGGCATGGTCGATCCGGCCGTATTGGAAAATTGCGGTATCGACAGCAGCGTTTATAGCGGCTATGCCTTGGGCATGGGCATCGAACGCATTACCAATTTAAAGTACCAGGTCAAGGACTTGCGAATGTTCTCCGAAAACGACGTTCGTTTTCTGGATCAATTCAAATCGGCCTATTGACATGACTCAAGCGGATCGTTACAAACACATTCTGAATTGGTTTCAGGCGAATGTACCGGAAGCCAAATCAGAATTGGATTACAACGATCCCTATCAGTTGCTTGTAGCCGTAATTCTCTCCGCTCAATGCACGGACAAGCGCGTCAACGCAACGACACCGGCCTTTTTCAATCGCTTTCCGAACCCGGCATCGCTGGCGTCATCCGACACGCAAACCATCTACGAACACATACGAAGCATCTCTTACCCCAACAACAAAGCCAAATCACTGTTGGGCATGGCTCAAATGCTTGTAAATGCATTCAACAGCCGTGTTCCCGAAACCATGGAGGAATTGCTCCAGCTGCCCGGTGTCGGCAGAAAAACGGCCAGCGTAATTCTCATCGTTGCATTTAACAAACCGGCCATGCCGGTTGATACGCACGTGTTCCGCGTTGCCAACCGCCTCGGCTTGACTGAAGACTCCAAATCGCCGGAAGAAACCGAGCGCATCCTCTTAAAAAACATCCCCCAACATCTGCTTCCCATCGCGCACCATTGGCTAATACTGCACGGTCGATATATATGCAAAGCCCGCAAACCGGATTGTGCGGCATGCGGGCTTATAACCTGGTGCAAATTGCGTGCTTAATCGGCAATCAACTTGCGATACCGTACACGCTTGGGCGCTTCGTCTCCCATACGCATGCGCTTATTGGCTTCATACTCCGAATACGATCCTTCAAAATAGAACACGTTGGAATCTCCTTCAAACGCCAAAATATGCGTGCAAATACGATCCAGAAACCAACGGTCGTGACTGATCACAACGGCGCAGCCGGCAAAATTTTCCAGACCTTCTTCCAAAGCACGCAGTGTATTCACATCAATATCGTTCGTTGGTTCATCCAACAACAATACATTTGACTCCGACTTCAAATTGATGGCCAAATGCAATCGATTGCGTTCACCGCCCGAAAGCACACCGGCCAATTTTTCCTGATCCGCTCCTGTAAAGTTAAAACGCGACAAATACGCTCTGGCATTGATTTCACGACCGGCAACCCGGATAAAATCCGTTCCCCCGGACACAATTTGATAAACGGTCTTGGTTGGATCGATCGCCGAATGGCTTTGATCCACATAGCCAACCTGTACGGTTTCACCCACTTCAAAACGACCGGCATCCGCTTTTTCCAAGCCCATTATCAATTTAAACAAGGTTGTTTTACCGACACCATTGGGGCCAATAACTCCAACAATACCATTGGGCGGCAAGGTGAAATTGAGGTGATCAAATAATAATTTATCACCATAGGCTTTTGAAATTTCAAAAGCTTCAATGACCTTATTGCCCAAACGTGGACCATTGGGTATAAACAACTCCAATTTTTCTTCCCGTTCTTTTTGATCCTCGTTCAGAAGTCGATCGTAGGAGTTCAAGCGCGCTTTTCCTTTGGCTTGCCGCGCTTTTGGAGCCATACGTACCCACTCCAACTCGCGTTCCAATGTTTTACGGCGTTTGCTCACCTGCTTTTCTTCCTGCTCCATACGCTTGGTCTTCTGCTCCAACCAAGAGGTATAATTACCCTTCCAGGGGATACCTTCACCCCGATCCAGCTCCAGAATCCAACCGGCTACGTTATCCAGAAAATATCGGTCGTGCGTTACCGCAATCACCGTACCCGGATACTGTTGCAAGTGTTGTTCCAACCAATCGATGGATTCTGCATCCAAGTGGTTGGTCGGCTCATCCAAAAGCAATACATCCGGTTGTTGCAACAGCAAGCGACACAGCGCCACACGTCGTTTTTCACCACCGGATAGCGTCGAAATCACCTGATCATCCGGCGGACAACGGAGCGCATCCATGGCTCGTTCCAGTTTGTTATCCAGATTCCAGGCATCGCTCGCATCAATCTGATCCTGCAACGCCGCTTGACGTGTAAAAAGCTTATCCATCTTATCGGAATCTTCGTAGTATTCGGGCAAGCCAAATAATTCGTTGATTTTTTCGTACTCATTGAGCACATCCACGATGGGCTGCACGCCCTCCATCACCACTTCTTTGACCGTCTTTTGATCCTCCAAATGCGGTTCCTGCTCCAGATATCCTACGGAATACCCCGGAGAGAAAACAACTTCGCCCTGAAAATTCTTATCCAGACCGGCAATAATCTTCATCAAAGACGATTTACCGGAACCGTTCAATCCGATGATTCCGATCTTTGCCCCGTAGAAAAAAGATAGGTAAATGTCTTTTAAAACTTGTTTTTGAGGCGGGAATGTCTTACTGACACCCACCATTGAGAAAATAATTTTCTTGTCGTCGGCCATAAATCGTTTGATACATTAATATGTAGGCAAAAATACACAAAAAGGACTGTGGAAACAACCGGAAAAAATCAATCATTATGCAACTGATAATCTGCTACATATATAATAAATCCATAAAAACCTCAAAAAAAGCAGCTCATTTTTTTGTGTTTTACAACAGAGATACTATCTTTGCACTCGCTTTTCAGAAGCAAACAAGGTTCGATTCGCTAGCTCAGCTGGTAGAGCACAACACTTTTAATGTTGGGGTCCTGGGTTCGAACCCCAGGCGGATCACCA
>JAQVXI010000078.1 GCA_028709215.1 Bacteroidales bacterium
CCGAGGGTTCGAAAAAAGAAAAACCTCTTATAATCGATTGATTATAAGAGGTTTACATTTTCTGCGGTATGGACGGGACTCGAACCCGCGACCCCCTGCGTGACAGGCAGGTATTCTAACCAGCTGAACTACCACACCGTTTTTATAGGTCTGCCATCATTTCCTGATTGCGCTGCAAAGATACAGCGTTTTCTGATATCTGCAAGCGGTTTTTGAATATTTTTTTAGTCCAAACCGCTTTTTTTGTACTTTTGTCGAAATCAAAAAAATCGACAATGAAAGATACTCCCATCGACTATTCTATTGTTCAAGAAGTTATAGAATCCTTCCAACTTCCGGACTTCGGAAAAGCCACCATCCGGGAAGTGGTTGGGATGGCCAATCAAATCGAAAAACGCAGTGGAAAGCGTTTTATTCGTATGGAAATGGGTGTTCCCGGTCTTCCCGCTGCACACATCGGTGTAGAAGCCGAAATCAATGCCCTCAAAAACGGAGTCGCATCCATCTACCCACCCCTGGACGGCATCCCTCAGGTCAAGGAAGAAGCTTCGCGTTTTGTCAAAGCCTTCATCAACGCAGAAGTACCCGCCTATTGCTGCACACCCGTCTCCGGCTCTATGCAAGGCACCATGGCCTCGTTTATCACCTGCAGCCAACGCGACAAAAAACGAAACAGCATTCTTTTTATCGATCCGGGCTTTCCCGTCCAAAAACAACAACTCATCATGCTGGGCTGCCCGTATGAATCGTTTGACGTATACAACCACCGGGGCGAAGCCCTTCGCGAAGCGCTGGAATCCTACCTGCAAAAAGGAAACATTTCGACCATCCTATACTCCAACCCCAACAACCCGGCCTGGATCTGCCTACAGGAAAGCGAACTGAAAATCATCGGAGAATTGGCAACCCAATACGACGTCGTTGTATTGGAAGATTTGGCCTATTTTGCCATGGATTTTCGCAAAGACCTGGGTCAACCGTTTTCAGCCCCCTTTCAGGCAAGCGTCGCCTCGTATACCGAAAACTACATCCTACTCATCTCCGGCTCCAAAGCCTTCAGCTACGCCGGACAACGCATCGGCTTTACCGCCATATCCGAAACGCTTTTCAACCGATCCTTCCCTGATTTGGAGTCACAATACGGCACCGGTGGCTTTGGAAACGTCTTTGTCAACCGCGTATTGTACTCCCTATCTTCGGGTACATGCCATTCGGCTCAATACGCCTTGGCGGCCATACTAAAAGCCGCAAACGAAGGGATTTTCCACTTTTTGGACGACGTGCAGGAATACGGCAAGCGCGCTCAAAAGGTAAAACCCTACTTCACCCAAAACGGATTCAAACTGGTATACGACAACGACCTGGGCGATGAACTCGCCGATGGATTCTACTTTACGGTCGTGTATCCGGGCATGACAGGCGGCGAATTGATGCGCGAACTGCTTTTTTACGGCATCAGCGCCATTTCACTGGAAACCACAGGCAGCAAGCAACAGGGCTTGCGAGTCTGTACCTCTTTCCTCAAAGCCGACCAATACGAGGAGATGAAGGAACGGCTGGAACGATTCCACGCCGATCACCCCTTCGCCTGATTACGTTCTAAACGGTAGACGCTGCACCACAGCCTTCAATTGCCGACCCCGAATGGAAACACAGATTTCCGTTCCGGGTTTGGCAAAAGCCGTTTCCACATACCCCATCGCAATACCTTCGCGGGTCAAGGGAGAAATACTACCCGAAGTCACGACACCTATGACTCTACCCTCCGCATCCGCCAGTTCGTAGCCCTGACGCGCAATGCCTTTGTCCAACAGGCGCAATCCGATGCGCTTGCGGGCTACACCCATTTGTTTCTGTTGCAAAAACAAATCCTTGGATGGGTAGTTCTTTTCGGCGGCAAACGAGCAAATCCACGACAATCCCGCTTCGATGGGCGAAGTATCCTCATCAATCTCATGCCCATACAAACAATAACCCATTTCCAGACGCAACGTATCGCGTGCGCCCAATCCGATGGGCTTCAGCCCAAAATCGGCACCCGCTACAAAAAGTGCATCCCAAAGTGCTTTCACCTGATCCGGCGCACAATACAACTCAAAGCCGCCTGCACCCGTATAACCGGTATTGGAAATCAACACATTGCTCAAGCCGGCAATCTCTCCCACAACAAAATGATAGGAAGCAATCCCGGTCAAAGGCAATGCACACAACGACTGCAACAAGTCAAGCGCATGGGGTCCCTGCACCGCCAATTGGGCAACCGATTCCGAACGATTGGTCAACCGAACCGCCCCCTTACGTCGTTGCACACACCAGGCCCAATCCTTATCAATGTTTGAAGCATTCACCACCAACCAATACCGCTGCACATCCAAACGATACACCAACAAGTCGTCCACCAGACCACCCCGCTCATTGGGAAAGGCAGTATACTGCGCCTGCCCCACACTCAGCTGTGCCACATCGTTGAGGCACAAATCCTGTAAATAAGCCAAGGCATCCACCCCTTCCACCTCAAATTCACCCATGTGGGACACATCAAACACCCCGACCCGTTGACAAACCGTCACATGTTCGTCCAAGATACCCGAGTACTCAATAGGCATCCGGAACCCTCCGAATTCAGCCATTTTAGCTCCCAATGCTTCGTGCACCGGGGTCAATGGAATTGTTTTCATTCTACCGTATTTTTGGGAACAGCCAAGGCTGCAATTTTGACAATTACTTGCATGGCTTTCTCCATGGAGGGAATGGGAACAAATTCAAATCGACCGTGGAAATTCAAGCCGCCGGCAAAAAGATTGGGGCAAGGCAACCCCATATAGGACAAGCGGGAACCATCGGTACCACCACGAATGGGCTTCACCTTCGGCTGAACACCGACCGCTTCCATCGCTCGATGAGCCAGATCGATCACATGCATAAACTCCGGTTCGATTTTTTCCCGCATGTTGTAGTACTGATCGGTCAAAAATAACTGCACCACTTCCGAATCGTATTCATCATTGATGAGGTCTGTCCAACGTTGCAACACCCCTTTTCTTTTTTCAAAAC
>JAQVXI010000016.1 GCA_028709215.1 Bacteroidales bacterium
GTGTTAAATTGCACGAAAAAATGTCAATTGCCTGTATTTGCAATGGGTGTAGTTCTGTTTTTTGTTATTAAAAAGGGATTCAGTGCGGAGGTTTTAAAAGGAATCGTTGGTCTATTTATACTGATGCTGATAGGGTATCTTTTTGATCTTAAGCTTTTTCCTTCACATTTATTATTCGGTTTGTTGTTTGTGTTGCTTGGCTATTTGTTTAGTAAGTGTCGGTGTGACTCTATTTTTTTTCAATGGCTTGGATTCATTGGGCGCATAAGTTATAGTTTGTATTTGACGCACTTTGCCGTTTTGCATTGGATGACTGAATTTGGATTTGTTGATTTTATTTCGGTTTCAAATGTTCAAACCTCGTTGATAAATTTTGGAATGCGATTCTCTATTCTGTTAATTGCATCCATACCAATTTCATTCCTATTTTATCATTTTATTGAAGCCCCAATGATCTATATTGGAAAAAAGGTGATTAATAGGTTACAAAAACGATAGTTTCTGTTTCCTATTTAGCCTGCTCCTATCGTTTATTCGGTTATGTTTAGGTTTTTATTTAAAACCTTAAACAAATGTATCATGAAAAGTTTTTGTTTTATCTTAAGCTTTTTGATTACACTTTCAACGTATGCTCATGAGCAGTATCTGGGGCTGGGATTGCAATTGCAGCGCGACACCTTGTTGCGATCGAGGGCTGTGGTGTGTCAGGATACACTCTTTGTAACAAGCCCTTTGGGTCTGTATTGTAAAGCGTTGAATGATTTGAACGATACGGTCTGGCAATGTCATTCGTTTGAGCATTTGCCGGTTCTTGATTTCTATAAAAAGAAGGATACGCTGATTGTTCTTATCGATCGACCCGATTCATCGTTGTTGTTTTCTACGGACAATGGTCGTTCGTATGTAGCAGCCAATGTTTCATCCCATCGTGGAGGTATTTACCGATCGTTTGCCGTGAATCCTCATAATACAAGCAACATCTATTACGATGCATTCGTTACACGGGATTTTGGGGCTTCCTGGAACGAACTTCCGGTAGAAGTGCTCACGGTATTGGGTGTTAATCCAAATGATACGTCAAATGTCTTTACCTGTGCGAGTGTTCCCTGTACCTTTTGTACGACACCTTTCGATCTGACGGCATCCTATGATGCAGGGTTGACTTGGACAATCGCCCCGTTCACCCATTTTTATTCACCGTTTTCCAGAATCATTTTTCATCCTACCGACCCCGATATCCTACTTCGGAGTCAGTATCATTGGATTCTGAAATCGAAGGATAGGGGTCAATCCTGGTATTTTGTATCCAACGATGATACATGGTCGCGCCATCGATCCTGGCGAATGGTCTACGATTCAATGCATGCCAGTGTATTGTATGCTGTAGCTGACTCCATGTTGATTCGATCGGTGGATGAGGGTGAGACATGGGACTTCCTGGCTGCTCACTCCGGAATTTCTGTAAGCGATGTGGATGTGTTTGATTCGTTGTTGCTCATTACTTCATTGAGTGGTGTGTTTGCACTGGATTTGAATCACGTTTCTTCGTTAAATCCAGTCTTGAATGAAACGGATTGTGTTGTACAAGCATCTGCGAAGTCCTTGTACTATTCGGGCCGTGTGATGGTTCGTCGCATCACCCTCATCGATTTATCCGGTCGTGTATGCAGCGTAGCGCATCCCAATTCCGTTTGTGGTGAAATGGATGTGTCTGACTTGGTCTCCGGGGTGTATGTTGTTCAACTTCAAACCGATTCGGGCTGTGAGAATCGGAAGATATATAAATAGCATCCGAGTATGAAAAGAAAAAACCGAAAAAGATGGATCTTATCGCTGGTTATTTGCACGTTTGCGTTTCAAGCAAAGATGTCCGGAATAACCTATCTGGGCCTAAGAGAATATGTGGGAGGGGAGTACTCCAGTCTTACTTCATCACAGATTCATGACGACACGTTGTATGTACCAACGAGTAAGGGCTTGTTTGCAAAGAGTTTGAAGGTTGCTGCCGATACGTTGTGGGATCTACGTGCGTTTGATGGTGTGCCGGTTTTGGATTTTGATCTATGGTCGGATACGCTTGTTGGTTTGTTGTATTCAGGCCATTCTCAACTGGTTGTTTCCACGAATCGGGGCGACTCGTATTCGGTCGTTGATGCGTTTCCGGAGACGGATTTTTGGTGCTCTTCTTTTGCTGTCAATCCACGGAATCATTCCAGTCTGATGATCAACGGGTACGTTTCGTATGATTTTGGAAAAAGTTGGATCCCATCCGGTCCAAGTCGTGCGATTCGTGTATTTGGCTTCCATCCGCTGGATACTGTCGTTGCGTATGCTTCGATCATTGATACGTATTTGGAAAATGCGTATTTGTCTGTGCGCTGTGATAGCAATGGTATCTGGAGGGATTCAAAGCAAGGTATTGGCGGCCAAAACTCGTTTGTTTACCATCCGGTGAAACCCAATGTTATGCTGGGATGGTATCGTGGGGGAATATGGAAAACAACCGATTTCGGCTCGTCGTGGCAACGTACTTCCACGCCGGAAGGGGTCAGTGGACAAGAGAGTTGGAAGATTACGCAGGATGCGTTGGACCCGAGTTGCTTTTATGCTGTTGGTCCTTTTTCTCAGGAGGGTTACCCTGTAATCCGTTCAGAAGATGAGGGAGAAACGTGGACGGTTCTAACGCTGTTTACACAGGATCTATTGGGCTGCGGGGTTTCGGATGACAATCCTTTTCGTTTTATTGAGGTCAATAAATGGAAGGATCTGCTGATCTTTCATACAACGTACGGCATCTATGCCTTGGACTTGAATTCGTTGGTTGGTATACCTGCAATCCGAAATGACAGTCTGCCGGATGTGAGTATATCGTTTGTAAACAACCGGATTTTGTGTACGAGTCGACAGCCGATCCGTCACGTTCTTGTAACGGATTTGGAGGGGAGACGTGTGCGCTTTGTTCAACCCGGCTTTGCGACGATGGATGTGGTGATCTCCGATCTGCCCGTCGGACGGTATGTCGTGACGGCTTCGACAGCATCCGAAAGTCGAAGCCGGAAACTGTTCGTTCAATCCAATTGAGTGGAACGCAGCACACCCAAAAGGCTGCGCCAGGAGGCTTGCAACTCCGACATGGAGGCGTAGACAAGATCGGCACCGGCATCAATCAGGTGTTGATCTTGTAGTTTGCCCGTGTTTACGGCAATGGTAAAGATACCGGCTGCTTTGGCGGACTCGACACCCAGGGGAGCGTTTTCGACGACAATGCAGCCATCTGCCTGTGCTTCGGCTTTTCGAATGCCCATCAAGTAAGGTTCCGGGTCGGGTTTGCCTTTTTTTACGTCAAAGGCGGTCACCATGTTGTCCGGGCGGAAATGACCGGGAAAGTGCAGGTTGAGTTTGTCCAGCAAACTGCGTTGGCCGGATCCGGTGACCAATACCCGCTTCAACCCGCTTTTTTTAACCAGTTCCAGCATTTCGCTGGCTCCGGGCATAATTGGGGCTTCCGGGTGTTGCTCAAACAGACGGGTCTTCTCCGCATAGATCTGCTCGATTTCTTCCGGAAGAGCATCCCGTCCGTAGCAACGTTGAAAGACCAGATTGATGGTGCCACTCCCCGTGCGTCCTTCGTGCAGGTAGGCCTCTTCCTCTTCAAACGGAATGTTGAGTGCCGCTAGGGCGTTGGTCCATGAGTAGGCATGTATGGGCATGGAGTCAAAAAGAACCCCATCCATATCAAACAGAACGGCCTGAAGATTCAAGCGTTTCAGACCGTTCTGCAGTAAGAATTTTTTTATGGCTGTTTTTTGCATCAGATTCTTTTTTTGATGGCTTCGGTTTCTTTTTCAAAACCGGGCTTCTCCAAAAGCGCGAACATATTTTTCTTATAGGCTTCTACGCCGGGTTGGTCAAACGGGTTTACTTCAAGTAAGTAACCGCTTATTCCACAGGCTTTTTCGAAGAAATACAACAAGCTGCCGATGTTGTGTGCATCCAGTTTTGGGATTTCAATGCGTAGGTTGGGAACCGCTCCATCGACGTGAGCAATGCGTGTGCCCAGTTCGGCCATTTTGTTGACGGCGTCTACGCGTCTGCCGGCCAGATAATTTAACCCGTCCAGATTGGCTTCGTCGCTTGGAATGTGCAGCGTTTCATTGGCTTCTTTGATGCTGATGACGGTTTCGAAGATGCTGCGTTCGCCCTCCTGGATCCATTGTCCCATGGAGTGCAGGTCGGTTGAAAAATCAACGGCAGCCGGGAAAATGCCTTTCAACTCTTTGCCTTCGCTTTCACCATACAACTGTTTCCACCATTCGGCTACAAAGTGCAATTTGGGGTGATAATTGACGAGGATTTCGATTTTTTTGCCGCTTCGGTACAATTCGTTGCGGGTCACGGCATACTGTGCGGCCGGGTTTTGATCAAATGCCGTTTCGGGGGCACATTGTTTTTCCATTTCGACGGCTCCGGCTACCAATGCGCGAATGTTGTGACCGGCTACGGCGATGGGCAGCAGTCCGACGGGTGTGAGTACGGAATATCGACCGCCCACGTTGTCGGGAATCACGTATGTTTTATAGCCTTCTTTATTGGCAAGGCTGCGCAGGGCACCTTTATGGGCGTCGGTGATGGCTACGATGCGTTCTTTTGCCGCTTCTTTGCCTACTTGTGCTTCCAATTGTGCTTTTAAAATTCGGAAGGCCAGCGCCGTTTCTGTGGTTGTTCCGGATTTGGAAATGTTGATGATGCCAAAGCGTTTGTTGGCCAAGGTGGCAGACAGTTCAACCAGGTAGTCTTCGCTGATGTTGTGACCGGCATAGACAATGGCCGGGTAGGTACGGTCGGTTTTGAGCCAGTCAAAGCTGTTGTTAAGTGCGTCTATGACGGCCTTTGCGCCCAAATAACTTCCTCCGATGCCGGCAACAACGACGACGTCACAGCTTGCCTGCAGTTTTTTTGCGGTGGCTTCGATGTCGGCCAAAAAGGCTTCTTCAATGGAAGAGGGTAGGTGCAACCAGCCCAGGAAATCGTTGCCTTTTCCGCTGCCTTCGTGCAGGGCTTTGTTGGCTGCCTGTGCAGCGGGTTCGTATGCTTCCAGTTTTTGTTTTGATACAAACGTCAAAACCTGATCGATGTTTAGGTGCAATGCATTCATAATAGTTGTGTTGTAATGCTTCTAGCGAAGCGATTCGGTAAGTAGTTTGATTTCTATGCTGGGTGATACCCGTTCGTATAGGATGTTGTAGACCGCATCCAATATGGGCATGTTGACGTGGTAGCACTCATTGATTTCTTTGATGCATTTGGTGGCATAATAGCCTTCGGCAATCATCTCCATTTCGAGGTGTGCGGTGCGTACCGAATAGCCTTTGCCAATCATGGTTCCAAACGTACGGTTGCGACTGAACTTGGAATAGGAGGTAACCAGCAGGTCTCCCAGATAAACGGATTCATTGATGTTGCGCACCATGGGGTGCGAAGCACTCAGAAAACGGGCGATTTCCTGGGTTGAGTTGGATATCAGGACGGACTGAAAGTTGTCCCCGTACTTCAAGCCATGGCAGATGCCTGCAGCGATGGAATACACATTTTTTAGGGTTGAGGCGTATTCAATGCCGTCAATGTCGTCGGAAATGGTTGTTTTAACAAAGTTACAGGTAAATTTCTGCGCAATGCTGCGGGCGCGTTCTTTGTTGACGCAGGCAATGGTGAGGTAGGAAAGGCGCTCCAATGCGACCTCCTCTGCATGGCAGGGTCCACCGATGGCGCAAACGTTTTCACGCGAAACACCGTAGACTTTGGTGAAGTAATCCGAGACAAGCAGGTTTTCGTCGGGCACAATTCCTTTGATGGCCGAAACAACAACTTTGTTGCTGATGTCCTGTCTCAGTTTTTTGAGGTGTTGTTTTAGATACGGAGACGGTGTAGCAAAAAGAAGTACTTCCGAGTTTTTTACGGCCTGGTTGATGTTGGTGTAAAAATGAATCCGACTTAAATCAAATTTGATGGAGCTCAAATACGTGGAATTGTGTCCCAAGCGTTTGAAATCCTCAATCTGATCGGGACGTCGCATGTACCAATTGATTTTTTCCGTTGGATTCATCAAAATGATTTTGGCAAGAGCTGTCGCCCAGCTGCCTCCTCCCATGATGCAAATTTTTCCGGGAATGTCCATTGTATTGAATTTATGCGTGGTTGATCCAAGATTCGACCGCATCCTGTGAAGGATTGCTTAGTCCCAATTTATGCTTTTTATTCCAACCGCAGAGCATTTGATGCAATTTGTTGGGAACGGCTTCTTTGAGTTGACTCACCTGGGTAAATCCGTTTTTTTGGAGGATTGCGACCCATTCTTCCGGAATGCCGATTTCTGTGTAGGCTGTTGCCGGATCGCGTTTGACCACTTTTTCCGGACGCATTTGCGGAAAGAAAAGCACTTCCTGTATGGTCGTTTGTCCGGTTAGCAACATTACCAGGCGATCCATTCCGATCCCCATGCCCGAAGTGGGTGGCATGCCGTATTCCAGTGCGCGTACGTAGTCCATATCGATAAACATGGCCTCGTCGTCTCCCTTTTCAGCCAGTTTGAGTTGTTCTTGAAAGCGCTCCAACTGATCGATGGGATCGTTCAATTCCGAATAGGCATTGGCCAATTCTTTTCCGTTAACCATGAGTTCAAAACGTTCCGTCAGTTCCGGGTTTTCCCGGTGTCTCTTGCATAAAGGCGACATTTCGTACGGGTAATCGGTGATAAAGGTGGGTTGAATGTATTTGGATTCGCTGGTCTCACCAAAGAGTTCATCGATCAGTTTGCCCTTGCCCATGGAAGGATCTTCTTCGACGCCCAATTGGCGGCAAACGGCTCTCAATTGATTTTCATCCATGCCGGAAATGTCGATGCCGGTATTTTCTTTGATGGCATCAATCATGCTGACACGACGAAAGGGAGCCTTGAAGTGAATCGTTTGATCGCCGATGCTTAGTTCGGTTGTGCCGTTTACTTCGAGCGCAATGCGTTCGAGCATTTGTTCGGTAAACTCCATCATCCAATGGTAATCCTTGTATGCAACATAGATTTCCATGGCAGTAAATTCCGGATTGTGTGTCCGGTCCATGCCTTCGTTGCGGAAGTTTTTGGAGAATTCATATACACCTTCAAATCCACCCACAATGAGACGCTTCAAATACAGTTCGTCTGCAATGCGCAGGTAAAGCGGGATGTCCAATGCGTTGTGATGCGTAATAAAGGGTCTGGCAGCGGCTCCACCCGGGATTGCCTGCAATATGGGCGTTTCTACTTCCATGTATCCGCTTTCGTTGAAGAAGTTGCGCATGGATGTGTAGATTTGTGTGCGTTTTCTGAAAATTTCTTTTACGTGGCTGTTTACGACCAGATCTACGTAGCGTTGGCGATACCGGGTTTCGGGATCGGTGAGTGCATCGTATACGGCTCCTTCTTTTTCTTTTACGACCGGAAGCGGGCGTAGGGTTTTCGCCAAAACGGTGAGGGATTGGGCATGTACGGAAACTTCGCCCATTTGTGTGCGAAACACAAATCCGGTGATTCCGACAAAGTCACCAATGTCCAGTAGTTTTTTGAAAACGGTATTATATAGTTCCTTGTCGTTTTCCTCGGGACAGATGTCGTCGCGTGTTATGTATACTTGGATGCGACCCTCGGAGTCTTGAAGTTCGATGAACGAAGCTTTACCCATGATGCGGCGACCCATGATGCGCCCGGCGATGCATACCTGTCTTGCCGGCTCCTGACCGTCCTGGAAGTTCTCAATGATTTCCGTGGAGTAGGCATTGGTTGGATAGGATTGAGCAGGATACGGATTGATGCCTGCTTCACGCAATGCTTGCAGACTTTTTCTGCGATTTATTTCTTGTTCACTCAGATCGGATGGATACATATGCGATGATTATTGTGTAAGCCGGTGCAACAAGTCTTCCGGTTTAAGGGTTTCTTGTTCACCTGTTTGCATGTTTTTTACTGTGATGGTTCCCTGTTCCATTTCGGTGGTACCTACAATGGCAACGTAGGGGATGGCCCGGTTGTCGGCATAGCTCATTTGTTTTTTCATTTTTGCCGGGTCGGGATACATTTCGGCCGAAACACCGGCTTGCCTGAATTGCTTGAGCAGGGGCAGACACCAGGCCGCTTCTGCTTCGCCGAAGGGCGCAAAAAGCAATCGGGTGTTATGCAGGGCTTCTTTGGGGTATAGATCGAGTTGATTCAGCACATCAAAAATACGATCCGCACCAAAGGAAATCCCTACTCCCGATACACCGGGCATGCCGAAGACACCGGTCAGATTGTCGTAACGACCGCCACCGGTAATGCTGCCCATTTCGACATCGAGTGCTTTGACCTCAAGGATGGCACCGGTGTAGTAATTGAGCCCTCTGGCCAGACGCAAATCGAGTTCCAACTCGGCGCTCAGTCCCAGACGTTCGCTGTGGGCAAAAATGGTTTCGAGTTCGTCGATGCCCTTTTGGCCTACTTCGGAGGTACGAAGTATGTTTTTAAGTTGTGTGAATTTTTCCGACGCGCTCCCCTCCAAGCTTAAAACGGGTTGAAGTTTTTGTACGGCTTCCTCGCTCAAACCCTTTTCGAGCAGTTCTTTGTTGACGAGATCCGCCCCGATTTTTTCATACTTATCAATGGCGACCGTGATATCGGTCAGCCGATCCGATGCGCCGATCCATTCGGCAATGCCGCTAAGGATTTTTCGGTTGTTGAGTTTGATGCGAACCCGCAAACCGAAGCGTTTGAATACTTCGTCGATGATTTGAATCAATTCAACCTCGTTGATGAGCGAATCGCTGCCGACAATGTCTGCATCGCATTGGAAAAACTCGCGGTACCGACCTTTTTGAGGACGGTCTGCCCGCCATACGGGTTGAATCTGATACCGTCTGAACGGAAAGGCGATTTCGTTGCGATGCATCACAACGTAGCGTGCAAAGGGAACGGTCAAATCGTAACGCAGCCCTTTTTCGGAGATGCGATTGGTCAGTTGAATGGAGCTGAGGCTCGTTTTTTCTGCATCGTTCAGCCCTCCAATGAAATCTCCGGAGTTAAGGATCTTGAACAGCAGTTTGTCTCCTTCTTCGCCGTATTTACCCATCAGCGTAGAGAGGTTTTCCATCGCCGGCGTTTCAATTTGCTGAAAACCGTACAAATGGTACACCGAACGAATGGTGTCAAATATATAATTGCGTTTCGCCATTTCTTCCGGCGAAAAGTCACGCGTTCCCTTAGGTATGGATGGTTTTTGCATGTTGCGATTAATCTCGGCTTCTTCCGCCAACAAATATCATGATGTAATAAACGAGTGTAGCCAACGAGCCCAGTGCTGCAACCACATACGTGTAGGCAGCCCAGCGAAGTGCATCCACGGCCATGGGTCTGCTGCCCCGATCGGTGATGCCGGTTGCATTGAGCCAACCGATGGCGCGTGTGCTTGCGTTGATTTCGACCGGAAGGGTCACAAAACTGAAGATCGTTGTCAGTGCAAATAGGATGATGCCGGCCAACATCAACTGTGGGAAGCTTTGAAGCAGTAGGATGCCTGCAAGCAGAACCCATTGCATCCAACGGGAAGCAAAACTAACGATGGGTACGAGGCGGGAGCGCATGGTCAAAAAGGCATAAGCCTGTGCGTGTTGCAGCGCGTGACCGCATTCGTGGGCGGCTACCGCTGCCGCAGCAATGCTGTTGCTCATATACACTTCGTCACTCAAATTGACCACTTTGGTTGCCGGATTGTAGTGATCTGTCAACTGTCCGCGTACGTGCTGCACTTTTACGTCCAGTACGCCGTTTTCACGCAGCATGCGTTCGGCTACTTCTTTTCCGGTCAGTCCGGACGGCAGGGCTATCTGACTGTATTTTCGGAATTTGCTTTGCAGGGTTTGCTGCACGAGCCAGCTGATCAGGGCAAATCCGATAAAAATCACATAAATGCTCATAGTGTTGTATAACGTTCAATGGTTTGGGCACGATCGGGTCCAACGGAAACAAACTTGATGCGTACACCCAGGTTTGCCTCCAAGAAGTCGATGTACGCTTTGAAAGCAACCGGGAAGTCTGATTCGGATTTGACGGCTGTCATGTCGGTTTTCCATCCCGGTAATTCGGTATAAATCGGTTCAATATCTTCTTGGATGTCGTACGGGAAATCTTCGGTGACCACACCTTTGTGGCGATAAGCGGTACACGCTTTGATGGTCTCAAACTGATCCATGACGTCGCTTTTCATCATGATCAAATCGGTTACTCCGTTGATCATGATGGCATAACGAAGGGCCACCAAATCGATCCATCCGCAACGACGCGGACGTCCGGTAACCGATCCGTATTCGTTTCCGTTGTCGCGCATAATTTGACCGGTTTGATCAAACAATTCGGTAGGGAAGGGACCACTGCCCACGCGTGTGCAATAGGCTTTAAAGATGCCGTATACGTTGCCAATACTTTTGGGAGAGATGCCCAATCCGGTGCAGGCACCGGCGCAGATGGTGTTGGAAGACGTAACAAACGGATAGGACCCGAAATCTACATCCAGCATGGTGCCTTGGGCGCCTTCACATAACACGGGTTTCTGATCCTTCAGTGCTTTGTTGATGAAGTGCTCGCTGTCTATGAATGCAAATTTTTTTAGGCATTCGATGCCTTCAAACCATTCCTTTTCCAACTCGGTCAAATCGTATTCAAAATTGGCCTGTTTCAGCAACGTTTCGTGTTTGGCTTTTGCCTCTGCATATTTTGCTTCAAAATTGAGTTCAATGTCTCCCACACGAAGCCCGTTGCGGCTTACCTTATCGGTGTAGGTGGGGCCGATGCCTTTGCCGGTGGTTCCGATTTTGCCGGCACCTTTGGATGCTTCGTTGGCAGCATCCAACAAGCGGTGGGTGGGTAGGATGAGGTGCGCTTTGCGGGAGATCAACAGCCGTTCGGTCAGCGGGTGACCGCTTGCCATAAGCTGATCGACTTCTGCTTTAAACAGGGCCGGATCCAAAACGACTCCGTTGCCGATGACGTTGACTTTATTGCCTTGAAAAATACCGGAAGGTATGGATCGGAGAACGTATTTTTGTCCGTCAAACTCTAGGGTGTGTCCTGCGTTGGGGCCTCCCTGGAATCGACAAACCAAGTCGTATTTTGGGGTTAATACATCGACTATTTTTCCTTTACCTTCGTCACCCCATTGGAGGCCGAGCAATACATCTACCTTCATCCGTTTATTTTTTGAGTTTCATGATGTTTTGGTTTGGTAAGACCCTAAGACACAATAAATTCGGGCGAAAACGATCATCCGTCCGTACTCGTGAGCCGAAGCCTGTCTTCCAAGTCTTGCAAAGATACAAAAGTTTGTTGAAAACGAGACTTCTATCGATGGCATTTTGTATATTTCTACGTGTAATACGGTTGTAACATGTATTACTTATTTTTGCAACCTTAATCGGAGAAAGAATGAAAAAACAACCTTTATTATTGTTTGCGCTGGCTGTGCTATGTGTTCGTGTGGCTGCGCAGGAGAAAGCCCTTGAGCTAACCGGTGTTATTCGGGCTAAGTATGAGTATAACACGCAGTTGGACGCCAGTCGTTTTCAGGTACGCAACGCTCGTTTGTATTTTACGGGAGCGACCAGCCCGGTCTTTTCGTACAAAGCCGAGATTGATTTGAGCGATGAAGGTCAGATCAAAATGTTGAATGCATACATTGATTTGAACGCCAACGAATCACTGGCGTTGCGCCTTGGTCAGATGAAGGTTCCCTTTAGTACGGATTATTTGCGTTCGCCGTATGCACAGCATTTTGCCAATCGTTCGTTTATTTCCAAACAGATGACCAGTGGCATGCGGGATGTGGGGGCTCAGTTACGCTGGAAAGGTTCGATTGGTTTGCCGGCTTCGGCTGAAATTGCCATTTTTAACGGTGAAGGTTTGTATAATCAATCCGTCTGGGAAACGGAAATGAATTATTCGGCGCGTATGGCCATGGATTTGCCTGCCGGATTCAGCTGGTCTGCCAACTATTATTCTGCTTTACCCAATACTGCCGGTTTTCGGTTCAATTATGTGGATCTGGGTTTGCAGTACGAAGTTGGACGTTTTCACATCGAAGCAGAATATTTGTTGAAGCAGTACGAGCCGGACTCAATCGCTGATACAAAAGGTTTTTTGGTAACGGCCTTGTACACCCAACCGCTGCCTGAACGCTGTTTTTTTACCAGCATAACTCCTTTGTTGCGCTACGATGGAATGGGTGGGAATGTGCGCTACAACTTGGCTGAAGATGCTGCACGCAATCGATGGTCGGCAGGTGTGAACCTGAACATCAAACCCTGGTCCTCGTATGTGCGTTTGAATTACGAAAAATACGTGTACAAGAATGCCGCATTAAACCAAGACGATAAATGGGTGCTCGAATTTGTTGCTCATTTTTAAGATCCTAGATTTGACTGCGCTCGAGCAGTCTGGAAGCGTGCAGTTGAACCGAGAAGTCGGTCGATTGCACGTCTTTTTTTGTCCGGTCCAAAACCTCGGATGGGACGGAATTGATTTTTTTGGCAAGGAGCAGGCGCATCATTAAGAGATAGCCCTGCACGCGCACATTCGTGTCTGGGTGGCCGCACCAATGGGTTGCCCAGACGGAAGCTTCGGGATGGTGTTGGTACAGGTTGAATACGAGTTGTTCTTTGAGCTCCAGCGTGTCACATTCGGCAAGCCAGCGAGTGGCTTTTGTTTCATCCAATTGTTCGATCGGAAACAGCATTCCGGCCAGAATTCGGCATTCCCTGGACTGGTGTTGCCACAAGGCTTCGGATAATCCCACGGAGGGTTCGTAGCGTTTCGCCAGCTCGCGCAGGGAGGTTGCATCCAATCCGAAATTTACGGGATAATTCAATCCCTTTGCTCTCATAGAAGCGGAGACTTCGCCGTTCATGCGAAGTCTCAGCATTTTTTTTATTTCTCGTAAGGTCTCCGTGTACATTAGTTCCAAATGGGCAAGGTTGAATAATCACGGGAGTAGCGCAGGTGCTGTTGGGTATAGTCTTCGTCGTAGCGAATGTGTACGTCGACGATGTTCCCGTCTGCATCCAGAACCGGCGTATACACCGGATTGACAAAACCTTTGTAGGGAGCCAGATTTAGGGCATTGTAGCGATCCAGAATTTCCTTATGCAGGACGGGATCGATTTGTATGGCATAGGATTCAATCAGTTTTTTGGCTGCATCAAAGTCGCCCGTCGATTTGATGCGTTGGATCTCAACCAGAAGTTGAGCAAACAGATTGCGTAGCTTTTCGTAGTCGTTGACAACGACGTACGTTTTATCGTCCCGTTTGCGTAATTCTACGATGTTGTCTGCTTTGCCTTTGGCCAGTACCCAACGGGTAATCAGCGCCCGGTTGCGCATGTGTGCCTGTTCAATGAGGTTGCCCGGTTCGATTCGGGTCAGTTGAGTGAGCAAACCGTTCATTAAATACTTATAGTATTGTGCTTTGTAGGCCTCCATGTCCGGTACCAAGCCCAACTCAACCATGATGGGGTCGGCCAGATAGTACAAACCGAATAAATCGGCACGCGTTTCTTCAATGGGAGCACCGTAGGCTTTGAGGGCATCCGGATCGACGCCCGGTAAGAGCTTGCCGGAGCCGTGTCCCAGACATTCGTGTAAATCGGTGTGAAGGTTGTCTGTCAGGAATCCGTAGGTTTGAATGCGTTTGCGTTCGGCGTCGTCCCATATAAATTCTTCGCTGAATCCGCTTCCTTGTGCAGCCGCATCGTAGGCCTCGGTGATGTTTTCGATGGTGACCGATTTGGAGCCGTAATCCCTGCGAATCCAGTTGGAATTGGGTAGGTTGATGCCGATGGGCGTGGTCGGGTAGCAATCTCCTCCCAGGATGGTCGCTGTAATGACTTTGGCCGTAACCCCTTTGACCGTTTCTTTTTTGAACGTTGGGTCGATGGGTGAATGATCTTCAAACCACTGTGCGTTGGAACTGATGATTTCCGTTCGTTTGGTGGCTTCCACGTTTTTGAAGTTTACGATGCTTTCCCAACTGGCTTTCATGCCCATCGGGTCGCCGTAGGTTTCCGTAAATCCGTTGACAAAATCGACGAGTGAGGCGGTGTCTTGTGTCCAGGAGATGCAATAATCGTCAAAGGTTTTTAGATCTCCGGTGCGGTAATAATCCATCAGTTGATGAATGACTTGAGTCTGTTGAGGGTTTTCGGCAACTTTTTCGGCTTTGTCCAGCCAAAAAAGAATGGCTTGAATGGCTGAACCGTACAATCCGTCGGCTTTCCAGACTTTCTCCACGATGCGACCGTCTTCTTTTACCAAACGGCTGTTTAAACCATGTGAAACCGGTTGTGGATCGTTCGGGTTTTTCAATGCATCGTAAAATGCTTCAACCTCGCTTTGGGTAACACCCTGATAGTAATTGTTGGCCGATGTTGCAATCAGATCTTCGCCTTCTTTTTGATTGACCCGTTTGGCGTCCACGTTGGGGTCAAATAGAATGGGGAGGAGTTTTTCTGCCAACATGCCGACGGTCTCACCGGTTTGCAGCGGCAGCGAATCTGCCGGAATGTTGCCCAGCGCCTCAAGGAAGAAGTCCCGACTGAATCCGGGTATAAATTTATCGGTCGAATAATGGTGGTGGATGCCGTTGGAGACCCAAACGCGCTTCAAGTACGTTTCAAAGGCTTTCCAATCGCTTGTGGTGCGTTGTACATCCGCATGAATGTAAATCGTTTCCAGAACCTTGCGAATGAGAAGGTTGTGTCTGTAGTTTTGGTCAAATAGGATGTCTCTGCCTTGGAGTGCAGCCTCGTTTAGGTAGTAAATTAGGGTTTTTTGTTGCAAACTCAGGGACTCAAAACCGGGTACTTCGTAGCGAAGGATTTCAACATCGGCAAATTGGTCGACGGAATAGTCTTTGATCTCGCCGGGTTCGCTTTTTTTACAGGAAAATTGCACTAAGAGTCCCATAATTAGTGGTATATAAAATGTAGATCTCATAGGATGGATTTATAAATGTCTGCTTTTGTTGATCAGATATTGGTCTAAGACGACCAGTGCGGCCATGGCTTCAACAATGGGTACGGCACGAGGCAAGACGCAGGGGTCGTGACGACCATGTGCCTTAAATTCTACGGCTTTCCCTTCTTTATCAACCGTCTGTTGTTTCATCAGAATGGTGGCCACGGGTTTAAATGCTACTTTAAAGTAAATGTCTTCCCCGTTGGTTATGCCCCCTTGAATACCCCCGGAATTATTGCTTCGAGTTCGGGTTTTGCCTGTTTCGTCTGTATAAAATACATCGTTCAATTCGGATCCGAACTGGCTGACATCAAAGCCGGATCCGTACTCGAAGCCTTTTACCGCATTGATGGAAAGCATGGCAGCACCCAGGCTTGCGTGTAACTTATCAAAAACCGGTTCTCCCAATCCGACGGGGCTTCCTTTGATGATACAGGTTACCGTGCCACCGATGGTATCCCCTTTGGCGCGTGTTTGCGTGATGAGCTCAGCCATTTGTTCTGCAACCTCCGGATCGGCACAGCGGACCGGATTTTGTTCGATGTTGCTGAAGTCGTATTCGTAATAGGGTTTGTCTGCCCGAATGGATCCCACTTGAGACGTGTATCCGGTGATTTCCACTCCCAATTGCTTGAGCGCGAGTTTGGCGATGGCTCCGGCCACAACTCGGGCAACGGTTTCGCGGGCGGAGGACCTGCCTCCGCCTCGGTTGTCGCGAATTCCGTATTTAGATAGATAGGTGTAGTCTGCGTGGGAAGGACGAAACAGTTCACTCATCGCATTGTAATCTTCCGAACGTTGTTGAGCATTCCAAACGGCAAATGCGATGGGCGTACCCGTGGTAACCCCTTCAAATATGCCGGAAAAAAACTCAACGGAATCCGGTTCATTTCGACTGGTAGTCAGTTTGGATTGACCCGGCCTGCGTCGATTCAATTCGTTCTGGATAAAATCCATATCCAACGGTATACCGGCCGGGCAACCGTCAATGACTCCACCAATACCCCTTCCATGGGATTCTCCAAACGAGGCAAGGCGAAAGACGTTTCCAAAGATATTGCTCATAACGATAAGAATGTAAATTGATTAGAGATGTTTCGTCGGGGCAGACTGCCGCTTCAAAGGATCAAGCGCCACAACCGCAGCCCTTGCTGTCGCAACCGCAGTCGTCGTCACCGCAACCGCCTTCACCGCATCCGCCGTCACCACAACCGGAACAGCCACCGCCACCCATGAATTGTTGGATTTCTTCGGGAGTCGCTTCGCGTACTTCTACCAATTTACCTACAAAATGCAAATCTTCGCCGGCCAACGGGTGATTGAAGTCCATCGAGATGGTTTCTTCACCGATTTTAACGATGGTTCCGTTCAGGCGATTGCCTTCCTGATCCATCATCGGTACCGTGTTGTTTTCAAAGATGATTTCTTCGTCGATTTTACCGTCTGTTTCAAAGATGGAACGGGGTAGGTCAACCAGATTTTCATCGTTGTACGCACCGTATGCTTCTTCGCTGGTCAACGTGAAATCAAAGCTGTCTCCGGCAGTCAGACCGGTCAGGTTATTCTCGAAGGCTTCGAGCATCATGCCTGTTCCATAAATGAATGCCAAAGGACGATCTTCGGTCGCTTTTTCCATCAATTCGGGTTCGGCGCCGTTTTCGCCTCCTACATACAGATCATATGTGGCTGATACAAATTTGTTTGCTGAAACTTTCATTTTCAATTGAATTAGTGTTTGATGTTGAAATTGTTTTAAGGGGCAAAGATAGTTGAAAAAATCAGTTTTTCACTGGTCCGTTTTTACTTGTTTTATTGCGCTTTTCAGTTGTGACATGGCCAACTGTAGTGTCTCAATCGGGCAGCCGATGTTGAGCCGCATGAAACCGTATCCTTCCGGACCAAAGCTGGTGCCTGTATTTAAGCCCAATCCCGCCTCGTGTATAAAGAACGTTTCTAACTCTTTTTGGTTCATCCCAAGATTTCTGCAGTCCAGCCAAATTAAGAAGGAAGCTTGCGGAATGCTGCAGGTAATTTGCGGAATGTGCGCTTTCAAAAATGCGACAACGTAGTCAATGTTTGTTTGCAAATAGCGAGTCAGTTCCTCCAGCCAGACTGCACCTTGTTCGTACGCGGCAACGGTGGCTTCGTAGGCAAAAAGGTTGCCATGGTTCAGCGATAGATTTTGAAGAAATCGGTCAAACTGTGTTCGAACGGATTCGTTTTGGATCACATAGAAGGAACTGTTCAAACCGGGTATGTTGAAGGTCTTGCTGGGTGCCATCAGGGTAATCAGTGCACAATCGGATGTTTCGACCATGGCCGCCGGATGGTGTTGGTGACCGGGTAAGGTCAGATCGGCGTGAATTTCATCCGAAACCACGCAAATATCATGCGCAGCACAAATGGCAAGCATGCGCTCCAGCGCTTCTTTGCTCCAAACGCGTCCACCCGGATTGTGCGGGCTGCAAAGAATAAACATACGGCAACCGGATGCCGCTTTTTCTTCAAAATCTTCAAAGTCTATTTCAAACTGATTGTTTCTGTATACAAGCGAATTTTCGACCAATTCTCTTCCGTTGGCCTTGGGTAAATAACGGAAAGGAGGATATACCGGCGATTGAATTAAAATGCGGTCTCCCGGTTTGCTAAAGCATTGAATGGCCAGTGCGATGCCGCTGACGATGCCGGGTAAAAAACCGATTTCCTGTTTTTGTACTTCCCATTGGTACCGTTGCGCGAGCCAGTTTAGAATGGATTGATACCAACGTTCCGGGATGAGCGTGTACCCCAGGATGGGGTGCTGGCATCGGGTTTGAATCGCCTCCATAATAAATGGGGGCACAGGAATGTCCATGTCTGCCACCCACATGGGAAGAATATTTTCGGTTCCAAAATCTGTTTTTATCCGGTCGTATTTGATTGCTCCGGTATTTTTGCGTACGAGTTGCGTATTAAAAGAGTCTGTATACATATCTGATTGTGTTGTTGATTGGTTCTACACAAAGATAATCATATTTTTTTTCCATACTTTTTGGGGTCAAACTTATAGAATGAATAAAAATATCGCCTATAGCTTACAGATTCGTGTAAAAAACGCATCAAAAGAACCAATGTATATTTTATATGCTGATAAAAACCATTATCTTTGTACCGGAACCCGACAGGTAGCCGAATGTATTGATGCTTCGGATTGCGGGTTCTTTTATTTATAAGCAGATACGAACAATGAAAAATAATCTGAGAAGTGCAACCAGCACACAGGGAAGGCGGATGGCCGGTGCACGTGCACTGTGGTCTGCCAATGGAATGAAATCTGCCCATATGGGCAAGCCCATCATCGCTGTAGTCAATTCCTTTACTCAATTTGTACCCGGTCACGTGCATTTGCACAACATCGGTCAACGGGTCAAAGAGGAAATCGAAAAATTGGGTTGCTTTGCCGCGGAGTTTAATACCATTGCCATCGACGATGGCATTGCGATGGGACACGACGGCATGCTGTATTCGCTGCCCAGTCGTGATCTAATCGCCGATAGTGTAGAATATATGGTCAATGCACACAAGGCTGATGCCATGGTTTGTATATCCAATTGCGATAAGATCACTCCAGGGATGCTGATGGCCGCTATGCGACTCAATATTCCCACCGTGTTTATTTCCGGCGGACCGATGGAAGCCGGTGAATTGGACGGTGTACAGTTGGATTTGATTGATGCCATGGTACAGTCTGCCGACGATTCCATCAGTGACGAACAAGTGCAGCGGGTAGAGCGCGCAGCCTGTCCCACTTGCGGATCCTGTTCCGGTATGTTTACCGCCAATTCGATGAATTGTCTGAACGAAGCATTGGGCTTGGCCTTACCCGGTAACGGAACCATCGTAGCTACGCATGAAAACAGACTCCGTTTGTTTCACGATGCGGCACGTTTGATCGTTAAAAATGCGCATAAATATTATATGGAAGGGGATGATACCGTTTTGCCCCGAAGCATTGCTACGCGCCAGGCATTTTTAAATGCCATGAAACTGGATATCGCCATGGGCGGATCCACCAATACCGTTCTGCACATACTGGCCATCGCACACGAAGCCGAAGTGCAATTGACGATGGATGATATGGATGCCCTGTCCAAGGAAACTCCCTGTGTATGCAAAGTTGCTCCCAATACACAAAAGTACCACATTCAGGATGTGAATCGTGCCGGAGGTATCTTGGGTATCTTAAACGAACTGGCCAAAGGCGGTTTGTTGGATGAGTCGGTGTATCGTGTCGACGGACTGACGCTGGGACAGGCCTTGAAACAATACGACATCACACGGGCCGATGCTACGGATGAGGCTGTACGCCTGTATAAATCAGCACCGGGCAATCGCTTCAATTTGGTGATGGGATCGCAACAGAATTATTATAAAACGCTCGACACCGATCGTGCAGAAGGTTGCATTCGTGACGTGGAGCATGCCTACACGCAGGATGGAGGTCTGGCCATTCTAAAAGGAAACATCGCTGTAAACGGTTGTGTGGTCAAAACAGCAGGGGTAGACGAAGCACTTTGGCATTTTGAAGGGACGGCACAGGTTTATGATTCACAGGATGCGGCGTGTACCGCCATTCTAAAAGACGAAATCAAAGCCGGTGATGTCGTTGTGATCACCTATGAAGGCCCCAAAGGAGGTCCGGGTATGCAAGAGATGTTGTATCCGACTTCGTATTTGAAGGCCAAGCATTTGGGTAAGGAATGCGCCTTGATCACGGATGGTCGCTTTTCGGGTGGTACATCCGGCCTATCCATCGGTCACGTTTCACCGGAAGCTGCTTCCGGGGGTGCCATCGGCTTGATCCGAAGCGGGGATCGCATTGAAATTGATATCCCGAAACGTTTGATACGGGTCATGGTGGACGATGCCGAACTGGAAGCCAGACGGCAGGCCGAGCTGGCCAAAGGCAAAAGCGCCTTTACACCGCCCGTACGCGAACGCGTCGTCTCAAAAGCATTAAAAGCCTATGCCTCCATGGTCAGTTCTGCTGACATGGGAGCCGTACGTTTAATCGATTAATTTATGGAGTCAACAAAAATAAAAGGAGCAGAAGCGTTGATGCTCGCTCTGATAGAGGAAAAGGTAGATACGATTTTTGGTTACCCCGGAGGATCCATCATCAATGTGTTTGATGAAATGTACTCCCATCGGGAAACCATCAAACAAATCCTGACGCGTCACGAACAGGGAGCCATCCATGCTGCCCAGGGATATGCGCGGGTGACCGGTGACCCCGGCGTGGTGATTGTTACTTCCGGTCCCGGTGCCACCAATGTGATCACCGGTCTGGCCGATGCCATGTTGGATAGTACACCTTTGGTTGTGATTAGTGGGCAAGTGAGCAGCCACCTTTTGGGCACGGATGCTTTTCAGGAAACGGATGTGATCGGTTTGTCTCAGCCGGTGACCAAATGGAGTTATCAGATACGCAAAGCCAGTGATATCTCGTGGGCGGTAGCGCGTGCCTTTTACATTGCACGCGAAGGTAGACCCGGTCCGGTTGTGTTGGATTTTACCAAAGATGCTCAAAACGAGTTGCTGGAGTTTTCGTACGAAAAGTGTTGTTTCATTCGGAGTTATGAGCCGTATCCGGAATTGCAGAAGTCTGCGATTGAACAGGCGGCAGCGTTGATTAATTCCGCAAAAAAACCACTGGCTCTGGTAGGACAGGGGGTTATTTTGGGCGAAGCGGAAGCCGAACTTCAGGCCTTTCTGGAGAAAGCGGATATTCCGGCCGGATGTACGCTGTTGGGACTACCGGCTTTGCCCAGCGATTATCCGCTAAAGAAGGGAATGCTGGGAATGCACGGCAATGTTGGCCCCAATCGTAAGACAATGGAGTGTGATGTGCTGATTGCCATCGGTATGCGTTTTGATGATCGGGTTACCGGTGATCTGAAGACGTATGCGAAGCAGGCCAAAATCATACACTTTGACATCGATTCTTCAGAAATCGGAAAGAATGTGGTTCCGGATGTGGCCGTTCTTGCCGATGTCAAAGAAAGTCTTCCGGCAGTAACCGAACTTCTGGAAAAAAAATCCCATACAGAATGGGTGGATAGTTTTAAAATTCATGAGCAGGAGGAATGGGATCGCGTCATTCAACACGAGATTCATCCGACTCAGGGAGCCATAACGATGGGAGAGGTCGTCCATCGGGTTGCTGAAGCGACACCAAAAAGTTCAGTTTTGGTTACGGATGTCGGTCAGAATCAAATGATGGGCGTTCGATACTTTAAATATTTTGGTCTTCGCAATCTGGTAACCTCCGGTGGTTTGGGTACCATGGGTTTTGGCTTGCCTGCAGCCCTCGGGGCGGCTTTGGGCGCACCGGAAAAAACGGTTTGTCTGTTTAGTGGAGATGGTGGCATTCAAATGACCATTCAGGAATTGGGTACGATTATGGAGTACGACATTCCGGTAAAAATCATCATTTTGAACAATCGGTTTCTGGGAATGGTGCGTCAATGGCAGGAATTGTTTTTCAAAGAACGGTATTCCTCGACGGTCATGAAAAATCCCAATTTCCCGGCGTTGGCTGCGGCTTATGGCATTCCGGGCAGAAAAGTGTTTGACCGGAGTGAACTGGATGCTGCCATTACGGAAATGATCGAGACCAAAGGAGCCTATCTGCTTGAAGTTGAAGTAGAGCAAAACGGCATGGTGTATCCCATGATTCCGGCAGGAACCAATGTCAATAACATCTTATTAGGAGACTGATTATGGAAAATATATTATATACCGTAACGGTGTACACCGAGAATATGGTTGGTTTGCTCAATCAGATCACCATCATTTTCAATCGTCGCCACATCAACATTGAGAGTCTGACCGTTTCGCAATCGGCGATTCCGGGTATCCACAAGTTTACCATTACCGTTGAGTCCTACGAAGAACAAATTTCGAAGGTGGTCAGTCAGATTGAGAAGCGTGTGGACGTACTGAAGGCCTTTTATTTTACGGATAAGGACGTCATTTTTCAAGAGGTTGCCCTGTATAAAATTCCGACTGAAGCGCTGTTTGATAATACGGAGATTGAATCCTTGGTGCGCCGATACAATGCGCGCATTGTGGAGGTAAACCGGAATTATGCGGTCATAGAGATGGCCGGACATACAGAGGAGACCCAACAGTTGTTTGACGATTTAAAGAAGTATCGGGTATTGCAGTTTGTTCGCTCCGGTCGCATTGCCGTAACGCGTTCATCCGTTGAGCGCTTGAGTGATTTCTTGTCTGTAATGGAAGCAAGAGAGTCCAAAATCAAACGGGAATGTTGCCAATAGCAGAATATTCGTACCGGGTGCAACCACTGGATGTGGATTTCAAAGAACAAATGCGTACCACCCAACTGTTGGGGTATATGTTGCATACGGCCGGTCAGCATGCCGATGAAAATGGTTTTGGCATTCACACCTTGCACAGTACGGGCAGGGCATGGGTTGCCTCCAGAATTGCGATGGAAATCGATCGGTACCCCATGGCTGAGGAAGCATTTCACATACAAACCTGGATTGAAGATTTTGGTCGGGTGTTTACGACCCGAAATTTTCGGTTCTTAAATGCCAATCGAGAAGAAATCGGTGGAGGAACCAGTATCTGGTGTATGTTGGATATGGAGAGTCGCAAGGCGATTGATCTGGCGCACAGCGAATATGCCTCTTTTGCAAACGGAATTCCTTCGCCGGTGTCTCGTGCCGCAAAGGTGGCGGGGGTACAGGCGGAGGCGATATCGCGGCATCGGGTCAAGTATAGTGATCTGGATTTTAATCATCATGCCAACAGCATGAAGTATATCGAGTGGATGATGGATCTGTTTCCATTGGACTTTTTTCAGACGAATGCAGTGAAACGTCTGGATATCAATTACGTTAGCGAGATTCGTTTTGGTGAAATCGTGGATATATACAGGCAACAGGATGCCGCGGACCGGTGTCGGTTTGATATGCGTAGGGGAGACGATGTGATTTGTCGTACAACCATGCATTTTCATGCTCCCTTTTCGCTCATTTAATGGATAATTTGTAACTTTGTGGCCTGATTTGATTTAAAAATAGAACAAAAACATCGTTTAATATAAAAAAAGCAAATGGCAGTAATGAATTTTGGCGGAACCGACGAGAACGTTGTAACCCGCGAAGAGTTTCCTTTGGAAAAGGCTCGTGAAGTGATGAAAGACGAAGTCATCGCTGTAATCGGCTATGGTGTACAAGGCCCAGGCCAATCGTTAAATCTTCGTGACAATGGTTTTAACGTCATCATTGGTCAACGAAAAGGTGGAAAAACATGGGACAAGGCCGTTGCCGACGGTTGGGTACCCGGTGAAACCCTTTTTGAAATTGAAGAAGCATGTCAACGTGCCACAATCATCCAATACCTTTTGTCGGATGCTGCGCAGATTGAGGTTTGGCCGCGCATCAAACCGTATTTGACTGCAGGCAAGGCCTTGTATTTCTCTCACGGATTTGCAATTACCTACAAAGAACGTACGAACATTGTTCCTCCTGCAGATGTCGATGTTATTTTGGTTGCGCCCAAAGGTTCCGGTACGTCGTTGCGTACGATGTTCCTGGAAGGTCGCGGTTTGAACTCTTCGTATGCCATCTTCCAAGATGCAACGGGTCGTGCCAAAGAGCGTGTTGTTGCTTTGGGTATTGGTGTGGGTTCCGGCTATTTATTTGAAACGACGTTCAAACGTGAAGTATACTCGGATTTAACCGGTGAACGCGGTACCTTGATGGGTGCGATTCAGGGTATTCTGTTGGCGCAATACGAAGTTTTGCGTGAAAACGGTCATACGCCTTCGGAAGCATTCAACGAAACCGTAGAAGAGCTTACCCAATCACTGATGCCTTTGTTTGCGAAGAATGGTATGGATTGGATGTATGCCAATTGCTCCACGACAGCACAACGCGGCGCCTTGGATTGGATGGGTCCTTTTCACGATGCATCCAAACCTGTTTTTGCGAAGTTGTACAGCGAAGTGGCCAATGGCAACGAAGCTCAACGCTCCATTGATTCCAATTCACAACCGGATTATCGCGAAAAACTGGAAGTTGAATTGAAAGCTTTGCGCGAAAGCGAAATGTGGCGTACCGGTGCGGTTGTTCGCAAGCTGCGTCCGGAAAACAGCTGATCCCATTGCATGATAATATAGTAGAAAGGCCGCATCCATTAGGAAGCGGCCTTTTTTTCGAAGGGTTGATTCGTTAGTGTTTCTGAAGAGAAAAAATAAATTCCAGACCTCCCTGATCCCGGTTTTTGGCAGATATACTGCCTCCGTGCAGCAGTACAGCATTCTTGACAATGGCAAGTCCGAGTCCGGTACCTCCCATTTTGCGAGAACGGCCTTTGTCGACGCGATAGAAGCGTTCAAACAATCGTTGAAGGTGTTCTTCGGGGACGCCGGCTCCGGTGTCGTAGAAGCTGAAATACGAACGATCTTTGTCGTTTCGGAAGCAGGAAATCACGATTTCAATGTTTTCACCGGCATAGGCTAAGGCGTTGTCCATCAGATTACGAAAAATGGAATACAACAAGGAAGGGTTGCCTTGAATGATCAGGGAGGGCTCAACGTGGAGTTGAACACGCACCTGCTTCTGTTCGATTTCCAATTGCAATTCCATGCATATTTGATCCAAGATGGGGCGAATGGGAACGGGCTCCATTTCGATAAAGCCGGGTGCTTCATCCAATCGGCTCAGGGTAGAAATGTCTTTAAGCAACTCACTGAGTCGTCTGCTTTGGTAGAAGGAGCGTTCCACAAAGCCGAGCAAACGTTCTTTGGGCAAATTCGGGTTGTTCACGATGGTTTCCATATACCCTTGAATGCTGCTAACCGGTGTTTTTAGTTCGTGTGCGATGTTTTGGGTCAGTTGTCGCTTGATTAAGCTTTCTTCTTCGTTTTGAGTAATATCGCTGATGCTCACCTCAAAACTAAGGTCGGTAAACACAATGCATTGTACCTGAAAGATACGTCCGTTTCGATGGATTTGTGTCGATTGACGCTGTACCTGTCCAAAAAACTGATTTTTTTTGAACGATGTTTGTATGTACTGATTGATTTCATTCAATTCCTTTAGTTGAAAAATGGATTCAGCGGCATCGACCGGCTTACTTGAAATCAGATTGAGGTATTGGATAAACAAGCTGTTGGCAGTGATCTCTTTTTTGTCCGGAGAAAATATGGCCAAACCTTCCTTGGCGATTTGAAGGTGGGTCAATAATTTTTCCCGTTCAATCATGAGCGCATCGCGGGTTTCACTCAGGTTATGAAACATGCCTACGATGTGCTGTGAAATTTCACCCAATTCGTTTTGTGGAAAGCGTATGTCGGATTCAATGGATTGATTTCGGTCGGCTGCTTGTGCAAAATCCCGCAATTGAGAGATGGTTCGTCCCAGTTTTTGGGTGCTTCGATACAAGAAGATCAAGAGAATCAGCACCAGAATGGCGGCAAAAAAGATAAACGTATAGTCCGTTTTTAGATGGTTTCTTAGTACGGAGTTGTATGGGAGGGAGGCTCTTAGTACGTAGTTTGAAAAGCGTTTGGCTGCGTAAAAGTAGGGCTTTCCCATGGTGTTGGATGTCCGGCGCACCGATACGCCTTCCCCTTCGTGCATGGCCTGAATGAATTCGGGACGATCGCCATGAAATTCTAGATGCTCGGCTTTGCTGTCAAAAAGCACGTTGCCTGTTCGGTCCAGCAGGGTGATGCGCAGATCGGGATAATGAAACGCATCACATACGTGTTGGATCAACGAGTCGTTCCACTCCGTTTGTTCCAATTGATCGGCCAGGCGGCTGTTGCAGGCTTGCAGCTCAGTTGTAAGCAGCTCGATGCGAAAGATGCGTTCCCGCTGCAAATGAAACAAGGCTAGAGGAATGGCAAACAAGAGAAACGTGGCCAGAATGGACGCGTATAATTTCTGATGAAACGAAAAGCGGGGGTTTCTTATTTGTACAGGTGTGCGCATCAGGGGTTGTATTCAAAGCAATACCCGTAACCCAAGCGTGTAACAATATATTTGCCGTACGCTCCCAGTTTTTTGCGGAGGCGGGTGATGTTTACATCAATGGTGCGATCCAATACGTAAACTTCATCGGGCCACACTTGGGTCAGAATGTCCTCACGTGCATAAACCCTACCCGGATGACTGACCAAAAGAACCAGCATCTCAAATTCTTTTTTTGTCAAGCTGATGGCCTGTTTTCCAATGAAGACTTTTTTGCGCGTAACATCCACGCAGAACGCATCAAAGCAGATCATTTCAGAGACGGACTCGGAGTCTTCGACCTGTGTGCGTCTGAGTATGGCTTTTACGCGCATGATGACTTCACGAATGGAAAAGGGTTTAGAAATGTAATCGTCCGCACCCAGGTTGAAACCGGTCAGTTTGTCGTTTTCGGTATCCTTTGCGGTTAGGAACATGACGGGGGTCCCTTTGGTTGCAGGGTTTTTACGCACCAAATCGGCCATTTTGAATCCGGAAATGTTACCCATCATGACATCCAACATGAGTAGCTGATACCGGCTCAAATCCATCTGAAGTGCTTCTTCCGCAGAATGAGCCGTATCGACTTCGTAACCTTCGCTTTCCAAGTTGAATCTGAGAATTTCACACAAATCCTCTTCATCGTCTACGACCAGAATGCGTTTGTTTGCCATGTTTACAATTGTTTTTTTCCCTGATGTTTCAGGACTTTTGCTTCCAGGTAAAAAATGATTTCTTCAGCGATGTTTGTACAGTGATCACCGACCCGTTCGAGTTTGCGGAAAATGCCGATCATTTGCAGTGCATCCAATGCATTTCCCGTGGGGTCCTCCAAAATATATTCGTGTAGCAGTTCGGAGACGCGACGATTGATTTCATCCACGCGGTGATCCATTTCAAATACACTTTTTGCCATGGCAGCGTCTTCTTTTTCCATCGCTTCCCGCAGGGTAACCAACATGTTTTGCACCTGTTCAATCATTTCGGACAAGCACATGCGTTTGATTAAGTCTGCTTCCAGCGCCGGTCCTTTAAAATCCAATACATACCGGGCGATGCCTTCGGCAAAGTCACCGATGCGCTCCAGGTTGGAGTTGATTTTTAAAATGGCAAGGGTAAACCGCAGGTGGACCGCTACCGGATTGTACAGGGCAATCATGTCTTCAACGTCGCTGTCAATTTTTAATTCAAACGCATTGACGCGTCGTTCCCGCAAAATGACCTGGCTGGCCAGTTCTTTGTCCAACGTCAAGACTGAATCACCGGCACGTTGCAATTGGTTGTAAACCAGTGTCCACATCTCTATCGCTTCTTTTTTTAGCCTTTCAAGCTCGGCATCTACAAATTGTACCATGGTTTAATTGTTATTTAGTCTTGATGTTACTTTAATCAGGTTGATGGTGTAGGCACAGATGTTTTGTGCTTCCTGGATCATGGTCAGATAGACCATGCCGGTTTTTGCGCTGAATGCGTTGTTACGGATGCGTTCCAGATGACTTTTTTTCATGCCCATCAGTTTGTTGATGATTTGATTGCCTTCGGCAAATAGGTCGTCGTTGTCATCAAAATGGCCTTCCTGAATGGCCAACTGGCTTCGGTTTAAGAACAGGGATACTGCTTGAGTTATGTTCTGAAACTCGGTTTTCTGGTCTTCTTCCAGCGGATTGAAATTGTTGTCCACGTGTTCAAGGCAAGCCTCCGTAATTCGATCCAGACTGTTCATGATTTCACTCTTGAAATCCGTTCCCTGATAGAAATACCCTCCTTTTTCGATGGCGGTATTGGCATCCAATCGACGCATGCCTAAGGTGCCCAAACGTTTGATCTTTTTGACACTGTCTTTTTCGTCGTCAAAGCTGTCGGACGCTTTTCGAAGTTGACGCAAGTTTTCGTTCATAAAGCCGTAAGAAACCTTGACAAACTGCACTTCTGCAAATCCGAGGAACTGCTGGCTGTCGTTGTTGAAAAACTGACGGAAGTATTGCATGGCCAAAATCGGATCCTTCGCATTCATTAGTTTGGCAATGGTTGGATCGGATTGTGTTTGAGATTGTTTTTTCTTGAACGTGATCTGGCTGCGAATGAGGGTTGTGACTGCGATTACAGCCAGAATAGCCGTTGCAGGGATGCCTCCGTAATAGAGGAAGATGGCAGCGAGGAAGGCGATAATAAAGGCAACACCGGCTGTAATAAACCATCCGCCTACGACCGATAAGACTCCGGTGATGCGGAAGACGGCACTTTCTCTACCCCATGCACGGTCTGCGAGCGACGTACCCATTGCGACCATAAAGGTTACGTAAGTCGTAGAAAGCGGGAGTTTCAGCGAGGTGCCTATGGCAATTAACACGCCCGATAGAACCAGATTGACTGCTGCACGAACGACATCAAACGCAGCCTCATTTTCAAGAATCAATTCGTCCTTTTGGAAGCGGCTATCGACCCAGTTTTTGGTTTTTTCCGGAATGATACGTACGAACCATTGAGCTAGACTGCTGGATGTACGTACCAGTGAGCGGGCTACCGGTGTTGTGCCAAACGTTTCTTCGCCTTCTTCTTGGCGGGATAAATTGATGGACGTTTTTACAACATTGTGTGCTTTTTTGGACGTAGTTAGGGCAAAAACCATAATGATGCCTGCGCCAAACAGAAAATACCACGGCGTTTGCGCGGGAGAATTGAGCGAGGTCATTAAGAAACTGTCCGGCGCTCCGTTGCCGTTTGCCATAAAGTCAGTAAAAGCAGAAAAACCGGCCAGAGGAACACCGATAAAGTTGACCAGGTCGTTTCCGGCAAAGGCCAGTGCCAAAGCAAAGGTTCCCAACAAAACGACTACTTTAAAGACATTGACTTTTAGCATGTGCAGCGCTTGCATCAATAGGGTAAACGCAATCATACAGTATAAGATGATGCTTCCGGTATGGGCCTTGACCCATTTGAGATTTTCCGGTGTCATAAAAGAGGCATCTTTCAGCCCCTTAATCAGCATAAAGTAAATAATGGCTGTAGCAGCAAAGCCGCCAAAAAGACCGATGAAGTACTTTGAAGTGCGTTTGTAATTGAAGGTAAACAGCAAACGCGCCAGGTATTGTACGATCGCTCCAAAGAAGAAGGCGATGGCCACGGACAGAAAGATTCCGATGATGACCGATAAAGCTTTCTCTGTATTGAGCAGTTGGCCGATGCTGAGTTCGCCTGCACTTTTGGATATTTTGATCATGGCAAGGGCAAAGGTGCCACCCAGCAATTCAAAAACAAGGGACACCGTCGTTGAAGTCGGCATCCCCAGGGAATTAAATACATCCAATAAAACCACATCGGTCAGCATGACGGCCATTAAGATGACCATGATTTCTGCAAACACAAAGTGTTGTGGCTGATAAATGCCGTGTCTGGCGATTTCCATCATTCCATTGGATAAGGCTGCTCCGGCAAATACCCCGATGGCCGCTATAAACATGATGGTTTTGAAGGAGGCTACTTTGGATCCAATGGCCGAATTGAGGAAGTTGACAGCATCGTTGCTGACGCCCACGAATAGATCAAATATGGCCAAAAGGAATAAGAGTCCGATGCAGAGAATGTAGTACGTTTCCATTGTACGGGTTCTAGGGTTCAAATTTGTTGCAAAGAACGCAATCGCGTGTTACAATCCTGTTACAAACCGATTACAGAACTGCGTCGTTCAAAAATACACAAAACCATTCATTTTTTGCAAGAGACGTGCGTTATTCTTCAAACTTTTTCTACTTTTGCAGCACCAACAGCGGCGGAAATAGCTCAGTTGGTAGAGCATTAGCTTCCCAAGCTGAGGGTCGCGGGTTCGAGTCCCGTTTTCCGCTCCATAAGCCGACAACAGCCCGTTGTCGGTTTTTTTTGTGTAATTTCTGACGTTTGTGGTTGAAGGATTGTTGCGTACATATACGGGCATCGAATATTGTGTATCTTTGAACAACAAACGAGTCACATGATATGAAAACACGTCCTTTTATTCCCGTTGTATCCCTCTTTTTTTTATTGACATCGCTTGCGTTGCAGGCGTCGGTTCCTCATTCCATCCGAATGGTCGAAGCACACGGATTGGGTGATTTCTACTGCAATAAAAAATACATGAGCCAACTGAATCAATCCAGCTGGGATTATGTATCCGGATTGGTTGCAAATGCGGTGTTAAAAGCCTGGGAACAATACCCGGAGCGTCAGGATTTTTATGCGGCTGCAAAGGCATTTGCCGATAACTCGCTCAACGAAGATGGAACAAAAATCTACAAGGAAGGGCTAAAAGAAGGTTTGGGCGCCAGTAACATTGATGATTTGGCCGCCGGTAAAGTCTTCTTCACTTTGTATCAGGTAGAATCGGCCAAAGGCAATGCCAAGGATGCGGAGAAATACCGAACCGCTGCGACCTTGATACGCAACACGTTAAAATTTAATCACAGTCGAATCAAAGAAGGTCTGCCCGGTGCAGGAGGTTTTTACCACAAAGCAAGTTATCCGAATCAAATGTGGTTGGATGGTTTGTATATGGGTCCTGCGGTGTATGCTCAGTGGCAGGATGCGTTTGGGATGGATGACCCGGCAGACAATACCGATTCCTGGTCGGATATTGCACATCAGTTTAAAACGCTGCATCAGTATACCTACGATGCGGAGAAGCAATTGAATTATCATGCTTGGACCGCAACACCGACCGATGCCAATGCGTTCTGGTCCAATCAATCGGCACCCTTTTTGGGTTGCAGTAAAGAATTCTGGGGTAGAGGTATGGGTTGGTATTTTGCCGCTTTGGTCGATGTTCTGGAGTACATGCCGACGGAACATCCGGATCGAATGGCGTTGGTTGCCAATCTGCAACAAGTGGCTGCCGGCCTGAAACGTTGGCAGGATCCGGTGTCGGGTTGTTGGTTTCAATTGTTGCAATACGATGCGACGGTTCGTGCGGATGGAAAAGGAGATACCTTTGACGGCAAAACGTTCTACAATGTGGGAACCAAATCCAATTATTTGGAGTCGTCCAGCTCCTCCATGTTTACGTACGCGTACTTGAAAGGCATGCGTTTGGGGCTGCTGGATACGGCAACGTATAAGGCTACTGCGTTGAAAGCCTATCAGGGTATCAACGAAACCTTTGTAAAAGAAGGCAGCGAGAAAGTGAACATCATCCAGAGTTGTGCCTCCGCCGGTTTGGGGCCGGCCAAGGATCTTTCCCGTACGGGTACCATCAATTATTACTTGTGCGGAAAGGATGTTCAATGGGCTCAGAACGAGGGAAAAGCCATTGGACCCTACATCATGGCTGCACTTGAATACGAAAAAATGATGGCCACCGACAGCGTTCCCAGTTCTGTTTGTGAAAGTACAACGATTGTGGATCGTTACTGTTACGATGCGCCGAATAGCAGTATCTATGTGTTTCGGAGTGAGCGCATCGCTACTTTATCCATAAAACAAGCCTGCGATGCAGGCTTGAATTGGTTGGAGTTTCCGGTGGCACGGTTTACCGATCACACCGATTTGTATGTTTACAACATGAGTGGGCGATTGTTGTCGCGCGTCAGAAAGGTTTTCTGATGAGCCCTTTTTCGGAAGTTTCGTAGTAAATGGGAGCACCGGTCGGGATTTCCAATTGAAGGACTTCCTCCTTTGTCAATTGTTCAATATACATCACAATCGAACGCAGGCTGTTGCCGTGTGCCGAAACCAATACATTTTTGCCGGACTCCACCAGTTTCAGGATGTTGGACTTGAAAAACGGGATGGTGCGTTCGGCCGTATCTTTGAGGCATTCTCCATCGGGTGGAGCAACGTCGTAGCTTCTTCTCCAGATTTTTACCTGATCATCGCCGAATTCAGCCGCTGTTTCGGCTTTATTTTTACCCTGAAGCGCTCCGTAATAGCGTTCGTTCAGATGCCAATCCCGGTAAACCGGCAGCACTTGTTGGTTCATTTCTGCGCTGAAAATGCCGGTCCAGTCGGCCATTTTCCCTTCTTCGTGTTGAATGACGGGCGTTTTGATGCTTTTATTTTTGGCCAGTGCTGTCATGGCTGTTTGTATGGCCCGGATTTGAACGGATGTAAATACGACATCAAATGAAATGTCGGCCATTTTTTCTCCAGCTTCTAAGGCTTCCTGTATGCCTTTTTCTGATAAGGGTACATCGACCCAACCGGTAAATACATTCTTAAGGTTCCAGACCGATTGTCCGTGACGAATTAAAATCAGTTTTCCCATTGTATGATTGTTTGTTTTATTTGTTGATATACGGATAAAACAAAATCACCTTCCGTTTTGTTCGGAAGGTGATTCATACGGGTGCGTCTGAAGGGACTCGAACCCCCACGCCTCGCGGCACCAGATCCTAAGTCTGGCGTGGCTACCAATTACACCACAGACGCTTTGGTTTTTGGGTCTGCAAATATAGAACTTTTTTTTGAATTGCCCTAGTATGCATGCAAAAAGATGCGCGCTTCTTCGATCAGGTTGTCGATTTTGTGTTCGGCATCGTTGGGGATCATTTCAACAGGGATGTCGGGAGCCAATCCAAGTTCCATGGGTTGGTGATGGACGTCAAACATGGGGGACGTAGTGTATGAGAGGATCCATCCATTTGGCAGATCCAATTCAAAGGGAAGTCCGCCCCCTCCGCCGGTGTGATCTCCCAATAGAGTGGCGTGTGGCATCTGATGAACGATGTAGGCAAACAGATTGGCTGCACTGTAGGTCATTCGGTTGGTGATGACCACAACGGGACCCGAGTATCGCATGTGTTGTGACGCATGGAGTACAAGCGCCTGTTTCTTGGAAAAATCCTGTTTTCCCGGCCCCGTTTTGTGTGCGATGTAGCCGTAGGGTAGGTCGGTCTCTGTAAAACGTTGCGCGAGTTTTTCTGCTTGCGTGATCGCGCCGCCCGTGTTGTTGCGCACGTCGATAATAACGCCTTTGGCCGAATGGATCCATTGGATCATGCGGTCCAGTTCAGCCGTCGGGATGATGTGCGCAAAGTTGGGGCAGGATAGGTAGGCGATGCTGTCTTCGAGAAGGGTGTAGGCTAAGTCACCTGCGTTTTGCCGATCGATGCCCAAATAGGTGCGCACACAGCTTTCGTCGTAATTGCTCAGGTAGCTGTCGTACCATTGTGTGTACCGCAGGGTTTGCGTGTGGTTGCGCAGGCTTGTGTGACCATCTTTCAAAAGACTGAGCATATCCCCCAAGATATAAAAAAGATCGTTCTCGTCCATGTCGTTGGAGATCAGGGGACGATACAGGGTATAGACGCTATCCCAGTTGACTTGCTTTTCTTCGAACAAGCTGTATTTTTGGTCCAATACGTTCCATGTCAGATCAAACAGTTCGATGGGTTCTGTGCTTTGATGTATGTCTTCTCGACAGGAAGTCAACACCAATAGTAGGATGAGTATGCCTGTTGTCTTCATGGCTTGGGTGATTTTTTAAACACAATTCCCAGACGGATGCCATCGTGTATCTGATGTACGCGAATGTGATGGATGTCACTTTTTCTGAATTCGTTGCAATAACTGATGCGCAAACGGGTTTGTTTGTTTCCGATTGGAATGTCAACGGATAATTGATGATTCCACAGGCGTTGATTGTGTAGGGAGGTCCCGTGAAATGCCTGTTTGTATTGTCCCAGGGAGAATAATTCGTAGTAGGATTGCTGGTATTCCGGTGCAAATTGAAGTCCAAGCAGGTAGGCCTCCCCAGTGTAGGAGATTCGAATCGGTAACGAATGGAGTGTAAATCGGTATTGTCCCTTCAGTTGAATGCCAAGCTGGATCAGGGCGTCCAGACTGCCCGGATTGTTGCGATTTTGTGTTGTGTACCGTCCGCCCAATTGTGTTTGCAGTGAGGGACCCAGCCCGACCCGAACAGAGGTGGTTTGTATGCGTGGGAAGATCCAAGCCGCACGATGGATTAGGGCCATTTGGATTAGGTTGAAGTCGGACGGTGTTTTCGTATAGGCTGCATGGGTCAGGAACCGGTGGTTTATGCCTGCCTCCCGTTCGCTTCCATACTCCAAGACTAGGCCTGGGGCTGAATAAGAGGATTCGGATAGGTAGCTGTCATAAAAGTAGCTACGCTCCATACCCAATGTTGCGACGCATTCTGCTGCTCGCTGTGCCTTGTTTTGTCCATTCAAAACGCAGGTGAACAGTAAAAGGCAGGTCGCAAGGAAATGGGTTTTGCAGCAGGAGGTGGGCATTAATCAAACAGTTTCATCTGACCCAAGATTTCGTCTTCGAGGTCGCTTCTTCCGACGCGTGGCTCGTTGTCTTCGGGTTCATCCGTAGATTCCGCTTCCTCGTCGGGTGAGGCGATCTCTTCCGGAAAACGCAAGGGTTCGAGGATTTTGATTGTATCAATGGTCCAGGTGCTGAGGCGCTTGCCTTTTGCCTTAAAGCTTTTTATACCGATAAAGTCATCGGCTTCAATTTCGAGGGCTTCACGGAAGCTGTCTCCTCCACCAAAATGAACTTCAAAACGAGCAAAATACTGATCACTGAGGTGAATAAGCCTGCTTTCCGGGTTGTCTCCGATAAAAGACTGTGGTTTGTTGGTTGCGTCCAGTGCAAACCGCTTGATGTATGGAAAACCTTGTTGATCGGCATCAAACAATACGGCTGTCCAGATTTTGTGCGGATCCAGCTTTTCGATGCGCAGCATGTTGTCCTCGAAATGATTGCTGGCATCAAAGTTGGTTGAATAGAACTGACCGGATCGGGTAATCACCAAAATTCGGTCTTCACTTTGGAATTCGCCCAGATATTGTCCGCGTTCGTCGTAATTGATGCGCAGCACGTCCGGGTCAAACCAAACCTTACGTCCGCCCAGTGTAGAGGCGCCTTTTTGTTTTAAAGCAACCCGGTAGACATCGTTTTTGGTCAGTATGTTGCCCATGGATTGGCGACCTTTGATGGCGATTTCACTGAAATCCTTGTCCAACTGAAGCTTCTTGAGTCTGGGGCTTGGCTTTAGGGTGACGCGAATCACTTCTGCTTCTCCGTTGGGATTGGCTGAGAAGTAGAGTACACGCGTGCCGGCAAGGCCTTGCGTTAAGTCGTATTCTTTATCGCGGGTGATGCTGCTGATGGCAAAACGTTTGATGTAGGAGGCGCCGTCTTTTCCGTTGCGGTAGACCATGTTGTAGATGGTTCGGTTGTCGTTTTTCTTAAAGACGTTGACGTAGAGAAGGTTTTTGCCAACAAACATCTTTTCGTTGACTTTGACCACCTTGACTTTTCCGTCCTTGTAAAATAAGATGATGTCGTCGATGCTGGAGCAGGGGCAGAGGTACTCGTCCTTTTTTAAGCCGGTTCCGATGAAGCCTTCTTCCCGATTGATGTAGAGCTTTTCGTTGGCTTCAACGACTTTGGCGGCCTCGATGGTGTCAAAATTGCGTATTTCGGTGCGTCTGGGATATTCGTTTCCGTATTTTTTCTGCAGTTGCTCAAACCAATGGATGGTATAGGGAACGATGTGCTCCAAATTGTATTGATCCGTTTCTGCCTGAGCTTTGAGCGAATGGATGTATTCGTCCGATTTGGAACTGTTAAACTTAAGGATGCGAGCCATTTTGATCTCCATCAGCCTCAAGATATCTTCTCGTGTGATTTCCCTGTAAAACTGTGGCTTAAAGGGCTCGATCCGATGGTCGACGTGCTGAATGGCATGATCCATGTCTTTGCTTTCTTCGAAGGCTTTGTCTTTGTAGATGCGTTCTTCAATGAATATTTTTTCAAGACTGGCAAACAGAAGGTTCTCCATCAGCTCGTTCAGGTGGATGCGCAACTCTTGTTCGAGCAGCTGCATGGTGTTCTCTGTGGAGTATTTGAGGACATCGGAGACCGTCAAAAAGGCTGGCGATTTGTCTTGGATGACACAACAGTTGGGGGAAATGCTGATTTCGCAATCACTGAAGGCATACAGTGCATCAATGGTTTTGTCCGAAGAAACACCGGGCGCCAGATGTACCAGAATTTCAACATTTTGTGCGGTATTGTCGTCTACCTTTCGGATTTTGATTTTGCCTTTTTCGTTGGCTTTTAATATGGATTCAATGACGCCGGTCGTCGTTTTTCCGTACGGTATCTCTGTGATAACCAGCGTTTTAGAATCCAATTTGCTGATCTTGGAACGGACCTTGACCGATCCGCCACGCTCGCCGTCGTTGTATTTCGAAACGTCCACAGAGCCTCCGGTGATAAAATCCGGATAGAGTCGGAAGGGCTCGTTGTTTAAATGGGCGATGGATGCCTGAATCAGCTCGTTTACATTATGTGGAAGGATTTTTGACGATAAGCCCACGGCAATGCCTTCAACACCCTGTGCCAGAAGCAGCGGAAACTTGACGGGTAGTGCCATGGGTTCTTTGTTCCTTCCGTCGTAAGAGGCTTTCCACTCCGTGGTCTTGGGGTTAAAAACCACTTCCAATGCAAATTTTGAGAGTCTGGCCTCGATGTAACGGGGTGCTGCTGCTCCGTCACCGGTTAGGATGTTTCCCCAGTTGCCCTGGCAGTCGATGAGCATGTCCTTTTGCCCCAATTGCACCAGGGCGTCACCGATGGAGGCATCTCCGTGCGGGTGAAACTGCATGGTATGACCGATGATGTTGGCCACTTTATTGTAGCGCCCGTCGTCCAGACGTTTCATGGAATGTAGAATGCGTCGTTGCACCGGTTTGAGTCCGTCGGAAATGTTGGGTACGGCGCGTTCCAATATGACGTACGAGGCGTAATCCAAAAACCAGTTTTGATACATGCCGGTCAGGTGAAATCGGTGGTCGGGGTTTTTGGGATCCGGTGCACGATAGTCGGAGTGGGTGTTTGTATCTGTTGATTCATCTTCCGATCCGTTCGTATCCGGTTGCAATTGTTCTGTTGGATCCAAGGTTTCGTCTTCCATCTGTCTATCTTTCATAAAAACCCATTTTTGCATGCTAAACGTGCAAATATAATCCAAAAAAATCACTTACTTTGCAGCCTTAGAAAATAAATTAAGGAATACTATGGCTCAGCAAGAGGATGTTTTTAAGAAGCTGGTATCACATTGTAAGGAGTATGGATTTGTGTTTCCTTCGAGTGAGATTTACGATGGATTGGCAGCGGTATACGATTACGGTCAGATGGGTGTTGAACTCAAAAACAACCTAAAAAAATATTGGTGGGATTCAATGGTTCTGTTGCATGAAAACGTTGTGGGGATTGATTCCGCTATTTTTATGCATCCGACGATTTGGAAAGCCTCCGGTCACGTGGATGCGTTCAACGATCCGTTGATTGACAACAAAGATTCCAAAAAACGCTACCGTGCCGATGTCTTGATTGAAGATCAGCTGGCAAAGTATGACGATAAAATAAACAAGGAAGTAGAAAAGGCAGCCAAGCGATTTGGCGAGCAGTTTGATGAAACTCAGTTTCGTGCAACCAATCCGCGTGTTGTCGAGAATCAAGCCAAAAGAGATGCGTTGCATACCCGTTTTGCGCAGGCATTGAACGATTCGAATTTGGACGAACTGCGTCAGATTATTCTGGATGAAGGCATTGCCTGTCCCATTTCCGGAACCCGCAATTGGACGGATGTACGTCAGTTTAACCTAATGTTTAGCACCGAAATGGGTTCAACATCGGATGGCGCACTGAAAGTCTATTTGAGACCGGAAACGGCTCAGGGGATTTTTGTGAATTATCTGAATGTGCAGAAGACGGGTCGAATGAAGATTCCGTTTGGGATTGCTCAAATCGGAAAGGCTTTCCGCAATGAGATTGTGGCACGCCAGTTTATTTTCCGCATGCGTGAGTTTGAACAAATGGAAATGCAGTTTTTTGTCCGTCCCGGCTCGGAACTGGATTGGTTTGCCAAATGGAAAGAGATTCGCCTGAAATGGCACCAGGCGCTGGGTCTGGGTCAGGAAAAGTACCGCTACCACGATCATGATAAATTGGCACATTACGCCAATGCTGCGACGGATATTGAGTTCTTAATGCCCTTTGGTTTTAAAGAAGTGGAGGGAATCCATTCCCGTACAGATTTTGATTTGTCCAGTCATGAGCAATTTTCCGGCAAAAGTATCAAGTACTTTGATCCCGAATTGGGAGAAAGCTATACGCCTTATGTCATTGAGACGTCCATCGGGGTGGACCGTATGTTTTTGAGTGTCTTGGCCGGATCGTATCGGGAAGAAACGTTGGATTCGGGTGAAACGCGTGTGGTCTTGATGTTGCCTCCGACATTGGCCCCGATAAAACTCGCCGTATTGCCTTTGGTAAAAAAAGACGGCCTGCCCGAAAAGGCCCGTGCCATCCTGGATGATTTAAAATTTGAAATGAAATGCCAGTACGATGAGAAGGATTCCATCGGAAAACGTTATCGTCGTCAGGATGCCATCGGTACGCCTTGGTGTGTGACGATCGATCATCAGACGCTGGAAGACGATACGGTTACGTTGAGAAATCGCGATACGATGGAACAGGAACGGGTTGCAATCGGTGCATTGCGTTCGTTTGTACAGGAGCGCGTCAGCATGACTGCGTTGTTGAAGCGCATTTAAAATCGTTCGATGGATCGAATAAAAAAAGAGCAGGAAGATCCGCTAACGGATTGCTTCCTGCTCTTTTTTTCGTGCGTATCGGTTTAATTATCGGATTCGATTGCCAGCAACTCGATGTCAAAAATTAATGCGGAGTAAGCTTTGATGGAGCCGCTGCTGCTGGTGCCGTAGGCGAGATTGTAAGGGATAAATACACGCCATTTGGAACCGACATTCATGTATGAGAGCGCAATGCTCCAGCCTTCGATCGTACTGCTGCCCACTCGGAAAGTGTATTCGTCGCTGCTGTCAAATGCTTCTTTTTTCAATAGAGTCCCGGTTGGATAGGATGCAATGGCGATGCTGTCGCGGTACATCCATCCGGCATAGCGTACGGTTACTTTGTTGCCGTATATGGGTTTTGCACCGTTGCCTTCTTTTAGTACCGTGTAGTGCATTTGGGTATTGCCCGAAATGCTGTCATTAATGGTTTGTACGCCTTCTTGCTGCGCGATTTGTCTCATGAATGATAGGTTGGTGTCCCGCCACACATCGGTGTCGTCGTTGTTTGTACAAGAGGACAGACTCACGCTTAGGAGTCCCAAAGTCAGAACAAAAAGGCCTATTTGTTTCATATTCGATGTTGGTTTCGTGTTTGATTGACTGCAAAGGTAGAGATTTTTTCGTATTTTTGTCCATTATGTACTTCAATGAGAATGTTAATGAAAATCAACGTCATAAATCGCTCTAAGCATGCTTTGCCTGCGTATGAAACGGCTTTGTCTGCCGGAATGGATATCCGTGCCAATCTGGAAGCTCCCATCGAACTAAAACCCCTGGAACGGAAATTGATACCGACCGGATTGTTTATCGAACTTCCTGCCGGTTATGAGGCTCAGATACGGCCCAGAAGCGGCTTGGCCTTCAAGCACGGCATTACGGTATTGAATGCTCCGGGTACAATCGATGCGGACTATCGGGGGGAAATCGGCGTGTTGCTGGTCAATCTTTCTCAGGAAACCTACATCATACAGGATGGTGAACGCGTTTGTCAAATGGTGGTTGCCGCACATGTACAGGCTACGTGGTCGGAATCGGACGACTTGACACGGACCGAACGGGGTGCAGGCGGTTTTGGTCATACCGGTAAATAAACGGAATAATTGACCATAGGTATGCGCAATCTATTGCTGGTTGGCTTTTATTTGCTTACATGCATCGCTCCGATGCATGCGTTTCGTTTTTGGAATGGAAAACAGAAACGATCGGTGGAGTCTGTGCGCATTGAATTGTCTGAAAGCGATCGGCGTGTGTTTGATTACTATTTTGAGGAGGCGATGCGTTTGCGGCTGAATGAGTCATACGCAGAAGCTTTTGAGTTGTTTCGTCATTGCACGATGCTGGATTCGCTCAATCCACAACCCTGGTTTGAACTGTCCGTTTTTTATCGTAATCTGAATATGCCGGAGGCCTCGTTGGGCAGTATGGAGAAAGCCCATCGCCTGGATCCGGCCAACGAATGGTATGCTTTTGGCCTGGCCTCGCTCTATATGAACAGCAATCGATTGGAGGAGGCTGCCGGTGTCTATGAGCTCTTGATTGAACGGAGGCCCAATGATGCGAATCTTTATTTTCAACTTGCGGAATTGTATGCGCGTCTGAATCGAAAGAAAAAGGCATTGAATGCCTACAACGAGGTAGAGCGACTGGAGGGAAAAAACGAAGCCGTCAGTTTTGGTAAATACCGTTTGTTTAAAGAAGCCGGTGAGGTAGAAGCGGCCATAGGGGAAATCGAGTCGCTGACGAGTGCTTATCCCTATGATATGGATTATATGTTGCTTTTGGGTGATGCCTGGATGGACTTGGGCCTGCCGGATAAAGCATACGATCAATATCGGATTGCTCGGGAAAAGGAGCCTGCGAACCCTTCCATCGCCTTGTCGCTTGCGGATTATTACTTGGCGAAAGGCGATTCGCTGGCTGCCGATCGTGAATTGGATTTTGCCCTGTCAAGCCCCCAGACCGATGTTGGTACCAAGATTTCCATTCTTACCCCTTTATTGGTGCGTAGTACTCAATCGGGAGATACGTTGAGAATGTCCCGGCATTTTGATCGTTTGTTGGATTTGCATCCCAGTGATCCGCAGATTCGTGAATTAATGGTGCGTTGGCTGCTGGATTTGGGCAATCGTGATCGGGCAAAAGAGGAATTGCAAATTGTGTTGGATCTGAACCCCAATCAACTAAGTCCCTGGAAGTTGATGTTGGAGTTAACCGTCGAATCCGCTTCTCCCGATGCTTTGAGGGAGTTGTGTGAGCAGGCCTTGTCTTATTTTCCGGAGGAGCCTGTCTTTTGGTTTTATAAAGGTCTGAGCTTTCAGATGAACGCATCACAAAAGATGCGCGCGGAGGATCGCGAGAGGAGCTTGGCCGATCTCACGAAAGCCATCGAGGTTGCCAATCCGGAGGATCGCCCGTTTCTTTCGAGAATTCAAGGGATTATGGGCGATGTCTTGTTGATGTCGGGGGATACGGTTGCAGCGTATCAGCGATACGAACAAGCCTTGGAGTTGTTTCCAACCAACGTGCTGGTTCTTAATAATTATGCGTACTATCTTTCGGAGTCGGGGGCCGATCTGTCCAGGGCGGAACGCATGTCCCGAAAAACCATAGAAGCCGATCCTACCAATGCTACTTTTCTGGATACGTTTGCCTGGATCTATTTTAAGTTAAAAAAATATTCGTTGGCGTTGATTTATATGGAGCGCGCCATCAAAAACGAACCCAATGCCAGTGCGGTTTTGTATGAGCATTACGGGGATATTTTGTGGTTTAACCATCAAGAAGCTCTGGCTTTGGAGTATTGGAAGAAAGCCTCAGAAATGGAGGAACCCTCCATGGAATTGCTCCGCAAAGTAGAAACCGGTTCGTATGTACCACAATTAATTGAACAATAAATCTCATGAAGCATCTTCAATTCGTCCTTTTTTCTGTTTTAATGATCGGTATGGTGGGTTGTCGTTCCAGCAAGGAAGTGGTGGAGCGTCCCACGAAAAAGGATCGTGAATGGCTGGAGGAGCTGATGCAGTTTAACGAGCCGTATCAAACGTTGGAATCTAAGCTGGATTTTAAGGTGAAGGCTCGGGAAGGGGTCAGTGCCGGAATGCGCGGTTCCATTAAGATGGAACGGGATAAAGGCGTGATTCTCTCGTTGCAGCCATTTGCTGGGATTGAAGTAGCACGCTGTCTGATACGACCGGATAGTGTTTGGGTGGTTAGTCGTCTCCACAGTTCGTATGCGGTCATGCCTTTGCAGCAGCTGGAGCGTTTGGATGCGTTTCATTTGTTTCAATCCATTTTTATGCATCAGGTGTTTATACCGGGAGAATCCAAACCCAGATCCAAAGACTTGGATGCTTTTGTTTGGAAGAAAAGTAAGGATTACCGTTTGTTGGAGTTGATGCAGAAGGATGTGCTCTGGCAATTTTGGATGGATGAGGATGATCGCTACAATCGAATGGAGGTACGGGAGTCCGGTCAGGAGTCGGCTACGGTTCGGGTGAATTATGCTTCGTTTAAGGAACTGGGATCTTTTGAATATCCCCATCAGTTGAATTTATCCGTTAAAGGAATGGATCGGGAGATCGTGGTGGATTTTAATTTGATTCGCCCTCAGTTGAATGAAGTCTTGCATCTGGATTTCAGCATCAGTCCAAAATATACATTGGTCACGATGGAAGAATTGATTGGAAAATTTCAAAACATGTTGTAATGGGACGCAGAAAACATACCTGTTTGATTCTTTGGCTCTCGTTGTTGTTTTTCTTGCCGGTGATGGCACAAAGCAGCCGTCTGACGGATTTGGAGAAACAACGCAAGGCTGCTTTGGAACAGATTGAGGAAACGTCGCGTATGTTGGATAAGAACAAGGTGACGGTATCCAATGCCTTGGTCAAGCTAAATGTGTTGAATGAAAAGATCAAGGCGCGTGAGCAGTTTTTGAAAACACTACAGCAGGAGCTCAAGGCCTTGGATCGTGAGATTGCTCAGTTGCGATCGGAGTATGTGGAACTGAGTCGTCAACTGAGTGTGAAGAAAGAGCAGTATGCGCGCTCGCTGCGCTTGATGACCCGTCGCAACCGGACAGAGGATAAATGGATGTTCTTGCTGTCTGCCGACGATTTGGGGCAAATGATGCGTCGATTGAGGTATTTGAATGAGTATGCGGATTATCAGAAACTACAAGCCAACGATATTACCAATAAACAAACGCGGTTGAATGAGAAGCGCATCGTTTTGGAGCGTGCGTATCGGGAGAAAAAGGCCATTACCGATAAAGAAATCCAGGAAAAGGTCAATTTGGATCAGGATCGCATACAAGCAAATACCTTGGTTGTGCGTTTGAAATCCAAAGAACGGAGTTTGGTTGCGGAGGTAAATAAGCAGAAGAAACTGGCGGATCGTCTGAACAAACAGATTGAGCAGGTCATCGCGGAAGAGGCCAGAAAAGCGGCAGAGTTGGCCGCGAAAGAAAAAAACCGTCAGGCTGCTGAGGCAAAGGGCGGATATTCGATGAATACGCAGGAGTTGAAACTTTCTGGAGATTTCAGTAAGAATCGGGGTTTGTTGCCCATGCCGGTGTCCCAACCGGGTACGATTGTGGTTCATTACGGTGCGCAGAAGTACCAGGATCTCAAGTATGTTCAGAATGACAGCAAAGGGATTGACATTCAAACCCGTCCGGGTGCCTCCGCTATTTCGGTATTTGACGGAACGGTCAGTCGGGTCTTTCCTTTGCCCGGATTCAATATTTCCATCATTGTCCGACACGGAAATTATCTGACCGTTTATGCCAATTTGAGTGAAATCAACGTCAAAGCCGGTGATAAAGTAAAGATCGGTCAGGCGTTGGGCAAAATTTATGTGGATTCCGGACAGAACGATCAAACGATTTTACACTTCCAGTTGTGGAAGGATACGGAACGAATGAATCCGGAACCGTGGTTACGCAAACCGTAAGCCGTCTAATATCGTGACGTAGAGTTGCAAGCCTTCGGAAAGTTCGCTCAGATGAATGAATTCGTTGGCCGTGTGCGAACGTTCGGAGGCACCGGGTCCCATCTTGAAGGTGGTAAAGGGCATGCGTGCCTGATCGGATAAGGTGGGTGAGCCGTAGGGTATACGACCGAGGCTGATGCAGGTTTGTATGATGGGGTGCTCCATAGGGATGCGGGACGAATTCAGACGAAAGGATCGCGCATTGACTTCTGCGTCGACCTGTGAACGGATTTCCTGAAACAGGGATTCGGGGCTGTAAAATTCATTGATGCGTACATCTACTACAAACTGGCAGTTATCGGGAATGACGTTGTGTTGCGTGCCGGACTGGATTTGCGTCACGGTCATTTTGACCGGTCCCAAGAAATCGGATTGAAGTGGGAATTGCTTGTGCTGAAACCATTCAATGCTTTTCAGTGCTTTGTATATGGCGTTTTCTCCCTCGTTTCTGGCGGCATGTCCTGCTTTTCCCCGTACGGTACAATCGAGAACCATCAGACCTTTTTCGGCAACGGCAGGATGCATTTGTGTGGGCTCTCCGATCAGTCCGAGTTGGATGGGTGGGAGAGCCGGCAGTAGGGCTTCGATTCCGTTTTTACCCGTGATTTCTTCTTCGGCAGAAATGCCTAAGACCAGGTTATAGGCCTGTTCTTTTGTGCTGAGGATACGAAAGGCTTGTATCAGGCACGTCAAACTGGCGCCGGCGTCGTTGCTACCCAGACCGAACAGGCTGTCCGATTGGATGACGGGCGTAAAGGGGTCGCTGTTCCAGCCATTGACCGGTTTGACGGTATCCATGTGTGAATTCAACAGAAGGCTGGGTTTGCTGCTGTCGTACGTTCCGGCAATGGCCCAAAGGTTGTTTTCGACGCGTTGTGTCTGTATGCCCCGTTCAAGCAACCATTGTTGAAGGAATGCACAGCGTTGGTGTTCGCTGCGGCTCAATGCGGGGATGCGTATGAGTGATTGCAGCAATTGAACGGTTTCCTGATCGTATGATTCGTATTTCATAATCCAAAAAGTATGGAACAAAAGTACAGAAACTTCTGAGAGATTCCGGTTTGCATTGGTTTTTTTGAATGCTTTTGTGTATTATTGCACAATATAAGAAAAAGTGTGCAGAGTATGGGGATTCAACATTTATCAAGGCTAATACCGGAGCAGGCTGCCCGGAAGCCACAGAAGATTGCGTTGCGGTATCGGGAGCCACATACGGGCTTGTGGGAATCCGTCAGTTGGAAGCAGTTTGACCGAAGCGTTCTACGAACAGCGGCGGCTCTTTTGGACAGTGGCTTGAAAGAATTTGATTCGGTGGGCTTGTTTTCGTTAAATCGCCCCGAGTGCTTGTATGTGGATTATGCTGCTTATTCGATTCGGGCCAAGTCGATCCCGTTGTATGCCACAAGTACGGCGGCTCAGTTGGCCTTCATTTTGGAGGATGCCGGAATTGAATTGTTGTTTGTTGGCGGCCAATATCAGTATGACCGAGCACACGAAGTGAAGATGGATGGAAGTCGGTTGAAGCAGATCGTTGTGCTGGATCCAGATGTTCGTTTGGCCATTTCGGATTCAAGTACGCTTTATTTTTCGGATTTTATTCAGCGCGGTTACCATGCCCGATGGCAGAATCGGGTAGAGGAGATCCGAAAGGATGCGATGGAGGAAGATGTTGCAAATATTTTATATACTTCTGGAACGAGTGGGCAGTCCAAGGGCGTTATCTTAACGCATGCCATGTTTTTGGAGGCGATGCGGGTAAACGATTTGAAGATTCCGCGCTTGCGATCCGATGCGAGTTCGATGTGTTTTTTACCCATGACGCATATTTTTGAAAAGGCTTGGGATGCTTTTTGCCTGATTCGAGGGATTCGCCTGGACATCAATGAGCAGCCGACTCAGATTCAGATGGTTCTCAAAGAAACACATCCCAATTGCATGTGTGCGGTACCACGTTTTTGGGAAAAAGTACACGAAGGCATTCAGTCTCAATTGTCTCAAAAATCGATCGGTTTACAGAAAATGTTTGAACGGGCCATTCATGTTGGAGAGCAATACAACATCGATTATAAGCGTCAGGGCTTGCGCCCGTCGTTCCGCTTGACCGTTGCGTATCAATTTTACAATCATCTTTTATTTAAAACCATTCGTAAAAAAGTAGGACTGGATCGTGGAGAGATTTTTCCGGTGGCTGGTGCTCGATTCTCGGACGAGTTGTTGCGCTTTTTTCTATCGATGGGTTTGCCCATGGTCTACGGATATGGTTTGACCGAAAGTACGGCCACGGTATCCTGTTTTGATTCGGTCAATTATCGAATCGGAACGGTAGGTACCTGTGTCGATGGTTTGGAGGTGCGTATCTCTGATACGGGTGAGATTCTGTTGAAAGGCAAAACGATTACTCCGGGATATCACAACAATCCCGAGGCCAATGCGGAAGCGTTTGATGATGAAGGTTTTTTTCATACCGGAGATGCCGGTTTGTTGGAGCAGGGCGGACATCTGGTGGTTACGGATCGCATCAAGGATTTGTTTAAAACATCCAACGGGAAGTATATAGCGCCTCAATGGATTGAGACTACATTGAGCAGTGATCCGTACATCGATATGGCTCTTGTCATTGGTGAGGAACGGAAGTTTGTGTCGGCGTTGATTGTTCCTGCCTATGCATTGATGCCGGATCTGGCTGCCACATTGGGCATGGAAATGACTTCGATGGAAGCGTTTCTGAAGGACAGTCGTGTGCATGAATGGTATGCCAACCGGATTCGCGTGCTGCAAAAACAGATGGCCGGTTACGAACGCGTCCGTGCATTTGTTTTGTTGCCCGAGCCGTTCTCGATGGAGTCCGGAGAGTTGACCAATACGTTGAAAATGCGCAGAAGAGCCATTATGTCGCGTTACGAGGCGTTGATTGAGGCGATGTATGTTTAGTTTTTTTGTTACCTTTGCGCTCCAATAAACAAATTGTTATACTCATGATTACGACCGAACAGATAAAAGAAGTTCAGGAACGCGAGCACGCGTTGAGGAGGTATCTTTGACATCGATACAAAAAAAATTCAATTAGAAGAGGAAGAACTCAGAACGCAGGTGCCCGGTTTTTGGGACGACAACAAGCTTGCCGAAGCGCAGATGCGTAAGGTTAAATCGATTCGTCAGTGGATCGAATCCTATGAGGATGTGTTGCGATGCAGCGAGGAGCTGCAGCTGGCCTTTGATTTTTATAAGGAAGAAGTTGCGACCGAAGAAGAGGTTGATGAACTTTACGATAAGTGTTTGCTGCTGCTGGATAATCTGGAGTTGAAAAACATGCTCCGCAAGGAAGAAGATAAGCTGGGTGCTGTACTCAAAATCAACGCCGGGGCCGGTGGCACGGAGAGTCAGGACTGGGCCTCAATGCTGGCACGCATGTATCAGCGTTGGGCGGATGCGCAAGGGTACAAAACCGAGATTACAAACTGGCTGGATGGTGATGAGGCGGGTATTAAAACCATGACGATGACCATCGAGGGTGAGTATGCCTACGGCTATCTCAAGGGGGAGAACGGAGTGCACCGTTTGGTGCGTGTTTCGCCCTACAACGCGCAGGGCAAACGCATGACGTCGTTTTCTTCCGTGTTTATCGTACCCCTTGTGGATGACACGATTGAGATTGAAATTAAGGATTCTGACATCACCTGGGATACGTTCCGTTCTTCGGGTGCGGGTGGTCAGAATGTAAATAAGGTCGAAACGGGGGTCCGTTTGCATCACCTTCCTTCGGGCATTGTGATTGAAAACACAGAAAGTCGTTCGCAGTTGGGCAATAAGGAGAATGCGTTGCGTTTGCTGAAGTCTCAATTGTATGAAATCGAGTTGGAAAAGCGCCGTGTTGAGCAGCAGAAGGTTGAGGCCGGCAAGAAGAAGATTGAGTGGGGCTCTCAGATCCGGAGTTATGTGTTTGACGACCGTCGTGTGAAGGATCATCGTACGGATTATCAGACTTCCAATGTTCAGGCAGTGATGGATGGAGATTTGGAGGGTTTTATTAAGGCGTATTTGATGGAGTATGGGGGTGAGGGTTAAAGTCTCGCTTCGCTCGAATGTGTAAAAAAACGTTCCGTTTTTTTAATGTGTTGCTCCCTA
>JAQVXI010000048.1 GCA_028709215.1 Bacteroidales bacterium
CCATTAGTACAAACGCTTCCAAACATAAACGATACGCCATTAAAGAGAGCAGTTCGTTTGAAAAAAAAGATAGAAAAAAATCGTGATTTTACTTGCGTTGAAACATAGAATGCACATTAAAAATCCGTAGGACTTTTACACATTCTTCTTATTTCATTCGACCGAAGGTCGACTCATTCGAAACGGAACGTTTCGACACATTCAAAAAACGAAGTTTTTTGCCACATTAAAAAAAACGGGACGTTTTTTTTACACATCCTCAAACAAACTTCAACACCAACAACCCACTCACCTCAACCATCGCCCACGCAAACTTCTCAAGCGCCTTTCGCCGACGACCCGACTCCTTCAACTGATACAGCACCGCATTCTCCTTCAGGCCCGCCTGCAAAAACGCCTGCTCCTCAGGAGTCAACTGCTTCAGCGCAACCAAACGCGCATAATCCTCCAAACGCCCCCGCGAAACCCGCAAATACTCCTTCACATCCTTCTCGGCCGCCGTCCGGTACGTGCGAAAATGCTTCTTGAGCAACTTCATCAATTCCACCTCCAGGGCAGCATAAAACAGCTCAAATTGAGCATCAAAATCTACGGTACTCATTTCAATTGCTTTTCGAGATCCAACATATAATCAAAAGCCTCTCCCACCAGTTTGCGTTCCAGCCCGATAAACGGCTCATGCAAAATCGTATCCTGTTCCCATTTCGCAAAAAAACCATACAACAAATGCCCGTTGGGATCCAGAAGCAACTTCCACTGCTTCTGTTTCAAGCCGTTGCGCTTGCGAAGCTGTTCGTGTTCGTTCAACGCCTGCAAATCAAACTTCAGCCCATAAACTTTCTCTGCATGCTTGCTAAAAGGTTCGTCGGCTTTATTCATCAGCGAAAGGCTTTTCGTCTTGAGTTCGGCTGTCCGGTCGTGTGCGTACGGGCTGTAATGTGGACTACAGGAAATCAGGAGCATCAATGTAAACAGGAGCAACAGAAGGAACATCGTCCAAACCGTGTACTGCGCTTTTGTTGTGTGTTTCATGATCGGTAAAGTTTTATTAAATAGGGAATTAGGGTATGTAGGGGATGGTTAAATAAAAGGTGGATCCGCGGCCCTTTTGGGATTCGACCCATAGACGGGCGTTGAGCAGGGCAGCGCTTTCTTTGGAGATGGATAAGCCCAAGCCCAGACCGCCAAATCCACGGGTCAGTCCGATTTCTTCTTGAACAAAACGCTCAAAAATCCGTTCGAAGTTCTCCTCGGCTACGCCAATGCCAGTATCGTTCACATACAGCGTAAGCTCCTGCCCTTCCACTCGATAACCCAACTCGATGTGTCCCGAATCGGTAAACTTCATGGCGTTGTCGAGCAGGTTGTTCAAAATGCGGGACAAAAGAGCGACATCGCTTTTGACCGTTGCCTCTGCATCAGAAAGGCCAGGCCGAAGCTCCAAATTCAGATTTTTATGCTGTGCCAATGGAAGATATTGATAGACAAAGGATTGCAAAAGGTTGTTCAACTGAATGGTATCCATGCGTACATCCCGCCTACAGGCCTCCAACCGGGACAGCTCGATGACATTGTCCATCATCCGCATCAAATCACGGGTACTTTGCAACACAACATCCAAATACGCAGCCCGATCTTCGTCGCTGGCGTCGGGTTGAGCCAATATCGTCGAAAAGCCAATGATGCTGTTCAAAGGCGTTCGTATCTCATGCGAAATGTTATGCAAAAACTCCGTTTTCAACCGATTGGACTCCTCCGCCTCCAGTTTGGCCATTTTAAGTGCATGAATGTGATTCATTCGCTCCGTCACATCCTCACTGACTGCCACCACATTGACCACCTCACCCCGCTCAAAGATGGGCGAAATAACCAGTTTGGCCCAATACAAGACACCCGATTTGCGTTTCAACTGCAACGTCCCAAACCACGTTTGACCGGAAAGAATGCTTTTCCACATCTCCAAATACACCGAATCCGGATAGGCATCCGTCTTCAAAATATCCAAGCCCTTGCCCTTAACCTCGTCAAACGTATAGCCGGTATTTTGCGTAAAGGCCGGATTGGCATACTCCACCGCCCCCTCCCGATCGGTAATAATGGTCGATACCGAACTCTGCTCAACCGATCGGCTCAACAGCTTGAGCATCCGCGCGTTTTTATGCTTTTCCGTCACATCGATTACAATGGAAAAAAACATTTTTTTACCAGAGACAATGACCGAACTGGCAAAAACCTCAACGTCTATAATCGTGCCATCCGATTTACGGTGCTGAAAATTCACACCTACATTTGAAGGCATTTGATTTTTGTATCTTACTTTCTTGATTTGTTCCAAAGTCAAAACATCGATGTCTTGAATTGTCATCTGCTCCAATTGCTCTACACTCCACCCGTAAAACTCCGCTGCAGCCGGATTTACCTGAATAATGCGACCGCTTTCGGCTTCAATAAGCAACATGATGGCCGTATGCTCTTCGAAAAGCGTTTGATACGTACGTTCGGTTTCTTGGGTTTTTCTAATCGTCTCTCTCAACCGTGCTTCTACTTTGCGCCGTTGCAACACATTATAGAACAGAGCCATAACCCCTCCCAACATGAGGGCAAAACTTACAAGCATCACCAATACAAGTGTCCAATCCAAGGATAGTTGATCAAGTGTCAGCATGGGGTTGATTTAAGTCTTAAAAACTAAGCCCCTAAAGTACACAAATTTTTAATATAAATCCTTCCTGATGCGCTCGAAAATTAAAAGAATGTGTAAAAATCCTACGGATTTTTAATGTGTCAACGCTGCGCGTTGAATGTGCGGCCTTCGGCCGAATTTAAAATAAAGCAGGCCGTATGCGGGCGCAACGACAGCAACGAAGGGCGCAATGCAGCTGGCGAAGCCAGCGTGCGGCGACGTGGTCGCCACACAGCGCACGCACGGTCGCAGCATGTAAAGAATAAAAACAAATTACATCCGTACGTGCGCGCATTGCGCCCGTCGTTGCCTCAATCGCCGAAGGCGAACCATTTGCGAGCGCAGCGAGCAACACATTCGAAATCGAAGATTTCGACACATTAAAAAACCGAAGGTTTTTTACACATTAAAAAAACGGGACGTTTTTTTTACACATTCGCGAAGCGACACATTTCATCCATTCGAGCGCAGCGAGACATCACCTACGCTGCATAAAGACAGATGGACTCTCCCCATAAAACCGCTTAAAACACGTACTAAAATACTTTGGATTGTTGAAACCCGTTTGATACGCAATCTCAGAAACTGTATAATCATGGCTTTGAAGCAATTGACCTGCACGCTTCATACGCATATCCAGCACAAAATCCATTGGTGATACACCCAAAAGCGCCTTAAACTTATTGGAAAATGCACTTCGACCCATATTCATGTGGTCCGTGAAATCCGATAGCGAAAGCGTAGAATCATCCAAACGACTTTCCGTAAATTGAAGAATCTTTTCGATAAACTGTTTGTCAGCTTGAGTGATGTGTGGCAGGGAATTCTTGCTGCGCTGAAGGACATTGGAATCTTGTAAAGAAAGTGATTCCAAAAGACGAAACTTCAGTTGACGACGTTGTTCGATAAGAGCAGCCACCTTGGCCTTGAGGTAGTTGGCACTAAAAGGCTTTGAAATATAATCGTCAGCACCGAGTTCAGTACCTTGTATCCGATCGTCCAGGGATGTTTTAGCAGTCAATAGGATAAAGGGTACAGCATATAAGTCCGGATCGCTTTTCACACGCTCCAATAAAGCATAGCCATCCATACGGGGCATCATTACATCGCTGATGATGAGGTCGGGCCAAGACGTTTGTCCCGCTTCAAGGGCTTCTTGTCCATCTGCAGCAAGGACGATATCGTATTGCGTAGACAAGATATCACGGATAAAGACTCGTACCTCTTCGTTGTCGTCGACTACCAAAATCCGATTGCGTTCATCAGCGGAATCGACCGAATCGTGTAGAGCAGCCATCAAAGGCTCATCGTTTGGATTGATGGGGAGTGTCGGATCGAGAGAATCAGTGACCAGGTATTCAACGGTATCGTTAAGGAAGTGATTCTTACCACTGAGTAGGTGTATGGTAAAGCAACTTCCTTCACCGGGGCGACTCTTGACATGAATGCTGCCGTGATGCAGCTCGACAAATTGCTTAACCAGCGCCAGCCCAATACCGGAGGAAGCCTTGAAGAGATTGTTTTTCATGACCGTTTCGAAGCGCTTGAAGACCTCGTCCAAACGGTCTTCGGAAATACCGATGCCCTGATCGGCTACGGAGAGGTGGATTTCATTGGCATGTCGGCTCAGAATCAGTTGAATACTTTTGCCATCCGGAGTGTATTTGAAGGCATTTGATATAAGATTAAAACATATTTTTTCAAACTTATCCACATCCAGCCAAAGGTAAGGTGATGGAACATCGTCTGCCAGCAACTCGAAACGAATGTGGTGTTGTTGGGCTAAGAGACTAAAATCGGCCATGATTCGTTCTAGGTGTTGACGTACATCAACGCATTGAAGCAGGAGGTGCATTTTATTATGCTGCAACTTTCTAAAATCAAGGATTTGATTGACCAACTGCAACATTCGTTTACTGTTTTTCTGAACCAACATTAAATACTTTCGTGATTGCTCACTCAACAACGGCTCTTCCAAAACAGCCTCAACCGGTCCGGATATTAATGTGAGTGGAGTACGGAGTTCGTGGGAGACATCCGTGAAAAAACGTAATTTAATGTCCGTCAATTCCTTTTCCAGAGCAAGTCGGTGACGCAATTTATAAAAACGTCGATACGCCATAAATACGATCATAAAAATCAGAAGAGCCAATAAAAAGAAGGTACTGTATCCCCAAAAACTCTCAAAAAATCGCGGAGAAACGTACAAGTGCAAGACCTTCTCGTTTTCCACCCAAACACCGTCTCCGTTGGTCGATCGCAGGTGAAACAAATGTTTTCCCTTGGGGATATTCAGATAGGATATGCTATTTTCCCGGGTATAATTCCAATCGTGATCGAAGCCTTCCAGGCGATAAGCATATTGGATACGTACATTACCGCTTCGATAGTCTAAGGCAGCAAAACTCAATCGAATATTGCGTTCGTTCGAGTGCAAATAAACGGAACCGGTGGAGTCGATGCGTTCAAAGGCAGGATTGTTGTGTATATAAAGCGAAGAAAAAACCAAAGGGGGTACATAACTATTTGTCTGAATGTCTTCGGGAGAAAATAACACACAGCCGGTCGTACTACCGAAACAAAGTTTGCCTTGAAATTCAAAAGGTTTACCTTCCGAAAAACGAATGGAACTTCCAAAATGGCTTGCATCAAAAATATGGGTTGCACCTGTAGCAGGCGTATAGCGCGTTAAGGCTGTTTCACCGGTCAACCAAAGATTTCCGCTGGAATCTTCTATGGCAGAAAGGACCACATCAGAAGCCAAGCCGTCCGACTTGCTTAATGAACGGAAGCGAATGCTTTCGGAAAGCAGCGATCCTGATTCGATGCAGTTTAAACCACCACTATTGGTACACAGGTAAATCTGTTCATCCCTGCTTTTGTAAAGATACATGACATCGCTCTCGCTGAGGGCATTGGGTTGGCCGGTCTTGGTATTGCAATAGAACCGAACCTGACCGGGATGATCAAACGCAGTTTCAAAGGCAAACAAGCCTTCCTTGGAGCATACAGCCACAACACCCGGCTCAGGCTCACAAAGGTAGCGTACATTCTCTGGTTTTACGTCGGCAGATGCACCCAAATCGTTGCCTGCGTGAATGAAACGCCCGTCATCCCACAAATTGAGCCCCCCTCCCAGTGTTCCGATCCAAATGTGTCCGCCTGAATCTTCAAAAAGGCTATATACCGAAGGGTGACTTAGGCTATAGGGGTCGTTGGTTTGAGGATAATAATGCTGGATTGCATACTTATCGGACTCGCTTGTGGGTGTCAAGACATACAAACCCTGCGTTTTTGTACCTATCCAGATACGGTGCTTACTATCTTGCAAAAGGGCGTAGGAAAGCATTCCGCTGCGAACATCTTCGGAGAGAATTCGCCCGTTGACAGTGAGGTTTCCCAAGCGTTCACCGTCAGAAGAGAGTAGTTGTATGCGTTCGTCCCGATAAGCCGCCCAAAGTCGACCCTGCTCATCCGTCAACGTACAACGCAACTCAGCAGGAGGAACACTCTTACGATGCACGAAGGGGGTATTGTGCAAACTGACTCGATCCAGGCCATTGGTGTGACGGTACCAAAGATTGCCTTGTCGATCTTCCAAATAACCGTACAAACCGGTATGAATGGGATTGGCCTGCTCCGGCAACTCGAAACGTCCGGTTTGTTCGTCGAAGAAACAAATCCGACTGTTGTCATAAAAAAGTAGCCAGAGCAGGCCTTGGGCATCTTCCTTAAAACAGATGCGGTAATCGTTAAATGCAACACCATCGGGCAATGGGATGCTACGTAGCTGTCCATGTGCATCGATACGAACGATGCGATAATCCCGGGTCGTTCCCCAAACGGAACCATTTCGATCGCAGCGGAAATGATAGAGCTCAATGGAATGCAGGACGCGCGTTTGCTTGTTTGACATTCGCGTACACAATACGCCCAAGTCAGTTGCTGTATATAGGAGACTGTCTCCAATATATTCCTGATGATGAATTCGGTGGGCACGAATGGGTAATTCCAAATCGGTCAAACGCTGTTCGGACAAATCATAGTATGCCATTTTTCCGGTGTTTGCACTCAACCACAAACGATTGTCGCGCTCAAAAAGGTAGTAAAATGGCGTTTTACTGATGGCTTTGTTGTATCCGTAACGGAAGAGGCCTTTTTTGCTTAAGATCCACTCCTGCCCCAAAGAATCCAGATAAATCCGATTGATATCGATATTACGCCCAAACAAATGATTGACACGTTCAAAACCCTTCATGGGTTTGGTGTCATCAAAACGGAAGCATTCACCCTGGCTGCTAATCATCCACGTATAACCATTGGATAAGGGGTAAAAATCGATTATCTGCGTATTGGCCGGCGAATGGGTTTCAAACACCTGCTGTACATCCAAAAAACGCTCTGTCTTCTTCTCGAACAAATACACCCGACCGGCGGCGATACACCACAGGTCACCCCGACTATTTTCCCGAATTTTGTGTATGCGATTGCTGACCAGCGATGCGTCTCCTGCATGCGATTTGTATTTGACGAGGGAATAACCGTCGTAGCGATGCAAGCCATTGAACGATCCGAACCAAATATAGCCGTTGCTATCTTGAATAACATCCGTTATTTTGCCTTGGATGGACTCATCGTCGTTGTTTAGGTGACTAACCGTGAGGAAGCGACCTGCATACACTGAAGGAGCAACAAGCAAGTACGCTGCAATCAAACCAACAACCCTATGTAGAAACCATCCTTCCATACCCACAAATATAGTTCTAAAATGCTATTTTTTGCAGACTACGTTGCCCATCTCCAGCATATATAGCAATTAGATAGATGCCCTTGGACAATCCGGTGATCGATACTCCATTTTGATTCCCCTTTCGAAGCAAACTTCCGTCCATCGAAAACACTTGCAAAGAGACCGCGCCAGGAGCATAGATATTGCCGGCCTGTCGGTCAACCTGTAACTCGAACTGAACTTCTTGCTCGACACTTGGAAGTAAATCGGTTAGGCCTTCGGCCAATCCCTCCTGCATGATATCCTGCACCAGCGCATTCATGTAGACTTCCAAATTGGTATAATCCGCATCCAAATCACAGAGATGTCCATCCGCCAAATGGGGATTCAAACCCAGTTGAATCTCGTTTACGTCGGGGATGCCGTCGCCATCGCTATCCGTCAAAGCGGCGCGTTGTTCAGCGGTACTTCTATACTCGGGCCAAGCGCCAGCATCGTTTTGCGTATCGATAATGCCAGGCATACCACCCAAGCTGCCGGTATAGGTATGAATGCCAAGTCGTACTTCTTCTGTGTATCGAAGATCGAGTGCATCACGACTATGTGAAGCACCGGCAAGTGCCAACACTTTTTGATAGGCAACAGAGGCTGCATGGGTCGTTACCGGTTCAACTGCATACGCGTTGGAAGCAAGGATGCCGTTGATACGACCCTCAGGCAAATACTCATGGGTGGCCAAATGCAATCCATTCACATTGTTGGCGTTTACCTGTTGACAGGCAAGCCTGGCTGCGTTGTTCAAGACCGAACACGTGGCATCAAAATAATTGTCCTGAAAATAAAAGTGACCCCAATAATGGGTACTATCGTCGGAAGGTCCGGTATAAATCAGACGACTGGCGATGGCTGGTTTTAAAGCGGTAGCCGGTCCCGGTTTGTAGTAATTTCCCACAAAATTATATACCCCTCCCGTGCCGCCGTACGTACCCAGAGATGGCCCCCAATTGTACACGACGTTATTGCGGTAGTCTACCCGCTCCGTCATGGGATCTCCTCCCGTAAAACGGGGAGTTCGGCTTTGGTGATTGGATATCAGGTTGTGATGAAAACTTGCCGGTCGACCACCCCACAACCCTCCGTATCCATGTGCCACCTTGCTGTGAACGGAAATATTCATGCTTTCATTGATCATACACCATTGCATGGTAAAATGTTCGTTACTGTAAAAGGAAGCACACTCGTCTACACTCCAGGAAAAGGAACAATGATCAATGATTATATGCTTGCTGTAACGTCCTTCGGCAGCGTCCCCCTCGTAATTCGCCTCATCCCCCATACGACTGCGAATGAAACGCACAATGACGTTGTTACCTTTGATGACAAACGGGTAATTTTTTAGGCAGATGCCATCGCCCGGAGCGGTTTGACCGGCGATGGTGATGTTGCCATTGTCTACACTTAAAGGTGATTGAAGGGCGATGATTCCTGCCACATCAAACACAACGGTACGGGTTCCCGCAGCCTCTACGGCTTCACGCAACGAGCCTGGGCCGGAATCGTTCAAATTTTTTACCCGGTACACCTTACCACCTCTTCCTCCGGTTGTATAACGACCGGATCCTTCTGCTCCGGGAAAGGCCAAGATTGATTTACTCAGACGTTGTGCTGAATGGACACAGATGGTATACAAATTGACTCCGTACCGCTGACCATTCTTTCGGTAGCTAACTTTGAAGGTCTGCTGAACACCCGCTTCCATAAAATAACGCCATTCATAATCTGCGGAATTTGCTTGCCAATTGCTACCGCTTCCCGCCGGAATGAGTTTTTCTACGACTCCGGATACATAATTTCGATTGGCATCCACCGGACCTAAGCTACAAAACCGATCGGCTTCACTTCCAGTCCCGATATTGGCCGTAAAAACAAAGGTATCCGTAACGGTTGGAACGACATCAAAAAGGATGTACCCATTTTCTCCTTCTGCATAGTCAAATAGTGGAAATTCGTGCAAGCGGCATCCACTGCTTGCTCCAATATGTTCGTATAAAACATCACCGGGTATGCTTACCGGATTGACTGCCTGTATGACCGTATTGAATAGGAAGCTGGTGAGAATAAAAAGCGGTATTCGGATGGATTGTTTCATCGTTCGGTGATTTAAGTTGCACAAAACTACCATCAAAAAAAACCACCATCAAGGCTTGATTGCAGATGTGGAAAATCGTGAACCTATTGTGGAAAATCGTGAACCTCTCTCAACAAAGCAAGCTGTACTTTTGACACAAAACAATAACCTAAACACACGTACGATGAAAACACAAAGTACTTTTTTCCTTTTATGGATGTGCCTTTTGGCAGTAACCTCGCAAGCCAGACAGGTCCACGTTGCCGGACCGTCCGAATTTGTCGCCTTATACGACAGTGCGCTCGATGGAGACACGCTGATGGTTCAATCCGGTAGTTACAGTACCGGTTTTAACCTGCCGGCTGGCAAGAGCATTACCATTTTAGCTTCCGACACGGCCGAAGCGATCTTTTCGGGTCAAATCGGTGGAGGTGCTACCGTCGAAGGCGGCAGTCTGATTTTTGACAACGTCATCATTGATCGAAACAATTCTTATTTTGTCCGTCATGAATCTCCCGGAGCCTTGGAATTGCTGGCCTGGCGCAATTGCGAAATTCGCAACGTGGGTCGATGTCTGATAACCAGTGACCATCCGGATGCCATTCTGCAAATAAGCAGTTTTGAAAACGTGGAGTTGTACAATTGCGTGTATCACGACAACAATACAGGCAATTACAACATGATGTGGACCAAAGCACCCATCCTCAACCTGAACGTCGAAGAATGTACCTTCTATAACAGTCCAGGGATGGAAGGCATATACTGTCCCCGTTCATCAACGAGTTCAAGCCATACATTCACATTCCGACACAACACGGTATACCAGGCCAACCGTCAACGGGACGGATACGCGTATTTCTTTTGTGACATCAAAAATTACTTTACTGGTGAGGAATCGGTGTATACCATTGAAGACAACCTGATCATCAGTACCGACTCCGCTCTGGTAGGCGGTTTGGTCAATGCCGAAATGGGGTTTTTGTTTGCAAACAACAATCTGATCTACGGCTACAACAAACCGGCTCGTTATCAGGTTACCCTACCCTTCAACGGAACGGATGGCATTGTCAGTGAATACTCAATCGAAGACATGGGCATACAAAACATTGCCGGTATGTTCTTAAACCCAGCCGAAGGCGATTTTACCATCTATTCCACTTCTCCCATGGCAACGGCCGCAAGCGATGGCGGAGTCTTGGGTGCCCGTCGTTGGTTAAAGGAAGTGGATGCTGTCTATACGCTCCAATCGGGCATGTACACGGGTGTCGATAGCCTTGCTGGAAGCATTCAAGGGCCAACCGGAACCATTGAACAACTGTCTGAAGTGAGCTTAACCGCCGTTCGTAACTACGGTTATAAATTCGTTCAATGGGTAGACGCATCAGGCAGTCCATTGTCAGACTCCACCACCTATACCTTTGTTATGGATTCCAACAAAGAAGTGTATGCCGTTTTTGAAAGCATCCCCTTATACTCCCTAAACGTTGAGGTCAGCGGTGGCGGTAGCGTACACATTTCCGAGCCAGGCAAAGACGGTGCCTACGAATGGTACGAAGCGGGAACCGAACTGACATTAACAGCCACAGGAAATCGGGTCATTCAATTTATTTTCTGGGATTATAGCGAAGCGACACCGTCCAAATACCTTGTGATGGACAAAAACACAACGGTTACGGCCACCTTTGCCTCCCTAGATTATGTCGCAGGCTGGGATTTTGACACCGATCGCTTGGACATTTCCCAAGATCGTCCGGCCGATTATCTGGGTAACGGTTACGCCGACACGACGCTCATCCCTTCCATAAGCCTTTACTACAGCCACTTCTCGGACGACTATCCCTTCACCAAAGGCTGGTGGGCACGTCCTCAGGCAGATGGATTTTTTGCGGCAGCCATATGGAATTACCACACCGAAAGCGGCGCCAAAGAAACCGTGGATGGAGTCAACACAGGAGGTAGCATTGATCGATATTTTTACATGAAAACATCTGCATTCACGACCAAAGGCTTTAAGGATATAGCCGTCTCTTACGACATAAGCATATCCCGATTCAGCTATACGATCTATCAATTGCAGTACTCCTACAACAATCTATCGTGGGAAACTGCGGCCTCACATGTGTTGGGCAAGTCGTTTACAAATTTCTGCGACACCATCGAGAATACGGGTGGCAAAGAAACACTCTACCTGCGATGGATGCCGGACATCACCAGCGAAATCATTGGTGACGTGCACGATGTGGATGCGACCTACTTTGCCAACATTTTCATATTAGCCGACAAGGACGGCCCTTCTTCCCTCTCGAATCCCAACCGCTCCAACACACACATCGCTGTGAACCAAGGTCAACTGAACGTACAAACTGAAGGCCAAAACACGGTCAAACTCTTTTCGATGGATGGTTGTTTGCTTCGTCAATCGCTGGAAACCGATGATTTCTCTTGGGATTTGAGTAGCCTTCGGGGGATCTATCTCCTTCAAGTCGGCACATTACGTACAAAAATCGCCTTATGAGAACCGCACTTTTAACCTTATTCCTCAGCATCAGCAGCCTATTCGTACGGTCTGCCGGCACAGCATCCGCTGCTGTGCCGGCGACGGTGCCAGGCTCGATTGAGCTCCTGCACATCAAATCACACGAAGGTTGTCGCATTCAGAATTCTCCCTTGTTGGATTATGCCAACGGTGAAAACGGGTACATTCTCTTTGATGTGCGTCCAACAGCCACCGGCAACTATACCTTTACAGCCAATCTCGCAACCGGAACCGGATCCAATCGTTATTGCAGTCTGGGGCCCATTGATGTTACGGGTAGTTTTGTAGAAACAGTGGAAGAAAAAACCGTTTTGGCCGGAACCAACTCCAGTAACTGGACAGAAAACGCCAATGATTACTCATGGACCTATAATCTGGTACAGGATTCGATCTA
>JAQVXI010000017.1:0-35950 GCA_028709215.1 Bacteroidales bacterium
GATGAGATACTTTTACAAGGTCTTTTAATCGATTAAAGCGAGATAGAAAGTTTTACTACAAACATTGAAAAGAAAATGAAAAGAAATTTTTGGAGACTGTTTTTACTTGCAGCATTGTTAACCATATTGCTGGGATCAAATGCACAAAAACCCGTACTACCGCCTTTCCCAGAGGTTCCTGCCAAGCAACAAATTGACAGTGTTAAAATGGGTGATTGGAGAACGTTCCCCGAAATGAGACTGGATATTCCCATTGCCGATGGCCCATTTGAGCCAACATGGGAATCGATTGAAAAGAACTACCCCGGTGAGCCCGCCTGGTTACGCGAAGCCAAATTTGGTATTTGGGTTCACTTTGGGCCTCAATCGGCAGGCGAAAGTGGCGACTGGTATGCACGTAACCTGTACAAGCCCGGTCATTGGGCTTACGAAAATCATTTAAAAAGATATGGTCATCCATCTGAAGTGGGTTACAAGGAAGTGCTTCGCGACTGGAATCCAACCAAGCTCGATCCAGCCATGCTCACCAAAATATATGAAGATGCCGGTGCCCGCTTCTTGATGATTCAAGGTGTTCACCACGACAATTACGATATGTGGAATTCAAAATACCACCAGTGGAACTCGGTGAACATTGGCCCCAAACGTGACTTACTGGGCGAATGGGCCAAAGCGTGCCGTGCCAATAACATGCGCTTTGGTGTAACCTTTCACCACGAGTATACTTGGTGGTGGTGGCAAACCGCTTTTGGCAGCGATTCTGAAGGCGACAGAGCAGGCGTTCCTTACGATGGTCATTTGACCCTTGCCGATGGTAAAGGCAAATGGTGGGAAGGTTACGATCCCCGAAAACTTTACGGAATCGACCTACGCGAATACAATGGCGTATCCAAGGCCGCCGCTTCAGGATGGTCGCCTCCTCCAGCAGGCATTTATTCACAACACTTGGAATATGCAAAATGGTATGCTACCGAATGGGCTTTGCGTATGATGGACGTTGTGGATCAATACGATCCCGATTTTATTTATACCGATGGTACCGTTCAAGGACCATTTACCGGCAACGGTACAGGAACAGGCATCAAAGCAAACGCAATGCCTTTGGTAATGGCCGATTTTTACAACCGTACGCTACAACGTCGCGGCGAGGTAAACACCTTCAGCATTGTTAAATTCCGAAAAAAGACCAATGGTACAGTAAATACCGAAGAACACGGATTACCCTCCGAAATTAAAAATGACCAACCTTGGATTGGCGAAACCCCTGTAGGTGATTGGTTTTATGCCCCCAATTTCACGTACGATTCAGGGATGATGATTCGCTATTTGATTGAGGCCATTGCACGCGATGGCAATGTGGCCATTAATATTGCTTACCGTCCTGATGGATCGTTGGATGAAGGATGTGTAAAAATGTTGAAAGAAGTTGGAATATGGATGCGGAGAAATGGTGAAGCGGTTTATGGTAGCCATGCCTGGAAAATACCAGGAGAAGGTGAACTGGTTGATGGGAAACTAAAGAAACTTCCGGGTGGTGCATTGAGAAAGAAACATGCCGATTTCAAGTATAACGCTGATGACATTCGTTTTACGCTCGGTAAAAATGGTTCACTCTACGCATTTTGCATGAATGTCCCAGAGTCTGGAACTCAGTTGAAAATCAAGTCGCTCGGCAAGAATGTCAAAAACATGGACAAACCCGTCAAAAGCGTTACGTTGCTAGGACACGAAGGCAAGCTGAAATGGAAACAGGAGGCTGATGGCCTTGCAATTACCTGTCCGATGGAGATGCCTTTTGCCACGTCTGTGGTGTTTAAAATTGATTAATTCATTTAAGCTAGGTGCAGAATCAGGCATCTAGCTTAAATTCAAAAAAATGATCCTTTATGAATCAAACAATTGTGATGAAGATTGCTTTTTGGGCTTTTTTTCTAACCGGGGCATTGAGTTCTTCGCAAGCCCAAAATCCCATTATACAAACCAATTACACAGCCGATGCCGCTTCGCTGGTTCATAAGGATCGTTTCTATATTTATGCCGGACGCGATGAAGCCTCACCAACAGGGGGATGGTACTATATGCGTGAATGGCGGGTCTACTCATCCGAAGATATGGTAAATTGGACCGATCATGGACCAAAGCTTCGCCCCACCGGCCCATTTTTCGTTGCAAGCGAAAAGCCGTTGATCACTAGCGCCATGTCCGTTTCAAAAGGTGGTTTTTCTGAAATTGATCCGACTGTTTTTGTTGATGACGACGGACAGGCATATTTGTATTGGGGCAATGGTACCTGTAAGTATGTGAAATTGAATGAAGACATGATAAGCATTTCTGGTGATATTCACGAAGTGAAGTTAGCAAAGTATGGCGAGGCTCCTTGGCTCCAAAAAATCGACAATACCTATTACTTGTCTTATTCATCCAACTCGCCTTCTACCATTGAGTATGCAACCGGCCCAAGTGCAACGGGTCCATGGGAGTACAAAAACCGGATTCTCGAAATTGTAGAAGTGTTTTAGCATTGAATCCGTATAAAAAGACTGAAGCCGAAACCATGGCTTGGTCTGAAGGGGTTAAAGCGACAGACGACAAAGATCTGGGCGTTTTCATTTCCAGTATTAATAACGGCGATTACATCAAAGTGCGCGATGTGGATTTTGGCAAAGGTACCAAGAATTTTTTTGCTCGAGTGGCCTCCTCCTCCACAAGCCGCATCGAAATAAAGCTTGACGGGATCGATGGTGCATTAATTGGCACTTGCAACGTGAACAATACAGGAGGTTTGGACAAATGGTCGACCATTCATTGCAAAGTAAAAAAGGCTTCGTTAAACACTCTTCCTCATGGCCACCGCCTTTAAATCGGCTGGCATCTTTTCAATAGCGTATCTCAAGGCAGTACGTGGCATAACCTCTTTTTTTGACACCACGTAGTCAAACACCGTTTCCTGATGCTTTTCTCCAGCCACTTTCAATAGCCAACCATAGCCTTTTTGCACCAAATCATCGTCGTCCAACAATAGAATTTCGGCCAACTCAAATACTTCTTTCAAAAACATACCTTTGCGGGCCGGAATGATCAAACTGACAACAGAGGCTCTTCGTACCCATCGGTTATCTGACGTTGCCCAACGCTTTAATTCCTTTAAATACTCCGGATACTTCATCAAAAAGGAGCCGACGGTGTGATTACAAAAGGTGTCGCAATCTGCCCAATTGCGAATATACTGATGGATCCAACGTTCAAAAACATCGAAGTCGTCGGGTGTAAACTGCTTCTCAAGTGATTCAGACCAAATGCAGGCGATTATGGATTCCTCAAAATAGTCGGACTTCCACAACGATTCACAGAGCTGAAAAACCTCTGCCTTTGAATACCGTTTAACATCTTTCAACGATTCCTTGGCGATTCGACGCAAATCGGCCGATCGAACGCCGTAAACGTTTGGAGCCTCTCCTTCCTTAAAAAAACGTTGGCTTGACGCCTTATAATTGGCATTTGAGCTGTCCTTCAGCGCTTGACGCACATGTTCCACAATTGATTCCTTCATCTTGATGCTTGATTGGTATCCCAAATGTAAACAAAAACGACTTTATAACTGTTTTATTCATCAAACACTTTATATAAATCCGATGAAACACCACCATTTACTATTCGCACTACTCGCCGGTGCCATCCTGGCCGGTTGTTCGGGCAAAAATAAAACACCCGAAATTCAGGTCGTTAAATATGAAGCGCTTCAGTCCATATACACACAAAACGACGATGTGCTGTATGTCGTTAATTTTTGGGCAACCTGGTGTGCCCCTTGTGTCGAGGAGTTGCCGGACTTTATGGAAGTCCATCAAGAAATGGAAACGAATCCTGCATACAAAATGCTTCTTGTTTCACTCGATGAGGTGGAACAATTGGAATCATCCGTCGTGAAAATGGCCATGGAGATGCAACTGAATGCCGAATTGTACTTATTGGATGACATTACGCGCATGAACCAATGGATTCCGGCCATTGATTCATCGTGGTCAGGAACCATCCCTGCTACGTTATTTATAAAAAACGGAAAGAAATTGGAATTTGTATCAAAACCCATGACGAAAGAAGAATTACGTTCAAAAATCAATCTGTATGAAAACAATCATTAAAACAATTGCAGTAATCGCCTTGCTGATGTCAGCAAATACACTTCTGGCACAAGGATACACCATCGGATCCGAGGCAACCGACTTTAAATTGCCCAACATTGACGGCAAGACGGTTTCGCTTGCCGATTTTCCCGAAGCCAAAGGGTTTATTGTCATCTTCACGTGCAATCATTGCCCGTATGCCGTTGCATACGAAGACCGCATCATTCAATTGGATAAAACATTCAAACCCCTCGGCTACCCGGTTATTGCCATCAATCCAAATGATCCGGAGGTTCAACCCAAGGATAATATGGAACAAATGAAAGTGCGTGCCAAAGAAAAGGGATTTACGTTCCCCTACCTTATGGATCATGGACAAGCCATCTATCCACAATACGGTGCAGAAAAAACACCGCATGTTTTTATCCTTCAGAAAGATGGAAGTAAAAACCGGGTTGAATACATCGGTGCCATTGACAACAATTACAAAAATGCCGCCGAAGCCACGGAAAAATACGTAGAAAATGCCGTCAATGCACTATTAAAGGGTCAAAAACCGGCAGTCAACAAAACGGTTGCCATCGGTTGCAGCATCAAGACAAAATAAATCCATCAGAAGAAAATCTCGGCATCCGGAGCTTTCAGGCGAATCGCTCGATTCATCAACCTGGACTCCGGATGTTCTATTGCCGAACGCACCACACTTTTGTAGTACACATTGACTTCGTCACTGGCCAAAAAAACATCCAGAGGCATCCATAAGGCTTCCAGAACCTCCTCTGTATCTTGAACCGCGATCGTCGTAGAAAGTGTTCGTGTTGTACACATGATATACAAATTCGATTCACCGAATTGACCGTTTCGAAAGTGTCCGATGTTTACAATGGAATCGCATTCGACACAAACGCCTGTTTCCTCCAGCACTTCACGTACGATTGCCTCTTTGATGGACTCTTTGTTGTCCACATGACCTCCCGGCAGCTTGTATCCGGGAATATACCGATCACGGATGACCAGGATGTTGCCTTCATTCATAACGATGGCTCCTACCCCCACCAAATAATTCTGTGCAGTTGGGATAAAAGCAGCTGCCGTCATTTGTTTTACCATGGTAAGTGCTGTATCGTCGCAATGATGGAAAACAAAACCGTTTGCTGACAACACGGGTACAAATGAGGATTTTTTGATGGGCACTGTAAGCCACAGCAATTGTTTATGGGCATAGTTAAACAGTAGCTCCTGAAGCTCCTTTTCAAAGAGTATATCCACTTCCGGTAAAGAGGCAATATCCACAACGACACCGCCGTATTTATTTTCTTTTGCAATCATATTATCCCAATCCAAAACGTTCTTTCGAAGATAAATGTGCAATAGTACAAAAAAAAGAACACCCCGCCAAGAATAAATCTTGACGAGGTGTCTACTTACGGATAAAATTCAAATCAATAACCCGGATTCTGATAGGCCGCTTTTTCTTCGGCACTTAACGGCTGGTTGCTCTCATTGGTCAACAATTCCAGGTATGCTGTTGGCCAGGCTTTGAAGGTATGGTATTTTTGGAAACCGCCTTTACCCACACCCTTCGCACCAATCGTTCCGCTCTCACCGGTATCATCGGATGGGAATGGAAAATCGACTGTACCAGTTGAGGTCGCTGGAGCGCCCAACATATCCCGATAATACACACGATCGTACAAAAGACCGGCATTATGCAAATCTTCGGTGGTCGTCAATTCAAAAATCAACTCACGAGCCCGTTCGTTGTAAATGAAATGAATGAATCGACCGGCATCCGAAGTGACCGTAGGAGGATAGTTTTCCTTTTTGGCTTTTGCTGTTCCGGCTGCCCATTCTGTTCCATCCACTTTGATGGCATCGTAGGAGTCGGTGGCCACTTCAAACGGGGCAACCCGTTCAGCAGCTGGAATCGTCAATGCTCCGGCCAGAACGGCAGGCTCTTTGCTTGCCAGGATCGGATTTCGTTTTTCACCCACATGATACGCAGCACGTTTGCGAATCACATTCAAGTCGGCCATGGCTGCAGGATAATTTCCTTTTCGACCATAGGCTTCGGCACGAATCAAATACGTTTCTGCCAAGCGATAAATCGGCGTGTCAAACGATTGGCTACCATTGGCATTGGTGCCGCGTCCACGGGTACGATCCAACCATTTTCTTGCTCCCATATACCAGGCCGCTTCCGTCAAACCACGGTCAATTCCAAATCCACCGCCGGTACCACCATGCAAACGATAGTAGATCTTACGACCCTCGGCTGCATAATTGCTGATTACCGGATTGTTTGGGTCTGCAGCGGCTCCGGCTTTGAAACCGGTAATGGCTCCACCACTCATATTGTAGTAACCGGCGTTGCTGGGACTACCCACAACCCAACGTGCATTGATGATATACGGATGACTCATCAACCACAGTGAATCCACCGGATGATCCTTGGAATTTTCAATGTATACCAATCCGGTATTTCCAAAGGACATGCGCGTTGCGCCATCAACGACCGCCGGATCACCGGCTGCTTTCATTACGTTGTTGTAATAATAAGCCGTTGGAGCATCCCATGCTTTTCCCTTACCATCGGTAGCAGTCACGGTATAATCCGTCAAAAAGCTCTTATAGTACCGGGAATCGTTGGCACGATCGGTATACATGTCGTAGGCCCAATCGGAAGGCATCAAGGTTGCAAACGGACGACCGTATTCAATGTTGCGCAAGATACCGGCATTCTGATTGGTATGATTGCTGTTGTATACGTGCGTCAAACTGATGGCACTGGCATCCCCATAACGACCATTGTAGGTTTGTGTGGGTTCGTATTGAGCCGACAGAAGGATTTCTTTTTCGTTGTCACGAGAAAGTGTACCGTCATTCAACCACAAGCTACCGAAGTCGGTCGACAAACCGCCATAAGCAGGATTGTTTGCCTTTTTTGCATCAATCGTTAAAGTGGTGTAATAGATCACACTGTCCAAATCGGTGGCAACATTGCCTTTGTACAGCATCTTTAGATGCGATTCTGTGCTGTTCTGCCATCCGGAAGCCTGTGCACGTGCCAAATATAACTTAGCCAACAAATGCGCAGCAGCCGGTTTGGTCACACGTCCCAACTCGGAAGATGTCTCGGGCAACAAGGTAACGGCTTCACGCAAATCGCGGATCATTTGATCGTAAATATCTTCCAAGGATGCTTTTGTAAAGTTGAAATTGCTGGGCATCGAAGAAAAGCTTTTTAAAATCAACGGACAAGCACCTACCGTGTTTGTCAGCAAAAAATAAGTATATCCGCGCATAAACAAGACCTCACCTTTGCGGGCTTCAATCTTGGTCTGATCGGATGCAGACAAGCGATCGTAGTATTCCAAAAAGATGTTGCAGGCACTAATGGAAGGATAACAACCTTCTGTAAATTTCTGAGAAGTGGTGACCGCTCCAATCAGGTTATTCACATGAGGGGTAATTCGGGCACCCACATTCGCTCCGGATGCCCATGCATCACTCGAATAGGTACCGTTGGCAATACGGTCTGCATTGGACCAGGAAAAGACTTCAACGTCGTTTCCGGAACCAAACAGGTATTCACCCTGATTGTAATCCCCTTTGTATCGTAGGATCTTATAGGTCCCCTTACACAACGACTCCAGCCCTTCAACCGTTTTGTAATAGTCGGTTGTGAGCGATGTAACTACTTCCTCTTCCAAAAAGTCTTCACAAGCAGTGAAAGATAAGACCGTAGCAGTTACCAGTAAAATCAAATATTTTTTCATGACTGTTCAGATTTAACGGTTTAGAATCCAATGCGACAACCCAGTACATAACTTGTAATCATCATCGTATTGTTGTTTGTACCACCAACCGGATCACCTACAGAGTTTGTATTGGCCCAGTTATTCGTATCATCGGGGTTGATGCCGTTTTGTACAACCTTACCACCGAACATAAAAGGATTGAGTACCTGGGTGTACAATTGCAAACGCCCGATATCAAATCGATCCAGGAAGTCCTGAGGAACATTGTAAGACAACGAAATGTTGCGCACACTGACAAAAGAACCATCGTTGACAAAGGTTGCCTGATTGACCGTATTGGTCGAAACCGTTCCTGAGTTGGAATGCAACATGGGCCATTCGGCATTTTTGTTGTCCGCTGACCAAAATTCGTTCAAGCCGGCCTTGCGTACATAGCCAACATACTGACCTCCAGTAGATCCACCGGGGACCAACGAAGAGAAGTATTTTTGACCGACACGTGCATAGACGAAACAGCTCAATTCGAAATCTTTGTACGTAAAGGTATTGGTCATACCGCCCGTCCATTTGGGACGATCCGTTCCAAGAATCACTTTGTCTTCATCCGTCAATTTGTAGTCTTGAACCACTTCTTTGGGTTTGTACTGACCCGGAGCAAATTTGTAATTATTGGCTGCCCATTTGGCGATTTCTGCCAAATCTTCGGGTGTATCCTGCCACAATCCGTCTACTTGATAGTTGCGGAAAACCTGTCTCGGATAACCGATAAACCATCCGTTCCCAACCATGTCTTCTTTGCCATTGACCAGTTCTTCGAGTTTTTCAACGTTTCTGGACCAACTCAAATCGGTTGACCAACGGAAGTTGTCGTTTACAATGTTTTGGGTATTCAATGTGATTTCAAGACCTTTGTTGCTGATGCGTCCAATGTTGTCAACAATAAACGGATAACCAACGGGAGGAGCCAGATTGCGTTGCATCAACAAACCATAGGTATCGGACCAGTAACCTTCGATGCTACCACCAATACGATTTTTGAGCACGGAAAAATCAAGTCCTAAATTGTATTGTGCCGTTTTTTCCCAGGTTACTTTGGCATTAGCCATTTGATAGGGCAAAAACGTAACAGCCGGGGAAGTACCAAACACATAGTCGTAAACAGAAAGTGGTCCCATTGAGCTATAGGGGTCGATGGCCGCATTTCCGGTAACACCATAACCCAAGCGCAACTTCAACTCATTGACCCAATCAATGTCTTTGATGAAATCTTCTTCCTGCATTTTCCAGGCTGCTGCCAACGAGGGGAATGCAGCCCATTTATTGCCTTCGGCCAAAACCGATGCACCGTCGTAACGAATGGTTCCGGTCAAAACGTATCGGTTCAGCAAGGAGTAATTCAAACGTCCCATGAAAGAAACCATTTGAGTGGCTGAATAACTGGTGCCATACCCGTCGGGCGAGCCGTTTAGGTTGGATGCCAAATCGTACCATTTGGAAGCATCCGTGAGTATCTTGGATGCAGACAAACTGGAACCTTCATTTTTATTCACCTGAGCCGATTGCATCAAAGTAGCACTAACGCTATGAATACCAAAGGTCTTATCGTAATACAACAGATTTTCAATCAGGGATTGAGTTCTCTTAGCTGTTTCATAGGAAGCGGCAGCACCTGCGCCGGCCGTAAGCATCCGCAACGTTGACTGCGAACTTTGCCAGGTGCCACGTGCATAATTATTTAAATTCATACCATATTGAATGCGATATTTCAAACAGGGAGTGAAATTGATTTCACCAAACAAGGTTGTTTGAATATTCGTATTGCGGCGTTGATCGGCAGACTCATCGATGTCAATCAATGGATTATACAAAGGAGCCGTTTTGTTTCCTCCCGGATAGGTGACCAGGTTACCCTGTGCATCATACGGTTGAGCCATCACCATTTGAGATAGAGCAACACCATATAAGTCTTTTGCTCCGGTTGCACTACCCGATCGATTGATGGTTCCGTAGTCTTGTACTCCATCGGATAAGTTCATCGATATACCGGCAGTAAACCATTTTTTTGGAGAAATTTCGGCATTGATTTTTGCGGTTGTACGGGTATACCCTTGGTTAAGCTGAGTACCCAATGCATCGTAATAACCCAGCGAGACGTAGAGTTTGGACGTTTCGGTTCCTGCACTAACCGCCAATTGATGGTTTTGTGTAATCCCGGTACGTGTCAACATGTCGACCCAATCGGTCGTTGGGATTTTTGAAGCATTGTAACTGCCACCGGCATAGGCTGCATTAATGGCAGCGATTACTGCATCATCGGCATTGCCAAACATGGCTAAGTCGGCCGATAAGGTCGGGGTTGTATAATTGGTCGCACCATCTTTGTATGCACCTGCATTGATGTAAGCCTGACGATAACGGTCCAGTGATTCACCGGCTGTTGCCCATTCGGTCAACGAGTTGATTCGATCGAAGGAGACACTACCATCGTAGGTGATTTGAACCTCGCCGGCTCTCCCCTTTTTGGTGGTAATAAGGACGACCCCATTCGCTCCACGCGAACCGTAAATCGCGGTAGCCGAAGCATCTTTCAAAATTTCCATGGAAGCAATGTCGTTGGGATTGACATCATTGAGCGTACCCATCAAAATGATTCCATCCACAACATACAACGGATCGTTGCTTGCCAAAATGGATCGATTGCCACGAATGGCGACACTGGCGATTTCGCCCGGACGAACATTGGATATAATATCCACCCCGGTTGCTTTCCCTTGCATCGCCTGTACCGCATTTTGCACCGGCATGGCTTTGATTTTTTTCTCGCTGATACTGACCATGGAGCCGGTCACATCCGACCTGCGTTGCGTACCATAACCAACGACTACGTACTCATCCATTTCGGTCACGTCTTCACGCAATACCAAGGAGAATGTGCGTTGATTTCCAACACGGATTTCCTGGGTCGTATACCCAAGGAATGAGACTCGAAGGACAGAACTACTGCCACTTACTTCAAGACGGAATCGACCATCCTGATCGGTGACGGTTCCTTTAGTGGTGCCGACCTCCTGAATGGATGTCCCCGGCAGCGTCATGCCGGATTCATCTTTTACTGTGCCGGACACGCTGATCTGAGCCACGATTGCCAAAGGCAACAATAAACTCAAAAAAGAAATCAAGATTCTTTTCATCAGTAATTAGATTTAGGTTATTAATCGTTGAGCTGCTGCCAACTTCACTGCAATGTTACTGAGCTTTGAATCCAAAAATGTTTGAAATTTGATATATAATGTTTGTTTTTTGATATTAATACATGTTAAAATGCCAAAAATCGAAGATTGAATCGGTATATACAATTGGTGATTATAGAGCTGTACACATAGGATATTACATAGAAGTATCTCCATTGCATACTTGTTGATTATTGATGACACATAGGGGTTTTCCCCGAACGATTCGTATATAAATTAAACTGCACGAATTATGAGCATAAGAAAGAGAAATATCGCTTTATCGATGGGACTGTTTTACCTATTGGCCTGCATACCTATTATAGCACAGTCCCAGTATCCCGGCCAACACGTAGACAAGCTAAACAAAAACCTAGTATCCCCCATCAAAGCATACGCATTTGATCTGAAAGATGTCCGATTATTGGATTCACCTTTCACAGAAAAGATGGAACTTCACAGCAAATGGATTCATTCACTGGGCGTCGATCGTCTGCTTCACAGTTTTAGAACCAATGCCGGCGTATATGCCGGTTTGGAAGGAGGATACGATCGTGTTGAGAAACTGGGAGGTTGGGAGTCTTTGGATTGTGAACTAAGGGGACATACCACCGGACATATTCTTTCTTCATTGGCCTTATTCTACGCTACCACTGGAAACATCCAACACAAACAACTGTCGGACAGCCTAGTGAAGGGACTATCGGAAGTTCAAACAGCGTTGAATCAGGAAGGGTATTTGAGTGCTTTTCCACAAAATCTTATCGATCGGAACATTGCAGGTCAACGCGTATGGGCGCCATGGTATACGCTACACAAACTACTGTCCGGGTTGATTGATCAGTATTTGTATTGTGACAATCAGGAAGCACTTAGAGTAGCCTCAGGAATGGGTCATTGGGCTTTCAAGAAGCTTTCTATATTAACTCCGGAACAACGAAAACGAATGCTGCGCAACGAATTTGGGGGCATGAATGACGCATTCTATGCCTTGTATTCCGTCACTTCCAACGAACAATATCACTGGCTTGGTGATTTTTTTTACCACGAAGATGTACTGGATCCACTCAAAGAAGCGGTGGACAATCTGGAGAATAAACACGCGAATACACTGATTCCAAAACTGATTGGTTTGGTTCGGGCCTATGAAATGGGAGCATCCGAGGAAAACAAAACCATTGCTGAATTTTTCTGGAACACCGTTGTTGATCATCACACTTTCGTTACGGGAGGAAACAGCGATAAGGAGAAGTTCTTCAAGCCGGATCATCAATCCAAACACCTTAGCGGGTATACTGGTGAAACTTGTAACGTTTACAACATGCTTAAGTTGACTCGTCATTTGTTTTGTTTGGAAGCCGATGTGAAGCTGGCCGATTACTATGAAAAGGCCTTATTCAACCATATCCTCGGTCAGCAGGATCCATCCTCCGGAATGGTCTCCTACTTTTTACCCATGCTACCGGGTGCGCACAAAGTTTACAGCACATACGACCAATCATTTTGGTGCTGTGTAGGAACCAGTTTTGAAAGCTACGCCAAATTTGGTGAAGCCATTTACTACCACAAAGATTCCGATGTATTTGTAAACCTTTTTATTCCTTCTCGATTAAAATGGAAAGAACAAGGAGTGGAAATCACGCAACAGACTCAATTTCCGAAAACGGGGAAAAGCGTTTTTACGATTCATACAGACGCTGACCGTTCATTGACCCTACACCTTCGTTACCCATCCTGGGCGACGAATGGAGTGTCGTTAAAGATTAATGGTCAAAACGTAGTCTGTGTGGAAAATCCCGGTTCGTACATTCACCTCCATCGCGAATGGAAACAAGGCGATCGAATCGAATTGGATTTCCCAATGTCTTTGCACATCGAAGCATCCGACGACAATCAATGGGTTTCAATTCTATATGGTCCCCTCGTTCTTGCTGCAGAGCTGGGTGCCGATCAAATGGAAAACCCTGCACCTTTTTCAGATCCCCATAAACACAATGACTACTACACCTATGATTATAAGGTTCCGACGCATTTTACAAGTACGCTTGCAACAAAAGGCAAGCCCGTCTCGGATTGGTTGTTACCAGTACCGGGACAGGCGATGAGATTCAAAACCGATGCAAGCCAATGCGGAAAGGAATTAAGCTTCCGTCCGATTTCTGAGCTGCATCACCAACGCTACTCGGTCTACTGGAAACTTGAATAATCCGACGCGATAAACTGTACAATTCGCTCAACCAGCCCATCCGTTAGCGGCAACTCAGGCTGGTTGTATGTAGCCAAATTGGCGCTCCGATCGGTCGGTGCGGTTTTCAATACATGATTCATCCCATCCAATACACATAGATGCGCTTTGGGTTGAGCTTCCTTTAGCCGATTGGCCTCTTCAACCGGAACCTGAACATCCGTTGTGCCTTGTACAATCAGAACAGGAATGGTCATATCTTGAATAACCTCTTGTGGTTTGTATGCAAACCAGGAAATAAGATAAGGCTGTATTGCGGGACGAAACAGCGCCACCAACAGGGATTCTTTTTGCATTTCAGCATCCATGTGAACCCGCTCTCCCGCAGCCAATCGATCAATGGCAGGATAGGCCTTCGCACGCAGGGCTTCGGGATACGCTTTTAATTGCTCCTTCAGCAACTCGTCCGCACTGCGACCCGGACCGGATATAGAAATCATTTTATCTGCCTTATCCGCAGCCAGCATGCCGACCAAAGAGCCCTCGCTGTGTCCGATCACCACACATTGCGAAAAACGGCCATCCGCAGCCAACAACTCCAACCAGGCGCGTGCATCGTTCACATAATCATCAAATCGAAGTTGGTCTTCGCTTTCGACTGCCGCTGCACTGTGCGCAATGCCTCGTTTGTCGTAACGCAAGGAAGCAATACCACGATTGGCCAATTCGTGCGCCAGCATTTTATAGGCGTTGTGTGTCATGCTTGGATTGTTGCCGTTTCGATCCGTCGGGCCGGAACCGGCTACAATCAAAGCCACCGGAAGGGAATCGTCCGTTTTTGGCAGGGTTAATGTTGCATAAATCGTACCCGTTGATGTTTTCAAACGAAGATCGGACTCTTCAAACACGGACACCGCTTCCGTCTCTTCGTCAACCCGTACTGGCTGTGTTGAGATTCGATTTAAATCCAACGGAAAAACCTGTCCGGCTTGCGCAAACGTACCATGAATCACATCCCCATTCAACGTTCCTTCGTACTTCATCCCCGCGACCCGCAATTCAACAATCAGTCGATTCTCCATGTACGATACATGGCTCATAACAATGCCGGTAGCAGCCTGATCCGGACTATCCATTGTGGCAGAATAGCCTTCATCGGTCTGTTGAATGTGAAGAATCAATCGCATTGATGCCTCGGATACGTTCAGTGTACCCGACCACGCTCCAACGATGTCGTTTGCAAACAACAAAGAACAAAAACACAAAGCGGCTGATAATACGATGACTCGTTTCATAATTACACGAAATAATGGATGAATACTTTGGATAGTGCTTCTGCCATGATTAACGCCACAATAAATGCAACCGTCGCCCTGCTGCCCTTGAGATCACACGATATGCTGAACGCATGATACATCAGTGCAACACTCCATATCGTGATGGGTATGGTAATTGCGGTTACAACGAGAAAAGCCGTCGATTCCAAAAGAATACCCGGATTGGAAATGATCATTTGCGCATCGGGGGCCTCCGCAAAAAAACCGGCAATGGCCAACAGTAGATACGGCGCTTTTGATAACGTCAGCGTACCCAACAAATCGATCAAACGAAAACCTTTGGACAGCAACAAAGCAACCAACCAGAATACCAGAATCAAGGCGAGCATACTGAATCCCATATATTGCAGCGCAGTCAGTACATCGACGTTCGAGAAATGAACATCTATGACTCCGTCAAAAACAATTCCACTGTACGAGCCGATGATTGACATGGCAAGTATCCCGACCAGTCCCGGAAAAAACGCCTGCCAACCGGCGATGCGCGTAAATGGGTTGAATAAACTACTCCAAGATAGATTACTTTTCATCGTCGTTGATTTTTTGGATGATTTCATTCAATAAATTTCGGACAGTCGGATAACTCAATTTCATTTGAGTCGCCATTTCTTTGAGACTTCCGCTGCTCTTGACAAAACGCAGCACAAACTGTTGATCAGCTTCCGTCAATCGAGCCAACAGTGGTAAATCGTACACTCCGTGCACTTCCGTACCGCAATGCGCACACTTCAGACACGTAACATTGAGTTGCTCCTGGCAACTCGGACACTGAGTAGGTAGCATAATTGTATAGTTTATGCCACAAATATACAACTCATATCAATATTCACAAACTAAAAATGAATTTTATTTATGTTACGATTAATTATATTCATTTCTCGGACATGGATTTCATAGACGTTCAATCAACAAGTACATTTCTGTCAATTTTCCTCAAAATTCAACAAAAATTCCACCTCAATCGTATCAATTCTATGTAATCTTGCATCCATTACAAATCAAAACAAAACCGCTATGAAAAAACACGTACGCAAAATGCGTGCACTCCTTACTGTATTGCTCCTTTTTGCAGTAACAACATTCGTGCACGCTGAACCGGTAGAAAACCTTCAGGAACGTTTACTTTATGCGACCACGTTTGAAGATTGGACCGCCATCGGAAGCAGCAGTAGTCCGACGATCGTAGAGAAAACCACCAATTTTTCGAATGAGACCGTCTCGTTTACCCTACAGGAAACACAAATCGCACCTGCCGGTGTTCAGCTAACCCGATTTAAATACGTCGACGGTAGCGGCAAAGGCCTCGGCCCGTTCACCATTGGCTATGCCATGGCTGCCAAATCCCCAACGGCCTACATCGAAACGTCCGTGCTTCAAAACATCAGCAAGGTCACCTTTGTACACGGCGCCACAGGCAGCAACCGAGGGTGGAAATTACTCAAGAAAGGTGCAAGCGATACCGATTGGGTCGTGCTATCTGAAGCCGTAGCCAATCCGGCGGATGGAGTTCTGGTTGAATGTGTCGTCAACGAAAGCAACGTGGCCTTGCGTTTGGAAAACATCACTTCCGACCAAAATGCTTATTTATCCGAACTCAATATTTTTGGCATGGTTGCCCTCACTGCAGAGCAGGTAAGCCTTCAAACAAGCGTTCAACCAGAAAATGCAGGCAGTATTACCGTCAGTCCGGTTGCTTCAACCTACGATAAGGGAAGCTCCGTTCATTTGTCTGCAACTAGGGCATTCGGTTATTCGTTTGTCGCCTGGATGCAGGGCGACAGTCTCATCTCAAACGAAGCGGAAATAGACATCATCGTACAAGAAAACACGACGCTCACCGCCGTATTCAATCCCATCAACACGTACACATTTGCCTGCAACATCGAAGGCAGTTTGTTCGGTCGATACAGCATCAGTCCGGAACCAACAAACGGTCGTTACGAAGCGGGTACAAACATCTTGATTACCCCCCATTCGAACGAAGTGATGACCTTCCTCAAGTGGGAAGACGGAACCACTTCCAAACAACGGGTACTGACCATTACACAGGACACAACGCTCACAGCAACCTGGAGTGAAATTGACTACCTTGTCGGATGGGACTTCTATTCCCCGGGCAACAGTGATTTGGCCGGTCAGTTCTATTCCGAGTCTACCAACACCGGCCTTTTCACTGCCGTCAAGCTAGACGATGCAACCCAAACTAGTTGGTTGGAAAAAAGCGGATTCGTGACCAGTGAAGGCAAAAACTGCGCCATTCTCTGGAAAAGTTTTGAACAACTGGGCCAATACGGTTTTCAAACCTCCTTTGGCACACAAGGAGCCAGTGACATCGATGTCTTATACGACATGATGAGCAGCGGTTACTCCACGCATCAAAACCAAATCCTTCAATACTCCATCGACAGTGGGATGCATTTTATCAATTACGACACCATTTATTTGACCGGTCCGAAGTCCTGGTCATCCGCACGTGTTCGTCTTCCAGCTGAATGTGAAGGACTTGAAAAGCTTTACCTGCGTTGGATTGCCGATGTATCCAGTGAAATCATCGGAAGTCAAGGCAACGATGGAACCTCCATCAGCAACATCTTTGTTTTATGCACCAAAGAACATGTCCCGGATACCATTCCTCCCACATTAATCAGTAGCACACCGGCGCACCAGTCAACAGGCGCTTCTGCTTCCGGATCCGTGATTCTAACCTTTAACGAAAAAGTGTTTAAGGGTGAAGGCAGCATCACACTCAATCAACTCGAGGTTTTGGAAGGTCAGTTTGGGAGTTCCAATGCAATATTTGCCTATTCGGGCTTGAGTTATGGTCAATCCTATACCATCCAGATACCGGCAGGTTCCATCGTGGACCAAAGCGGCAACGCCTTTGCCGGAATCGAGTTGACGTTTCGCGTTATGGAAAAAACGCAACCGGCAGCACAACTGTTTCATGCCATCGTTGCTGCCGATGGAAGCGGTGATTACACCAGCGTTGCTGCAGCCATCGATGCAGCTCCGAACAATCTGAGCCAACCCCATCTGATCTTTATCAAAGAAGGTACGTACAAAGAACATCTTCAGATTGACAAAGCATTCATCCATTTAATTGGTCAATCGGCAGAAAAAGTAGTCATCACCGACGATCAACTCTGCGGATCCACCACCGATCCGACCGTACCGGCGCACCGCCAAAACCTCCATGTAAGCCAAGGAGCAACGGTCGTTGTCAACGGCAGTAATTTCTATGCCGAAAACATCTCGTTCGAAAATGGCTGGGGCGTAAGCAAAAAGGCAGGTCCTCAAGCCTTAGCCCTATATACGACAGCAGACAAAGCCATTCTTCATAAATGCAAACTTCGCTCCTACCAAGATACCTACCTAACCTCTTACAGCCAGGCAAACAACCGCCACTACCTGAAAGACTGTTTGATTGAAGGAGCCGTTGACTTTATTTACGGAGGTGGAAACGTCCTATTTGATGCGTGTACCCTGTATATCAATCGAAACAGTGGCGGTTACATCACTGCACCCAGTCATGCCGCCGAAACCCAATGGGGGTACGTCTTCCTCAACAATACCATCGATGCTCCCGAACCAACACTGGTCTATTATGGACGTCCTTGGCAAAACAAACCGAAGGTATCCTTTGTGAACACCCAACTCACGAAAAACGTTGGCATTTATGCGGCTGGATGGCATCAAACCATGGGGGCAATCCCTGCAGTTTTTGCCGACTACAATACCATCGATTGGCAAGGCAACCCGGTGGATCTGAGCAATCGAAACGACTATTATTACTACACAGACAAAAACTCAGGCAATTTGATCGAAGGCAACGCCAAAAGTCATTTGACCGATGAAGAAGTCAGTCAATTCACACGCAAAAACGTTTTGGGCGGAGACGACGATTGGATGCCCGGCGAGGTGGTAGAACCCTGCGCCAAACCGATGGCGCAAATCCACTCCACCCGCATTGAATGGTCCACAGTACCCTATGCCATCTGCTACGTGATTTGTAAAAACGGATCGGTTGTAGGATTTACCACCGACAACTACTTCGACATCTCTTCAACCGAAGCGGATTATACGATTCAAGCGGTCAGTGCCTATGGATCCTTGAGCGAGGCGGCCATTCCAAGCCCTGTCTCGTCGGTAAACCAACCGAAACAATCCAAGGGTCTATGCATCGGATTATCGGAAGGCGTACGTTTTGAAGGTCTGAACCAATCGGCTACCGTTCACATTTATCGTACAGATGGGCTTTTGGTCGGTCAATATCAAGTTTCCAATCAGCAAAGCATTCAACTGCCACACGGATTGTATTTGATTCACACCAAAACATCCGAGGGCACAGTTCATCAAAAAGTGCAAGTAGGCAGGTGATTCCATTGTCTTGTCTATTCGAAAGCCGGACCGGTACCCACCGTCCGGCTTTTTTTAACTACCTTTGCAGCGGTTAACAACACATCGGTTTTCATGAAAGATTGGTTTAAACTCCTCTTTCAGCATCCCAACACCATGGCATACGGGACGCTGCTCAATTATTTTTCCTCCTTTGGTCAAACCTTTTTTATATCCTTGTTTGTTCCCTGGTGGATCGAGCACGCAGGTGTCAGCAATGCAGAATTTGGACAAATCTACGGCATAATATCCATCCTGTCCGCATTGATGTTGCCCATTCCGGGTCGTTGGATCGATCGCATCTCCTTGCGTAGTTATTCCATCGCCATTTATGTAGGATTGGCTGCATCAACCCTATGGCTCGCCGGTGCAGACAGTCCGATCAAACTATTCATCGGCTTATTTCTCGTCCGAATGTTTGGGCAAGGATTGATGACCCATACATCCAGTACAGCCATCGCGAAAATATTTACAGAAAATCGGGGAAAAGCGCTTAGTCTAACCTCAATGGGACATCCATTGGCACAGCTCACACTCCCCCTCATACTGGCTGCGCTGCTCATCCATTTCAGTCATCCCGTCAGTCTTATGGTATTGGTCATTGCTTCTGCTGTGATTCTGACCCCCATTCTTCTACAGTTAAAGGCAGATCCACCCGTATCCGCAAACGAAAAGAACAATGCGGAAACATCCAAGAATAACAAGCTCCTGAGACAGAAAACCTTTTGGCTGCTGGCCAGCAACATCTTCGTGATCCCGTTTTTGGCAACCGCCATCATGCTCTATCAGTTTGCCATCGCAGAGGCCAAAGGTTGGGATTCGTCCTGGGTCACGTTCTCTTTTGCTTTCTTTGCTGCGTTCAATGGTCTATCCATCTTCGCATCGGGAGAACTCATTGATCGATTTGGATCCACCAAACTCTTTGCTGCCTATCTACTGCCGGCTATGATCGGATTCATTCTATTGGGAATCAGCAACAATCCACTATCCTTTCCCATCTTTTACGGTTTATTGGGGATCTCTGCGGGTACGGGAACAACCGTCAAAACCGCCATACAAGCCGATATTTACGGCACCCGCCAGCTGGGGAAAGTTCGGAGCCTATTGTCGACCGTTATGGTTTTGGGCACGGCGGCAGGCCCCCCGCTGTTCGGAGGGCTACTCGATTTGGGCATGCCGTTACACACCATTCTGATTGGTTCAGCCGCGATGCTTCTAATCGTTGCTTATACAGGAACACGTGCGGTAAAAACCGCAGAAAGCGAACTAATTTGAGGGCGTTGAATCTGGCTTCTTCTCAAACATTCCCAACAAGGAACCTCCGAGTAATGCACCCCATACCGTACTCATAAACGGAGAAGAAGTAATGGGACACGTTCCACTGGTACAACCGACAAAGCGCCAATACAGATAACCTGCAATCGCTCCAAGCACGACACCAACCACGGTCCAAACATGCTTTTTAAGCCAAAATTTTATATTTTCCATCTGCAATTATTTATAATGACAAATATATACATAAACCGCAAATTACACAAAAAAATTTCGGGGGACCCTTCCTTCACGGAAATATCCCCCGACTAATACCCATTTCGTAAAACACGAAAACCTTATCACCTATTTAGAACAAGAAGTCGGTTCAAAAAGTTCACGAACCAATCATTTTTTCCGGGCGAACCCATTGTTCATATTCTTCTTCGGTCACGTAACCGGATAAAAGTGCCGCCTCCTTGAGTGTCAAACCTTCCGTATGCGCCTTTTGTGCAATTTCAGCAGACTTATAGTATCCAATGTGCGGATTCAATGCCGTAACCAACATCAACGATTGTTCCAGCAATGCTGAAATACGTTTGACGTTGGGTCGGATGCCCTCAACGCAGTGTTCGGCAAAGGAAACACAGGCTTCTCCCAACAATCGGGCCGATTGCAAAAAATTGGCAGCGATCATCGGCTTAAACACATTCAGCTCATAATGACCCTGCGTCGCACCAACCGTTATGGCAACATCGTTACCCATCACCTGCGCACAGACCATCGTCAAAGCCTCGGCTTGTGTGGGATTGACCTTACCCGGCATGATGGAACTCCCCGGCTCATTTTCAGGAATCAGCAGTTCACCAATACCCGATCGTGGACCGGAAGCCATCATGCGTATATCGTTGGCTATTTTGTTCAGTGATACAGCCAATTGCTTCAATGCTGCATGGGTTTCAACCAGTGCGTCGTGTGAAGCAAGGGCTTCAAATTTATTTTGTGCCGTTTTAAATGGCAAGCCTGTAAATTCGGCAATATACGCTGCTACACGTACATCGTATCCCTTAGGGGTATTCAAACCCGTACCGACCGCACTTCCACCCAGTGCCAACTCCGACAAATGCGACAAACTCGAACGCAACGCAGCCAAACCATAATTCAGTTGTGCTACATAACCCGAAAACTCCTGACCCAAGGTCAAAGGGGTGGCATCCATCAAATGGGTACGTCCGATTTTGATGACTTGGTCAAATTCGGTCGACTTGGATTGCAGCGCATCCCGCAAGCGTTCCACGCCAGGTAGGGTGGTCTCCACAACACGCTTGTAGGCTGCAATATGCATCGCGGTAGGAAAAGTATCGTTGGACGACTGCGAACGGTTTACCTCGTCGTTCGCGCTAAGCACCGGATCAACACGCCCCAGAACCTCTTCTGGCCGAGCATCCAAGCCCGAAGCACGAACCGTTGCTCGGTTGGCGATCACTTCGTTTACGTTCATGTTGCTTTGGGTTCCAGACCCGGTTTGCCACACGACCAACGGAAACTGATCATACAGTTTCCCCTCCAAAATCTCATCACAAACTGCGGCTATCGCATCGCGTTTGGCCGTTTCCAACACACCCAACGCTTCATTGGCATAGGCGGCTGCTTTTTTTAACACAGCAAAACCATCGATGATTTCAACGGGCATGGATGCGGGTGCACCAATTTTAAAATTATTGCGTGATCGTTCGGTTTGGGCAGCCCAATACACATGATCAGGGACTTCTACCGTTCCCATCGTATCTTTTTCCAATCGGACTCGTTTGATCTGTTTCATAGAATAAACTTTTTTAAATGAACAAGCCTGGCTCTTTTTTGTTTGCTATAATAGTCCTAAATTTGTCTAACCCATAAAATACATAGCATATGAAACTGAACAAAACCGTAGAAACGATTCTTAACAAACAAATTAACGCTGAATTCTGGTCAGCAAACGTGTATTTGTCTATGTCAGCCTGGTTTGAGAAACAAGGTCTGAGTGGAATGGCCGGTTGGATGCGTGCACAATATCAAGAAGAAAACAGCCATGCACTCAAATTGTACGATTACGTCATCGAACGCGGCGGTGAAGTGAAACTGGCAGCCATCGACGCCGTACAAACCGAATGGAAAAGTGTGTTGGACGTTTTTGAAGACACGCTCAAGCACGAATGCAAGGTTACTGAAATGATCAACAACTGCTATGAGGTAGCCCTTTCTGAAAAAGATCATGCCACCGCCATCATGCTGCATTGGTTCATAGAAGAACAAGTTGAAGAAGAAAGCAACGTTCAAACCATCTTGGATAAGATTGCCTTGGTTGGTGAAAAAACCAAAAGCCTTTATCTCTTGGATAAAGAACTCGGTGCACGTCAAGCATAAACCAAAAAAACAAATTAAAAGCCATCCAACCGACCATTTGGATGGCTTTTTTCCATACAGCCTATGCAAACAAAAATAACGGAACTTTTTGGCATTCAACATCCCATCATTCAGGGAGGCATGGTTTGGTGCAGTGGTTGGCGACTCGCGTCGGCTGTAAGCGAAGCGGGTGGCTTGGGCTTACTGGGCGCAGGATCCATGCACCCGGACACACTTCGTTACCACATCCAACAATGCAAACAAGCCACACGCAAACCTTTTGGTGTCAATGTACCCTTACTCTATCCGGAAATCGAGCGCATCATGCACATCATTATGGAAGAAAACGTCCCCATTGTTTTTACTTCCGCCGGTTCCCCCAAAACCTGGACCTCCACCTTACAGTCCAAGGGCATTAAAGTCGCACACGTAGTCTCTAACCCACTTTTTGCTCAAAAATCCGAACAAGCCGGTGTAGATGCCCTCGTTGCGGAAGGTTTTGAAGCCGGTGGCCACAACGGTCGGGAAGAACTGACCACTTTCTGTCTGATTCCCATGGTTCGCGCCGTGACTCAACTCCCACTGATTGCGGCAGGTGGAGTCCATTCGCGCGCCAGTTATCGTGCAGCACTGGTCCTGGGGGCAGATTGTGTACAAATCGGTACTCGATTTGCCTTGTCCGAAGAAAGCTCGGCACATCCCGAATTCAAGTCCTTTTGCCGAAATCTTCAACCCGGTCAAACGCAACTCATGCTTAAACGCATCACCCCTACCCGACTGGCCGAAAACCCGTTTGCCAAACAGGTACAGGAAGCCGAACGGGCCGGTGCGGACGAAATGCAACTGAGCGCCCTATTGGGTAAAGGAAGAGCAAAAAAAGGTATTTTTGAAGGCGACCTCATTGAAGGAGAATTGGAAATCGGTCAGGTGGCCGGTTCCAGCAAACGGGCAGAAACCGTTGCGGACATCTTTGCCGATTTAATATAACGCACGATGGAGCAGGAAGAAATATTCCCATTGGTTTCCGAAACCGGTCAAACCATCGGTCAGGCAACACGCAGCCTATGCCATAACGGAAGTTTTTTGCTACACCCCGTTGTGCATTTGCATGTTATAAACATGCAAGGTGATGTTTTCCTGCAAAAGCGTGCAGAAAACAAAGACATCCAACCCGGCAAATGGGATACAGCAGTGGGTGGACACATGCATCTGGAAGAAAGCATCCTGGAAGCACTAAAACGGGAGGCCTGCGAAGAATTGGGCTTGGATCTGACGCAACTACAGCCCCGCTTTCTGTTCCAATACGCCATGACAACCGATCGAGAACGAGAATGGGTCAGTTCGTATATGATCTGTTACGAAGGTCCGTTTCAATTGCAAACCGAAGAAATATCCGAAGGTCGGTTCTGGTCTCAGGAAGAAATCCGCAACCATATCGGTACGGACCAATTCACCCCCAATTTTGAAATCGAATGGCAGCGATTACAACAATACATTCCCCATTAATCCGCCGATAAAATATCCTCCGGTCCCAACGGCGCATACGGCCCATCTTTGCATTCCAACAGGACCGAACCGGCTTCAAGCACATCCACAGAATGCCACTGTCCCAAGGGTATATTGACTCCAAAACGTCCATCGAGCGGATTCAGTTCGACGGATTCGGTACAAACCCCGTTGGCATCATAATACGATACACGCATGCGTCCACGCAACAAAAGATACGTCTCTGGGGTATGTTGATGCCGATGGATTGGCACGACAGTACCCGGCTCCAATGCATTCAACAAACGCTGCGAAGGGGCATCGGCCGAAGTGTGAAAATTATAATTCATTCGCAAACGTTCAGAACCCTTTGCTTTTAAACTTATCTCATCCAGCAACTGGTGATCGATCAATTCCATTACAACAAACTTTTTATGGTTTTCAACAACGAGACTTCCGCATCAAAGGGCATTTGACTCCAACCCAACTCCGTCAACACACGTTGATTGTTCAACAAATAATTCTTTCGTAGATAATAACGCAAAATCTCTCTGGATTTTTTGGACCAATGCAACGATGTCAATTCGATCAGGAAAAGCGAAAAGCGGGAGTTGCAATTGTAAATCCAAACCTTTTTCTGCATTGCCGTTGCGATCAAATCACGAAAACGCTGCAACGAAACGGATTGATCGTCACACACATGATACACACCGGAGGGAGCCTTGGCGACCATCAGCCCTTCGATCACTGCATGTAGGTTGTCCATACATAAGACTGAGCGTTCCATGGACAACTGGCCAAAGGGGAATAAGCGGGTAGCTTTTATAAACGAAAGCAAACGGGTTGAATTGTGCGAAACCATAAAACCCTCTCCATGCAACAAACCCGGCCGGATCACATACACCCGCTTGCCGGGTGCAGCCGTTTTCAACAAATATTGTTCTGCCAAAAACATGCTTTCTCCCAATGGACCCATCGGTTCGGGTTCGACCGATTCGTCCATCGGTCCACGATTGGGGTTGCCGGCAAGCACCTTGGATGAACTCAAAAACACAAACGCTTTTGCCTCCGAACGCAAGAAACACTGAAATACCCTGCGTACCACCCCCACATTTTTCTCAAAGTACGTCAACGAATCTTCATAATTCATCGTATCCATACTCTTTCCAGCCGTATGAATGTATGCATCCATTTTCGGATTGGACTCAAATTGATTGCAATCAAACAATTCAATCTGCAAATCTAGACCGTCCACTTCTTCCGGCACACCAAAAATACGGTGTGTGTTTTGAAGCAATTGCACAAGTGCATGTCCCACCCGTGCATTAATACCTGTTACCAAAACATTCATAACTGTTGTGCTTCATCCAATAATTCAAACGGCGAATTCTTACTCTTAAACTCAGGAACAAGACGCTTCATCGCCTTTACAGTCCCCTGAATATCTACTTTCTTAGACAGCTCGATCAATTCATTCACATTTTCCGTCACCGAACCCAAATCGTACTCACGCACACTGGCCACCATGATCTTCTCATGAACCGTTGGCAATGTATTCTCACTGTTGCTCAACAACTCTTCGTAGAGCTTTTCACCCGGACGCAAGCCGATAATTTTAATCTCAATGTCGATATCCGGCTTCATTCCAGCCATAATAATCATGCGACGAGCCAAATCGATGATTTTTACCGGCTCACCCATATCAAACACATAAATCTCCCCCGAATTGCCAAACGATGCCGCTTCCAAAACCAAGCGACAGGCTTCGGGAATCGTCATAAAATACCGAATAATGTCCTTGTGGGTTACCGTTAACGGACCACCTTTTTCAATCTGTTCTTTAAAATGCGGAATCACCGAACCGTTCGAACCCAACACATTCCCAAAACGCGTGGTGACAAACTGAATGCGACTTCCTGCCTGCTTACAGGCGCGAGCCAACGATTGAACGTATATTTCAGCGATGCGTTTTGAGCAACCCATAACGTTGGTTGGATTGACGGCTTTGTCTGTCGAAACCATTACAAAACGTTCCACTCCGTATTTTAAGGAAGTATCGGCCAACAAACGGGTCCCCATCACATTGACCAATAGCGCTTCACAGGGATTTTCTTCCATAAGAGGAACATGCTTGTACGCAGCCGCATGATACACAAAAGTCGGTGCGTACTGACGAAAAACGAAGTCCAACCGATTGGCATCCCGCACATCACCGATCACCGGAACAAACGTAAGGTTGGGAAATTTCTGTTCGATTTCCAACCGCAAATGATGCAGCGGCGTTTCGGCAATATCAAAAAGGATCAAACGAGCCGGTCGAAAGGTCGCCAACTGTCGTACCAACTCACTTCCGATGGAGCCGGCGGCCCCCGTAACCAAAATGGTTTTTGCCTCCAATTGCGCAGCAATCAGATCCATATTGATTTGAATTTCTTCCCTCCCGAGCAAATCTTCAAACTGAATGGGCTTCATTTGAAAACGCAGATTATCCTTGTCGTCCACACCTTCAAACGGAGGCGACACCAGTACATTCAATCCCTTCTCAAGACAGGTCGTCAAAAACACCTGTTCCTTGCGGACCGTAACATAATCCGGAAAAATCAACGTCGTTACATTCTTGCGAAAAATCTCCCGATAGACATTGTCGTACGACAAATTAAATACGGTAAGATTCTGAATGTGTGTCTTTTTTACTCCATTATTTCGCGTGACAAAGCCGACGACCCGATAATCCTGTTTGGCACTCTTTGTGACCCACTGCGCCAACGCCACACTGTGAGCCCCCATTCCATAAATCAACGTATTGTGTTGTTTTCGATTGGAATACGCATACGTATAATGGTATAAATAGACAATAACGTATCGAAAAACCAACAACAAGACAAGGTTGAGCAGAAACAACTGAAACGCATACTGGAATGGCATCTGCATTTGTAGATGAAGCACCTGTATGGAACCATACAGCAGAACGGACGGCAGTAACATCGCAATTGACAACCTTCCCATCTCCTGATATTGCAAGTGACGAATCAGCCCACGAAACGATTTCAGCAGGACAAAAATGATAAAACAAAAGAAAACATACAGCAAACCGATTTTCACCGAATCCAACAAAGACAAATCCGAATACAAATATCGATTGTGCAGCAACACCGAAGCGACATAGCCCACCGAACACAACGTCAAATCACCGACCAATACCAACCAGCGATTTTTCAAAGAAAACATCAAAAAACTTCGAAAAAGTTTTTTTAAACCATCGATCACTCCACTCATGATGATTTTTTATTCGTTTATAACCTGCATCTTCTGATGCCATACTTTGTACCACTCAGCAAAAATGGCCAAGCCATTTTTTAATTTTGTTTTGGGACGATAGGCAAACTCCCGCTCCAAATCACCCACATCACAGTAGGTCTTCAACACATCACCCGGTTGCATGGGCAGCATTTCCATTTTAGCTTCCTTGCCCAATGCCTGCTCCAAGGTACGTATGTAGCGCATCAATTGTACCGGTGAAGAACTTCCGATATTGTATACACGATACGGTGCCTTGGAACTCGCCGGATCGGGCGATTCCGCATTCCAATCCGGATTGCCTTTGGCCGGAGAAGCAAGCACGCGTACCACGCCTTCAACCACATCATCCACATACGTAAAATCACGGCTCATGCGACCTTTGTTAAACACCTTGATGGGTTCACCGTTCATAATGGCCTTTGCAAAAAGCATGGGAGACATATCCGGGCGACCGTACGGACCGTAGACCGTAAAAAATCGCAGTCCGGTCACGGGCAACTGATACATGTTGCTGTATACATGCGCCATCAACTCGTTGCTTTTTTTGGTCGCGGCATACAGACTCACCGGGTGGTTGGTGGCATCGTGTTCTGAAAACGGCATCTTACCATTTAGGCCATAGACACTGCTTGAACTGGCATATACAACGTGTTTGATTGAATACTTTGCACCCATCTCCAGTATGTTGGTAAAACCAAGCAGATTGCTGTTGACGTAGGCCAACGGATTCTCGATGGAATAACGCACACCGGCCTGAGCCGCCAAATTACAGATGTAACCAATATCATAGGTTTCAAACATTTGCTTCAAACCTTCGTGATCCTCCAGATTCATCTGGATAAAAGAGACCCCGGGATACTCCGGGTTTTTGCTTCTCAGCAGTTTCCCATAACCGATCTCCTCGCGTTCAAAACCCAAATTGGCCAATCGGTCGTATTTCAGCCGAACATCATAATAATCGTTGATGTTATCCAAACCAATGACAAACCAACCCAACGCACTCAGACGTTTTGCAACATGGTAACCAATGAATCCGGCCATGCCGGTCAACAGAACCACTTCTCCATATTTCTTATCAAACTTCATGTCTTAAAAATCTTTTGAACGGACTCATACGACTGTACATCTCCAATATCATAGCGTTTTCCCGGTATTTCCCAGGCATGCACCGGACGTTCCTTCGCCAACCACGCAGCCAAATTGCCGGGTGCATCAAATCCACAACCCATCGTCAACGCCTTGCGAATCAAGGTCAAATCGGATGCATGGTAAAAGTAAAACGGAGGAACCGCCCAATTTGTTGGTGGATTCGCCGGTTTTTCATGCAGCATCAACACGCGATTCGACCCATCCATCTCCAACACACCGGTCTTTCTCAAGGCTTCCACAGACGGTTCGTGATGGCAGGTAATGCAACTGGTTTGCTTTTGACGGGCAAAGCGCACAAAACCTTCAAACGAAAAGTCCACCACATTGTCTCCTGCCAATACGAGAAGATCATCCTTTACGCTCAACGTCTCAACGACCAGCAAAATATCCCGAACGGCGCCCAAACGCGTTTCGTTCGACTCTGCACCGTCGTTGATGATATGAATAGGCTTCCGATAGCCTACCCGATTTTTCCATGCCATGAAGTAGGGAAAAAACGTATTGTTACTCACGATGATGTGTTCTTCCACCTCATCCAAGCGATCCAAATCCGTCAAGAGACGATCCAGAATCGTTTTCCCTCCCACATCCAACAGGGGTTTCGGAAAATTGCGCGTCAGGGGGTACAACCGGGTGGCGTATCCCGCAGCCAATATCAAAGATTTCACGTTATTTTGTATTTAAATGTTGTACGTGGCTCGCACCATCCGCTGTTTGACAAACATGCGAAGAATACAAACCCTCCAAATGAGGAAATGTCTCCAAATACCGACGACCCACATATTCTAAAATTTCTTCCCGATGCGCCGGATTCGTTAAGGCCATGCAACAACCCTTAAAACCTGCACCGCTAAACCGTGCCCCGTACACACCGGGAGCCTCCTTGATGGAACCAAACAAAGCGATCATCTCCGGACAACCGGCCTCCCATTGATGAATGGAACTCAAACCCGAAGCAAACATGATGGAACCAAATCGCTTCAAATCGGCGGATCGATACGCTTCCACAGCATCACTGACACGGGCAAATTCGTTGAAATAATGGGTAGCCCGTCTGGCCAATGGTTTGGGCAACATGTGTTTCCACTTTAAGAAAACAGTCGGATCCACATCCCTCAAATACGTCTGTTCGTACGCACGATACGGCAAACCTTCAAATGCTTGCAGCGAAAAGGCAGCGACCTTACATTCGTCCGTTCGTAAATTATAGTTGGTATTGACCAAATTTCGTGTCAAACCGCTAAAAAAGATCAAAATATCAAAGTCGGGCATCGCCTCCGGACGTTCGATGAGTTCGTACGAATCGTCCTTGGTATCCAAAAACAACAAATGATCCTTCTTGCAATACACTTCGCAACTTTGATCCAGTTTACCCAGATTCAATCCGATGTACTCCCGCTCGGCAACAAAGGCATAATGCACCAATTCCGATTGCGTCAATTCAATGCCGTTGACCGAAGACAACGCCATCACATAACACAGCAAAACGGCAGCAGAGGACGACAGCCCTCCGACCGGCAGACTCCCACGGATGAGACCCTGAATGCCCACTTCCAATACATAATCCTTATTCAAGGCATATATGGCAGCCTGCACATACCGACCCCAATGATCGTACTTATGCGGAACCGATTCCAGCGCAAACAAAACCTGTCCTTCAAAGTCGGTACTGTATAAATTGAGAATACCCGTTTCGGTTGGAACATACAGCAAATCAATGCCGTGATCCAAAGCAAACCCCGTTACATGGCCCAATTGATGATCAATGTGTGCACCCACGGGGCAAACCCGATACGGACTGTACGCATGACGAATATCTTCTTGAGGAGTGTCCGGAAAAAGCGTTTGAAAATGTTTAAACATATCTTGTCTAATTACATCACAAATAAACTAAAATGTTTTCACAAATCCTTGTTAAATCACTGCTTTTATGCGTTGAGTCAAAAAAAAACCATTTTCCAAAACAATACTTGGTTTATTTTGTTAATGCTAGTGTACGTATGAACCAAATGCATTAAATATGATTTATGACTTAATAATTATTGGTGGCGGACCTGCCGGATACAACGCTGCAGAAAAAGCCGCTTCAAACGGAATGCAGACCTTACTCATTGAAGCAAAAGCGGTTGGAGGCGTATGCCTCAACGAGGGTTGCATTCCCACCAAGACACTGCTGTATGCGGCCAAACTGCTCGACAATGCACGAACGGGCCATAAATATGGCATCCAAATCAGTGGCGAACCGACTGCCGATATGGAAGCATGGATCGCACGAAAAAATAAAACCGTCAAAACACTGACATCAGGCGTCGAATTCAAACTCAAAACCCACGGAGTGGATGTCGTTTACGCAAGCGCAGTCATTGAAGGAGAGACCGATGAGGGCATACGCATACGTGCCGCTGAACAACACTATCAAGGCCGTTACGTACTGCTCAGCACCGGCTCTGACACGTTTATACCTCCCATTAACGGTTTGGACTCCGTAGACTACTGGACCTCGCGCGAAGCATTGGATGCCATCGATCTACCCAAGCAGTTGGTCATCATCGGCGGTGGTGTGATTGGCATGGAGTTTGCCTCCCTTTACAACAGCCTGCAGGTTGACGTACACGTCGTCGAGATGCTCCCTGAAATTCTTGGAGGCATGGATGCCGAAACCGCCGCAATGCTGCGCCAAACCTATCAAAAACGTGGCATCACCTTTCACCTGGATACAAAAGTAACGCAAGTCAGCCCAACCGAAGTACAGATCGAACACAAAGGCAAAATCAGCCATTTGCAAGCCGATCGCATATTGCTTAGCGTCGGTCGCAAAGCCAATTTAACCGGATTCGGTCTGGAAACATTGGGCATCGATACCACAGGCAAAGGCCTTCCGGTAAACGACCGAATGCAAACCACGCACCCGCGCGTATACGCCGCAGGTGACGTAACCGGCTACTCCATGCTGGCACATACCGCCATTCGCGAAGGAGAAGTCGCCGTAAACAACCTCTGTGGAAAAGAGGACCGCATGTCCTATGCAGCCATACCAGGTGTCGTCTATACCAATCCAGAACTTGCCGGCGTAGGTCCTACCGAAGCCGTACTAAAAGAAGCCGGTCAAATCTACGACGTCATCAAATTGCCCATGGCCTATTCCGGCCGCTTCGTCGCCGAAAACGAAGGAAGCAACGGGCTGTGCAAATTACTGATTGATCCGGACGGATACGTACTTGCCTGCCACATGATGGGCAACCCGGCCTCCGAACTCATTGTCGTTGCCGGCATGGCCATCGAGCAACACATGCACGTGGAGGCATTCCAAAAAATCGTGTTCCCCCACCCGACGGTCGGTGAAATATTCCACGAAGGCCTATTTATGTAAATTATAAACGACGATCGATATGTCAACATTTGAAATCAAAATGCCCAAATTGGGCGAAAGCATCACAGAAGGCACCATTGTCACCTGGTTTAAGCAAGTCGGTGATGTGGTCGAGGAAGACGACAACCTGTTTGAAGTCACCACGGCCAAAGTCAATGCCGAAGTCCCCTCGCCCATGTCCGGCGTACTGTCTAAAATCTTTTTTGAAGTGGACGCGACCGTTCCGGTAGGCGAAACCGTTGCCCTGCTCCAACTGGAAGCCGAGGAGACCGAAGAAGTCTCCGCACCGGAAACCCAACCCGCACCGGAAACCCAACCCGCACCGGAAGCACAACCCGCACCGGAAACCCAACCCGCACCGGAAGCACAACCCGCACCGGAAACAAAACCCAGCGCTCCCATTCAAAAAAGCGACCGTTGGTATTCACCCGTCGTACTCAAACTGGCCAAATCGGCCGGACTCAACAGTGACCAACTGGATCAGATTCCCGGCAGCGGATTTGAAGGCCGTTTGACCAAGAAAGACCTTCAAAACCATTTGCAAAACCGCAAGCCACTCAAGCCGGCAGCCCCAGCCTCAGTCCCGGCAGCAGCCACAGCCCCCAAATCTCAAACACAGGCATCCACACCCTCGCCCGCACCGGTCGAAAGTGACGCAAATGTAGAGGTAAAAGAGATGGATCTGGTACGTCGCATCATTGCCGACCGTATGGTTCAATCAAAGAAAATTTCTGCACATGTGACCACCATTGTTGAAGTAGACGTAACCAAACTCGTCCAATGGCACAAACGATACAAAGCAGATTTCCAAGCCCGTGAAGGCATCCGTCTCAGCTTCTTACCCATGATCGTTGAAGCGACAGGCAGAGCCCTCAAAGATTATCCAACCCTCAATGCCTCCATCCAAGGACATCAGGTACTGCTCAAGAAAAACATCAACATGGGCATCGCCGTATCCCTGGATGATGGCAATCTGGTGGTTCCCGTACTGCATCACGCCGATCGACTCAGCATCACCGGCATTGCTCAAGGCATCGATGACCTGGCCACGCGCGCACGCAGCAACAAATTGAAAACGCGTGACGTCGAAGGCGGCACCTTTACCATAACCAACTTCGGAACATTCCGCAACATCATTGGTACACCCATCATCAACCAGCCTGAAGTGGCCATTCTCGGCGTAGGTTACATTGAAAAGAAACCGGCTGTCGTAGAAACACCCGAAGGCGATGTCATCGCCATTCGAAGCAAAATGTACCTTTCACTTTCTTACGACCATCGACTGATCGACGGCTCCTTGGGCGGTGCTTTTGTCAAACGCATTGCGGACTATCTTGAAAACTGGAATACCAATCAAACGCTTTAATTATGCAAACATACGACATCCTTCATACCGATAAGGAGCTGCTAAAAAAATGGTATCACCTCTTGCAGCTCGGACGTGCCATCGACGACAAGGCACCCATCTATCTGCTCCAATCACTGGGTTGGTCCTTTCACGCGCCCTATGCCGGTCACGACGGCATACAACTTGCCATGGGCCAGGTCTTTACTGTAGGCAAAGACTTCTTATTCCCCTACTACCGAGACCTTCTGGTAGCCCTCTCAGCCGGCATGACCGCCGAAGAGATCATTCTAAACGGATTGTCCAAAGCCACCGATCTAACCGGTGGTGGCCGACATATGTCCAATCACTTTTCGAAGCACGAATGGCACATTGAGAACATTTCATCCGCCACGGCCAGTCATGATCAGCATGCCGTCGGAGTCGCCCGTGCCATGGTCTATTACAACCATCCGGGAGTAGTCATCACCTCACACGGCGAAGCTTCCGTCTCTGAGGGCTACGTTTACGAAGCCATCAACGGAGCCAGCACCGAACGCTTGCCTGTCATCTTTGTTTTTCAAGACAACGGATACGGCATCTCCGTACCCAAAAAAGATCAAACCGCCAACCGAAAAGTTGCCGACAACTTCAGTGGCTTTAAGAACCTCAAAATCATTCATTGCAATGGCAAAGACGTATTCGACTCCATGAATGCCATGACCGAAGCCAAAGCGTATGCGTTGAGTACCCGTAATCCGGTCATCGTGCAAGCCAACTGCGTCCGCATTGGTGCCCATTCCAATTCAGACAAGCATAGTCTGTACCGGGACGACAACGAACTCACTTACGTCAAGCAAGCTGACCCCTTACAGAAGTTCAAACGCATGCTTCTACGCTACGAACGCTTCACCGAAGAGGAATTAAAACAAATCGAAGCCGATGTAAAAAAAGAACTCAGTGCCGCCTCACGCAAAGCCATTGCCGCTCCCGATCCGGATCCGGCTACAGTGGATGATTTTGTCCTTCCGCCCGCCTACTCATCCAAATTGTACCCCGAAGGTACCCACACCCACGATGGTCCAAAAATCAACCTGGTAACAGCCATCAACGAAACCCTCAAAGCAGAGTTTCACCACAACCCGGACACCTTCATTTGGGGTCAGGATGTTGCCAACAAGGAGAAAGGCGGAGTATTTAACGTAACCAAGGGAATGCAACAGGAGTTTGGCGACGACCGCGTCTTCAACGCTCCCATTGCCGAAGACTACATTGTCGGCACAGCCAATGGCATGAGTCGATTTGACGAAAAGATTCGCATCGTCATCGAAGGAGCCGAATTTGCAGACTATTTCTGGCCGGCCATGAATCAATACGTTGAATGCACCCACGAATACTGGCGCAGCAATGGCAAATTTGTCCCAAACATCACCATGCGTCTAGCCTCCGGGGGATACATTGGAGGTGGTCTGTATCACTCTCAAACCATTGAAGGCGCGCTCAGCACCCTGCCCGGTGCCCGCATTGTATACCCATCCTTTGCCGATGATGCTGCAGGCCTACTACGCACCAGCATGCGATCCAAAGGGTTTACCGTTTTTATGGAGCCAAAAGCACTTTACAACGCAACCGAAGCGGCCACCCCCATTCCACCCGACTTCGAGGTACCCTTCGGTAAAGCACGCATACGCCACAGCGGAGACGAACTCACGCTGGTCACTTACGGCAATACAACGCATTTTTGCCTACAAGTAGCCCGTAAACTTGCCGAAAGCGAACAACGCAGCATCGAGGTAATCGACCTACGTTCACTGATTCCACTCGACACAGAGACCATCTTTGAATCAGTCAAAAAAACTGGCAAGGTCCTAGTGGTACACGAAGACAAAACGTTCTCCGGTTTTGGAGCAGAAATCGTTGCTCAAATCAACGAACAATGCTTTCAACACCTCGATGCTCCTGTGCAACGCGTAGGCGCACGTTTCACGCCGGTAGGTTTTCACCCCAACTTCGAAAAGGTGATCCTACCAGACGAAAAACGCATCCTGGACGCAGTTAAACAACTACTTGAATATTAATCAATCAAACAACTAATAATGAAACATATAGGAGTCTTTTACGGAGCAAAAGCAAATACCACCGGACGCATTGCAAACAAGATCGCCGATGCTCTCAAAACAGCGGCAAAGACACAGAAGAAGTCAATAAAAGTCAGCCTGATTCCCATCGAGGACGATTGGAGACCGGACTTCTCAGACTACGATCTCTCCGTTCTGGGCGTTTCAACCTGGTTTGACGGCGAATTGCCCAACTATTGGGACGAGGCACTACCTGCACTCCGCACGTTGGATTTATCCAATAAATCGGTTGCCATATTTGGTCTAGGCGACCAGGAAAACTATCCCGAAAACTTCGTCGACGGCATCGGTTATCTGGCAACGATCTTCGAAAGTCTAGGCGCAACGGTAACGGGCTATACCTCCACCGAAGGCTATACCTATCTTCGTTCGGCAGCCCAACGCGGGGATCAGTTTGCCGGTCTTGCGATCGATCAGGACAGTCAACCCGAGCAAACGGATGAGCGCATTGAGTCCTGGGTGGCGACTTTGTTATAAGTGTGTCGCGTGTGAGAATGTGTAAAAATCCTACGGATT
>JAQVXI010000017.1:36050-38297 GCA_028709215.1 Bacteroidales bacterium
GGACGCACCGAGTGCGCAATACAAACACCACCAGGTTCCGTGCGTGCGCGCATTGCGCCCGTCGTTGATTCTTCGCCGAAGGCGATACATTTGCGAGCATCGCGAGCAACACATTAAAAAAACGGCACGTTTTTTTACACATTCTTACTACCTTTACCCCCAACCTAAACAAATCCAAACCTGTTAAGACCCAAGAAGTCCCGTGAACAAACACATCCGTACGCTCCTATTATGCCTATTTGCAAGCTGCTCCGCATCGCTTTTGGCCGTTGTATTCCCACAATCCAAACCCAACTACGGCATACTCAGCCCCTACATCGATAGCCTGAGTTTCAACGGCAAAAGGCCCATCATCGATCCCATTCAAGACAAAGCCTACGTCAATTTGGCGAACAGTCAATTCGGTTCCAATAGCAACCTACACATGCACGTTGCCTTCAAAGACAGCAGCTATCGACTGTTCATCAACGGCTTAGAAACCACCTCAAACGCCGACTTTCGTTTTTCAAAACTAAGCACCACACAGACGTACGTTTTATCCATCAAGCAACACGACAAGGTCTTGAAACACTGCTACCTATATTTCAGCAGTTTACCCTTTGTCGAATTGTATAGTGACTCGGAACTGACCGATGCGTACCAGCTCGGGCGAATCAAGGTCATCGAGCCCGAAGCCCCACAAGCCGGCAGTGAAGCCGCTAAAAATGCCGGACACAATCAATTGCTTTTGGCAAACCTTAAAATACGGGGAAACTACGCTGCCAAACAAGCCAAGAAGTCCTTTTCCATCAAACTAAAAGACAGCAACGGCAGCGACAAACTTGATCGTCGGTATTTTGGTCTGCGCAACGACAACAATTGGATTCTAGATGCAATGGCCATCGACAAATCCCGCATGCGCAACCGAGTATCGACTGATCTTTGGAATGAATTTGCAACCAAGCCCTACTGGAGCGTTTTGGAGCCCAATATGCGTAATGGCACACGTGGTCAGTATGTTGAAGTCTTTATCAACAATTCCTACAACGGCCTTTATTGCATGACCGAACGCATCGACCGCAAGCAGCTGAATCTAAAGAAATATACTCCGGCCAGCAACGGAAGCCCCGCTGTGCAAAGAGGCGCCCTTTACAAAGCCGACAGCTGGACACATGCCGTATTGATGTGTGGCATATTGAACGGTGTTCCTTGCATTTTTTCTCAGCACATCCCCAACTACAGCAACACTAAAGAAAAGTGGGCCGGATACGAGAACGAATATCCTGATCTCGGTGACGGCGAGCCCATCGATTGGGCCGCATTGTATCAAGGCGTACGCTTTTGTTCCAGTGAGCACACCAACGACGACGCATTTCGAAGTCAAGTCGCATCGCATTTTGACCTTCCACTTTGGGTCGATTATTATTTATTTATCGAACTGATGCTTTCCGCCGACAACCAAGCCAAAAACAGTTATTTAGCCATCTACGATCAACGCTGGACCTCAATGCTCAGCATCGTCCCCTGGGACATGGACGCAACCTGGGGCAGACGATGGAACGGATCATCCACATTAACCTATGCAGACCAGGATTTTGATGCCTTTGTCAGCAACTACGAACACGGACAAAACAATTTATTTTTGCGTTTAAAAGCCACGAATGCAGCCTCCTTCAACGACCGCCTTGAGCATCGATACCAGCAATTGCGCGCCACACACTTTAGTTACGATGCCCTGATGCGCCCATTTCGACAATACTACAACCTACTCACTCAAAGCGGTGCAGCACAACGCGAAATCAAACGTTGGGACAGCGAAAACTTTGCATCCATCGCCGCCGAAAACGATTTGGACCTCGGATTTATCGGTAGGTGGATTGCTCAACGTCTCACTTATTTAGACAATCAATACCTGGGAGGCCCATTCGTCGCCCTCTCCAACCCCGACCCTCTAACGGCAATATCCCTGCAGCAAAATCCGGTATTCGACGAAATCATACTCAACAACATACCCCAAAACGTCCCCATACGACTCCAAACGCTTCACGGTCAAACGGTATTCACATGCCTTTCAACCACCAATCAACTACGCATTCCGGTCAGTCATCTGCCAAAGGGTGTTTATTTACTTCATCTTCCCGGCAAGACGATTAAGGTGATAAAGCAGTAATGTGCGCCCTTCGGGCGATTGAAGAATGTGTAAAAATCCTACGGATTTTTAATGTGTTGAAATCTTCGATTTCAAATGTGCGACCTTCGGTCGAATTT
>JAQVXI010000017.1:38397-45726 GCA_028709215.1 Bacteroidales bacterium
AAGGCGACACATTTGCGAGCATCGCGAGCAACACATTCGAGCGTTAGCGAGACACATTTTCTTCTAATTCACGAGCGACAGCGAGTGACTTTCGAGCGAAGCGAGACATTTACTTACTTCGTCAACACCAACGTCCCCAACCGCACATCATAACCCATCACCGGAGCAACCACTTTCAAAGAACCGGAATCATCACGAATCAACTTCGTTTCCTCAACCGTAGGCAACGAAGGCTTCGAACCGATCGCACCCGCCTTGGTAGAAAGAAGCACCTCACCGGTTGGATTTAAAACACAAATCTCAGTCAAGGGCGTATCCTGAACCAAATCCCGCAAAAGAATCTGTAACTGTTCTTCGTTGCCACGCATCCACTCGTTGCGCACACTCCAAACCACCGACTTAGACAAAAGCAATACGTATTGATCCTCCATCGACTCGTACCGTTCGAGCGAAACAGCCTCCTGCGCACTCAAACGTTGCTGCATTTGAACTTCTTTCCAGGCAAATACAATCAAGATGGCAATTAAAGAAACCAAAAGGGTCGTCAAAACAGGAAACTGTCGAACCGTTTTCCAAAACCCTTTTTTCTCCTGCTTCTTTTGAGCATCCTGTTCCAGCTGAGTATCCTGCTGATTCTGTACGTCTTGCGTACCTTCTTTTCTGTTCTTTTCCATGATTTCGAGTTTATAAAAATAACACAATCAAACACATTCGAGCCAAGCGAGCAACACATCCCTGTGAAATTACGCTAAAAAACTTGAATACAAACCGAAAAGTAACTAAATTTGAAGTACAACACAATAATAAATCAAACGCATGTCACACAACATAAACATACAAAGCGAAATGCCTCGCTACATCGAGGAACTATCCAGCATTCTTCGCATCCCATCCGTCAGCTCCCAACCCAAACACAAAGCAGACATGCTCGCCTGCGCACAACGCTACGCACAGCTTTTGACCGAGAATGGAGCCGACCGAGCCGACATCTTTCAGACCGCAGGTCACCCCGTTGTTTATGCCGAAAAAATCGTAGACCCCAGCGCAGAAACCCTGCTCATCTACGGACACTACGATGTGCAACCCGCAGAGCCCTTTGAATTGTGGGAAACACCCCCATTTGAGCCCAATATCCGGAATGGAGCCATTTACGCGCGCGGAGCAAACGACGACAAAGGACAATCCTATATGCACGTGGCTGCCATGCGTTATCTACTGGACAACAACGCATTAAAGCATAACTTGAAGTTTTTGATCGAAGGGGAAGAAGAAATTGGATCACCAAGTCTGGCCAGTTGGGTTGAGGAACACAAAGACCTGCTGGCCTGTGATCTGATTCTCGTATCGGACACCACCATGATTGCCGAAAACGTACCCTCCATCAATTGCGGCATGCGCGGATTGGCTTACATCGAAGTCAAGGTCACCGGCCCCGACAAAGACCTGCATTCCGGACACTACGGAGGCGCCATTGCCAATCCCATCAACAGCCTGAGTAAGATGATCGCATCCTTAGTCGATAAAAACGGACGCATTACCCTACCGGGATTTTACGACTCCGTTGTGGAGCTGTCCAAAGAGGATCGGGCACTCCTCAACAAAGCCCCCTTTGACGAAACGGAGTTCAAAGAAAGCATCGGTATTGCAGCCGTTGTTGGAGAAGCGGGCTACACCACCCTCGAACGCACCGGGATACGCCCCAGTCTTGATGTCTGCGGCATCTGGGGCGGATATACCGGACCGGGAGCCAAGACCGTTTTACCCAGTGAAGCCCACGCAAAAATATCCATGCGACTCGTTCCCAACCAAGACTACCGGGACATCACCGAACGCTGCATGAAACACCTGCACGACATCGCCCCCCAAGGTGTAACCGTTGAGACCAAAGCCGAACACGGAGGACAGGGCTTCCTGACACCCATTGCATCCAAAGCATACCAGGCCGCCTCCAAGGCAATGGAACAGGTCTACGGCATTCAGCCCGTTCCCAGCAGAGGTGGCGGCAGCATCCCCATTCTGGCCGAAATGCAGACCATACTGGGCGCAGATCCGATTTTGATGGGATTTGGATTGGAACGGGACGTCATTCACTCGCCCAACGAAAGTTATTTGCTTTCGCAATTCGAACGTGGCATAAAAAGCCTGATTTTGTTCCTCCAAAACGATTCTGTTGTCAACGAATGGGTATAAAACGGGATTCTTTCGTATATCTAATAGAGAAATCCCAACAATCAACACCTATGCTCACACAACATCACCGACAACGCATCCGACGCAGCAGTCTGCTGGCGCTGGCCGTTTTGTCCCTGAGTCTTTGCTTTGCGCAAATACACATTCCCAAACAATTACCGAGTGCCCACCCCCGCGTACTGACCGGACCGGAAGGCAAGGCAGAAACGCTTCAGTTGATCCAATCCGAATCTTGGGCCAACGACGTTTTTAAAACACTCAAGCAAAAAGTGGATCCATATGCCGACCGAGATCCAGAATGGCTGCGCGCGCGTTTGCAAATGTATTGGAACGGAAAACACCAAGATGTATTTATTCGAGGTGAAGTATTCTCACACGCCGGAGGAGGCACGGCACCCGTACCGACCGTTCGGTATACGGGCGCCCGTGCTACAACAACCATCTATTCCAGACCAAAGCTGGAGGACATTCTACCCTACATGGACAACGAAGGCAACGTATTCTTTCACAACACAAGCAAAGAAGGCCGACCACTTGAATGGGTAGAACCGGGCAAAACGGGACGCAACATCGAGTCCATCAATCGGGAAATCATGGGGATAGCCATGAATGCTTCCTTTTTATACTGGCTGACCGACGAGGTAAAATACGCCAAACTGGCAAGTGCCGTGTTCAACACCTACATGATGGGCATGTACTACCGCAACATCCCCGTCGATCTGAACAATGGCCACCAACAAACGTTGGTTGGATTGAGCTCGTTTGAAGTCATTCACGAGGACATTCTGAAGGAAATCGTCCCCACCTACGACTTTCTCTACGAGTACCTTAACAAGGAGATGCCCGAAAATATGCCTTTCTATGCAGCCGCCTTCAAGAAGTGGGCAGACAACATCATACAAAACGGGGTGCCCCACAACAACTGGAACATGATGCAGGCCGATTACATCCTAAGCATCGGTCTCATACTTGAAAACAACACAACCTACAGCGATCAAAAAGGACGCGAGTACTATTTGGACTATGTTTTTAACCAAAACAGCATTCGTCAATGGTCCATGCAAAAACTAGCAGCCTACGGCTTTGATCCAACCACCGGTATTTGGGCAGAATGTCCGGGATACAGTCAGGGCGTGGTCGCTGATTATGCAAACCTCATTCACTGGTCGGATCAACACCTGCAGTACGATCTACTTCAGGAAATGCCCGTAGTCGAAAAAGCCGTAGCAGCCTTGCCGCAGTATTTGTTTCCCAACGAACTACTTGTCGGATTTGGCGACACCCATCCCGACCGTCTCCGCACCCAATCCATCGTGCGCATGATCCAAAACGCACAAAAACACGGAAAGAAAGAACAGGAAATTCGGTTCACCGCCTTGCTCAAACGCTTGGATCCCAGTTATTCACAGGAGATAAAAACACCCAACCGTAATGCAGGAATTCAGGCCTTTTTTGCAGATAAACCCTTGCAACTGGATCCAAACATTCCGGCAGCCACCTTTGACGCAATCGTCAGCCCCAGCTTTTGGGCTGCCAATACCAGCTGGCTGGTGTTGCGAAACGGCATGGACAAACGAAACAGCCTGATGATTTCGCTCAACGGATCGGAAGGCAACCACATGCACGCAAACGGCATTTCCATGGAACTCTACGGCAAAGGCTTGCCCTTGGCACCGGATGCAGGCATCGGATCCGGATATTTTGCGCTGGATTACGCCGAATATTACGGACAGTTTCCCGCACACAATACCGTTTGTGTCGACGGCATTTCCAGTTACCCCATCATGAAAAGCAACCATCCGTTTCAATTGATGGACTGCTATCCGGCACCCGAATGGAAAGAAGGACGTGTTGAAACCATCCTGTATACCCACGCACAGTTTCGAGAACCCGAAACACGGGCCGATCAAAACCGCCAGTTGGCCATCGTCAACACAAGTGACAAAACCGGATATTATCTGGATATTTTCAGAAGCTCCAAAGAAATGGGTGGAGACAAAATGCACGACTATTTCTACCACAACCTTGGTCAGCACATGGAGTTGACAGACACAAACGACAAACCCCTGCCCTTGCAACCCTCCGAGGAACTCGCCTTTGCCGGAGCTCATCTCTACGGGTATTCGTATCTGTTTGACAAAAAAATGTTGCAAACCAACCAGGACATCAAAGCACACTTTCGCATCGACATGCCTGACAAGGATGATATTCAGATGACGATGTGGATGAAAGGCGAACCCGACCGTCAAATCTTTCAGGCACTCAGCCCCACGACCGAAGGCCTAAGTCGCAGTCCAGGCATGCCCTACAACATCAAGGAACAGCCAACGCTTACCTATGTAGCGCGCCAAATGGGTGAAGCACGCACAAAACCCTTTGTCGCCATCTTCGAACCCAGCAGCACGCTCGAACCCGGTCAAATCAAGCACGTTGAATTTATCGACGACCGTCAATTTGGCAAAAGCGGAGACGTGGGTATCCGGGTACACAACCAATCCGGACGCATCGACCTGCACATCAGCAGCAACGACCCGAACCGAAACATACGTCTAAACGACACACAGCTTACGGGTCGATACGCAATGGTGACTTCCAACAGCGAACATCCGGTTTATTTTTTATCCGAAGGCAAACGGTTAACGACTCCGGACGTTCGAATACAAACCAATCGCCCGGCCACCGTTGCTTTGGAACAATCAAACGGACGATGGTATTACAGTAGCAGCGCCCCCGTTGACATACGCATCCACGGAAAACGCTACCGGCTACCGGCAAGCAACTATGCCGAAGTATCCAACCGATAGGTGCATAAAAAAATCCCTCTTACGAAACGCAAGAGGGATTTTTTTATGCTTCAAAGCACATCAGTAGGCTCCGGTCGAAAGCAGCACCAAGGTACAGGCTTCTTCGGTCAAAATCCCGTAATCGGCCAGTCGATCCGCCAAATCCGGATTTTCGGTACCCGGATTAAAAATAACACGACGCGGCTTTAACGCGATGATGTAGTCTACGTACGGTTCCTGATTTTTGGCAGACACATAAAGTGTTACCGTATCGACATCCGAATAATTTTTTTGTTCGGTCTCAATGGGTCGATCAAACAACTGCCCGGCTCGAGCTCCAATCATGTAAATCTCATGTCCGTGATTCAACAGCTTTTCAGCCGCTTTATACGAATACCGCTCGGGTTTTACACTGGCTCCAATGATCATTGTTTTTGTCTGCATACCTGTGCATTTTTTATTTTAAAACCATTTTCCACGTAAAAAGGTTCACTTTGCACCTTTTCGTATGCAAAAATACCTAGAATTGATGAGTCATCCTAATGAACATATGTTCTTTATTGTTGTTATCTTTGTGTTCAACCAAAAAAGAAACGCTATGCCAAAAATGGATGGAACCGGACCGGAAGGAAAAGGGAAAAGCACGGGACGAGGTCTCGGTAAATGCGCGGTTAAAAACGAAACCGAACAACTCAGCGAATTGGGTAAAGGGCAGGGACTGCGACACAAAGAAGGTGGAGGAACCGGAAAAGGGAAACGGTTAAAAAGTGGATTAAAATAAGTTACATATGAACACATTGTATTGGGTATTGCTGGCATTGATACTTGGCAGCGTGGGGAGTGTTGCACTCGCGTCACTGATGTTGTTGTTAAAGAAAAAACAACTCGAAATCCTCTCGCAACACCTTTTATACGTGGCAGGAGGAACATTGCTGGGTGCTGTTTTTATGGGAATGCTGCCCAAATCACTCAGCATGTTGGACGCACCCACTGTACTGATGACCACCCTAGTTGGAATTCTTTTATTTTTCCTGCTTGAAAAAATCATCCTTTGGCGCAAATGTCGCAACACTCAATGCAATCGACAGCTAACGGCGGCCGCTCCCATCGTATTGATCGGAGACGCTTTTCACAATGCCATTGACGGCATCATCATCGCTGCAGGTTTTCTAACCTCCAACGAAATGGGCGTCATGGTGACTGTTTCAGTAGTTCTGCACGAGATTCCTCAGGAATTGGCAGACTTTGGGATTTTGCTAAAAAGTGGATACAGCAAACGAAAAGCATTGGGATATAATCTATTGAGTGGAGCGACCGCCATCGTGACCGGAGTAGCGGCCTATTTTATGCTGGATCAAATGCAAGAAGGCATCCCGTATGCGCTGGCGCTGTCTGCCTCCAGCTTTTTATACATCGCCTTGGCCGATCTGATTCCGGAGATGCACCGCAAAACCAGCCTTAGAGCGAGCCTGACTCAATTTGTCTTAATTTTACTGGGAATGTTCCTGATATTCATAAATGTGCATCATTGACAGAAATAGCTCAAAAAATATGCTACATTTGCGTTTCAAACGGAAAACGTTGCCTTGAATATACAATTGACCCATTTTTTACGACGCATACAGTTTGTTTGGAAGGACCATTCCAAGCTCAATCGCCTGCACGAACTCTTGCAGGCAAAATCGCAGCGTGCCGCCCACGAATATTTGTATGATGCCATCAAACACAAGCGCATTGATCCCTACTTTTTGGGCTACTTTCTTACTGCCAACGTATTGAAAGATCCGGATCGTCACGAAAGCCTTTGGATGGATTTTGTACATTATACCGGTTCACAGAACGGACACGGTCGCTTCAATTCCGACTTTGGGCCGCTTTTCTGGTTGGGCTATTTTACACAGGAGCATTTTGAAGCACGATTTGTCCTGAACCATCGGTGCTTTATTGCTGTCAACATTCGATTGCGCATCGATATCGAATCGGAAAACGATGATTTTGCGATTCGGGGAGCCAAATACAGTCACATCAAAAACGAAGAACCCAAGACAAAGAGCTATCAATTGCACCTGTCACCCGGCAGAAACGGTCAAATCGGTTTTACCCTTTCTACACAATCTCAATGTCGCGTGAAAATCTATCATATGGGACGCTTTGGTCAAGTCTTGCTGGCAAATGAAAAGTTCAGTGCTCTCGATCGGAAATAAAAAGACTCAACCATAAAGATTCAAATTAATACCAAATGCGCAATCCAAACTGTGGAACACATTCCAAATACGAATGGGCAAAACGATTTCCGTAATTCAGTCGCAAAGCCGGCATCACAAACACATCCATACCCGGAGCCGGTGTCAGATTT
>JAQVXI010000079.1 GCA_028709215.1 Bacteroidales bacterium
TATAAAAAAGATAATACTGCAATTATTGAAATATTATCGGGTGGTTCTTCGGATATATATTATTTAAAAATACATAATGGTATCGTGCAAATCAATTGGCTTGGTGGTGTTATTGAGTGACTTCTACTGAAAATGGTTTACTGGGTTTTGTGATGCCTTGGTGGAAGTGATAATAATAAATAGCTTAATGATGAGATTGTATTTTATTTTACTTATGCTTGCATTTGTTTCCTGTGGTTGGCATTCCAACTCGGAATTTAAGCAGCAAAATTCCTTTGAAATTAAGCTACAAAATCAGATTTGCATTCATACAAAAGATTGTTTCTATTTTAGTGCTGACAGTAGCCTTTATCAGCTCTTTATGTATTACTCAAATGCTGAATGGGAAACGAAAAAATTGATAGATACAGTAGATTTTAGCCCATATAAATCAAAGATATATAGCTTTCAATCACTGAATAAAGAGTCTTACGTTGTTTTATGGGAAACAGAATACGAAATTCTTCCTATAATTTATGCCTACTATATCACAGAGGGGAAAATAGTAAAAATAGGAGAGCTTATAATATCTTTACCCTGTCAGTCGTGTGAGAGCCTTGAATATCCAATCAAAGACATTCGAATACTTCAAAATGGAAAGTATATTGAAATTTCTTTTTTAAAAGATGTAAATTTTAAGCCCAAAAACAGTACTGACTGGCAGTTGTATAAAGCAGGAGTATTAAAATGCATTTTTAATACTGAAACAAACGAATTGAAATACATCTCTTCGTTGAAGTAGTCTTATTCATCCAGATACCGTTTGGATAAATCGTAGGCATCGATGCGCCGATCCCGTAAGAACGGCCACCAACGACGCACTTCTTCCGAACGGGTCAGGTTGATTTCAACCATCAGAATTTCCGATTGGTTGTCGGAAGCCTGAGCCAGCCATTCTCCTTGGGGACCGCAGGCGAAGCTGTGTCCCCAGAAGGTAATTCCTTGGGTCTGGGCACTGGGGTCGGGCTCAAAGCCGACTCGATTGGCAGCAACGACGGGCAGACCGTTGGCTACGGCATGTCCACGCTGAGAAATCAACCAGGCATCCTGCTGGCGTTTTTGTTCTTCCGGACTGTCGCTGCTTTCCCATCCGATGGCTGTCGGATAGAGGAGGATTTCAGCCCCTTTGAGTGCCATCATACGCGCTGCTTCGGGATACCATTGATCCCAGCAAATCAGTACGCCCAATTTGCCTACCGATGTTTGAATGGGTTCGAAACCCATATCGCCCGGTGTAAAATAAAACTTCTCATAATAGGCCGGATCGTCCGGTATGTGCATTTTTCGGTATTTTCCGGCCATACTGCCGTCCGTATCAAACACCACCGCGGTATTGTGGTACAGTCCCGCTGCACGCTTTTCAAACAGAGAAGTGACCAATACAACCTTATGCTTCCGTGCCAGCCCGGCATAATACTCGGTCGAAGGTCCCGGGATGGGTTCGGCCAAATCAAACACATGCACCGACTCTGTTTGGCAGAAATAGGGTGTATTGTGTAGTTCCTGAAGGACCACCAGTTGTGCCCCTTGTTGAGCACAGTCTGCAATGCGTTCGGCCAGCAGTTGCTTGTTTTGTTCGACGGAAGTGCCGAGGGCCGTTTGAACGATGCCAACAGATAGGATGCGTGTCATATCAATTCTTTTTGTTTGCAAAAATACGTCTATTTTGTCGGAATTCAAGTATTGACCGAATCGCACCCCTTTTTAACCAAATTTTCCCTATGGGTTTCGGCAAAATGCGATTATTTTGCAGTCGTCTATTTATCGAACTACATTCATGAAAAATCCTCTATTGCTCCTTTTGTTGAGCTGTTTCTCCGTAATTAGTATGCAGGCAAAAGAAGAAACGCCTGCTTTCCCCGGGGCCGAAGGTTTCGGCCGTTATACCACGGGTGGTCGTGGGGGCGTTGTCCTGCACGTAACCTCGCTCGAAGATGACGGATCAGTGGGTACCTTTCGATGGGCTGTGCAGCAGGCGGGCAGACGTACCATCGTTTTTGACGTATCCGGAACCATTTTTTTGAAATCCGCCCTGGGGATCTCCAACGGTAACCTAACCATTGCCGGTCAAACGGCTCCCGGTGACGGCATTTGCATCGCCGATTACCCATTTACCATCAACGCAAGCAACGTCATTATACGCTTTCTTCGATTCCGATTGGGCAACCGCAATATGGCCTTTCACGAAGGGGATGGACTGGGTGGAATGGATCAGGAAAACATAATCGTTGATCATTGCTCTGTGAGTTGGAGTATTGATGAGACCTGCTCCGTTTATGGTATGAAAAACCTCAGTCTGCAGTGGTGCATCATTTCACAAAGTTTGCGTGAGTCGGGTCACAGCAAAGGACGTCACGGGTATGGTGGCATCTTCGGAGGTTCGGGGGCAAGCTACCATCACAATCTGATCTGCCACCACGACAGCAGGACACCCCGTTTGGGACCACGAGCCAGTACGCAGACCGACGAACGTGTCGATATGCGCAACAACGTAATTTACAATTGGGGTGGCAACGGTTGTTACGGAGGCGAAGGCATGAACGTAAACATTGTAAACAATTATTATAAGCCCGGACCGACCACAAAGCAGAAAAGTGCCTCCATTCAATACCGCATTGCCGCCCTTGGCAT
>JAQVXI010000049.1 GCA_028709215.1 Bacteroidales bacterium
CTCTTCGTTGTAAAAATTTTGATTTTGCTGACTACAGGGTCATTTTTTCCTGCATTGACGGTTTTGGTCTCTCGACCTACCCTTTTCTTGTACTACTTGTATCTCAATATCTCAAAGATCGTTTTTTTGGCTTTCAAACTTCTAAAGAAGCAACATCCATCGATGTTTTCATTTTTTAAAAGCGAAAGGGCTACAAAGATACGAAAGAATTTCATTTCCCAAAAGGTTTTCAAAAAAAAACCGGAAATTTTTTCAGTCTGTTATCGTGTTGTGCTCTCCTCTGAAAGCGGATGCAAAAGTAGAAGGTTTTCCGATACCAACCAAATAAATTCACTAAAAAATATGCCGTATAACATAAATAATTTTTAAAAGCCTCATTATCAACAGCAATTCTGGAATAAAATTTTGATGAAATCGAACCCCATTTAGCCGATTTCAAAATAAACACTAAAAAATGCAGCGTAGACGAAACAAATCACGAGAATCTGCGTCTATACCTATAAAACACGTAGCATTATGAAAAAAAGTATTCCCGGCGCAGCTCTACTGATCTGTTTTCTCCTTGCATCGAGCGTAAACTACGCCCAAAACGGTGAAAAGAATTTTTTGGATCGTCCGTATATGGAAGTTACCGGCAAGGCCGAAATGGAGGTTGTGCCGGATGAGATCTATTTAAGTATACTCATTCAAGAAAAGGACAACAAGCGAAAGACCAATTTGGCTCAGGCGGAGAAGGATATGATTCAACGTCTAAAGACACTCGGCATTGATACCAAGAAGCAACTCTCGATCAAGGATCTTGGAAGCAATTTTAAGAATTATTGGATCAAATCGTCCGATATTCTTACCAGCAAATCCTATGAGCTACTGGTTTACGACGCGCAAACGGCAGGAAAGGTGCTTTTGGCCTTGGAGGCAGAAGGTATTTCCAATGTACAGGTGGATCGGGTGGATCATTCAAAAATCGAGCAACTCAAGCGTGATGTTAAAATTCAGGCCATTAAGGTTGCCAAGGAAAAAGCGAACGATATGGCAGAAGCCATTGGTCAAACGGCGGGCAAAGCGGTATACATTCAGGAAAATGACTACATGAGTACACCTTATAATAAAAGAGCTGTCGGTCTGATGCGTGCCAATGTCATGATGGAAGATGCAGCGATTGAACAGGTGCCGGAGATCGAATTTGAAAAAATCCGATTGGAGTATCAGGTGTTGACTCGTTTTGAATTGAATTGACCTACGGAAACGCATTGTTTTGATTGCAATAGGCCGGGCAACTCCCAAATCGAAGTCAATTCGAAGTAGGGCTTGTCCGGCTTTTCGGCATTTTCGTGCGCCCAGACTTCACGTTGGGGTATATGAACGGCATTGCCTCCCAATTCAAGGACGGGATGTATGTCGGAACGCAAGGAGTTGCCCACCATCATAAACGACTCTGGCTCCAAGTCGAGTTGCGCAAGCAAGCGCTTGTAGTTTTCCGTTTGTTTATCGCTGACGATTTCGATGTGATGAAACAGAGGCAACAAACCCGATCGTTTCAACTTGCGCTCCTGATCCAACAAGTCGCCCTTGGTGACCACAATCAAGCGGTATTGCTCTTTGAGCAGGGGGAGCACTTCGGCTACGCCCGGATACAGACGCACCGGAGCATCCAGCATCTGTTTACAGTGTGCAATTAAGCCTGCGGTAATCGTTCCACTTACTTTTCCTTGACTGAGCGTAGTGGCTGCTTCCATCATGGAGAGCATGTAGGCCATCACTCCATACCCAAACCAGGGCAGGTTCTTGATTTCAATCTTCTCCAGTAAGGCGTTGCTTTCTTCGGGCGTAGCATAGGGCTGCATCCACGAGCAAAAAAGCTGTTGTGCCTCCCGAAACAACACTGCATTTTCCCATAAGGTATCATCCGCATCAAAACCAATCACTTTTATCACAGACATCGCTCGACTTTTTTACAAATATACATCGTTTTGTGGTAGATTCCCGCTACATTTGTAGACAAAGCCGTATTCTACACAATGAAAGCAACGACACAAAAACTCACATACATACACGCGATCCACGCAGAGAAACCCGTAAATCCGTCGGAATGGGACGGACTGAACGTTCAATGGATAACACTTCAAACGCTGCACAACAGTGCCGATTTAAAAAAGCTTTCACTGGAAGAATCATCCCCCTATATCCTGATTCAAACCGGAGAACAAGGACCGGTATTTGGAGCCCATGGCTTGCAACGCCTGTTGGAGGTAGCCAACGATACACAAGCCAGCCTGCTCTACTGCGACTATTGGCAAGACAGCAAGGAGGGCCTGATCGCCTGCCCGCTCAACGATTATCAAACGGGAAGTATACGGGATGATTTTGAACTGGGTCCCATCTGGTGCGTGCGCAAAGACTGCCTTGAAGCAGCACAAAAGGAACTGCCCTCCGACTTATCTGCGGCCGCCCTTTATGCGATTCGTTTGAGTTTGTCACGTCAGGCATCGGTCTTTCATTTGCGTGAAATGTTGTATACGATTCCTCAAAAGGAGGCACGTATGACCGAAACCCAGTTTTCCTATGTAGATCCCAAAAACCGATCGGTTCAGGTCGAAATGGAAACAGTCTGCACTCAACACCTCAAGGCCATCGGTGCATGGCTGGATCCATCCTTTGAATCGCTAGACCTGAGTCAGGGCACTTTTGAGCACGAATTGACCGTGATTATTCCGGTGAAAAATCGTTCAAAGACCATCCTGGATGCCATTGATTCCGTGTTGAGCCAACAAACCACGCATCGCTTCAACCTGATTGTTGTGGACAACCATTCTACCGATGGAACAAGCGACCTGATTGCAACACGCGCCTCGCAAGATCGACGTTTGCTGCATCTCATACCGGAACGAACCGATTTGGGCATCGGTGGCTGTTGGAACGAAGCCTTGCATCATCCCCAATGCGGTCGGTTTGCCCTGCAGCTCGACAGCGACGATGTGTACAGCGACAATCGGGTCATTGAGGATGTCATTCAAGCCTTCTATGCGCAAGGCTGCGCCATGCTGATCGGCAGCTACCGCATTTGCAACTTCCAACTTCAAACCATCCCTCCCGGCCTCATCGATCACCGGGAATGGACCGAAGACAACGGCAAAAACAACGCCCTACGCATCAACGGTTTGGGTGCTCCGAGAGCCTTCTATACCCCCATTGCACGACGGCTTAATTTGCCAAACACCAGCTACGGAGAAGATTACGCCATAGGTTTGCGCATTTCAAGAACCTGGAAAATCGGACGTTTGTATCGGGAGCTGTATCTGTGCAGACGATGGGATGAAAATTCCGATGCCGATCTGCCCCGTACCAAACTCAATCAATTCAACGCCTATAAAGATCAACTCAGAAGCATAGAAATCGGCGCAAGACAACAACGAAATAAACACAAACAATTATGATACAACCCTTTTCCTTTTCCAACCCGGTCACCATTCATTTTGGGGAACAGGCCATTGCAAAGATCAGCCAATCCATTCCACAAAAGGCACGTGTACTCCTTGTATACGGTGGTGGCAGCATTCATAAAAACGGTGTGTATGCACAAGTAAAAAAAGCCCTCGAAGGGTTTCAAGTGTTTGAATATTCCGGTATTGGAGCCAATCCGGAATTGGAATCCTGCCTGCCTGCGCTGGAGCTGATTCAGAAAGAACGCATTGACTTCATCTTGGCGGTAGGCGGCGGGTCGGTCATTGATGCCAGCAAATTTTTGGCCTTGGCTACCTTTGCCGACTCCGATCCGTGGGAAATTCTGAGTAAAGCCAAGTATCCCACCCGGGCCCTGCCTTTTGGTACGGTCTTAACGTTGCCGGCTACCGGAACGGAGATGAACGACCGATCGGTCATCTCAAAAGCAGAGACGCAAGAAAAACTGGCGTTTCGCACACCCTTGGTTTATCCTCAATTTTCCGTTCTGGATCCAACTCTTACGTACAGCCTACCCATTCGTCAAGTCGCAAACGGTGTAGTGGATACCTTTGTGCACACCACCGAACAGTATTTGACCGTTGTTGCTGCTACCGATATTCAAGATCGGTTTGCAGAAGGCATTTTACAGGTATTGGTTCAATACGGACCACAGGCACTTGAAACGCCGGAATCCTACGATGTGCGAGCCAATTTGATGTGGGCCTCAACGTGGGCATTAAACGGTTGGATCGGCCAGGGTGTTGTGGAAGATTGGGCGACCCATTCCATTGGGCACGAACTGACCGCCTTGCACGGCATCGATCACGCCCGAACGTTGGCCATTGTGCTACCGGGCGTATTGCGCTTTTCGCTGGAAGCAAAAAAAGCAAAGATTCTTCAAATGGGCGAACGGGTTTTCGGCATACAAAACGGTACGGAAAACGAACGCGTGGAAGCAAGTCTGCAAGCACTGGAGTCCTTCTTTCAACGGATGGGCCTCCCCACCCGACTATCGGATTATGGACTGGACGCAACGATTATTCCGCCCATTGTAAAACGGTTTGAAGCACGCAAATGGAAATTGGGCGAACAGGGACGTATTGACGCCAAGGCCATTGAAACGATTTTGACCGCCCGTGTATGAAAACCATTTTAGACAGAAACGACTTACGGTTGTTTTTGGATACACAACTCAAGGAATGGCCTCAGGCGCAGACGAATTACGCTGCCATGGGGCATTGCTTGCAACGCCAAATAGAGGTAGACGGCGAAGTCATACGTCTCCAGTTTAACCCGGGAAGGCAACGCTCGACCACCGCCGACACCTCGGCTATTGAAATTGCGCGACGGGATTGCTTCCTGTGTGCCAAACATCGGCCAAAAACTCAAAAGAAACGCCGATTGGGTTCGTTTGATTTGCTGGTCAACCCCTTCCCGGTTTTTGAGGAGCATTATACGTTGGCACATGTCTTGCATGTGGAACAACGCATTAAACCCCATGTACGCAGTTTTTTTCGCATGCTGGACCGACTTCCTGATTTGACCTTGTTTTACAACGGAGCGCAGTGTGGGGCTTCCGCACCCGATCATGCGCATTTTCAGGCCTGCCTTTGGGAACAGCCTGAGGTACCACATCGAGGCAGCCTGATTTATCAGGAGGGAACAACCACGCTCAGCGAAGGAGTCAGTAGCCTGCGACCGGCCTGGCTGCTGGAGGGCTGCAGCAGTGCAAGCATGAGTCAGGTTTTGTTTTCTCTTCTGGATTTTTTGTCTCCAAACGAGGAACCCAACGTCAATCTGCTGGCCTGGAAACGGGGCGAACGCAGTTACTGCTTGATTTTCCCACGCAGCAGGCACCGTCCGGAGGTATATTTCCGCAGCGACGAAGGGCAACGACTCGTCAGCCCGGCTGCTGTAGAAATGGGTGGATTTCTGGTTTGTAGCCGTCAACGTGACTTTGAACAATTGAATGCCGCCGAAATCCGGGAAATCTACGCATCGGTGTGCTGGAGCACACAAAAGATTCAGGCGCATCGCATCGCCCTACAAGAACATCTAAGGAATTCAGCCCATGCTTAAGGAAGATGAACCGCTCATCCATGTTGGCATTTTACACGCGTCGCGCATACAAATTCGTCTGCTGAATGCGTACACCTTGGATCATCGGACGTTGCCTGAAGGCCGCTATTGGGTCGAATCGGACGGCAAAGGCCACTACCGCTTGGATGGTGCGTGGTATGAGACCCTCGACCTGAAACATATGGGAACTGATTTGGGACGTTTTGAAGTAAGCGATGTAGTCATCGGAGTCGACTTTCACTGGCAACGCAAAGAAGTACAACAATTTGAAGGTAACATTCATTTTGTTACCGAACAAGGCAAAATCTGGTTGGTCAACGCCGTTCCGTTGGAGCGTTATTTGTACAGTGTCATTGCCTCCGAAATGCGATCGGAAGCCTCACCTACCCTATTAAAGGCCCATGCGGTCATCTCCAGAAGTTGGTTGTTGTACCAGCAGGCGCAAAAAAAGGCGCAAAAACAGAAACGCTTGCAAATGCTGTTGGACAGTGCAGACGAACGCATCAAATGGTACGACCGGGAGGATCATTTGCTTTTTGATGTCTGTGCCGACGATCATTGTCAACGGTACCAAGGCATCACACGAATCGCCAATCCTCAGGTAGCAGAAGCCATCCGACAAACCCGTGGCGAGGTCCTTACGTATGACAACGAAATCTGTGATGCCCGTTTTTCGAAATGCTGCGGAGGTTGGATGGAAGTCTTCAGCAGTTGCTGGGATGACAGCGATCGTCCGTATCTGCAAAGCAAGCCCGATCGAATTTCAACCAACGAGCGACTGCCCATACCCGATTTGCGCAACGAATCGGAAGCGCAGCGTTGGATTCTGTCCAGACCCGAAGCGTTTTGCAACACAGAGGATGCTGACATTTTGAGCCAGGTACTCAACAACTACGATCAGGAGACCACGGATTTCTATCGATGGCATCAATTTTACACCACCGAACAGCTTTCCATACTTTTTGCCAAACGCAGCGGGGTGGATGTGGGCAGCATACACGAGCTCATCCCACTGGAACGCGGCACTTCCGGACGCATCAAACGCTTGCGCGTCGTTGGAAGCAAACGAACCTTTACGCTGGGCAAAGAACTGGAAATCCGAAAAGCCTTATCCGAATCTCATTTGTACAGCTCGGCGTTTATCGTTGAAAAAACGGCGGAGGGTTTCCATCTACGGGGCGCCGGATGGGGACACGGAGTAGGGCTGTGCCAAATCGGAGCCGCCGTCATGAGTGTCAACGGCCATTCGTACCAAGAGATTCTAAATCACTATTATCCAAACACACAACTTAAGAAAATCTATCCATGAATACCACCCGTGAACAATCAAAATCTCCTTGGCGTTGGGTTCCTTCACTGTATTTTGCAGAAGGACTGCCCTATGTCACCGTGATGAGTATCTCCGTCATACTCTTCAAACGATTTGGATTGTCCAATACGGACATCGCCTTTTATAGCAGCTGGTTGTACCTACCCTGGACCTTGAAGTTTCTTTGGAGCCCGTTGGTCGATCTGCTTAAAACCAAGCGATGGTGGATCGTGAGCACCCAGTTGATCATTGGTGCGACGTTGGCCGGCGTCGCCCTCTCCTTGCCCACACCCCATTGGTTTCAGGCCAGCATGGCCTTTTTCTGGCTGATGGCCTTCAGTTCAGCCACACACGACATTGCAGCCGACGGCTTTTATATGTTGGATCTGAGCGAATCCAAACAAGCCTTTTTCATTGGCATTCGCAACACGTTCTATCGTTTGGCCATGATCACCGGGCAAGGCTTGCTGGTCATTCTAGCCGGTATACTGGAAAAACGTTTTGACAACATTCCAAAAGCTTGGACGCTGATCTTTTACCTTCTGGCCGCTGGCTTTTTTCTTTTTGGACTGTACCACGCCGCTCAACTCCCGAAACCTTCGAGCGATGCCGTTCAACCCAAGCGCAAGGGCAAAGAAATGCTGAACGCCTTTTGGGAAACCTTTTTCACCTTTTTTAAAAAGAAAGGCAGCTTTGTTGCCATCCTCTTTATACTGTTCTACCGATTTTCAGAAGCACAACTGGTCAAGCTCTCCTCGCCGTTCCTTCTGGACGAACGCAGCGTGGGTGGGCTGGGACTCAGTACGACCGAAGTGGGTAGCGTCTATGGCGTCGTTGGTGTGGCCGCTTTGGTCGCAGGAGGTCTTTTGGGAGGCATCGCCATCTCCAGGAACGGCCTCCGTTTCTGGCTTTGGCCCATGGCGTTGCTTCTGAGCTTACCCAATTTTGTGTACGTCTATTTTGCCTGGGCGCAGCCCGTAAGTCATTGGATCATCTATGCCGGAGTCGCTTTGGAACAGTTTGGCTATGGTTTTGGATTTACCGCGTTTACCATGTTTATGATGCTTTTTTCGAAAGGCAAGCATCAAACGGCGCATTATGCCCTGTGTACGGCAATTATGGCACTGGGTATGATGCTTCCGGGTATGCTCTCCGGTGCCGTTCAAGCGCATCTGGGTTACTTGAACTTCTTTTTGTACATTGGCTTAAGCACCCTGGTCACTTTTTTTGTTGTATCTTTGATTCGACCTTTGCTGAGGGAACATCCCCACAAAGCAGATAACAACATTTGATAAAACGCAACAGTATGCAATGCCCTAGCGATGGTTGTATCATCAACCGGGATACCAAGTTGGCTCCACTGATCCGACAACGAATGGATTTGACGTTTGTGTTGAATCTTTTTTCCATTCCATTGGGACTGGGTGACAAAACCATTCAGGAAGTTTGTGATAAATACAACATCGATTGCCCCAATTTTATCACATTGCTGCACCTGCAATGCCAACCCGATCTGGCCGATCGCAATCAATTGGAACAATTGGACGCTTCCACCATACTGAGTTACTTAAAGGAATCGCACAATTACTTCTTGAACTACCGACTGCCCTCGATTCGTCAAAAATTTGCGGCAGCCTTACCCGAAGGCAATACCCGGGAAACCATTTTGAGTTACTTCAAGGAATACGAAAAAGAAGTCAACGACCACATGCACTATGAGGACGAAGTCTTTTTTCCCTACGTAGCACAACTGATTTCCGGCAACAAGCAAGCCCATTATTCGGTCAAAGATTTTGAGGCCAGACACGACAACATCGAAGAAAAACTAGAGGACCTGATTAGTTTGATTTTAAAGTACCTACCCATTCGTGGGGATGCATTCCTGCTCTCGGATGTCTTGGACGAACTCCAGACCTGTGACCGGGATCTCAATCTTCATACCTTCCTGGAAGATAAGGTTTTGGTTCCAAAAATTGAGAAAATCGAGCAAACACATACGGTCATCGAGCCGGTAAAAGAAAGCAAGAGCAGCTCCGAAAACGATGAGCTCAGCGATCGTGAAAAGGAAATCGTCTGTGGGGTAGCCAAAGGCATGAGCAACAAAGAGATTGCAGATGAGCTCTTTATCTCCATCCACACCGTCATCACACACCGCCGCAACATCAGCCGAAAACTGAGCATTCACAGTACGGCCGGGCTCACCGTCTATGCCATACTAAACAACCTGATTGACATCGAAACACTGAGACCATAATACCCTGTTTCAGGTATTGTGTTTCAAACGGACACGGCTTACCTTTGACGTGTCATACATACGAGAATAATTAGCCAAAGTAAGGGATGCATTCGAGAAGGATGTTTCCCTTTTCTTATATCAGCGGGATGCAGTAGGCCGAAATCATCAGACAGAGCAATCCAATCAAAACAAATACGTGAAACACGGCATGCATAAACTCGCGTTTGGCAAAGGCATAAATAACCGAACCAATAATGTAGGCAATGCCTCCTCCCAGCAACCAGATCAATACCGGAATGGCCTCTTCCCGCTGAGCGACCTCAATCATGGGCTTTGCTGCCACAAAGGCATACAATCCCATTCCCACATACGAAGCCGTTTTGAAATGGTTGTTTTTTTTCATCGGGCGAAAGGTCAACCCAATGCCCAAAAAGGCCGTGAACCAAACCAACGTCAACAAGCCCCAGCCCCAGAAACCTTCGTTGCGCAACAGGATCAGGGTGATGGGTGAAAAGCTGGCTGCAATCAAAACATAAATGCTGGCGTGATCAAAATGCCTCAGCAACACCTTCGTTTTGGGCTGCTTCACATAGTGATACAGGGTCGAGGAAAGCATGCACACGAGCATACCAAAGCCGTATATAGAATACGCGAGGATACCCCAGGAATGATCGGCCTCAACCGCTTTGTCGACCAAAACATAGGTGCCAACCAGCGCCATCAGTACACCGAGTCCATGACTCAGATAGTTCCATTTTTCTTCCCTCGCACTGTAAAATCGCATTGTTTCCATCTGTGTACCTATTAAACTCGTACAAATGTAACAAAGCTCCAATTTTTTCCATTACTTTTAGGCAAAGATTTTAACCATGAAACACCTCTGTACCCGATTGACGGCAATCGCACTGATTTGCCTTTTCCATCCGGCAACGCTGTCAGCCTCCATCCCATTGGTCTTCCAACAGGAGCACACAGGACTGCATCATCCCAAGCCCGAACTGCCCGACATCCTGGATTTACCCATCGTCGAATCCCTGCCCGACCCCTTTCTTTGGTCCGGTTCCGAATGGGAACGCTCGACCCGATACGAAGACTGGAATCAGCGAAGGGCCGAAATCGGCTGGGAAATACAACACTACGAAATTGGCCCCAAACCCCTTGTCTGTCGTGACAGCGTTTCTGCCCGGTACGCCGACAGCGTCTTGACCGTCATTGTTCGCCACAACGGAAGGCAACTCCAACTCACCTCAAGAATTGTTCTCCCCGAAGGAAAAGGTCCGTTTCCGGCCATCATCGGTATGAATCGGGGCAGCGGAAGTTTGCCGGAAGCCCTCTTTACCGATCGGAATATCGCCCTCATCACCTTTGCACACAACCAGGTGACCACCTACTACAAGCATCAGAATACGGATCCCTTCTATCAGTTGTATCCGGAACTGAACGTCGAGAATTCCGGACAATACGCCGCCTGGGCTTGGGGCGTCAGTCGTATCCTGGATGGACTGGAATTGTGTCAGGCCACGCTGCCCATCGATCTGGCACACGTGGGTGTGACCGGCTGTTCGTATGCGGGAAAAATGGCCTTGTTTGCCGGCGCCTTTGACGAACGCATTGCCCTGACCATCGCACAGGAATCCGGCGGAGGGGGTGTGGCTGCTTGGCGTGTTTCCGAAACACTGGGCAAGGTGGAAACCCTGGGATCCACCGACCGCAACTGGTTTGCCGACCACATGTTTGCCTTCAGCGGCAGCAATACGGCCAAACTTCCCTTTGACCACCACGAGCTCTGTGCCATGATTGCGCCGCGCGCGCTCTTTGTCCTGGGCAATCCGGACTATACCTGGCTGGCAGACACCTCGGGTTACGTGTCCATTCAAGCCGCACGCAAGGTCTACGAAACCTTTGGCATCGAAGACCGTTGCGGTTTTACCATTGTGGGCGGGCATCCCCACTGTCAGCTCCCCATCGATCAAGCCCCCGAAGTAGAAGC
>JAQVXI010000050.1:0-3112 GCA_028709215.1 Bacteroidales bacterium
ACGTCAAAGATACAGGGATAGGGGTTCGAAAGGATCGACAGGAGGCCATCTTTGAGCGTTTTATCCAGGCCGATATCGATGACACAATGGCCTATCAAGGTACGGGGCTGGGTTTGGCCATCACAAAAGCCTATGTTGAAATGCTGGGTGGTAAGATATGGCTTGAAAGTGATCCCGATGGCCTGTCCGGTAGAAAAGGATCTACGTTTTATTTCACGTTACCCTACAAAAATGATGAATAGAATTAGTGCATTTCTTTTGTCAGTATTTCTGCTGATGGCCTGTGTCGGCAACAAGTCAAATAAGGAGCAGGAGAAAGGCAACGGATTGGATGGTGATGTGTTGGCGATGGAAGAAGCGTCTACTGTCATCGCTGGAGAGATTCTGAACCGAAAGGTCTATCCGCACATTAAAGAGGTGAAACTGACCATTCCCGGATTTGATGGGGATGAAACTGTGTTTACAACCGTGATTGATGATTCCGGTCGATTTTCCTTCCGATTTTATCCAAAAACACAGCGAGAGGTTCAATTGTATCCGATCGAAGACATTTTGGTCGTACAGCCTGGAGATAGTCTGTATGTTGTGAAGGATTTTAAGGACATTGGAGTGACTTCGTTTTACGGTGATGGTGCTGAGCTTAACAGACTGGTAAGTGAATTTAACATCCGCTATCTGGGTCGTTACCCTACGGATTACCAACAACGTTATCTAGCTTATAAGAATGCCTGTGATCACGAGCGAAGCGATATTTACCAAAGACTGGTTGAGTTTCAGGAGAAACAAGCCTGTCCCGATGCGTTCAACAACTGGGCAAACAAACGAATCGAATTGGATTATTATTCAGCCTTATTCGACTATTCCCTTCAATATGGATTGCGGACAAAAGAGGTTTTGACCGATACAACGGATTACTTTTCCTTTCTTGATGAACTTGAGGCAAATGTGGACAATTCCATTGTGATGAGCGGCTACTTTACGGTTTCAAAACAATACATGCAGCACCGTTTGAAGGAAAATCCATTCAACAGTATTATCGATAAAGATGAAGCCGCTCGCCAACAAATGGAGGCGTTGTATTCAGGAGCTCAAAATTCTTACCTGGCGCAGTTTGTTTTGAGTTCCTATCTGAATATCTATTTGCACGCTAATCAAACAGACATGCTGGATCAAAACCGCGAATGGATCAACAGCCGGTTGGACGATCCTTTTTTGAGAAATACACTACAAGCACGTTACGATAGAGTACAAGCGTTTAAGAATAACCCCAAACGGACATCTGACGCCCTTTTGAATGCCGTAGGGAGTATGGAAAATACCGGAAACATTTCGCTACAATCGACCGAAGAAACAAACCCGCTGAAGCAAATTGTGACGACCAATCCGGATAAAGTGGTATATATTGACTTCTGGGCCACGTGGTGTCCCCCCTGTCTGAACTACATGCAACGTTCCAGACAGGAGGCAGCCGAACTCACTGAAAAAGGTGTTGTCATCGTTTACGTGTGTATTCTAAGCAAAAAGAACCACTGGCAGTCAACAATCAATGACCTGAATTTAAGCGGTCAACACATTTTTCTGGATAATAAGGCATCCCAATCCGTGCGCAAACAAGTGGGCTTTTCGGGTATCCCATATTACCTACTGATCAACAAAAAAGGCATCATAGTGGATTATGGTAACCACCTTCAGTTGCAGAATCAAGATGTGATCAAACACATAGAGCAATTACTGAACGAGTAATTCAACCCGATTAAAAGCGCATAAAGAAGTCCCAGGTTTCTTTTGCAATCCAGTTGACGTCCGATCCGGGATCTTTCACCTGCTCGGTATGACCGCCTACAAAGGAACCAAACAAGACCGGGTATTCTTCGGGTAGTCCTTCAAATTCGGTTGTAATGTGTGTAGGAGTCGTGGCGAGAGGAATTTCCGGCAGTTCTTTCAGCCCGTTGTCTTCGATGTGTGTCAATACACAATACTTGCCTCCTTGCTTTCGTTCGTCGGAATGCACGTATTTGCAAAGACCGTCTTCGGTACCGGTTGTGCTGTAAAAGGCCAGCGGTAAGTGTTTGTTTTCAGGAAGATAGATGTTCCAATTGGCTGGTGAGTAACATGCAACGGCTCGAAGATCCTCTTGAAAGCTTAAGGATAATGAGTAGGTAAACATGGCACCAAAGCTAAAGCCGCAGCTAAAAATGCGTGAGGTATCAATGCTCAATTGTTCTTTAAACAGTTTCAGCATATCGGCAAAAAAGATGTGGTCTTTGTTGTCGCCTCCACGCCAGGGAGAACGGTCGGTGTATCCTTCCGGTGCAACAAAAATAACCGGAACACCCGCTTTTTCGGCATACGTTTTAAGGCCGTAAAAGTTTTGATCGATCATGGTTTGGATGTTGCCTCCCATCATATGCATGGCAAAAATCAATCGATGAGGGGTATTCTTGTCGTAATTTTCGGGGAGTTCAAGATGGTACTTGCGCGTTAGTTCAGCGCTTGTAAGGGTGTAAATGCCGCTTTTTAGTTCGCCAAGGTCTTTGCCGTAACCGGCACTGGGCGTTGGCGCATTTTTCAGTTTGCGAGCCGTTTCAACGGATTGAACGGTTGGAACATTCAGTGCAAGTAGGCATGCGAAAAGGATTAGGAATACGCGTGATTTTTTCATGGTTTAAGGTGTTTTATTCAGCAAGCAAATATACGAAAAAAAACACGTACTTTTGAAGCAAACTGAATCGTTGGAATAGATTCATCAAATGCAATATACCAAGGACTGATTGCCCCTTGTGGTATGAACTGTGGTGCGAGATAGTGTGTGCATAGAACGTACTGTTTGCAATGCAAAGCGACAAACCCCGAATCGATATGAAAGCAAAACAAAAATTTATTCACCTGCTTCTGTTTCTTATCCCGGTCTTTTGTCCGGCCTTTTCCGCAACGGCCGATTCGGTTGTGGTTCAATACAAGGAGGAGAGTCGCCTTTGGCAAGCGTCATTTTTTCGCAACGAAGCGGTCGCTTATCGGACCATGCAAGTCGAGGGTTCTGTGATTGCTGCCGTCAATGCCATTTTATTGGAGGCCAAAGAAGGCGCACACATCGACATCCTCAGTCCGGGAA
>JAQVXI010000050.1:3212-10791 GCA_028709215.1 Bacteroidales bacterium
TCATTTTTTCGCAACGAAGCGGTCGCTTATCGGACCATGCAAGTCGAGGGTTCTGTGATTGCTGCCGTCAATGCCATTTTATTGGAGGCCAAAGAAGGCGCACACATCGACATCCTCAGTCCGGGAACCGTGCACGTGGATACGGCCGATGTTGTCGGTGGAATCGCCCCACTGAGTGGTCAGACCATCGATTTTCACCACAACCCGATTCGCATCGTCAATCCCTCCAATCTACGCATGAACGGCATTCACGCCATACGTAAGCACGGTGTCACGATCAAGAATTTTTGTCTTTTCGGAAACGTAACCTATGGCGTTTGGACAAAAGGTTGTGACCATTTCACCTTGGAAAATCTGGATATTGATCTGGGCAGACAAAGCGGACTCGCCCTATTTATCCGACCAAGAGGAGATTACCGTCCAAAAAATTTCACGGTCAAAGGCGATGTCTACATCAACGGGGGATATGGGCATTCCCTTGAGTTTACAAGTGTTGATACGGTTACCATTGGCGATTTGACTGTGACCAACAACCTCGGAGGTTGCGGCATCAATGCCAGTGGTTCTACGCAGATCCGCATCGGCAACATCTACGGATACAAGAATTGTTATAGCCTGGAAGGCGATGGGGGAGGCTATGCCACGTTGCGCTATTCGAATGGCGGCGACGTTCTGGAATGCACGGGTGTGTATTCCAGACGTAGTGGCAGAGGTTTCTTCGTAACGGAAGGCGACCACAGCATGCTGCCGAATGTCGTAGGGCAGCATCACGCCACAGTACACGTCGTTGACATCAAGCATACGGCTCGTGAGCATATTCTGATTCGCGGTGAGAATCCGACAAACAACCACGTGTTGAGCGGAACGGCTTCCTCGTCTTTGTTTACACCGGACAATCCTGTTTTTGTAGCCGGAGCCAGCAATTCTGTACGGCTTGGACTTCCCAAATCTGTGTTGGATACGTCTGTCGCAAAAACCGTACGCATCAACGAATTGCGTTTTGGTTTTTATGATCTGAGCGGGGACGAACATTCCGAGAATTATTTTCGGGATCGAAGCTGCGATGGCTACGGTTACGCCAAAGCAACCGACGAATTGGGCGCATGGATGGAATGGAACATTCAAAGCGGTACGGGAGATCATCGACTGACCTGGAGGTATGCGTGTCAACGGTCCAAACGCGTTCGTTTGCAGATCAACGGCGAGACGGAACAGACGTTTGAGTTTCCCGCAACCGGTTCCGATACACTGTGGCAGACGATTTCGCTACATCTGAATGGATACAGCGCTTCGATCGTTAAGTCCATCCGACTGGTGGCAGAAGAGGCAGTTGGATTGCCCTTGGTGGACTATCTGGAGGTGGAGGCTCCGGGCTGTATTGCTTCGTTAAAGGACATATCCAATGCAATAAACAGCCTTTTTTCATTGGAAACGGCCTACGGATTTCGTATCTTCCCCAATCCCAATGCGGGAAGCTTTACCCTTCAGGCGGACGACATGCTGGCTGATGCTCCGTATACGGTGGATGTATACGACGCTACCGGGACAAAAGTACCCCACAGAGAGACCTATGATGGGAGCAATCTCGGTATCGATTTGCTTCACAAACAAAAGGGTGTATACCTGATAAGAATACATTCTGCTGAAGATCAAACGTATGAAAATCATCGCATTGTTGTACAAAATAACATATAACGAACTCAATGGAAGCATATAAAGAAATTATTCAACGATTAATCCAATTTCGAAACGAACGCGATTGGGAACAATTTCACGACTCAAAAAATCTGGCACTGGCACTTTTCTTGGAAGCAGCAGAATTGAACGAACTTTTTTTGTGGAAAAAGGAATCTGAAAGTGATGACGTGGATATGAATCGATTGAGGGAGGAATTGGCAGACGTGTTGGCCTATGCTTTTCTATTGGCTGAGAAACACAATCTAGATATTCTTGAGATTATGCGTGAAAAAATTAAACGCAATGCTCAGAAGTATCCGGTAGAGAAGGCGAGAGGTACAGCAAAGAAATATACGGAACTATGATTGTCTATCAATCCAGTAAAGCTGGCTTTCGTCAGGATGTGGAAATGAATCGCGTTTCAGATTGTATTCACGATGCCTATTATTTGAAACTGGGTAGACATCCTGCACCCAGTGAGAAGCGTTCGTGGGTCAATTCAATGATGTATATGGGGATTGTCTTAAATGACGATGGTATTGCCGATGATGTGGGCGTTTCCATTGAGTTTCAATTACCATTAGCTTCCAAACGGATAGACTTTATCTTATCCGGAACCGATGAAGCAGGAAGTGAGCAGGTTGTAATTGTTGAACTAAAGCAATGGGAGAAAGCAATACGTACAGATAAAGATGCTATGGTGCGAACACGTTTTGAGCACGGTGAAAGCGAAACGGTGCATCCTTCGTACCAAGCTTGGTCGTATGCGGCATTGCTGGAAGATTATAATCAGACTGTTAGGGATGAACAGATTGGTTTGCATCCTTGTGCATATTTGCACAATTATCGTGAGGATGGTGTCATCAATCATGCATTTTATGAACACCATATAAAGAATGCGCCGCTTTTTCTAAAAAATGACACCCTGAAGTTGAGGGCTTTTATAAAGAACTTTGTTAAATATGGGGATCATAAAGATATTCTCTATCGTATTGAGAATGGACGAATTAAGCCATCCAAGCAATTAGCCGACTCCTTGGTTGGTCTTCTTAAGGGTAACCGTGAATTCATTATGTTGGATGATCAGAAAGTGGTTTACGAAAATGCACTTTCCATGGCTTTACGAGCGAAACCCGAAAAAAAACAGGTGTTGATTGTAGAAGGTGGTCCAGGTACAGGCAAAAGTGTGGTTGCCATTAACCTGTTGGTAGAATTGACTAAGCAGGGGCAATTTGCTCGATATGTTTCGAAGAATGCTGCCCCTCGAGCGGTGTATGCCATCAAGTTGACTGGCAGTTTAAAGAAGACCAATATCGACAATCTTTTTGGTGGTACAGGTTCCTATATTGATGTGGAAGCCAATCAGTTTGATACATTAATTGTGGATGAGGCACATCGACTTAATTATAAGAGCGGATTGTATCAGAATCTGGGAGAAAATCAAGCACTTGAACTAATGAATGCGGCGAAATGCGTGGTTTTTTTTATTGATAACGACCAACGAATTCACATTAAAGACATCGGTGAAGCAAGGCTATTGGAAAAGTGGGCCAAGCAACAAGGTGCGGTTGTGAAAACCCTAAAATTGGAATCTCAATTTCGTTGCAATGGTTCGGATGGTTATCTATCTTGGTTAGACAATGCGCTCGAAATCAGAGAAACAGCCAATCCGTTATTATCTTCCGAGGACTTTGATTTTCAAGTTTTTTCGGACCCCAATCAATTGTTTGATATCATTGCCCAAAAGAATGCAATCAACAACAAATCTCGATTGGTAGCCGGTTATTGCTGGGATTGGGTGAGTAAGAAAAACCCACAGGCATATGATATTATAATCCCTGATTATCACTTTCGGAAGAAATGGAACCTTGCCCAAGATAGTAGTACTTGGATTGTTGCCCCCGATTCCATTCATGAAATTGGATGCATCCATACGTGTCAAGGTCTTGAAATGGATTATGTGGGGGTGATTATTGGCCCTGATCTCCGTTTTGAGGAAGGTAAGCTGGTCACAGATGTATGTAAAAGATCCGGAAACGATCGATCCATTCGCGGCATCAAGAAGATGTTGAAAGAACAACCCGATGCAGCGCTTCGCCAGGCCGATCGCATCATAAAAAACACCTATCGTACCTTAATGACCCGAGGAATGAAGGGTTGTTATGTGTACTGTTGTGACCCTGCTTTGGCTTCCTATTTTTCATCCTTGCTCTCCAAGGCTGAAATTGTTGAACCAAGTATCGAGCCACTTGGATTCAGAATCGAACCCGATGTTGCTGATGCTTCAAAATACGAAGACTATTTGCCGTTGTATTCAATAAGAGCTGCTTGTGGCAAATTTAGTCAATACGAATCCGTTTCCGAACGGGGTTGGATTAAGGTGGAACATTTTGGACGACTTCATCCCGGTATGTTCGTTGTTGAAGCCACCGGGCATTCGATGGAACCTTTGATTCGGGATGGGGATTTCTGTGTTTTTCGAAGTAATATTGTGGGCTCACGTCGAGATAAAATCGTATTGGTTCAGCACAACGATTACTTTGATTCTGAACAGGGAGGTGCTTTCTCCATCAAAAAGTACACCAGTACGTACAAGATCGATCCGATTACAGAAGAATGGGCACACGAAAGCATTCAGTTAATGCCTTTGAATCCATCGTATACACCCATTGTGCTTTCAGAGGCAGATGAATTTCAGGTGGTTGGTGAGTTTTTAGGTGTAATTCCGGAAATCAAATGAGAAACTTTGCTGAACAGATCTTCCGAGCTGGCGTGGAGCAGGTTCTGCCTGACAGGCTACTGCGCAGCCAGCTTCGGTTTGAGCAGGGTCGACTTAGGATCGGCAATCATACTCTGCCCCCTTTTCGAAAGCTGTTCGTCATGGCGGCAGGAAAGGCAGCCGCCTCAATGGCCAAAGAGGCCGAGGAAATTCTGGGCGATCGCATCACGGCCGGACACGTGCTGACCAAGTACGGCCACGGACTTCCCTTGAAGCGATTGGCAGTCAGTGAGGCCGGGCACCCCTTGCCCGATGCGGCCGGTGTTGAGGCCACGTGTCGGCTGTTGGCGATTGCAAGACAAGCCCAAGAAGGCGATTTGCTGCTTTGCCTGCTGTCGGGTGGAGCTTCTGCTCTGATGACCGATCTGCCCGAAGGCTGCAGTTTGGACGAATTGATTTTGGCCAACGATCTCTTGGTCAAAAGCGGAGCAGACATTGCTGCCATCAATACCCTTCGCAAACACGTATCCGCCATCAAAGGGGGGCAGCTTGCTGTAGCCGCAGCGCCTGCTAACGTGCTGAGCCTGATCCTTTCGGATGTGGTGGGCGATGATCCCGGTGTCATCGCTTCGGGTCCGACTGCTGCAGACCCAACGACCTATGCCGATGCCTGGTCTGTGTTGGAACGATATGGGTTGTTGGATCGTTTTCCTGCCTCGTTGCGTACACACCTGCAAAAAGGGCGGGAGGGCCTGCGGAATGAGACCCCCAAACCGGGTGATCCGATTTTTAACAACGTCCTCAATTACATGCTCGGAAACAACCGCCTGGCACTGGAGGGAGCTGCACGCAAAGCTGCCAGCCTCGGGTTTGAAACACACATCCTCACCGATGGTTTAAAGGGAGATGTCACGGACGTCGAGGAGTATATTCTCCAAACCATCCGTTCGTTTGCGGAAACCGGCGGCCGAAAACCACGTTGCTTGTTGTTGGGCGGTGAACCCACCCTGAACGTATCCGGAGCGGGTTTGGGTGGACGCAACCAGCATTTGGCCCTCCGTTTGGCATTAAAAATGGATCCGGGAAATGGAATCACCCTGCTCTGTGCCGGTACCGACGGTACCGATGGTCCCACCGATGCAGCCGGCGCCGTGGTCGACGGACAAACCTGTATCGATGCACAACTAATGCACATCCATGCAATCGACTACCTCCATCGCTTCGATTCCTATTCCTTTTTTCAGCAGGTCGGAGGACATATTTTTACCGGTAGTACCCGAACCAATGTAATGGACATGGTCGTGGTCTTGATCCCCATCAATTCAAATACGTGAAATCGATGGTTTCCGACGAGAAGCAGGTATCGTTTACCATCTCAATGGTTAATTGCGTCGGATAGTTATAGGCATTGTACGTATAGTCAAACGTCGCATGCCAGACGGTATCCTGCAACGATAGACCCGCGACGGTGGTCCAAGTGCGTACGTTGTTTTTTGATGGGCACAAGGGGGATGTGGGGTCCCACAAAACCAATGCCTGGTGTTTTCGGAATGGGTTGAATGAGTTTTCGTGGGTAAAGGTAGAGGTGCGTTCGAGCTCAAAGCTGCCGTTCCCCGTGTTTGAAAATCGTTCAATCTGTGTGAGATTGTTGTTTTGCCAAGAGTAAAGCTCGTACCATGCGTGAATCCATGCTGCATCCTTGCGGTTGTATCCGTCTATGCGTACAATTTCCTGTTCGCTGTTGCATTCGATGACTTGTTTTACAGAATCCGGAACGTCGTTTGTCGTGGAAAGCCGGGTCACGGTATTCCCCTCCCAGGAAAATTGAATGCGGGTAACTTTTCCCATCCAGTGTTCTTCGACTCCCTCCAGTTTGCCGTTGTCGTTGTACGTAAATAAATTATAATCTTCGTTATCCCACGCCCATACGGACAAATGATCGTAGACATTGTACGATAGATTGAGCTGGCTACTGTCTGCCTCAATTGTGCCGTTGCAATTGGAATACCATGCATCGTGGATGCGTGCTATCTGATGTTCCGGAGCAGATGACTCCTCTTTTTCACAAGAGAAGAACAGTGCAAAAGCGGGCAATAAAAATAAGATCCATGCAGTTTGTTTAGAATGATGTCTCATAGTAGGTGTCGTTTGATTTAAGATATCTGTTACAAATATACCGATTTATTGAAAACGTATTGGGTGAATTGAAAAAATTCGGGTACTTTTGAGAAACCGATCGAACATGGCAAACATACTATACTTTTCACACGGAGGCGGTCCGTTGCCCATACTTGGAGAACCTGGTCACCGTGAAATGATCGCTTTTATGAAGCAACTTCCGAATACGCTTCAGCGGCCGGAAGCCATCGTTGTCATCAGTGCGCACTGGGAAGAACCGGCCCCATTAATTATTGGCAGTGCTGCGCCCGAACTGCTGTATGATTACCATGGGTTCCCAAAGGAAACCTACGAATTACAGTATGCCGCCCCGGACAACACCGGCCTGGCAGCCAAACTGCAGCATTTGTTTGATGAAAGTATGCTCAACGCTTTCATCACCGATCACCGGGGGCTGGATCATGGTGTGTTCATTCCCTTGTTGATGATGTATCCCGAAGCAAACATTCCCGTGACACAAATCTCGTTGCTCAAAGGCTTGGATCCGGCGCTGCATCTGTCGTTGGGAAAGGTACTTCGGCCCTTGCTGAAGGAGAATATATTGATCATTGGATCCGGTTTTTCCTTCCACAATATGCGTGTCTTTGACTGGTCTTCGTCCAATACGCCGGACGACAAAAACGATGCCTTTCAGGACTGGCTGATCGATATTTGTACCGGAGCACACGAACAATCATACCGGGAAGCGCAATTGATCGGATGGGAAGCGGCTCCCCATGCACGCTACTGTCACCCGAGAGAAGAACATTTGATGCCCCTACACGTCTGTTGCGGAGCGGCAGGATGTAAAGGTAAACTGATTTTTGACAACTACATATTGGGCAAACGAGCCCTTGCCATTCTATGGTAAACACAATCTACACATGAAGAATACGCTGTTAGTCCTATTTTTATTGCCCCAGTTGCTGTGGGCACAGATACAAGTCTCCGAAACGCCTTTCGAAGGAAAATCGTCGTTTGCCCTTGTCAGTCCACAAACGACGGCTTCCATATACGTTGACTCAA
>JAQVXI010000080.1 GCA_028709215.1 Bacteroidales bacterium
AGAACCGATGAATTTGGTTCGGAAACGGAATATGTAATCGGATGGGTCGGATTGATAAACTCAGAAACATTGATCCACTTCCAGACTTGTGAACCGACAGTGCCACCACCGGTCACGTAATCAGAAGGCAGGCTAAAGCCGACACCGGCCAGACCATTCACCATATGCCAATCACCCGCTGTGACAGCCGAACGACTTCCAAACAATCCTGCCATAAAGAAACTGTCGTCGTTATAGGCTCCGGACCCAACGCGTATCTTTGCATAGACCTCGTAAACGCCAGCTTGGGGGAAAAGGATCTGAAACGACAGCAGTTTGTCAGCGCTTCCCGGGAAGGCACCATCCAATAGGTTTGTTGCCGGACGTACATACACGACGCCGGAGGCTTCCTCCTGAACCCAATCCGATCCTTTATCAGCCAAAGAAACGGGCAATAAGATTGCCCGTTCCGATGCGTTAATTGTCCAGCTGCATAGCATTCCAAACAACCATACGAAAAAAAACTGTTTACTTCTTTGCACTTCCCTGTATGGTTTTAATCCGACCATCTGCTTCGTACTCCAGTTCTACGACCTTCAAACTTCTCAACCAGGTTTTACCGTTTGACGGCACACAGTCGTGATGGAACAAATACCATTTACCCTTAAATTGAACGATGGAATGGTGGGTTGTCCAACCAACGACCTCAGTCAGTATGACTCCTTTATAGGTGAAGGGACCGTAGGGATTGTCACCGGTCGCATAACAAATCTGATGTGTATCCCCGGTAGAATAGGTAAAATAATAGGTCCCGTTGTAGACATGCATCCATGATGCTTCAAAAAAACGAATGTCGTTCCGACCCGCTTTTAACGGTTTACCCGCTTCATCTACGATGTATACCGCACGGGGTTCTTCGGCAAAGTCCAACATGGTCTCAGACAAACGGGCTACACGAGCCGGCAGGGCGTCTTGATCCCCTTCGGGCAAACAAGCACATTCCAAAGCTTTATTGTCTTTGTACCGTTGCAATTGACCACCCCACAAACCACCGAAGTACATATAGAAATGGCCGTCCGCATCCTTAAACACAGCTGGATCAATGCTGTAGCTTCCCTTCATCGGATCGGGTTGAGGCACAAAAGGTCCTTCCGGTTTGTCGGAAACGGCAACACCGATTCGGAAAATATCGTTCTTATCCTTTAATGGGAAGTACATATAATACCGACCATCTTTAAAGGCGACATCGTTGTCCCACAACTGACGACCGGCCCAAGGGATATCAGAAACCTTCAAGACCACACCATGATCGGTCAATGGCTCGTTTTCAATATCCGACGTAGAGAATACATGATAGTCGTTCATATCAAAGTGGTCACCGTTGTCGTTTTCGGGGATTCCGGATTCGCGGTCGTGTGATGGATAAATATACAGTCTGTCGTTGAATACATGCACGGCAGGATCTGCCATGTAATCCTTTTCAAATAAATATTTTGCAGTTTTCATTTGGAATTGGCTAATTTAATCATTTTTTGAACTACTGGTTTGGCTTGATTGTTGCGATCAAACAACAAAGGATAATCGTATCGGCCTCGCATAGGAAAATCATTCTTCCAGGACATGCCGTCACTCAAGCCCCATACGGTAACTCGATCGATGACATCACTGTGCTTCAAAAACAAATCAAACATTTCCAATACACGGGCATCCCACTCGGCCTGCACATCTGCGGGCACTCCCTGACGATAGGGGTCCATTTCTTCTGAGTAACGGAATCGATCTGAAATATTCGCGCCTGTATGATGGTATGGATTTGGCAAAATAGAGATGTCCCATTCGGTCACCATGACTTTGACGCCTACTTCGGCCAGCTTATTGATGCTGATTTCAAACTCTTCAACAGAAGGGCCTTCCATTCCCATGTGTCCTTGCATACCAACGGCATCAATACGAATACCGGCCGCTTTCAATTCTTTGACGAGCTCAACCACGGCATCGCACTTTTTTGGTAGGTGCATGCTGTAGTCGTTGTAATACAATTGGGCGTCGGGGTCTGCTTCGGCTGCATATTCAAATGCCAAACGAATGAAATCCTTACCCAGAATCTGATAAAATTTGCTGTTTCGATACGTACCGTTGTCATTAAAGGCCTCATTCACGACATCATATCCGTGTATCTTTCCTTTATAACGAGACATTACTGTATGAATGTGGGTTCTCATACGTTCTTTCAGCACTTCAGGACTTACGTCGTTTCCGTTCTCATCAACGGTAAACCACCGTGGGAGCTGTGAATGCCATACCAAACAGTGACCGATGATGGCCTGTTTGTTTTTTTGCCCCAAGGCAACGAGTCGATCGGCATCGTCAAAAAACCAACGTCCTTCTTCCGGCTGCAACTCGGCAGACTTCATGCAATTTTCGGCAACAATCGAGCTAAAATGATCCTTAATTATGGCCGCTTCTACTTGATTCTGTTCTGCCGCTTGCCGGGTATTCAACGCAACCCCAAAGAGGAAATGATCCTCGGTTGCATCCTTTAGATTGGTCTGGGCGCTGCACGATGCGAAAAGCATCAACAACAGAC
>JAQVXI010000051.1 GCA_028709215.1 Bacteroidales bacterium
ACGCTTCGTCCTGATTCCATGCAAACGGGAGCGTTATTTTCTGCCATTCTGTATCGTTATATTCAACGTGCTCCGCATCGATGGCATCTCCAACGTGCAAACGCCAATCGGAATTAAAGTTGTATTTAGTGCGTGCTGCTTCGGTCTGATGGGTGCACAGACCACTGAAGGTAATCAAGAAGGAAAAATAAAGGGCTTTCCAATTCAGGCGCATAGCTGTTTGTTTTAGGGATGAGAATCAAAGCGATCAGTCTGCTTATTGTATGTTTTATTGTCAAAAATAGCGAATTAATATCAGGTGTAAGTGGTTTGTATTAAAAAAAAAGCATCCGAATCGCTCGTTCAATGATGTTTTTTTTATTTGCTTTATTTATATTAGCAGTCAGAAAAAGCGAAAAACATGGATTATTTGATCAGCGTATTGCCTGTGCTCTTATTTTTGTTTTTTCTGTTTTTACTCGATAGTTTTAAACTGGTTGTTAAGAGAACCCTTTTTTCTGCCATTTTATGGGGTATACTCAGTGCCGGGTTTGCTTTTTATCTGAATAACTTTCTTCTGCAGACCCATGTATTATCCTTCGAACAGTATGCTCGTTACATTGCCCCCGGTACAGAAGAATGGATTAAATCGCTCTTTGTCTTTTTTCTTGTTTTTCGTAAGAAAGCCGGCTTTTTAATCGATGCTGCCATCTACGGTTTTGCCATAGGTGCAGGGTTTGCGTTGGTCGAGAATGTTGTATATGTCCATGATGCTTCGGATGTCGGTTTTATGGTGTGGATACTTCGCGGGTTTGGAACGGCGTTGATGCATGGTGGTTGCACCGCTCTTTTTTCTTTGATTGTGGTCGGAGCAAAAAGTCGCAACGCCTCTCAACGGATTGCGATCGGTATTGCCTATGTTTCGGTTTACCTGATTCACGCTGCTTTCAACCACTTCTATATTCATCCACTTTTGCAGACGGTAGGCATCCTTATCGTATTGCCCTTGATTTTTGTGTTGATCTTTCGTCGCAATGAGAAACAATTACACCGTTGGCTTGAAATTGAATTTTCCAGTGAAATCGAATTGTTGCAAATGATACACAAGGGGCGTTTTTCCGATACACGTGCCGGTGCGTACTTGGCTTCGTTGAAAACGAGATTTGCACCGGAAACCATTGTTGACATGTATTGTTACATCCAGCTCTACCTTGAACTATCCATCAAAGCCAAACGGAATGTGCTGTTGAAAGAAAGCGGCTTTCCACCCATTTCGGAAGACGATATTTCGGACAAACTGAAGGAACTGGCCGCATTGAGAAAAGGCATTGGCAAAACGGGTGAAATGACGCTTTCACCTTTAATACGAATGAATTACAGAGATCTGTGGAAACTGAATCAATTCAGAGAATAGTCTATCTTTAACCTAATAAATTGAATCGCATGAAAACAAACAGTAAATTAATGATTGGTTTTGCCATCGTGGCAGCATTGATCGTCGGTTTTTTAATCGGTTTATTCGTCGAATACCCCAAGGTTGATCCCGATCAGCTTTCAGGAACCATTGGACGGGTAAGCAACTACCGAAACGCGAAAGCAACGGAGGCCGACATCGAGTTGAAAAATGATTTGTTGACCGATACCCTCTTGCAAAAAAACCTGCAAGCGTACTTGGGATTTTACTACACCAAGTCGCTTGAGTTTGCAAAAAACATTACGTATGCAATCGATGAGGCCAATCAAGAAAAAGCCTTTGCTACTCAACATGTCCATCAACTGGAAGCCATGCAGCAGTATGCTGCGTTTCTACAAACCTCGCGCAAGGATTTGTTGATGGCGATACTCCTCAGTCAGTCCCTTGATCAATCCACGCCGGAATTGCTACGCAATGCCATCGCTCAGGGCAACAACGTTATTGCTCAAATGAATCATCGCAACAGTTCGGTCGTCGACTTTATCGAGCGTCTGGAAGCCTATCTTCTGAATACAGACGGACGTTCCAACGGGGGGCTGAATCGAGCACATGACTTGCTGGTATACAATCAAATCAGTGCCTCGATCGTGACAAAAGACAAAGTCATGTTGAAATACTTAGATAAGAAACCTCTGTTTGAAAAAAATATTCAAAACACGATGACCGATGTTCAAGCGTGTATGAGTAGTGATCTGGACGAGATGAAGGGTCTACTTGCTTCGGATTCGGAAACGCTTGGCTTGTGGGATGCAGAGGTTTTGGGTAATAGAGCAGGGGGATTTGATGCTGAAAAATTGAGCTCTTTTTGGGATGTTGAGAAGTTGGGTATTGGCTTTTATGATGTTGAAAATTTAGGGGGCGTTACGGCACTTGACGCAGAAAAGCTTGGGGCAATGTATTTTGACGCAGAGAAACTCGGTACTGGATTTACGGATGCAGAAGCGTTGGGCGCCGGTTTTACAGATACCGAAAAATTGGGGGCACTCATGAGAATATTTTAACAAAGCAATACAGGTCTCCATGGCATGGTTCCGATTTTTTCTGTTCGCTCTTTTTATGCTGTTGCCCGGAGGTTGGGTTCTCCGGGCACAGCAAATCAATCAACTTCAGGAGGGTAACCTGCATTTGATTTATTTTGGTAAACGCTATGAGTACCTTGTACCACACGTGGCTCAGACGTATCAAAACGCCCGAAACTTCCACCGCGAATTGTGGCAGTACAACGATACGACCACGTATGTTATTTTGAGTGACTTTGAGGATAGTGGGCATGGCGGAGCCATTGCGATGCCTTTTAGTCAGGTGCAACTGGGCATTGCTCCGTATAGCTTTGCTTTTAGCATCATTCCCTCGAACGAGCGATTTCAGTGGTTGTTTAACCATGAGTTGACGCACATCGTGATGGCCGATAAGGCAAATAAAAAGGAGGATGCGTTCAGGGACTTTTTTAGAGGAAAGATCCGAAGAAGCGAGGAGAAGCCGTTGTCCGCCTTGTGGAGTTATCTGACGACTCCTCGTTGGTATGCACCGCGTTGGTATCACGAAGGAATCGCCTGCTTTATGGAAACATGGATGTCGGGAGGTTTGGGGCGCGCCATGGGGACTTACGATGAAATGTATTTCAGGAGCATTGTAAATGACCAGCAGCCCATTTATTCACTCGTGGGTTTGGAAACGGAAGGTACGACCATTGATTTTCAGGTGGGAGCCAATGCCTATCTCTATGGCTCGCGTTTTATTTCGTATCTGGCCTATACGTGCGGCATTGATTCATTGAAAGCCTTTTATAATCGAACGGACAGCAGCAGAACGTTTTATGCCCATCAGTTTAAACAGGTGTATGGCAAAAGCCTGCATCAAGCGTGGAAAGAGTGGATCGGATGGGAAAAAGACTTTCAACAAGCAAATATCGATCGTATAAAAGCCTATCCAATCACTGATTTTAAGCCAATTACTCAAAAAACACTGGGTAATGTATCGAAGTTGGAATACAATGCTAAAACGGGCAAAGTGTATGCTGCCATCAACCACCCGGGCATTGTGTCACAGATAGCAGAAATCGATGTACGATCCGGGAAAATACGAAAACTGGCGACACTGGATTCACCGGAATTGTATTATTCAACGCATTTGACCTACAATGCGGAAGAGGAAAAGATATACATCACGGAACAAAACAGTAAGTATCGGAGTTTGGTTGAGGTGGATGTGAAAACCGGAAAAAAAAGGACGCTCAATCGCTTGACCCGAACAGGAAGCCTCACGTTCAATCCCCTTGACAAAAGCATTTGGGGGGTGAGACACGATAACGGAAATGCAACGCTTGTCAAGATTCCTGCGCCTTACGATCGGGTGGTTCCGATGTATACGGCCCCCTTTGGCAGAACCCTATTTGATCTGGATATGTCCAAATCCGGTGATAAGCTGATTGCATCGCTTTCGGGGGTAAGCGGTGAGCAATCGTTGATTCTCTTTGATGTACCGGATCTGGAACAAGGGAAAACAGGCTACGAAACGATTTATGCACTTGAGGATAATACCCTTACGCAATTTCGTTTTTCCGACGATGAGCAATACTTGATTGGTGCTTCCTATTATACGGGTGTGTCAAACATCTGGAGAATACATCTCGAAGATAAGCGCTTCGAATTGTTGTCAAATGGGGAGACGGGACTCTTTACGCCCTTGCAGTATAACGACAGCAGTCTGCTGGTCTTGCGGTTTAATCGAGACGGAATGGTACCCGGCATCATTCCGTACCGGGTGCTAACCGAAGCCAATTCGATTGATTACTTAGGAAACCGAGTGTACCAACGTAATCCCATCGTTGAAACGTGGTCACTGCCGCCGGCCTCTCAACGTATTGAAGCGTCAAAGGCGGTCAGCAAACCGTATTACCCGTTGCGTGAAATGAAACTGGCCAATGCTTTTCCGGATATTGGAGGTTTTAAAAATACGGTTGCATTGGGTTACCGGTTGAGTTGGCGTGATCCTGTGGGTCTCAGCAACGCCGAGTTGTTTGTTGCCGGTTCCCCCTGGAGTTCGTATGCGGATAAACAAAAGATTCACCTCATGTTTGACTGGACCTATTGGAATTGGCATTTCACGGCCAATTTTAATCAGACGCATTTTTATGATTTATTTGGACCGACACAACGCAGCCGAGCCGGTTACAACGTTGGTGTACAGTATCGTCGTAACTACTCGATGCAACAACCGTTGAAATCGTATTATCAGCTTGGTTTGTATACCTACGGGGATCTGGAGGTTTTGCCTCAATATCAGAATGTTGCTAGCCCCATCCGTTCCTTTCAGGCAGCCACTGTGGGATATGGTCGATCGAAGCTTCGAAAAACGCTGGGAGCGGTGGTCGATGAAAAAGGTTTCGACTGGAATGTCGAAGCAACCAGCTATCTGGCACAAGGTTATTTGTATCCTTCGTTTGTCTCGAATCAAGATCTTGGGTTTTTGATCCCGGGAATTAGAAACACCAGTTTTTGGATACGAAACAGCATCGGCCAATCGCTGGGTGACCGAGCATCGGGCATGTCACATTTTTACTTTGGAGGGTTTCGCAACAATTATGTCGATTGGCAACCCGCAGAACAATACCGGTATGCACTGGCTTTTCCTGGTGCTCAGATCGATGAGATACAGGCCTATAACTATGTTAAGACAATGGGTGAGCTCAACTTAAAACCGATTCGTTTGCGTGAAATTGGTACAACCTGGTTGTATCCAACTTTTATCAAATCGTCTGTCTTCGGCACCCATTTGTTATCGGACTTTGACCGAAGCAAAGACCGAAAGCACCGATTCAATGCCGGTGTGCAAGTGGATGTTCAATGGGTGCTGTTTTCATACCTGAAAACAACCTGGTCGGTAGGTTATGCACGAAAATTTGAGTCCGGCATGCCACAAACCAATCAGTTCCTGTTATCTTTGAAACTTCTTGGAGATTAAATCAAATCATCATGCATAAAAACACCATCCACTCGCTCTGTCTTGTCTTCTTTCTGTGCTTGTTTGCGGGGATTCATTCCGTTCATGCGCAACGTGAAAAACTGGTGTTTTCACCACACTGGCTCCCACAGGCACAGTTTGCTGGTTTTTATGTAGCCTTGGATCAGGGGTTTTACGAGGAGGTTGGTCTGGATGTGGAGCTGATCCATCCTTCGGCCAATATATCCTCGATAAATTTATTAAAGGAAGGTAAAGCCGATGTGGTATCCACGTTTTTGATGGATGCGGTAAAGCGACGGGTCAACGGATTGCCCCTTGTGAGTTTTGCACAGTTGTCCCAGCATTCTGCGCTGATGTTGGTTGTAAAAAAAAGCAGTGGGATATCCAGTGTTGCCGACTTGAACGGAAAAAAACTGGGTATTTGGAGCAGTGGATTTGATGATATACCCTTTGCTTTCCTACACGATCAACACATTGAGATGGAAATTGTACGCATTCACAGTAGCATCAATCTCTTTTTAATGGAGGGGATTGATGCAATGACGGTGATGAATTACAATGAGTACAACCAAATCATCAACAGTGGCATCAACCAAGAGGAACTGGTCACTTTTTATTTGGCCGATTATGGGTACGATATACCGGAGGATGGTTTGTATTGTTTGGAGTCGACTTATGCTAGCAAAAAAGAGTCCTTAAAGAAGTTTGCTGAAGCGACACTCAAAGGTTGGGCGTATGCCGGAGAAAACAAAGAATACACCCTCCATTTGGTGGTGAATGAGATGGAGAAAGCGCATCTTCCAAATAATAAATCACATCAACGGTGGATGTTGGACAGAATGCTTGAATTGATCACACCCACAAACAAGAATGTATCCTTCGGTCAATTGCTGCCATCGGACTTTCTGTATGCCCTTGAGTTGGTTCAAAGGAATGCGAACGGAGGGGAAAAGAAGCTGAAGATGGATGCATTTTTTATGAAATAGTATATGAGAACAAACCGCCTGTCCTTTAAGATTATAATCCGCATCCTGACGTTTACCATTTTATTGGGTGCAAGTATTTTTTCGATTTATTACTATTATTCGAGAACGGAAATAGAAAAGTCGGCACGTGAAAATGCAGTCTTCTTGGCCGAAAACACCATTAAGAAAATTGAAGAAGTCATTCGACCGGCTGAAATGATTCCAAACAACCTTTCGTGGATGTTGGAGTCCGGATCCATACCCAAGGATTCCATTCTGCCTTTTTTGGCAAAACTGGTACGCAACAACCCCATTATTTACGCAAGCGCGATCGCCTTTGAGCCGGGTGTGTTTGACTCGGACGTAGATGCGTATGCGCCTTACGCTTACAGAAAAGGAGACGGAATTGAAACGATAGACTTATGGTCGCCCGATTATAATTATTTTATTATGGACTGGTATCAAATTCCTGCGATGCTTAAAACATCCTATTGGTCCGAGCCTTATTATGATGAGGGAGGAGCGGATGCCTTGCTTTCGACGTATTCGATGCCTTTTTATGTAGACAAGCAGGGTGAACGGGTCTTTGGGGGCATCATCACCATTGATATCTCATTAGAATGGCTCACGGAAATCGTTCGTTCTGTCCGGATTTTTGAAACCGGTTATGCCTTTTTGATTTCCCGAGCGGGTGTCTACGTAACGCACCCGGAAGTAAATCTTATAAAAAATCATACCATTTTTACCCGAGCCGACGAATTGAACGAACCGGAATTGCGTACGATTGGACGAGATATGATTCGTGGTGAGCAGGCATTGACCTCGATTGATTTGGAACACTTGGGTTATGTATGGATCTACCATACCCAGTTGCCTTCTACCCGATGGTCTTTGGGCGTCGTCTATCCGCATAAGGAGATGTTTGCCGGTCTCCATAAATTGACCCTTACGATTATCCTTCTTACTATTTTTGGACTGGCTTTGCTCTTGTTTTTAACCATTCGCATCATCAATCATCAAATCAGTCCTCTCGCCAAATTTGCCTCCTCCGCCCGTAGTATTGCTTCCGGAGATTTCAAAACGGAATTACCGCACGTGGGTAACAGCCTTGAGATGCAGGATCTGTACAACTCGTTTGATTACATGAAAAAGGAACTTGCACAGTACATTGCACATCTACAGGAAACGACCTCGGCAAAAGAAAAAATTGAAAGTGAGTTACGCATAGCCAAGGAAATCCAGATGGGTATGATACCCCATATCTTTCCGCCCTTTCCTGATTTACCGGAAATCGATTTGTATGCTACGCTGTTATCGGCCAAAGAAGTCGGTGGAGATTTGTATGATTTCTTTTTGCTCGATGACAGCCGAATCTGTTTTGCCATCGGTGATGTTTCGGGCAAAGGCATCCCGGCATCCTTGTTTATGGCTGTAACCCGAACATTGCTACGTTCAACCGCGGATAAAGATAAAAGCACGGCCGAAATCGTAACGTCCATTAACAAGACGCTTTCGCTCAACAACGAGTCAAATATGTTTGTGACTTTCTTCTTGGGCATTTTGGACATCCAAAACGGCGTGTTGAAGTATTGCAATGCCGGACATAATCCACCTATTTTGATTCGAAACAAAACGGACGTCCGCTTTTTTAATATCACCAAAGCGATTCCGGTGGGTTTATTTGAAATGTATGAATACACAGAAGAAAGCATTTTAATTGACCCAACGGATCAGATCTTTCTATATACCGACGGGCTATCTGAAGCAGAAGATGTGGATCACAATTTATTTGGTGATGAGTACTTGTTGGAAGTAATCCGTCAAAACGCTTCCGCTTCACCCAGGAGCATGATCGAGGCCGCCACGAAAGCTGTTGCCGACCACGTTAAAGGGCATACACAATCGGACGATTTAACGATGATGAGCATCAACTATTATGGGAAAAGAAATCTATAAACAATTAACCATCCGGAATGCAGTCGATGAGCTGAATCGGGTGGTCGTGTTTCTTGAGCAATTGGAGGAGGAATGCCAATTGCCTGCCGGTTGCATGCTTCCCATCAATCTTGTTCTCGAAGAGGCTTTGTCGAATGTCATTTTTTATGCCTACGAAGAAGGAAGTTCACAGGAGATCCACATCAATGTAGAATACGTTGCCCCTCGACTGGTAATCACGATCAAAGATACAGGTAAACCCTTCGACCCGACACAAAAGGAAGACCCCAATCTAAACTTGCCTGTAGAGGAACGACCCATAGGAGGATTGGGCATTTTTTTGATGCGAAAGATTATGGATGAAATTAGTTACGAACGGTTGGGAAAGGAGAATATCCTACGAATGACCAAAATAATGTAAAAAAATGAATATTACACACAAAGCAATTGAGCAAGGTATCCGGGTCGCCATTGAAGGCCGAATTGATACGACCAACTACAATGAGTTTGAACAGGCAATGAATCTGCTGTTTGAAGAAAAAACAAAAGCCATATATCTCGACTGTAGCGGTCTAAGTTACATCAGCAGTTCGGGACTTCGGGTGTTTCTTACGGTACAAAAAAAGATGATGGCGACCGGAGGAAAATTCCTGTTGTTTTCCATGCAACCAACCATCAAAGAAATTTTTGATATATCCGGATTTTCATCCATCTTCTCGATCTTTGACACGGAAGAATCGGCTTTACAGCATTCACCCGTTTGAAGAATGGGCCAATGATTATCGCATTGGCCTAATTTTCCAGTGTTTGGCAATGGCTTTTAGCTCCTTTTTTGTGAGATAGGTCACCGCACCATGTTTGGGGCTCTTAAAATTGGTTGTTTTCATGACACCCTCATTGAAGTGCCCCAAATGCTTGTAGTTGATAAAATCTTCCGTTTCACTAAAACCCATGTTGCTGGGTCTGGCTCCGTACACATCATACATAAGAACATACGTGTTGGTGCCCAGGCGTTTAAATAGGTTGGGTGCTTCGGTAGAAACACGTTCCGGATCGATGCGTGTGGTGTCGACGGCATATCCTTCGTGTATTTTGTCGGAGGATGAATGCAGAATCTTCGCACCGGATACATAAAAAAGCTGGTATTGATCACCGACTTTGGTAATATCACCATCCAGCCCTCCGATGTCTGTGATTCGTTTGGGAGTGGTTTCCAGTTTTGTGTAATCCTCATTTGTATAGGCATAATACATGTGGCAGTCTTTGTTGTTGTAACGAATGGTAAAATACACCATCATTTTACCGACGGCCGGGTCGTAAACGGTTTGAGGAGCCCAGGAACAGTCAATGTCGCCAAGCTCCGGAAAGGCTTTGTCTATTCGGACGATGGTATGTGTCCAATGGATGAGGTCGTATGATTTCATGAGTACGATGGCGCGGT
>JAQVXI010000052.1 GCA_028709215.1 Bacteroidales bacterium
AGGCTCATCTGACAGGCTTGCGCAATGTCGTTTTTGGGTAATCTGGTTACAAAGTGGGCATTCAACCCATAATTAGCCAACGATACAGCTACATTGGCTTCACCACCACCGTAGGTTGCAGTAAAGCTTGTTGCCTGACTAAAACGTTCATATCCCGGTGTTGCCAACCGAAGCATGATTTCACCAAATGTTACAACTTTTTTACTCATAAAAAGAATTAATTTTTTTTGTGTTGCAAAGAAACATAAAATATTGGAATGTCCCGCAGGACATTCCATTCATTCATGAGGAAATTCTGACAATAAGTGTTTAAAAACTTACAGATTTTCCTTTTCGGATGATTTGATACGAGAAATTAAAACTTGAAGAAGTTTTTGGCATTGTTGTAGGAAATGTCTTCGACCATTTTCCCAATAAAGTCCAGTTCTGATGCAGGCAACTCTCCGTTTACAACATCCGTACCAATCAAATTACACAGAATCCGACGGAAATACTCGTGTCTCGGATAGGATAGGAAGCTTCTTGAGTCGGTCAACATTCCGACAAAGCGACTGAGTAAGCCCAAAACGGACAGCGAGTTCATCTGAGCCGTCATACCTACTTTTTGATCGAGGAACCACCATCCGGAGCCAAATTGAATTTTACCGGCAACCGTTCCGTCCTGGAAGTTTCCAATCATGGTCGTAATCAAATCGTTGTCTCTTGGGTTTAGGTTGTATAAAATCGTTTTAGCCAATTGGTTGTTGGTATCCAGACGATTCAGGAACTTGCTCATGGATTTGGCAATGGTAAAGTCACCAATGGAGTCAAAACCGGTGTCCGGACCCAACTTGGAGAACAACCGGCTGTTGTTGTCGCGAATGGCACCATAGTGGAATTGTTGCGTCCAGCCTTTTTTGTGGTCCATGATCGCAAACTCAACCATCATGGCCGATTTGAATTTTAAGATCTCTGAATGCGTCAACGTCGTTCCGCCATACACCTTATTAAAAATAGCGTTGATTTCTGATTGTGTGTAATCTTCTGCATAGAACTCTTCGATGCCGTGATCGCTCAGTTTGCAACCCACTTCAGCAAAGAAGTCGTGGCGAACCTGAAGCGCTTGCAATACATCATCAAACGTCGAAATATGTACACCGGAGACTTCAGAGAGTTTTTCGATGTACGCTTTGAAGTTGGCCGGAATTTCTACAGCCATGGCTTTGTCCGGGCGCCAGGTAGGGAGTACTTTGACTTCGAAACCTTCTTTGGCCAAGGCTATGTGGTACTCTAGGGAATCAATGGGATCATCCGTCGTACAAACCACTTTTACATTGAATTTTTTCATCAAACCGCGGGCAGTATACTCTGGCGTACGCAATTTGGCAGTACACTCATCAAAAATTTCGCGGGCTGTTTCCGGTTTCAAAATTTTGTCAACGCCAAATGCGGTTTTCAACTCCAAGTGTGTCCAATGGTACAACGGGTTGCGCATGGTATAGGGTACCGTTTCTGCCCATTTTTCAAATTTTTCCCAATCCGATGTGTCCTTTCCGGTGCAGAAGCGTTCGTCAATGCCGTTGGTGCGCATGGCTCTCCATTTGTAATGGTCGCCTTCCAGCCAGATTTGTCCCAAGTTGTCAAAGGCTCTGTCCTGTGCAATAAAGGCAGGGTTCAAGTGACAATGATAATCGATGATGGGCATCATCTTGGCATGTTCGTGATACAATTTTTGTGAAACCTCGTTTTCCAGCAAGAAGTTTTCATCCATGAAATTTCTCATGATCGTTTTCTTTTGATGTTAGGTGATATGTGATAAAATTGTTTAAAATCGTATTTGATTTCGTGTAGAGTTGTATACACAAAATGGCATTTAATAGGCTTAAAAACAGAACTATACCCGTGTTGTTGATGCTTTCAATAAAACCTTTCTCCACCAATTGCGAATATACGAAAAATTTTTTATATGCAAGATTATACCTAATTTTGCACTCGATTTTACAAAGAATAAACAGGTTTTCAATCAAAACAATTTTATCTATGAACTCTCTTAACCGACAGAACGTACAGGTAGGAACCTACCCGGAACGCATTATTCAGTTTGGTGAAGGCAATTTCCTTAGGGCATTTGTTGACTGGATTGTGTACAACATGAACAAAAAAGCGGACTTCAACGGAAGCGTCGTTGTCGTACAACCCATTGATAAAGGTATGGTCGACATGCTGAATGCGCAGGATGGTTTGTATCACCTCAATTTGCAAGGCCTTGATCACGGAAAAGCCGTAGACAGCATCGAATTGATTGATGTAATTAGTCGTGGTTTGAATCCCTACACGGACTTTGCCGAATACATGAAACTGGCTGAAAATCCCGATATGCGTTTTGTTGTATCCAATACAACAGAGGCCGGTATTGCCTTTGACCCAACTTGTCAACTGGCCGATGCGCCCGCAAGCTCATATCCCGGTAAACTGACACAATTGCTTTACCATCGTTTTAAAACCTTCAACGGTGCGATGGATAAAGGCATGCATATATTCCCCTGCGAGTTGATTTTTCACAACGGAATCGAGTTGGAAAAATGCATCAATCAATACATCGAACTTTGGAACCTGGGTGCCGAATTTAAGAACTGGTTTGATAACGCATGCGGCGTGTACAGTACGTTGGTAGACCGCATCGTTCCCGGTTACCCCAAAGACAGCATCGACGAAATTCTAAACCGCATCCAACTCGACGATAAATTGGTGGTGAAAGGCGAAATCTTCCATTTGTGGGTGATCGAAGCGCCTCAGTCGGTTGCCGCAGAATTTCCGGCGGACAAAGCCGGTCTCAACGTCCTGTTTGTTCCCAGCGAAAAACCCTACCACGACCGGAAGGTTACCCTGTTGAACGGTCCGCATACCGTGATGGCTCCCGTAGCCTATCTGTCCGGCTTTGATACCGTACGCGAAAGTGTCGAAGACGACGTGATGGGTCGCTTCGTACGCAAGGTTATGTTTGAAGAACTGCTCGAAACCCTGGATCTTCCCAAAGAAGAATTGCAGGTATTTGCCGGTGACGTACTGGATCGTTTCCGCAATCCCTATGTAAAGCACTTCGTTACCAGCATCATGCTGAATAGCTTCCCCAAATTTAAAACCCGTGATTTGCCCGGATTGAAGATCTATCTGGAACGCAAAGGCATGCTGCCCATGGGCATCGTTTTGGGTCTGGCAGCCATGACGACCTATTATAAGGGCGGAAAAAGAGGCGACGACGTCATTGTTCCCAACGACGATGCTGCCATCATCGCACTTCTTCAGGAATTGTGGGCCACGGGTGATACCAAAAAAGTTGCTACCGGTGTATTGGGTGCAGCATTTATTTGGGACGAAGATTTGAATCGTATCAATGGCTTAACCGATCAATTGACTCAGTACCTGAATCAAATTCAGGAAAAGGGTATGTTGGAGGTTGTGCGCAGCATCGTATAACAAGATGGACAGCGTACGCTTTTTAAAAATCAATCAGGACGACAACGTCGTGGTTGCGATTTCAGCACTGAGCCAAGGCGAAGTGCTGGAGGTGGACGGCCAAAAAATCACTGTTTTGGAAGACGTCCCTGCAGGCCACAAAGTGGCCTTGCAGGACGTAGCTCCCAAGCAGGATATCATCAAATACGGTTATCCCATCGGTCATGCCCGTGAAGCCATCGCGCGCGGTGCATGGGTGAATGAAAAAAACATCAAAACCAATCTGGAAGGTGTTTTGGATTATACCTACCAACCGAGTCTGACCGATCCGGATTTTGACAAACGCAACACAAGCTTCAAAGGATACAAGCGTTCGGACGGCCAAGTCGGTGTACGCAACGAAATATGGATCATTCCAACGGTCGGATGTGTGAACGGCATCATCGGTCAATTGGCCGATGCGCTAAAAAAGGAAACCAACAACCAAGGCATTGATGCCATTGTCCACTTCCCACACAACTACGGCTGTTCGCAGCTGGGTGATGACCATGCAAATACAAAAAAAATATTGCAGGATATGGTCAAGCACCCCAATGCAGGTGGTGTTTTGGTCGTCGGTCTGGGTTGTGAAAACAATCAAGTATCCGTGTTTCGTGAAGAATTGGGTGACTACGATACCAACCGAATCAAATTTATGGAAACCCAGAAAGTGGGTGACGAGTTTGAACACGGGATGGAACTCCTGCGTGACATTTACGCCGTAGCGTCCAAGGATCAACGTACCGATTGCCCGCTGAGTGATTTGAAGATTGGTTTGAAGTGTGGGGGTTCCGATGGATTCTCCGGCATTACTGCCAACCCGCTGCTGGGTGTATTTTCTGATTTTTTGGTGGCTCAAGGTGGTACAACGGTATTAACCGAAGTTCCTGAAATGTTTGGCGCCGAGACCATTTTGATGAATCGTTGTCAAGACAAGGCTACGTTTGACAAAACCGTATTCCTAATCAACGATTTTAAAGAATATTTCATTCGCAACGAACAACCGGTTTACGAAAATCCCTCTCCGGGCAACAAAGCCGGTGGCATTTCAACACTGGAAGAAAAGTCGCTGGGTTGTACACAGAAATGTGGCAAATCGACGGTTCGAGACGTCCTCTTGTATGGTGAACGCCTCAAAACACCCGGTTTGAATTTATTGAGCTCTCCGGGTAACGACCTGGTGGCCGCAACGGCATTAGCCGCTTCGGGTTGCCAGATTGTATTGTTTACAACCGGTAGAGGTACTCCGTTTGGAAGCTTTGTTCCTACAATGAAAATATCGACCAATACCAGCCTGTACCAACGCAAACCCAAATGGATCGACTTCAATGCCGGTGGCATTGTAGAAGGACAATCCATGGAGTCGGTTGCAGAAGCGTTTATTCAGTATGTCGTATCCGTTGCGGAAGGCAGTTACGTGAATAACGAAAAGCAAGGCTATCGTGAGATCTCGATTTTCAAGACCGGGGTCACGTTATAAAACAGCAGATTGAACGGTAACCACACTTGTGAGACCTTGTCTTGCCGGTGTGGTTCTTTTTTTGTATGAATCGATAAAACACAAAAGGCCGCTTTTCACAAAGCGGCCTTTTTGTAGGTTTTCAATAGGTATTAGTTCTTAAGGTAAAAAAGATTGTATTAGGTTAACAGTGCAAAGATTGACCTTTTTTGAGAAGTGGGCAAATATTTTTTTATATTGTAAAACATGTTTTTGGTTTTTTTTAGATTTGACCACATTTTTACGTCCACGATCCAAATATAATACATTTTTAAGTAATTTTGATATATCACGCATTTCTGTGTAATTTTGCAGACTGCAATCTGCAGAATCGGGGAGAGCCCATACATACGTAATTTGAATACAAGCAAGATATGACGACAGTCGATACAGCAACACTCGAAGAAGGAACCAAGCGTTCGCTCAATTTCATTGAACAAATGGTTGAGAGCGATTTGAAGGAAGGTAAAAACAACGGTAGCATTGCAACCCGTTTCCCGCCCGAACCAAACGGTTACTTACATATAGGTCATGCCAAAGCCATTTGTTTGGATTTTGGCATTGCACAGCGTTACGGGGGTACCTGCAATTTGCGTTTTGACGACACCAATCCGGTCAAGGAAGACGTCGAATACGTAGACTCCATCAAGGAAGATATACAGTGGCTTGGTTTTCAATGGGACAACCTCTACTATGCATCCGATTATTTTGATCAGCTGTATGAATTTGCCAAACGTTTGATTCGAAACGGACTGGCTTATGTCGACGATCAATCTGCCGAGCAAATTGCCGCTCAAAAAGGGACTCCGACCAGTCCCGGCACGGAAAGTCCGTATCGAAACCGAAGCGTAGAAGAAAATCTGGATTTGTTTGAACGCATGCAAGCCGGTGCGTTTGAAGAAGGCAGTCGTGTGCTGCGGGCCAAAATCGATATGGCGCATTCCAACATGCATTTCCGGGATCCACTGATGTACCGTATACTCAAAATGCACCACCATCGTACCGGTGACAAATGGAACATTTACCCCCTATACGACTTTGCCCACGGACAAAGCGATTACATCGAAGGCATTACACATTCCCTGTGTACGCTTGAATTTGAGGTCCACAGGCCCTTGTATGATTGGTTTTTAAACCATCTGGCAGAAGCGGAAGCCATTCGACCCAGACAAATTGAATTCAATCGTTTGAACATCACCTATATGGTTATGAGCAAACGCAAAATGCTTCAACTCGTCAAAGAAGGTCGGGTCTCCAGTTGGGATGACCCGCGCATGCCAACCCTATGCGGATTGCGTCGCCGTGGTTATACGCCCTTATCCATACGAAACTTTGTGGACAAAATTGGTTACACCAAGTTTGACGGCATCATTGACATTGGTTTGCTGGAACACAGCATCCGTGAACACTTAAATAAAATCGCACCGCGTGTCAGTGCGGTTCTGGATCCCATTCGTTTGGTTGTCGAGAATTTTCCCGAAGGAGAAGTTGAGTGGAGTCAGACCGAGATCAACCCGGAAGACAAAGCACTGGGCACACGTCCTGTGCCTTTTACGCGTGAATTATACATTGACCGTTGTGATTTTATGGAAGATGCTCCCAAGGACTATTTCCGTCTGACACCGGGACGTGAAGTGCGTCTTAAAAATGCATACATCGTGCAATGTACCGGATCGAAAAAGAACGATGCGGGTGAAGTCGAGGAAGTTTACTGTGAATACATTCCCGAGACAAAATCCGGACAGGCAGAAGCCAAACGCAAAGTCAAGGGCACCATCAATTATGTTTCCGTACCACACAGTCTGGATGTAGAAGTCCGTTTGTACGAGCGCTTGTTGAGCGTAGCCAATCCGGCAGAAGAAAAAAACACGGATTTTATGGATTTGTTGAATCCGGATTCGTTAAAAGTACTTCCGCACGTAAAAATCGAACCGGTTGTGCAAGAAGCCAATGCGCTGGATGCCTTTCAGTTTATGCGTGTGGGCTATTTTTGTGTAGATCCCGATTCTACGCCAGACAGACTGATTTTTAATCGCACGGTTTCATTAAAAGATACTTGGGGCAAATTGGTCGACAAACAAAAGAAAGGATGAAACGAAAAGACGACAAAGAATCCGTACCGAATGAACTGCTGGAACGATACGAGCAATTCCTATCGGTAGGTACTCCCGGCTATTTTGACGTCGATGAGCTGGAAGACTTGTCGGAATTTTATCGCATCCATGGCTTGCAGGATAAGTCCTCCGGCGTACTGGACTTGGGGCTTAAACTGCATCCGGACAACAGTTCACTGATGCTGCGTCAAGTCGCCTTGCTGGTCGATTCGGGTAGGCACGCCAAGGCTTTGCGTGTTTTGGAAACCTTGCCCGAGAAAGAAAGTCTGGAAGTTCAATTACTAAAGGCGGAAATTTACCTGCACATGAAACGTGAAGCAGCCGGATTGGGTCTACTGCGTGCGTTGATGCATCAAGAAGCCTTTAACCGGGTTGATTTGCTTTTGGATGTTTCGGGCATTCTTACCCGTGCCGGAAAATTGGATCTGGCAAAAGAAGTCCTTTGGAAAGCGCTTCAGGAGCATCCGGACGATGAGGATCTCTTGGAAGAATTGACCTATGTACTGGAAGAACTCAAGGATTACCAGGCACTGGTTCAGATCTATGATAAGTTGTTGGATGCCGATCCGTATCGTACCGATACCTGGTTTAATGCAGGTCAGGCATGGTTCAATCTGGAGCGCTACGACAAAGCCATTGAAGCCTACGACTTTGCTTGGGCTTTGTCTGAAGACGATTTTTTACCACTGTTGCAGAAGGGACATGCTTTGTTTCAGTCGGAGCAATACGAAAAGGCCGCTCAAATGTATGAAACCTGCATTTCGCACATTGAACCGGCTGATTACATCCATCTATTGGTTGGAGAAGCTTATGAAAAAGCTGGTCTGTACGAAAAGGCCATCGTTCACTTTGATCTGGTGCTGACGATGTTTCCTGAAAATATTGAAGCCTATGCCGGCTTGGGACTGTGTTATATGGAACTGAAAGAGTTCAAAAAGAGTCTGGGTTATTTGGAGAAAGCCCTTCTTATCGATGATAGCGATGCTGAGCTTTGGGTATACATGGCGGAATTGATGCTGCAAATGGAACGAAAAGACGAAGCCTACGTGAGCTATTTACGTTCTCTATCCATCGATCCCAATCAAGCGGATGTCCTGGCTGTGATGGGCAATATATCTTACGATAACGGCAATTACGACCAGGCGCTCGAATTGTATCGTGCTGCTCAAGCGCTCGATCCGGAATTGCCCGGTTTGCCCTTGTTTTTTGCCTTGGCCTACGTAAAAACAGGTCAAACACAACTTTCAAAAGAATATCTGGATTTGGCCAGACAAAAAGATTCAAGAGCCGATGTGCTTTTTGAAGAAATGCTGGGCCCATCCGACACGAATCCGAACGATTAAATCGATGCGCATGCAAAAATTTGGCTTGTTGGGTTACCCGTTAACCCATTCGTTTTCCAAAGGCTATTTTACTCAGAAATTTGAACGGGAAGGTCTTTCGGCCGTTTACGAAAATTTTGCCATTCCCACGATTGATGCCTTTCCCGAGGTCATTCGACAAAACAGTGATTTGACGGGTTTGAATGTGACCATCCCTTACAAAACGGCTGTCATACAATATCTGGATGAATTGGATCCGGCTGCCAGGGAAATTGGTGCGGTCAACGTCGTTCGGGTACATAAAAAATCGGATGGAACGCTACAGCTAAAAGGTTACAACAGCGATGTGATTGGTTTTACGGAATCCATACGCAGCTTTGTGTCTGAATTGTTGAAACGAGAACCCCATCCCAATGCTTTGGTGTTGGGTACCGGCGGAGCCTCCAAAGCCGTTGTCTACGGCTTGAAGCAACTCGGCATCCAGCCCCTTACCGTTTCGAGAACTGTCCATCCTGGTGGGCTTACGTACGATGATCTGACGGCTGATCACTATCGAAACACGTCCATTTTTGTCAATACCACACCCTTGGGTATGTCGCCCAACATAGAAACCTGTCCGGATCTGGATTATACGTTGCTTACACGTTCACATTATCTGTACGATGTGGTTTATAATCCGGCAGAAACCTTATTTTTGCAAAAAGGCCGAGCGCAGGGCGCACATACCTGCAACGGATTGGAAATGCTGCATCTTCAGGCAGAAGCGGCATGGAAGCTATGGAACGATTGACTAAACCTTAAATATCGCAACCATGATTACACCACTTTTCTGGATTGTTCCGGCGGCAGCCCTCGTTGCCCTCGTTTTTGCGTATTACTTCTTCCGTCAAATGATGCGTCAAAGCGAAGGAACCGATGTGATGAAAACCATCGCGCAGCACGTTCGAGACGGAGCCATGTCGTATTTGAAACAACAGTATAAAATTGTTGGAATCGTTTTTTTATGCATGGTCGTTGTCTTTTCGATCATGGCCTATGGTTTTAACCTGCAAAACCCCTGGGTGCCGTTGGCCTTCCTATCCGG
>JAQVXI010000018.1:0-31103 GCA_028709215.1 Bacteroidales bacterium
GGGTTTTCTTATTTTAACATGTGTCGAAACCTTTGGTTTCGAATGTGTCAAAAAACGTTTCGTTTTTTGAATGTGTCACTCGCTCCCGCTCGTGAATGGGAAGAGTATGTAACGCAGTTCGTTCATGAGTCATTTGCTGCGCTCGTGAATGTATCGCCTTCGGCGATTGAAGCAACGACGGGCGCAATGCAGCATGCTTGGCATGCGTGTGGCGACTCTGTCGCCCCTAGCGCCCGTACGTAACTACCTTTTTAGATATTCACAAATTGTATTTATACGTACGGGCGCGCATTGCGCCCGTCGTTGTTTCCTTAATCGTGCATCTGCTGACTTAATCCCTAGTGCTTATTCCTGTGTCACTGGCTGCGCTCGTGCATGTATCGCCTTCGGCGATTGAAGCATCAACGGGCGCAATGCGCGCACGCACGGGCGGCATCGTGTGGGCAATATATAGACACTACCGACCTCCGTGCGTGCGCTGTGTGGCGACAAGGTCGCCGCACGCTGGCTCCGCCAGCTGCATTGCGCCCGTCGTTGCTGCCGTTGCGCCCGCAGTCAGCCTGCTTTATTACATAATTCGACCGAAGGTCGCACATTCAACGCGCAGCGTTGACACATTTGCGACCGATAGGGAGCAACACATTAAAAATCCGCAGGATTTTTACACATTCTTCTTATTTCATTCGACCGAAGGTCGCACATTCAACGCGCAGCGTTGACACATTTGCGACCGATAGGGAGCAACACATTAAAAAACCGCAGGATTTTTACACATTCTTCTTATTTCATTCGACCAAAGGTCGACACATTCAAAAATCTTCGATTTTTGACACATTTCAAAAAAACGACAAGTTTTTTTTGAACACATTCTTCTTCCGCATTCATCGAAATATTATTCAAGAAAATACACGCTTACAATTGAAAAAATTACTATCTTTGCGGGGTTTTAAATAAACAGACAACATTGGGCAAATTTGATCCATATAAGATACAACTACTTACGCTTCCTTTAGGGACGCATGAATTGTCGTATCAACTCGATACAGCGTATTTTAAGAAGATTGACAGCCCTGAAGTTGAAAAAGGATTGGTACAGGCGAAGGTTGTAATCAAGTATTCCGGAGACGATTACGAGATTCGCTATGAGTTGGAAGGAAGCATTTTTATCCCCTGTGATCGATGCTTGGATGATATGGAATTGCCCATTAAAGCCAAGAGTAAATTGATTGTAAAGTTGGGTACGGAATATGCTGAGGAAGGGGATGATATCATCATTGTTCCTGAATCGGAAGGCTTTATCAACCTGGCTTGGTTCTTGTATGAAAGCATCGCGTTGAGTATTCCCATTAAGCATGTACATGCGCCGGGTAAGTGCAATCGTGCGATGACAAGCAAGCTTCAGAAGCACAGCGCTCGGGTCGTTCGGGACGGAAACGATGGCGATGAGGGCGGGAGCGATGAGGATGCTGGATTTGTGGATGGAGGAGATGACTTTGTAGATCCGATGGAGGATGATTCCGCCGATGTTGAAATGGAAAAAAACACTGACCCGCGATGGGACGCATTAAAAAATATGATCGATAATAATTAAAGTAACAAAGTAAAATGGCACATCCAAAACACAAACATTCGAACACCAGAACTGCGAAGAGAAGAACTCATGATAAAGCAGCGATGCCTACATTAGCCGCTTGTGCACAATGTGGTGCGATGCATATTTACCACACTGTATGCCCCGAGTGTGGCTACTACCGTGGAAAAATCGCCATTGTAAAGACAGAGGCTGCTGTATAAGTACGCCTTTAATGGTATAAATGAAGTCCTGAATTGTTTTTCAGGACTTTTTTTTTAGCATTTTCGCACAAAAGAGTGTAGAATGTGCAAGGTTTTGGCTATTTTTGCACAAAATTACGAAGAATGAGAAATTTGAATGCTGTCATTACCGGTGTTGGAGGATATGTTCCCGAAGACATTTTGACAAACGAAGATATTACGAAAATGGTCGACACGACCGACGAGTGGATCACTACCCGTACCGGCATCAAAGAACGCCGCATTTTGAAGGGTGAAGGTTTGGGCGCATCCTTTATGGGGGCAAAAGCCATTGAAGAGCTTTTGAGAAAAACCAATACTAAGCCGGAGGAAGTGGATGCGCTGATTTGCTCCACCACGACACCCGATTACATTTATCCGTCTACGGCATCGATTTTGGCCGGAAAATGCGGCATTACCCATGCGTTTGCCTATGATTTGGCGGCTGCCTGCAGCGGCTTTTTGTTTGGTTTGGTCAACGGTGCTTCGTTTGTGGAATCCGGTCGCTTTAAAAAGGTGATTGTGGTTGCTGCCGAGAAGATGTCCTCTGTTACCAATTATCAGGATCGTACGACGTGTCCTTTGTTTGGAGATGGTGCGGCTGCTGTAATGTTGGAGCCCAGTGAGGAACCGCTTGGTTTAATTGACAGTGTGTTGCATACCGATGGAGTCGGCTATCCTTATTTACATATTAAGGCCGGTGGTTCGGTGCAACCCATCAACCACGAAGCGCTCGACAATCGTGCGAACTATACGTATCAGGAGGGGCAGACCGTATTTAAGTTTGCGGTGACCAAACTGGTTGAAGCGTCGGAAGAGATGAAGGCGCGTAATGGTTTGACTGCCAATGATGTAGATTGGGTTATACCGCATCAGGCAAACATGCGTATCATTGATTCCATTACCCGGACGATGAAGGTTCCGACCGAGAAGGTGGTGGTCAATATTCAGAAATACGGCAATACTTCTTCGGCATCCATCCCCATTTGTTTGTGGGAGTTTGAAAAGCAGTTTAAAAAAGGCGATGTGTTGATTCTGTCTGCTTTTGGCGCGGGTTTTTCGTGGGGTTCTGTGTATTTGAAGTGGGCCTACGATTCGAAGTAAAACGCCTCCCTTCTGTATTAGCAGATTCGCAACTAAATAACTATCTTTGTGCACTAATTTTAAGCGCATGCACAAAGCAGGATTTGTCAATATCGTCGGAAACCCCAATGTGGGGAAATCAACTCTGATGAACAATCTCGTGGGAGAACGCATCTCCATCATCACGTCAAAAGCCCAAACGACCCGTCATCGGATCATGGGCATTGTGAATGGGGAGGACTTCCAAATTGTTTACTCAGATACGCCCGGTGTGTTGGCACCCCATTATAAATTGCAGGAATCGATGTTGAGCTTTTCCCAATCGGCATTGCTCGACGCCGATATCCTGCTTTATGTTACCGATACCATTGAATCGTATGACAAGCATCGTCCCTTTTTGGAAAAAGTCAAAAAGCTGGACATTCCGGTATTGGTTGTGATCAATAAAATTGACCTGAGCAATCAGGAAGATTTGGAAAAGCAAGTGACCGACATTCAAACAGAACTGCCCAAGGCTGAGATCTTTCCGATTTCGGCGTTGCGCAAGTTTAACATCAACAACTTACTCAACCGCATCAACGAGCTTTTGCCGGAGTCACCGCCTTTTTTTGATAAGGACGCGTTGACCGACAAGCCGGCTCGTTTTTTTATCACCGAGATCATTCGTGAGAAGATCTTGCTTTATTACCAAAAAGAAATCCCCTATGCCTGCGAAGTCGTAGTGGAGAGCTTCCTGGATGAACCAAGTATTGTACACATTGAAGCGGTCATCGTTGTGGAACGTGAGACGCAAAAAGGCATCCTAATTGGTCACGGCGGCCAGGCCATCAAGAAATTGGGGACTGAGGCGCGCAGGGACATCGAAGCATTTTTGGATAAGAAAGTATTTTTAAAACTCTTTGTGAAAGTCGAAAAAGACTGGCGCAATAAAGACAACAAACTCAAAGCTTTTGGCTATCAAGAGTAAAAGCAAACGCAACTCAGTATGGGAAACATTGTAGCTATTGTGGGACGCCCGAATGTAGGCAAATCCACGTTATTTAATCGGTTGACGAAGACCAAAAGTGCCATCGTCAATGAAGAATCCGGTACCACCCGAGACAGGCAGTACGGACTCAGTGAATGGGAAGGACGCGAGTTTTCGGTCATCGATACCGGTGGCTGGGTGGATCGCTCCGGAGACGTTTTTGAAGGAGAAATCAAGAAGCAAGTTCAGATTGCCATTGAAGAAGCAGACGTTATTTTGTTTTTGGTTGACGTGCAAAACGGATTGACCGATTTGGATATGGCTGCCGCGAAAGTGTTGCGTGCCAAACACGAAAAACCCATCCTACTGGTGGCCAATAAGGCCGATACCTTTGAAATGGGTTACGATGCGTCCGAATTTTATGCGCTCGGTTTGGGAGATCCCATCGCGATTTCTGCGGTGAACGGGAGCGGAACCGGTGATTTTATGGATAAGTTGGTCAGTTTATTCAATCCGGAAAAGGATTCGGTCGAACTGGAGGAAGACATTCTGAAGATTGCCATCGTAGGCCGTCCCAACGCCGGTAAATCCTCGTTGGTCAATGCCTTTATCGGAGAAGAACGGCACATCGTTACCGAGGTGGCGGGTACCACGCGTGATGCCATTTTGACACGATACAACAAGTTTGGTTTTGATTTTTACCTCATTGATACGGCGGGAATCCGTAAAAAAGGAAAAGTCAACGAGGACCTGGAATACTATTCAGTGATACGAAGCATCCGTTCGATCGAATCCTCGGACGTCTGTATTTTGATGATTGACGCAACCCGTGGGATCGAGAGTCAGGATATGAACATCTTTTCACTGATACAAAAGAATAAAAAAGGCCTGGTAGTCTGTGTGAATAAGTGGGATTTGATTGACGATAAGGAAGGGAATGCGGTGAAGAAGCTCGAGGATACCATTCGTGCGCGTTTTGCTCCCTTTGTGGATTTTCCCATTCTGTTTATTTCGGCGCAAACCAAGCAGCGTATTTTTAAGGTGCTGGATAAGGTCAATGAGACCTACGCCAACCGCAAGCGACACATACCGACCAACAAACTCAACGAGTATCTCTTGCCGTTGATTCAGCGTACGCCGCCGCCTGCGATCAAGGGGAAATACATTAAGATTAAGTATATCACGCAGTTGCAGGGACCACACGTGCCAACGTTTGTGTTTTTTGCCAATTTACCGCAGTATGTGAAGGATCCGTACAAGCGCTTTTTGGAAAACAAAATTCGTGAGGAATATGTCTTTACGGGAACGCCCATTCAGGTGTTCTTAAGACAGAAATAAGATACTTTAACACCTCTTCGGCTTGTAACTTAAAAAATAGTTTACTATCTTTGCTTAGCAGGTTGGGAGTGTAGGAGTTTTCAACATGCTGGCAATAAGTAGGTTAAACCTAATTAGGTTTTGAAATCAACGTCAATAGAAGACGATATTACGTCTTTTTACTGCCCCATTCGGATCGAAGGATTCGGATGGGGCAGTACCTTTTTTGGACGAATCCGTTTGATTTATGAACAAAATGCGTTTAAATGTTTTATAGTAAAGACAAACCTTTAAATCGAACGGACATATGCTCGAAAAAATTATTCATTTCAGCATCCACAACAAGCTGATTGTCATACTTTTTACGCTTACCATTGCCGGGTTTGGACTGTATTCCATTTTCAACATTTCCGTGGGAGCTGTGCCCGACATTACCAACAACCAGGTTCAGGTGATTACGACCTCTTCCAATCTGTCAACCCAGGAAATTGAGCAATACATCACAGCCCCCGTTGAGATGGAAATGGCCAATCTGCCCGGAGTGGAAGAGATTCGGTCTATTTCGAAGTTTGGCATTTCGCTGGTCACCATCGTCTTTGACGAAAAACTGGGGACGTATTTGCCACGTCAGTTGATTGCCGAAAAGATTAAAACGGCGACAGCTAATATCCCTGAGGGTTTTGGGGAACCCGAGATGGGACCCATTACGACGGGTTTGGGCGAGATTTATCAATATACCCTGGATCCGGAGGAGGGCTACGAGCAGTTGTATACGGCTGAGGAGCTGAGAACGTTGCAGGATTGGGTCATCAAACGAAGATTATCGGGCATTCCGGGCGTGGTTGAAATCAACAGTTGGGGTGGGTATTTGAAGCAGTATGAGGTACGCATTCAGCCGGCTCAATTGGAGGCGATGGGGGTCACGTTGATGGAGGTCTTTGATGCGCTCGAAGCCAACAACAGCATATCGGGTGGTTCGTACATCGAAAAAACCAATCAAAGCTATTTTATTCGTGGAGATGGACAGATGGGTTCCCTTGAAGACATCGCAAACAGCGTGGTGTGTGTTCGGAACGGTGTTCCTGTGCGTGTACGTCAAGTGGCAGAGGTAGGATATGGGCACGCCAACCGATACGGAGCCATCACGGCAAACGGCAAGGGTGAAACCATCCTTGGACAGGTGATGATGTTGAAAGATGCCGATTCAAAAGAGGTGATCCAAGCCGTGCACGAACGCATCAATGAAATCCGAAAAAATTTACCCGAGGGCATTCAAATAAACCCCATTGTCGATCGAAGTGAGTTGGTCGCCAAAACGACGTTAACAGTGGCAGAAAACCTGATTTTGGGGGCGATCATTGTGATGTTGACCGTGATGTTGTTGCTGGGCAATCTGCGATCGGCACTGGTCATCACCTCCGTGATACCGCTGGCGCTGCTTTTCACCATTTCCATGATGTATATTTTTGGCATCGATGCCAATTTGATGAGTCTGGGTGCGCTGGACTTTGGGATTATTATTGATGGCGCGGTCATCATCGTCGAATTTATCGCGTTAAGGATGTGGGCAGAACAGACGTCGCTCGGGGCGGCTTCGGAGGAAGATCGCCTGCGCATGATGGATCGGATTTCGATGACTGGTGCCACCAAGATGATGAAGTCGGCCATTTTTGGCCAGATTATTATTTTGATTGTATTCATACCGATTCTGTCGTTGACCGGAGTGGAAGGGAAAATGTTCAAGCCTATGGCCTTGTCTTTTAGTTTTGCCATCATGGGTGCCATGATTTTGGGATTGACTTGGGTTCCGGTGGCTTCGTCTCTTTTTTTAAAGCCGGCCAAAGGCCCTTCGGTACTTGCAGGGATTTCCAATCGCTTCATGGGTTTTGTTCAAAAAGCGTATGAACCCAGCCTCAAATGGTCCTGTGCACACAAACGCTGGGTGTTGGGGGCTGCTGTTGCCAGTCTGGTTTTGACGGGTGTATTGTTTGCGCGCATGGGAGGGGAGTTTGTGCCTACGTTGGACGAGGGTGATTTTGTCATCCAACCCGTACTCAAAACGGGAACATCCTTGAGTAAGACCATTGAAACAACCACGCAAATGGAGCAAATACTCCTAAAGACATTTCCCGAGGTCGATAAAGTGGTCAGTCGCATTGGTGCAGCCGAAGTACCGACCGATCCCATGTCTATGGAGGAAATCGATATGATCATCAAGTTGCATCCGCGCAGCAGTTGGACTACCGCCCGCAACAAGGAGGATCTGGCCGAAGCATTCAAAGAGGCTCTTTCGGTGATTCCCGGTATTGAATACGAATTTACACAACCCATCGAAATGCGTTTCAACGAGCTCATTACGGGCGTTCGGTCGGATATCGCCATTAAGATCTTCGGTGAAGATTTGGATTACATTGATCGCAAAGCAATAGAAATCAAAGAATTAATACAGGATATTCCGGGTGCCGGTGACATCATATTGGAGAAAACGGCCGGTTTGCCGCAAATCAAAATCGATTACAACCGATCGAAAGTGTCCTATTACGGTTTGACGATTCAAACCCTCAACGACTACCTTTCGGCTGCATTCGCCGGGGCTACTGCCGGGGTGGTGTTTGAGGGGGAGCGTCGCTTTGATTTGGTGCTTCGCTTGGACCAACGTCATCGGGTGGATATTCAAAACATTCAACAACTCAAGATTCCCCTGGCCAATGGCAATCAAATCCCTTTGAGTGAAGTTGCCGACATCGAATACGCACAAGGACCGGCCAAAATATCGCGTGAAAATGCACACCGTCGGGTGGTCGTGGGGGTCAACGTTCGCAACCGTGACCTACAATCGGTGGTGACAGACATTCGTCGTACGCTGGACGATCAATTGACGTTGCAAACGGGGACCTATTTGGAATACGGCGGACAATTTGAAAACTTGCAAAACGCCAGCAACCGTTTGTTGGTCGCTGTGCCGGTTGCCCTTTTGCTGATTTTTATCTTCCTGCATTTTGCGTTCAAGTCGCTCAAGGATGCCGTCATGATTTTTACCGCCATTCCGTTGGCTACGGTGGGCGGGGTACTGTTGCTCTGGATACGCGGTATGCCGTTTAGTGTATCGGCCGGGGTGGGTTTTATCGCCTTATTTGGCATCGCTGTGCTCAACGGGATTGTCTTGATTGAACACCTCAAGGAGTTGCAGCGACAAGGTACGTTGAGCATGCAGCAAGTGATCCTGCAAGGCACACGCGACCGATTGCGTCCCGTCTTACTGACCGCCGGAGCGGCAGCCATGGGATTTCTGCCCATGGCCTTGTCTACCGGTGCCGGCGCCGAAGTGCAACGCCCGTTGGCCACCGTTGTGATCGGTGGATTGTTTACCTCCACGATGCTTACACTCATTGCCCTACCGCTTATGTTTGAACTTTTTTACAACGTGGTCGGATTGAAACTGTTCCCGTTCCGGGTTATCCGATCCAACGCCTGTTGCAGCATGCTTCTTTTGTTTCTCTTACCGGCCGCAAGCCTTATGGCACAAGACCGTACGCAGGAAACAAACCGTATGCAAGAACAAACCCTGACGCTGGATCAGGCCGTTCAGGCCGCTTTGCAAAACAGTCCGTACGTCAAAGCCCTGCGTCTGCAAACCGAAGCCGACAAGACACGTCCTGCTTCTGAATGGGAAACCACAACGATCCAATACGGTGTGGATGAAAACAACCTCGCCGCAAACAATTATCCTCTGTGGGTCTGGGGCATTGAGCAAAGCATGCAATTTCCCAGTTTGTATGTGGTTGAATCCAAGGTCAAAACGATTGAATCCAGGCGAGCCGATTTGCTGTTGGAACAAAAACTGCTGCGCATCCGGCGGGACGTTTCGTCGGCCTACCTGCACGTGCAGCGATACAACGAGCAACAAGCCTTGTTGGAACAGACCCGCGATCGGTATCGGGAACTGTTGCAGCGTGCCCGCGCAAAGCATCGGTTGGGGGAGATTGCCCCACTCGAACTGCTGCATCTGGAAGCCAAGTACGAGAATGCGGTGCAAGCCGCCAATCAATGGCACGTCCAGCGCGAACAGGCCTATGCCCAATTACAGCAGTTCATGGGGGTCAACATCGATTTTGACGTGACGGAGCAGATGCACACCTTGGCGTACGAGCACCGCGAATGGCAAGCAGTTCCGGACGCAGACCTGCTTAAAAACAACGAGCAGCTTCAGCAGACGCGCCTGCGACTTGAGCAACACAAAATGCTGCCCGATTTGTCTTTTCAGTACTTTCTGGGGACCAATCGTCAGCCCAATGCCGCTTACTACCACGGGTTTGAAGCCGGACTGTCCATCCCCCTTCTGTTTGGATCGCAACGCAAAAACATACAAGCCTCCAAACGGGTATTGGAAGCCAGTCGCTTCGAAACGCAACATCAAATGGAGCAGTTGGCGCTCAAACAACGTGCGCTGCTCAATCGACGTGCGCTGCTGATGGAACGTCTCGACTATTACAAGGAAAAAGGCGCCCGATTGTACGACGAAATCGTCCGTTCGGCCAGCCTGAAATACGAAACCGGCGAAATTGACATCTTTCAGTTTGCCAACAGTTTGGAAACCGCCCAGCAAATAAAAATGGATTATTTAAATAATCTACTGGACTTCAATCAGATAACCCTTGAATTGAACTACCTTACAAACGAATAAGTTATGAAAAAAGTGCCTATCTACGCAGTCAGCCTGCTCCTGTTTGCCGCCTTTTTTGCCTGCAAGCAACAAGCGGCCCATCGCGACAACGATGCCAACGACGTTGAAACCATCCTGCTCAGCAACCGGCAGTTTGCCGGCGAAAATATGGCCTTGGGGCATGTCCAAATTCGCTTGTTTGAACAGGTTGTACGGCGCAGCGCCTCCATCGTTGCCGGTTCAAACGGAATGGCTCGGATCAATGCCCCGTTGAGTGGCTTGGTTCAACGCATTTCGGTACAAAACGGTCAAACGGTACGCAAATACGACGTGCTGCTTGAGCTGAGCGGACCGGAGTGGATTGAGCTTCAACGCAACTACGTTGAAGCTTCGGCCCACCTGCAACGCATCCAACGAGAATACGATCGCATGCGCCAGCTACATGCCGAAAACGTGGCCTCGGACAAGGAGTTTGCGCTGGCTCAGAGTACGTTTAAATCGGCTCAGGCGCAGGCAGCAAGCTATACCTTGCAGTTGCAGCAGCTGGGCGTATCCGTGGAACGCCTGGAGGAAGGGCACCTCGAAGCCAGTCTCAAGCTGCGTGCACCCATCGACGGTGTGGTTTCCAATTTGGGTATTCATCTTGGACAAGCCGTCGATTTGCACAGCCCGATGATGGACATCACCGATCCGGCTCAACTGCAGTTGAAAATCTCCGTCTTTGCCGAAGACCTGGATCAACTGGCCCTGGGGCAAAACGTTCGCGTACACAGTGCTCGTTTGGATACGTTTTTGACCGCTACGTTGCACAGCATTGGAAACGGCATCGATCCGGAAACCAAAGCCATCACCTGTTTTGCCCACCTTGCCTCCTCAACCACAAACCTTTTGGTGCATGAGTACGTCGAAGCCGAGATTGTAACCGGAAGCGAACAATTGCCCGCGTTGCCTTCTGAAGCCATCGTCTCCTCTGAGACCGGTCCCTTTGTGTTGGTCGTCGTTCAAAAAACGGACGCAGCATATACCTTCAAGAAAGTACACGTACACACCGGAAAGCAATTCAACACGTACACCGAAGTGCAGCAATTTGATTCAGAAGCAGCGGTGCTGGTGCAGGGTGTGTACAATATTCTATAGGGTAGAATCAAAAATGGTAAATCAACTTGGCATACAGCATATCGTTCTCGTTGTATTGCCCGAATCGTCCGGAACTACCGAGGAATAAGTTTGCACCCAGGATGCCCTCCATGCCGTCATCCAATGCATATGACAACGTTGGACGCACGAGGGCATCGCCACGATTCAAACCGATGTAAGAAAATAACTTCACCCCAAGTTTTTCACGCAAAAACGTTTTATTGGCCATGACGGTCAGGGTATTTTCATGCGCTTCTTGAAGCATGCCTGCTTCGTGCTCCAAGATGGTTTCCTGAATGAATTGAGTGCTAAGACGTAAGCCATTCCATGCATAATCAACCCCGAGCATGTAGTGCAGGTTGTTTTTTTCCAAATGCAAACCTTCAACAGCCGGGTTGGAAGTCTGAAAATGCCTACCTGAATAAAAGGCTCCTTCTCCCCGTAGTACAAAACTCTTCCACGGCATGCTAACACTGCCACCGCCCATGGAAACTCGATGGTATTCCGGGCGAACGATCGTGCTTCCCGGCAGACGTTGTACGTTCAATGCAGGATCGTCGTAGAAGAAATATCCCCCCGTCAATTCCAGGTCAAACGTATTTTGCATCAACGAATACCGCAAGAATAATTCACTGTTTTCGATGGAGGCAGTATGTGTTGCAGCGCTGTAATCCCAGGTCACTTGTGCCGGTAAAGGGGTGTCCGGAGCCCAGATGCTAGAAGACTCCGGCATTCGAGTTGGCGTAAAGATGGGTGACCACACCCATTCTAATTGATGTGCACCCTTGTACCAATTCAATCGTAACGCCGTGATTCCTGTACGGATCTCACTGAAATCAGGTAGAAGAAATTCACGCAGGTCTTTGGGCGAAACCACGTCAGTAATAAAAACACCTTCTGCTTTGCCCCAGATGATTTGCTGTTTACCCAAACGAACATCCAAGTTGGGCAAGAATACATCCACATACGCTTCGCGCAAATTCCATTCCAGTTCCCGATCAAAAGATTGATACAAGGTTGGATTTACATGGATGCCTCCTTTGCTGGATCGATGGTCCAGATTCAGATTGAGTGTGTTTTGCACAATGGATAAATCGGAAGTGTTTTGTAGCAGGACTCCGGTATAATTGCGCAGATAACCGGTCCATTCAATCGGGCTTAACCCCTGTGAATGCGCTTTAGGAATGATTGCAATGTACATCCATACAAAAGCCATGTATACATAGAATCGTGTTGTTGTTTGCATTGTTTTTATTTTTAGATTGTCATGCCACGCTCGGTAAACTTGCTATCGGGAATACCTTGATCGTATTGAACGTGTTCAAATTTCATTTCCGTTTTGTGTTGTTTCTGAACGTTGTGCATTTCCGTTTCCAGAATGGTCCAGTAGCCGTCGATTTTGTCGTACTTTTTCACGCTCAATACTTTAAGTAAGCGGCCGTCCTGATCGTAAAACTCTTTTTTCAACCCAACATACACGTCTTTCACAACCCAACTGATGGTTTTTGAATACGTATCCTTTGGGTTGACGGGTTTGCTTTGAATCACGTAACACATTGTTTGTCCCACACGTTCTTCCCGGAGTAGGGTGTGTTGATCTTTGGAGGGATGTCGTTCGCCCAGGTCATCATAGGTAAAATCGGATCCCATGAACGCATCACTCTTACTGTCGCTTGAAAGACGCTTACTGCGTTTCAGTGCCGGAAGATAAATCCATTGATCGTCGTCTCTACCGTCTGAATAACTCCAATTCATAAAGGAAGTACCCCGAACATCGGCAGGAGCCAGAAAAAACATAACTTTTTTTTCTTCCATACCTGTTTTCTTGCTGAATTGCTGCAAACTGCGCACGCGTTTCTCCCCCGATTTATGCACGAGTGTCATCGTCAATTGACCCTGTTGATCCGTGCCGGTTGGCAATTCATACACCTTTTTCATTACTTCGGATCCGGTCAGTTGAGCAAATCCGCTGGCAGCCATCATAAGGGCTGCAATTGTCGCCATTGTTTTTTTCATTTTTTTATTTTTTAAAAATATTCCACTGATACACCACAATCATTAGAAGGCTTAATGTACCGGCCAGACTTGTAAACATATTTAGGGAAACCAAGGCACCCAGGGTGCGGTTGGGAGGGAAGACAGAAAACAATAGCACCAAGAATCCGGCAATGACCACCCATGCATTAAATAAAATGGCTTTTCCGGTTTGTTGCATCGTTTGATGCAACGCATCTATTTTGCGCTCATTTTTCTCTTGATTCGTTTTGTAATGTTCCAAAAAATGGATGGCATAGTCGATGCCTATCCCAATGGCGATGCTTGATAACAAAGCCGTGGTGGTACTTAATGGGATATTGAACAGACCCATCACGCCAAAGCTGATCAATGCAGTCAGGACGATGGGCAAGGTTCCGGCCAAACCGGCTTTGATATCCCGAAACAAAAGGCTTAAAAGGATAAAAACCAACAACAACGATAAAAGAATGCTTTTGATTTGACCGTCAAGGATTAAGTCGGTAAAGACCAGTGCTTTATATCCGGAGCCGGCATAGTTGATGTCAATTCCCAACGACAAAAAGCGATTCCGATACGTTTCGATCAGTGATAAAGCTGATTGAATGGTTTTCGTATCGTCACCTTTGAGTTGAAACGTAACGTTGCTGCGGTTGTAATCGTAATTGACCACTTTGCCCAAATTTTCCGGATCTCCGGACATCTCATACAGAAGCAAATACTGAGCAATCATTTCCTTCGATTCCGGGATGTGATAGAAGGCTTCGTCGTTGGCATTCATTACCCGATGCATGCGCTTCAGGTAGTCGGCAAGCGAAAAAGAGTTGCCGACATACTGCAATCCTTCTGCTTCAGTTTGCATCTCGTCCATCAGCGACAAGACTTCTGATTGCTTGAATGCATCGTAGGTACTACTTTCAAGCACTACATTCAACGTAGAGGTGCCCCCAAATTTGCTGTTGACAAAGACATCCGTTTGTACGATTTCACTATCCTTCTCAAAATTGGCCAGAAAACTCGAATTGATCCAAACGTTGCTCGTTCCGTAAATGGATAGAACAGCCAAAGTGATCACAACCGAATAAATAGCTTTGCGGTGCAACAGTACCCGGTTTGTATAGGTTTCCATGCCGTTCTTTTTGCCCTGTTTGTTTGTCTTCTTCGGATGTGAAGGCTTGTATCCAAACAAAAGAATGCACGCAGGGATGAAGACCAAAGCCAGCAGGAATACGACCAGAATTCCAAAGGCGGTAAACAATCCAAAGTACTTAATGGGATAAACTTCAGAGGTTAGAAGCGATAAGAATCCAATCATCGTTGTAAAGGCTGCCATTGTCAACGGTCGGTGCAGTACGCGTAGGACGTAACGAACCGCCTTTGACCGTTCTCCTTCCGGATGCAACTGCGTATACTGTTTTAAATGGTTGAAAAAGTAAATTCCATAGGCCACACCTATGGCAATAAGCATAACCGGTATCATCGTCGATACAGCATAAATGGGAATACCCGACGCTGCCATTAGTCCAAAAACCCACACGGTACTGATAAAAACTGTCCCCAACGTTGCCGCCGTTGCTCGAATGCTTCGAAGGACCAGATACAGAATCAATGTGATAACTATGATTACAATGGGGATCATCTTTTTCATGTCCTTTGGTCCCAATTGCCCCATCGTTCCTTCAACAATGGGACGTCCGGCTACATAAATGCGATCTCCGTCACCTTCAAACGATTTTGCATAAGTGAGTATGTGTTGATAAAAGTCATCGGTAAACAAAGAATCTCGCATACCAGCCGCAATCAGCACTACCGTTTCGTCGTTTGAGACAACCCGTCCGTAAGCCATGTCGTTGTCCCGAATCTGTTGACGCAAGGCATTCCATTGGATGGAGTCCGTGGGGATTTCCTCATAAAAGGCATGAACGTCGAGTCCATATTCGGTGCCCAGTATGTTGTCTGCTGTATATAAGGACGTGATATCGGTTGCTTCAAATTCCGGCATTTCCTGCAGACCCAAGCTCATATCTTTGAGTTTGGTCAGGGTTTGCGCATTGTAGATGCCCTTGGGGTTTTCGATTGCGATCAGAATCCCATCGTTGATTGAAAACCATTCTTCTGCCTGGTCGCTGTACACAAAAGCAGGATGGGACGAAGGCATGTAAGCATCCAGGTTGGTTTCCATCCGTGCATGCTGCTTGATTTCACTCAGAAAGAAAAGACTGGTCAGTACGACAACAACGAGTACACTGACAGAAAATACAATTTTACGGTTCATAAGCATTTGTAGTTAATATTCACTAACTTTTTGGGTAAAAAAATAGGATTGCTATCGAACGATCAAGGTTTTTATGCTTGAAATCAATTCACGACCCTTTTCGATCAAGGGAAATTGAAAACCGGACAATTGCCAGTTTTTGACAAACAGACGCAAACTTCCCAGCATCATATAGGCCAGGTGTTCACAGGGTATGTCGTTACGGATTGTTCCTTGTTGCACCCCTTTTTCCAGCATCTTCGTTACTTGGGTCATGTTTTTGGCGATGATTGCGGAGGTCAGTTCGCGCTGGGCTCCTTCGTTCCGAAACAGTTCCTCCGAAAAAATGACAGCAACCAACGCTGGATTGTTTTGAAAAGAATGCATGTATTGTTCAAAGAGGACATCCATTTGTTCCGAAACCGTCTCTTTTTTGGATACTTGAATCATAATCTGTTCGCTGTGTTGGCGAAACATATGCAGGATGCTCATGATGATATCCTCTTTGTTTTCAAAATGTCGGTAAATGGCCGGCTCGCTGATCCCAATCTCCTTTGACAGGTTTTTGATGGTCAAGCCCTGTATTCCATTTGAATCAATCAATTGAAGGGCTTTTTGGATGATTTCGTTTTGTCTTGCCGTATGCATGGAGCTTTAAATTTTCAGCAAAGTTAGTAAACACTAACAATTTTCCATGCGATCTTTTGTTAAAAAAATATAAGGGGATAAAGTTGTCCTTATTCTTTTAAATATCGAAATTGGAAAGGATGTTATTTATAAGATTTTTGTACCTTTGGAGCATTCGAACGAAGACTATTTTAATTAGCTATTATATGGATAAGATTCAGCAACTTACGGACAAACTCTATCAGGAAGGTGTCGAGAAAGGCAGTGCCAAGGCGCGTGAGATGGAGCAACAGGCTCAGGAAAAGAGCCGTGAAATCATCGCTGCCGCCGAAAAACAGGCCAAGCAATTGATCGAGGACGCTCAGCGAAAAGCCGGTGAGCTTGAAAAAAACACAAAAGCCGAATTGCAACTTTTTGCACGTCAAGCCGTAGAAGCTCTTCGAACGGAAGTCACCAATCTGGTCAACGGACCGGTTGTTGAACAATCCGTCAAGGCAGCAACGGCAGACAAAGATTTTATGCAAAAAGTGATTCTGCAGTTTGTGCAGAAGTTTGCACAGGAAGATCAATTGCTGATCGAAACCGCAGAGGCTGCTGCGTTGACCAAAGCCTTTGAAGCCAATGCCAAGGATTTATTGGATAAGGGTTTGAAGATTGAGTCTGTCAATGGGTTAAAAACCGGTTTTGTCATTCGATCGGAAAAAGGAGCCTATAAAATTCAGTTTGGAGAAGAAGAGCTCATTGCATACTTCAAGGAATTTTTGCGTCCTCAACTTGTTGGAATGCTCTTCACCAATTGAACGTGTCCATGAGAGAATACCATTATTTAGTTGCCGGACTGCCCGACCTGTCCCCGGAAGAAACCCGACTTCGACAGCGGGTTGTCGAATTCCGTGAACAGCTCGAAGCCGCCTTTTCCGACGAAGACAACGCCCTGCTGGCTCTGTATTTCATTCCTTATGAAATGAACAACCTGCTTCGGTGGTTGCGTCAGGGTAAGGAGGCCGAACTCGATGGCATGGGGCGTTTGGATATCGAAGATTTTGCCGAACAATGGGACCGTCTCGATTACGAACACGCTGCACCCGTACCGGGCATTCCTCCCTTCTTTCTCCCTTTTATGCGTGACTGGAAAGCCGAGCAATTTGCCGGTATGCCGGACTATGCCATTGACAACCATTTCTTTGGATTGTACTACGCGTACGCCATGAACAGCGACAATGCGTTTACCGCCGATTGGTTCGAATTTCAACTCAATCTGTCCAACCTTCAGACTGCGTACTTGTGTCGCAAAACGGGCCTGGATGCCGAAATGCAGATCGTTGGCGACAACGAAGTGGCTGAAGTCCTGCGCAGTTCGGCTGCCAGGGATTTTGGGATTGCAACGTTGTTTCCGCCCACGGAAAATGTGTTACGCATCTTGGAAGACAGTTTGTTGCTCGAACGTGAAAAGCGCATCGATCAGCTCAAGTGGGATTATCTGGAAGAAATCGTATTTTTTCACTACTTCAGTGTGGAAAAACTACTCAGTCACTTGCTGCAGTTACAGATGCTCGAACGTTGGATCGAATTGGATCCGGAAACCGGTCAGGCTTTGTTCCGAAAATGGATCAAGGAAATGAAGGATGCGGTGGAAAAACCCGAAATTAAATAAACATAGCAAAAACAAATAAACGCACGATATGTCAACAAAAGGAATCGTACGAGGCATCGTATCCAATCTGGTAACTGTCCAGGTCAACGGCCCCGTATCCCAGAATGAAATCTGCTACATCGATCTGAACGGTGTTCAATTGATGGCTGAGGTCATCAAACTGGTCGGTCAGAACGCCTTTGTACAGGTATTTGAAAGTACGCGTGGACTGAAAGTAGGCAGCGAAGTCAGCTTTTCGGGACACATGCTTGAAGTAACGCTCGGGCCGGGATTGCTCTCCCGCAACTTGGACGGATTGGAAAACGATCTGGACAAAATGAACGGCGTATTTCTTTCCCGTGGCGAGTATACCAGCCCCCTGGATGATGATTCGGAGTGGGTGTTTGAACCCTTGGCCAACGCAGGCGATGTCGTCGGAGCCGGTGACTGGCTGGGACAGGTGGACGAAAACTTCCAACCCCATAAGATTATGGTGCCCTTCGTTTTTGAAGGCAGTTATACGGTCAAAGAAGTCCGTAAGGCCGGTACCTACAAAATCAACGACACCATGGCCGTACTGGTCGATGCAGAAGGCAACGAACACAAGGTGACCATGGTCCAACGCTGGCCGGTCAAAAAGGCCATGAAGGTGTATCGGGAAAAACCCAGACCCTTCAAATTGCTGGAAACCGGTGTGCGCATCATTGACATTGCCAACCCCATCGTAGAGGGTGGAACCGGCTTTATCCCCGGTCCGTTCGGTACGGGTAAGACCGTATTGCAGCATGCCATTTCCAAGCAGGCAGAAGCCGATATTGTGATCATGGCTGCCTGTGGCGAGCGTGCCAACGAGGTTGTTGAATTGTTTACCGAGTTTCCGGAGCTCATCGACCCCCATACCGGTCGCAACCTGATGGAGCGTACCATCATTGTGGCCAACACGTCCAACATGCCCGTGGCTGCCCGTGAAGCGTCGGTTTATACGGCAATGACCATTGCAGAATACTACCGTACCATGGGTCTGAAGATCCTCTTGATGGCAGACTCCACTTCCCGTTGGGCACAGGCCTTGCGTGAGATGTCCAACCGTTTGGAAGAATTGCCGGGGCAGGACGCTTTTCCCATGGACCTTTCGGCCATCATCGCCGGTTTTTACGGTCGTGCCGGCTATGTTGTTTTGAACAACGGTAAAACGGGATCCATTACCTTCATCGGTACCGTTTCTCCGGCAGGGGGGAACTTGAAAGAACCGGTCACGGAAGGAACCAAAAAAGTGGCCCGCTGCTTCTTTGCACTCGAACAGGCCCGTGCCGACCGCAAGCGTTACCCGGCGGTCAATCCCATTGACAGCTATTCCAAATACTTTGAATACCCTGAATTTCAGGAGTACATACGGGAATTGGCCGGCAACGACTGGATCGATAAGGTGAACGCATTAAAAAATCTCATGCAGCGCGGCAAGGAAGTACAAGAACAAATCAATATCTTGGGTGACGACGGGGTGCCGTTGGAATACCACATCACGTTCTGGAAATCGGAAGTGCTGGACTTTGTGCTGTTGCAGCAGGATGCCTTTGACAAGGTGGATTCGGTGACCCCGTTGGATCGTCAGAAATTCATGTTGGATCTGGTAACCTCGATTGTAGACACCGAGTTTGAATTTGATGGGTTTGCCGAAGTCATGGATTACTTCAAACGCATCATCAATGCCTGCAAACAGATGAACTACTCCGCTTACGAAAGCGAAGACTTCAACAAGCATCAGGCGCATTTGAACGAAATCATTCAAGAACGCGCGGTTAAAAACTAAGGAACTATGGCAACAAAAGCATTTCAAAAAATATACACCCAAATTACGCAGATCACCAAAGCGACCTGCTCGCTCAAAGCCACAAACGTCGGTGCCGAAGAATTGGCAACGGTAGACGGACGTTTGGCGCAAGTCGTGAAGATCTACGGGGATGACATTACCCTTCAGGTGTTTGGTGGCACCGAAGGCATTCCCACCAATGCCGAAGTGATTTTTCTGGGCAAAGCGCCCACGCTCAAGGTCAGTGAAAACCTGTCCGGACGATTTTTTAACGCCTTTGGAGAACCCATTGACGGGGGGGCGACGCCCGAAGGGGAAGAACGTGAAATCGGTGGCCCTTCGGTCAATCCGGTTCGACGCATGCAGCCCTCTGAGCTGATTGCAACAGGGATTGCCGGGATTGACCTGAATAACACCCTGGTTTCCGGTCAGAAAATTCCTTTCTTTGCCGACCCGGACCAACCCTACAACGAAGTCATGGCCAATGTTGCCTTGCGTGCTCAAACCGACCGCATTATTTTGGGTGGGATGGGTTTGACCAACGACGACTACCTGTACTTCAAAAACGTATTCAACAACGCCGGTGTGCTGGACCGCATTGTCTGTTTCATCAATACGACGGAAAATCCACCCGTGGAACGTCTGTTGATTCCGGACATGGCCCTGACCGCAGCCGAGTACTTTGCGGTGGATCGCAACGAAAAGGTTCTGGTGCTGCTGACCGACATGACGCTGTTTGCCGATGCGCTGGCCATTGTTTCCAACCGTATGGACCAGATTCCATCCAAGGATTCCATGCCGGGTTCGCTCTATTCGGATTTGGCCAAGATTTATGAAAAGGCGGTTCAATTTCCCGAAGGCGGTTCCATTACCATTATTGCCGTAACCACCTTGAGTGGGGGCGACATTACCCACGCCATTCCCGACAATACGGGTTACATCACCGAAGGTCAGTTGTACCTGCGTAAGGATACCGATGTGGGCAAGGTTATTGTGGATCCGTTCCGAAGCCTGTCGCGTTTGAAACAGTTGGTGATCGGCAAGAAGACCCGCGAGGACCATCCTCAGGTGATGAATGCCGCCGTCCGCTTGTTTTCGGATGCCGCCAATGCCAAGACCAAGTTGGAAAACGGTTTTGACCTTTCGGATTACGACGAACGCTGTCTGAAATTTGCCAAGGATTATTCCGAAGACATTTTGGCCGTGGATGTCAACATCGACACCACCGAAATGCTCGACAAAACCTGGGAAATTTTTGGAAACTACTTCCGTCAGGAAGAGGTCAACATCAAACAAAATCTCGTGGACACTTACTGGAAAAACTAAATGGCCATACAATTTCAATACAACAAAACATCGTTGCAGGGGCTTGAAAAAAACCTCAAGATGCGCGAACGTTCCCTCCCGACCATCAAAAATAAGGAGAGTGCGCTGCGTATGGAGGTCAAACGCGCCAAAGACGATGTCAAAAAAGCCGACGCAGCACTGGAAGCCGCTATTGCAAGCTACCAAGGCATGCATGCACTCTGGAACGAGTTTGACGGTAGCCTCCTATCTGTACGGGATGTGGAGGTGGGCCTGCGCAAAATCGCCGGAACACGCATTCCTGAAATCGGGGAGGTCCTCTTTGAGGAGCGTCCCTACAGCTTGTTTCAGGCCCCCAAATGGTATGCGGACGGCATTGCACTGTTGAAGGATATGGCACGCCTGGGCATCAAACGGGATTTTCTGGACATGAAACTCGATTTGTTGGAATATGCACGCAAAAAGACGACACAAAAGGTCAACCTTTTTGAAAAAGTGCAGATACCGGGTTATCAGGATGCCATTCGCAAGATCAAACGATACATGGAGGATGAAGAGAATCTGTCAAAATCTTCGCAGAAGATTGTCAAGACTCGTCAAGCCGCCGCCAATGCAGAGGAGGAACAGCGATGATAGCGAAAATGAAAAAATACCAGTTTCTGATTTTTCACAAGGAATACGATGCCTTTTTGGAAACGCTCCGGGATGCAGGTGTATTTCATGTCGTGGAAAAGCAGAAGGGAGCCGCAGATGATGCCGGACTGGCTCAAAAAATGCAGGTTCGCAGTCAGTTGCGTGCACGCATTGCCCTGTTTGAGCGCATCCGCAAGGCAGCCGATCCGGCGAGCCTGAAGGCGCTCGAAGCCGATATACCGGCCGACCAGGATGCCATGGCGCTTTTGCAGCGGTCAGAGGATCGGATCAACGAAAAGGAACGCATTCAGCAACTGGTCAATGCCCTGCAAAAGGAGATTGAACACCTGGAAGTGTGGGGCGAGTTTGACCCCAAACGTGTGCACGATCTGGAAGCAGCCGGCTATCGCCTGAGTTTTTACATTTGTCCGATCCGTTCGTGGAAAAGCGAGTGGGAAAGCCTCTATCAGGCGATGGAAATTGCCCGCAAAGGCACGCAGCTCTATTTTGTAACGCTCACCTCGATCGACGCGCCCGCGCCCGCCATCGATGCCGAACGTTATCAACCGGGGGATGCCTCGCTCTCGACCCTCAAAGCCGAACTGTCCGATTATCAGTCCAGTATCGAGGTTTTGGACGCCGAATTGTTGCGCATGGCCGCTCAGGGTTTAAACCTGCTTGAAGCCGCCGAACGCAGTCAAATGGCCGACATCCAATACGATCAGGTACGATTGAGCGGACGCAAAGAAGCCGACGAGAAGTTGTTGCTGTTGGATGCCTGGGCACCCGAAAATCGGGTAAAACACATCAATGCCATTTTGGATCAAACCGGCGCATGGTATGCCACCTACGATCCCAAGCCCGGCGACGATGTTCCCGTGCTCTTGCAAAACAATCCCTTTGCCCGACTCTTTGAGCCCATTGCCAATCTATACATGCTACCCAAGTATGCTGAGTTGGACCTTACGCCCTTCTTTGCACCCTTCTTTATGCTGTTTTTCGGCCTCTGTCTGGGTGATTCCGGCTACGGTTTGCTTTTGTTTCTGATTGCCTCAGGAGTCAAGCTCTTTAAAAAGGATCTTGGAAAAGCCTTCAAAGCCATCATGACCCTGGTTCAAATCCTGGGGGCATCGACCTTTATCGTTGGCTTCCTGACGGGAACCTTCTTTGGATTTACCCTCTATGAATATCAGGTTCCCATCCTACAGCGACTCAAGGCTGCCGTCTTCTTTGACAACAACGATATGTTTATGTTGTCTTTGGGCATCGGTGTGGTTCAAATCCTGTTTGCCATGATCCTTCGTGTCGTCAATCGCATCATTCAGTTTGGTGTGGTGCACGCGCTGTCGATGATTGGTTGGGTGGTCTTGTTCTTGAGCATCGGTTTTGCCGTACTCTTTCCCAGCTTGTTGCCTTTGGGGGGAGCCATTCATTTGGGCATCATGGGCGCCGCCGCTGTGTTGATCTTTTTCTTCAACAGCCCCGGCAAAAACCCCTTCCTCAACGTCGGTTTGGGTCTTTGGGATACCTATAACATGGCAACCGGTCTGATGGGTGATGTGCTTTCGTACGTACGTCTGTTTGCACTCGGCTTGTCCGGTGGTATTTTGGGCGGCGTATTCAACTCCCTGGCTGTGGGCATGAGTCCGGATATCCCCGTTTTAGGTACGGTGATCACCCTATTCATTTTCCTTTTTGGTCACGCCATCAATCTTTTCATGAATACCTTGGGCGCACTCGTGCACCCCATGCGTTTGACGTTTGTCGAATTTTACAAAAACTCAGGTTTTGAGGGAGGTGCACCCACGTACACCGCCTTTTCGAAGCAGAAATAATTAATATTCATTCATACACAAAATCATTTCATTATGAATCTGATCTTAGCTTATGTAGGAGTTGCCCTGATGATCGGGCTGGCCGGTATCGGTAGTGCATACGGTGTCACCATTGCGGGCAATGCCGCTGTCGGCGCACTTAAAAAAGACGGCACAAAATTCGGGAACTTTCTTGTATTGACGGCGATGCCCGGTACACAGGGTTTGTACGGTTTTGCCGGTTACTTTATGTTCCAAACCATTTTTGGTGTGTTGACACCCGACATCAGCCTCTTTCAGGCTTCTGCCGTTTTGGGTGCCGGTCTTGCCTTGGGTCTGGTGGGGCTTTTCTCCAGTATCCGTCAGGGCCAGGTATGTGCCAACGGGATTGCAGCCATCGGTAGCGGACACGATGTGTTCTCCAATACCTTGATCTTGGCCGTATTCCCCGAGTTGTACGCCATCGTTGCCTTGGCTGCAACTTTCTTGATTGGCTCTGCCATCGTTGCTTAATTTTTACAAAATTTATCCAGCCCCGGAGCGAACACACAGGTGTTTGCTCACGGGGCTTTTTTCAAAAAATAAACGCTTTTGGAACGAATTGTAATCGGACTTTCGGGTGGAGTGGACTCCAGTGTCGCGGCCTACCTTCTCAAGCAACAAGGCTATGAGGTGGTCGGTGTGTATATGATCAATTGGAAAGATACCATCGGTACGCTTTCTGGCGACTGTCCGTATGAAGATGATTTACTGGTAGCCGAGTTGGTTGCCCGCAAGTTGGGCATCGAGTTTCACTCCGTCGACTTGAGTGATCAGTACCGCGACCGTGTCGTCGAGTACATGTTTTCGGAATACGAAAAAGGCCGTACGCCCAATCCGGATGTTTTGTGTAACCGTGAAATTAAGTTCGACGTGTTCCTGAAGGCGGCCGAGCTTTTTGGTGCACAGCGTGTTGCAACGGGTCATTACGTACGCAGCCAGGCCCTCAACGACGGCAGTGGCTTGTATCGCCTGATGGCCGGTGTGGATCCCAATAAGGATCAGTCCTATTTCCTTTGTCAGCTCACACAGAAGCAGTTGAGCCGTTCGCTCTTTCCCATTGGCGAAATCGAAAAACCCGAAGTCCGCCGCATTGCGACCGAATTGGGTTTGGCAACGGCGCAAAAGAAGGACTCGCAGGGCATTTGTTTTGTGGGTCGCGTCGATCTTCCGGTCTTTCTCCAGCAGAAACTGGCCCGCAAACAAGGCAAGGTGGTCGAAATACCGTCCGATTTAAAAGCCTACCACCGCATGATGCCCGATGTGTTTGAGGACCGATTGCGCAAACTGGCGAAGCCCTATTTTTATCGCCTGAAAGAGGGCAAGGTGGTCGGAGAGCACAACGGAGCCCATTTTTATACCGTAGGCCAGCGCAAAGGGCTGGGCATCGGAGGGCATTCGGAACCTTTGTTTGTGCTGGCGACCGATGTGCAGGAGAATATCATTTATGTGGGTCAGGGGGATCAGCATCCGGGTCTGTACCGCAGTGCCTTGAAGATTGAAAACAGTGAGGTGCATTGGGTGCGTCCGGATATGTGTTTGGAGGTGGGCGGTTCGCTGCGTGCTCAGGTGCGCATTCGCTATCGTCAGCCGCTCCAGGATGCGGTGTTGCATCAGTTGGAGGATGGTTTGTATGTGTTGTTTGACCGGCCTCAGCAGAGTATTACGTCGGGGCAGTTTGCGGTGTGGTATCTGGAGGATGAGGTGATTGGGTCGGGGGCGATTGCGTGAAGAATGTGTAAAAAAACGTGCCGTTTTTTTAATGTGTCGCTCGCGTTGCTCGCGAATTTGAAGAATGTGTAAAAAAACGTGCCGTTTTTTTAATGTGTCGCTCGCTGGCGCTCGCGAATTTGAAGAATGTGTCTCGCTGACGCTCGAATGTGTAGTATTATTAATGTTTTGAACGATGTTGGAGATGAAAAACAATCAATCATTTGGCTTGGTTTTGAGTGTGCTGATGGGGCTGTTGTGTGTGTGGCCGATGGAGGTGGTTGCGCAGGGGGCTTGGACGGTGGATCGGGTGCCAAGAACGCATTTGGAGGATGCTCGGGTGTATGTGATCGATCCGGACAATTTATTGGACGATGTGAGTCAGGCGCAGATGGATGGGTTGTTGCAGCAGAATGAGGCGGAGACGACTTCCGAAGTTTTTGTGGTTGCTTTGTCTTCGGTTGGGGAGCGGGATGTGAAGCGTTTTGCAACGGAGTTGTTCAGTCATTGGAAGATTGGTCAGGCGCAGAAGGATAATGGTTTGTTGTTGTTGATGGTGGATGATCAGGGTAAGGTGAGTATTGAGACGGGGTATGGCCTGGAGGGTGTGTTGCCGGATGCCATTTGTATGCGCATCATTCAACAGAATATTATACCGCATATGCGGGAAGGAAATTACGGTGCGGGGATTTTGAGCGGGGTGCAACGGATTACCGAGATTTTGTCGGATCCGGTGGTTGCCGATGAAATTCGCATGGATATGGAGAAGGCGCGTTTGGCCGAGGCTAAGGCGCAGAAAGATACGATACGAAATGTTGTGTTTTTGTATTTGGCACTGAGTTTGTTGGTGTTTTTGTTTGCTTTTTATCGATTTGTGCGGAAGAAGGCGGATGGGTTGGGAGATTATGCCCGTTATCAAAAAATGTCCACCACGGCGCCTATATATGGGGTTTTGGCGGTGTTGATGCCTTTGACGATGTTGCCGTTTTGGTTGATGTATCGGTACCGGATGCGTCGGTTGCGGGTGCGTAATAAAACGTGTTCGGTCTGCGGATCGCCCATGAAGCGGCTCAGTGAGCAGGAAGAGGATGCCTACTTGACGTCGGGACAGCAAAGTGAAGAGCGCTTGGGAGCCATCGATTACGATGCGTGGTTGTGTACTTCGTGCAGCAATCGTACGGTTTTGGCCTACAACAAGTCGTTTACGAAATATAAAAAATGCCCCAATTGCGGGTATCGGACGTATGCGCAAACGCAGGATCGGGTGCGGGTTATGCCGACGCCTTTTTCGGCGGGTACGGGTGAGCGGGTGTACCAGTGCGGACATTGTCGTGTGGAACACATCAAGACGTATGTGATTCCGATGATTATTATTCCACCCAAAGGGGGTGGCGGTGGTCGCGGTGGTTTTGGCGGCGGTGGTTTTGGCGGCGGTGGTTTTGGCGGTGGCATGTCCGGTGGCGGAGGTGCGACGGGAGGCTGGCGTTGATTTCGAACGGATTCGATTACGTAAAGGGGGAGCGATGAAGAATAAGAATACACGGATCAAGATTGTGGCAGCCGTACTCGTGGTGGAATGCTTGTTTTATGTGTTGTATTTTGCACATCATCAGAAGCAGATTGACGTGTATCTGAAGAGCCGTTTGGAGGTGTCGAAGACCAAGGTGGAATCGTCCATTCAGGAGTTTGAGCAGGGGACGGACGTCGTATTCAAAACGTTGATCGACAAAAAACCGGTTTTGGAACTTTTTGCGCAGGCGTCTACCGCCGATACGACGGATCAGAAACGCGTTCGTGCGCAATTGTACCAACGCTTGTTGCCAACGTACGAGGATTTGGTCCATTTTCATTACAAGCAACTGCATTTTTATTTGCCGGACAATACCAGTTTCCTGCGTTTCCATCGTCCCGAACGTTACGGCGATGACTTGTCTGAAATTCGGTATTCTGTAAAGCGGACGAACGAAACCCAAAACCCGCATTCCGGATTTGAAGAGGGACGCATCATCAACGGATTCCGGTATGTGTATCCCTTGTTTTATGCAAATCGTCACATCGGTTCGGTAGAGCTCAGCAATTCGTTTGAAGCCATTCAAGAACATTTGAGCACTCGAGGGGTGATGCATTCTGCTTTTTTTGTCAGCAAGCAGGAAGTGCAATCCAGTGTGTTCCCTTCTGAGCAGATCAATTACCAATCCTCTGAGTTTTTCGATTCGTATTTCGTAGAATCAAACGCTCGGAAGCCCGATTGTTTTCGACCCGAGCATCGACATTTGATTCTTTCCGTACTGAAAACGGAGGTTTTGCCGATGATCGAATTGAAGCGCAACTACACCACCTTTATTGAACTTCCGGATACGACGTTGCTGCTTAGTTTTGTTTTTGTACCCGATTTGATGGGACGACGCATTGCATTTGTTGCGATGTGTGAAACCGATGTCGTGTTGGAGCAAATGCAGCACAATTATCTTTTTAATATGTTTTTTGGCTTATTGCTTTTGCCTTTGGTCGTTGTCTTTGGATCCTTGTATATTGAAAAGTATCGAAGTCAAAAGAAAATGAACCAGCAATTGACACAGGCCAATCAGGACAAAGACCGCTTCATTTCCATTTTGGCGCATGACCTGAAAAGTCCGTTTTCGTCGGTCGTCGGGATGTTGGAATTGTTGGATACCGCTTCGGAGGAATACGATCGGGATACCGTCAAACAATACATTCATGTGCTTTACGACTCGGCCAAACGCAGTTTTAACCTGTTGGAGGATATACTCACCTGGGTCAAAGCCGGAACGGATAAAATCCCGTTTCATCCCGAACTGCAGCCTTTGGATAAGGTCTGTTCGGATGTGATGAGCAGTCTTCAATCGCCTGCCGATCGCAAGCAGGTGCAGTTGGTCAATGAATTGGAGGCCGGTATGCTTGTAAAGGCCGATCTGAATATGTTGAAAACCATCTTACGCAACCTGTTGTCCAATGCCATCAAATACTCCCGAACGGAGGGTACGATACGGGTCTATGCCCAAAAGCAGAAACACGAGGTCCGTCTTGTCGTCGAAGATCAAGGGGTAGGCATGGATGCTTCGACCGTTGAAACCTTGTTTAATCCGTCTTTGAAGGCCTCCAGCCCGGGGACGTCCAATGAGCAGGGGAGCGGGTTGGGTCTGCTCTTGTGCAAGGAGTTTGTACAGCGACACGGCGGACGCTTGGAGGTCGAAAGCGAATTGGGCAAAGGCAGTCGTTTTACGGTGGTATTTGTTGCGTGATGGATTTCTTGTATCTTTGTATTTCTAACTTTTGACGTATGAAAAAATCAAGTATCGTAGTTTTGGCCGTGCTGGGTATAGCCGTGCTGTTGTTTTTTTGGGGTAGTGGCCAGTATAATGGCATGGTAACGGCAGAAGAGCAGGTCACGCAGAGCTGGGCCAATGTGGAAAGTCAGTACCAACGTCGTGCCGACCTGATTCCCAATTTGGTCAATACGGTCAAAGGCTATGCCTCCCACGAGCAGGAAACCCTAGAAGCCGTGATTGAGGCCAGAGCCAAAGCCACGCAAACCACCATCGATCCGTCCAATCTGACGGCCGAAAGCATGGCGCAATACCAAGAGGCACAGGCTCAAGTCGGTTCGGCTTTGAGTCGTTTGCTGGTCACCGTCGAACGCTATCCCGATCTGAAAGCCAACCAAAACTTTCTGGAACTGCAAGCGCAACTGGAAGGTACGGAAAATCGCATCAGTACCGAGCGTCAGCGTTTTAACGATGCTGCCCGTCAGTTTAATACAATGATCCGTCGATTCCCGCGCAATTTGTTGGCCGGCATGTTCGGATTTGATACCAAAGCCTATTTTGAAGCTGCAGCGGGTGCAGAACAAGCCCCTGTCGTTCAATTTTAATACAACACTATGTTTTCAGGAATCGTAGAAGAAGCAGCCGTCGTTACTCGGCTTGATCGCGAGGGGGGCAACCTGCATCTCACGTTGCGTTGCCGTTTTACCGGAGAGCTGTCCATCGATCAAAGCGTTGCCCACAATGGTGTGTGCCTGACCGTCGTTGCCATCGAGGGCGACGAATATACGGTGACGGCCATACAGGAAACGCTGGATCGCAGCAATCTGGGCTTGTTGAAGGTAGGGGATAAAGTCAACCTCGAGCGCAGCATGCCCATCAACGGTCGTCTGGACGGCCACATTGTTCAGGGACACGTGGATCAAACCGCTACCTGTACCGACGTTCAAGAAACCGACGGCAGCTGGAGGTATACATTCCGCTATGCCTTCGACAAGGAAATGGCCAAAGAAGGCTACGTTACGGTCGAAAAAGGATCGGTAACGGTCAATGGCGTTAGCCTCACGGTCTGCAATTCAAAGATCGATCAGTTTGAAGTCAGCATCATTCCGTATACCTACGAGTTTACCAATTTTCATCAGATTCAGGTCGGTACGGTTGTCAACCTCGAATTTGACATCATTGGCAAGTATTTGAGTCGCATGATGCAATTCATCCGTTGATGGGGCGCATACTGGCCATCGACTACGGTCGCAAGCGGGTAGGATTGGCCGTGACGGATCCGTTGCAACTGATTCCCGGCGGTCTGTGTACCGTTGCGGCGCACGAAGCCTTGGATTACGTGGTCAAGTACTGTCAAAAGGAAAAGGTCGATCGCATTCTTTTGGGCCTGCCCAAACAGATGGACTACACGGCCTCAGAATCCATGCAGTACATCGAACCGTTTTTGACCGCGCTCAAACGCAAACTCCCCGAAATGAACATCGAGTGGGTGGATGAGCGTTTCACCTCCGTCCTGGCGCACAAAGCCATGCTGGACGGTGGTCTAAAGAAGAAAGATAGACAAAACAAGGCGTTGGTTGACGAAATCAGTGCCGTCATTATTTTGCAAACCTGGATGGAAAGCAATCGTTGATTGCCCCATCCCTTACTCGTATACTCCATGATTTTACCTGTTTACCTCTATGGTCAAAACGTCTTGCGCAAGGCGACCGAAAATATTACGCCCGAATACCCGGAACTGAAGCAGTTGATTGCCGATATGTTTGAAACAATGGATGCCGACGACGGTGTGGGCCTTGCTGCCCCTCAGATCGGTTTGTCCATTCGTCTCTTTGTCATCGACCTCAGTCCCCTGGCTGACGAGGAGCATCCTGATTTTAAGGATTATAAAAAGGTGTTCATCAACCCCGAGATCCTCGAGTTCTCCAAAGAAACCTGCACCATGGAAGAGGGTTGCCTGAGCATTCCGGATATCCACGAAAACGTAAGCCGCAGCACGAGCATCCAAATGCGCTATCAGGACGAAAATTTCGTTGAGCATACGGAACTATTTACGGATTACGTGGCGCGTGTGATTCAGCATGAGTACGATCATCTTGAGGGTAAGGTGTTTACGGATCGCATTTCGCCGATTCGCAAGCAGTTGATTAAGTCGAAGCTTGTTGGGATTGTGAAGGGGAAGATTCGGCCGTATTATAAGTTTCGTTGATGTTTGAATGTGGAAGAATGTGTCAAAAAAACTTGCAGTTTTTTTGAATGTGTCGAAATCTTCGATTTCGAATGTATAAAACCTTTGGTTTTTTAATGTGTTGCTCGCTACCGCTCGCAAATGTATCTCGCTGCGCTCGAATGAAAGAAATGTGTCGCTTCGCGAATGTGTAAAAAACCTTCGGTTTTTTAATGTGTTGCTCGCTACCGCTCGCAAATGTATCGCCTTCGGCGATTGAAGCAGCGACGGGCGCAATGTGCGCACGCACGGAGGTTAGTGGTGTTTGATTTTGCTTGCACGGTGTGTCCGTGCGTGCGCTGTGTGGCGATTTCGCCACACGCTGGCTTTGCCAGCTACATTGCGCCCGTTGTTGCCGTTGTTGCTGTGTACTGCCGTTGCTGCGTACTGCCGTTGCTGTGTACTACGTGCTGTTGTTGCTGAGCGTTGCCGTTGTCTCGAAAGTCACTCGCTGACGCATGTGAATTGTAAGAATGTGTTGCTGACGCAAATGTATCTCGCTGCGCTCGAATGAAAGAAAGCAACGACGGGCGCAATGTGCGCACGCACGGAAGAGGTTCAGCCACTAATCCAGAACTGTTTCTCGTCCGTGCGTGCGCTGTGTGGCGATTTCGCCACACGCTGGCCTTGCCAGCTACATTGCGCCCGTCGTTGCTGTCGTTGCTACGTACTGCGTGCTGCACGATGCATACAGTGTGCTGCAGTTTGCTCGCTTAGAGTTTCATTCAACGCGAAGTGTTGAAACATTCGAGCGAAGCGAGACACATTAAAA
>JAQVXI010000018.1:31203-37272 GCA_028709215.1 Bacteroidales bacterium
CCGTCGTTGCTGTCGTTGCTACGTACTGCGTGCTGCACGATGCATACAGTGTGCTGCAGTTTGCTCGCTTAGAGTTTCATTCAACGCGAAGTGTTGAAACATTCGAGCGAAGCGAGACACATTAAAAAACCTTCGGTTTTTTACACATTCTTATTGTAACTTTCTTCAATTCACGAACGAAGTGAGTGACACATTCGAAATCGAAGATTTCGACACATTAAAAAACCGAAGGTTTTTTACACATTCTTCTCATTAATAATACGTAATCGTACGCTCAATCGTATTGCCCTCCGTCCAAGCAGGACCATTCTTGTAGCGATTGGTACGGACAATCCAATTGTTTTGATCGTCATACGTGTAGGTGTACTCCACCTGGTATTCATCTTCGACCATGGAAACTACATCACCGTGCTCGTTGTAGGTAAAGGTGGTTGTGTAGGTGTTATTCAGTATGTTGTCGTAGTAATTGCTTTGGACTATTGTTTCTGTGAGGATGTATGGAGAGTTTTCCATCATGCTGTACACGCGGGCACTGTAGGAACCGAATCCTTGGTGCCCTTCGGTGTAGGTGGCAAAACGGCCGTCAGCAAAGTAGGTGAGGTCTTTCATAAACGACCATTCCGTTTGGGATCGGGTGGGGTATTTTCCTTCGTAGTGGAATACGGTGGTGTCCTTTTCTGACTCAGTGCCGTCTTCATATGTATAAACATAGGTGTTGATCATGAGGAGGGAGTCGCCTTCAAATTTGTATTCGACGGATGTGCCATCGGTTCGGGTGATGGCGGTGAGGTTGGGGTAGAGCCCCGTTTCGAGTAAGTGGAAGGCAAAGATGGGTACGTACTTGCCGTGTGTGCCGTAAGTGTAGGTCGTGGTGACTGTTTGAGTGGCGGCTCGACGAAGGGCCGGTTGTTGGGTGTCGGCTGTTTTGAGGTTGCGACGAAGGAAACGCGGACCAAAATCCTGTGAGTAGCCGTTGATGCTTGTTTGGCTGGTCAGACGTCCGTTGGAATCGTAGGTGTAGGTGTCTTCGGTAACACCCCATTCGCTGTCTTCGATTTCGGAGGTCATGTTGCCTTTGTCGTTGAATTGAGCGGTCCAATTGCCTTCGACAAGGGTTTTTACGTTGCCGCGCAGTTGCATGCGACGCAAGGCATTGCTCTCCCAATAATTGCTGCTGTTGCCGTCGCCGTCGCCATCACCGTTGTCGTCGGTGGTTTCGCAACTGGTCATCGACATCATACAAACTGCCGCAAATCCCATGCGTAGCAGATGTTTTAAAGAAACCTTTTTTTCTGTTTTCATGTTGGTTGGTGTAAAAATTTTAACAAATATATACATTTTACGACAAAGGATTCGGGTAAAGGGTAAAATTGTGTCGTGCAAAAGATACGTAGCGTTCAAAAAAGAAACTTTAACGTTCCCATTTGCACTTTTTCCGTACATTTGTGCAAGGAATCTATGAAAAAGCGACAGATATACCTATTATTCCTCTTGTGGACTGCTTTGGCAGGTGCACAAATCAATACCGACCGAATGATGATCATTGGTCGGAATGCCCTCTATTTTGAGGACTACGTGCTGTCCATTCAATACTTCAACCAGGTCATTGCTTCCAAACCGTATTTGGCCGAGCCGTATTTTTTTAGAGGGGCCGCCAAGCTGTATTTGGGCGATTACCAAGGCGCCGAAAACGACTGTTCCGAAGCCTTGGAGCGCAATGGATTTATGGTTCGAGCCTACCTGTGCCGGGCCTACGCTCGCATGCATCTGGACGATTTTGACGGGGCGGTCGAAGACTGCGAAAAGGGTTTGGAATTTGATTTGGAGAATCAACCCCTGATGCAAAATAAGGCGGTCGCGTTGGTCTCGGCCAAACGGTATTCGGAGGCTGAAACGCATTTGGCCAACTACATACGAAAATTTTCCGGCGATGTGTCGGGTTACATGATTCGGGGACAACTGCGGATCGAACAAGGAGATACGTTGGCGGCTGTGGAGGATTTCAGTCGAGCGGTTTCGGTCGATAAGCATTATGCGCCTGCGTATGCGGGACGTGCCTATGCCAACCTGTTGCAGGAAGCATACAGCAATGCCTTGCCCGACCTGGACGAGGCCATTCGACTCGATCCGGAAAATACCAACTATTACCTCAATCGTGGGCTGGCGCGCTATCATAGCAACAACCTACGCGGTACTCTAGACGACTTTGACCGGGTCATTGAATTGGATCCCAACCACATACTGGCTTACTTCAACCGGGGTTTGATTCGGGGACAGGTGGGCGACATGAATCGGGCTATTGACGACTTTGATAAGGTGCTGTGGCTGGATCCCAAGCATCATGTGGCGCAGTACAACCGTGCGCTGATGCATGAGCAGGTGGGACAGTTGCGTGAGGCGATGGCCGATTTGAACGTGATTATTGAGGCGTATCCCAAGTTTACGCCGGCGATGTATCAGCGTTCGGAGATCAAGCGCAAACTGGGCGATGCGGTCGGGGCCGATCGGGATTATTTTGCGGCCTGGAATCTGGACGACAAGCTGAAGGCAGAGCGCGAAGATCGGCGCAAAAACCCCGATAAATACGCCGAAGAAGACAGCATTCGCTATGCCGAACGGGAGGAGGAGCGCAAGATGGAGCGCTACAATCGCGTTATTTTGGCCGAAAGCAGCGATCGCAACCTGAGTCGCTACGACAACCCCATGCGGGGCCGGGTGCAGGATCAACACGTTGCGTTTGAGAGCGAGGCGGCCTTTGGCATCAGTTTTTACGACGATCGTCGGCCGGGGCCCATGCGGCGTGCTTTGGATGTGTCTGAGCGGCTCAACGAATTGCGTCAACAGACGAGCGGTGCATCCGTGGGTGCGTCGGGTGGTGCATCGGGTGGTGTATCGGGTGGTGTATCGGGCATGTTGTACGTGAGCAACGGCGATCATGCGCTGGATAGTGTGGAGGTGAACCGGCATTTTCGGGAAATCGACCGTTTGTCGCAGGATTTGGAGAACCGGCGCAGCGACAACGACGTAGAAGGGCTGGCTTCCATGTATTTTGTACGGGCGGTCCATTATGCGCTGGTACAGGATTTGAACAATGCCCTGAACGATTTGGATGAAGCCATTGCGCTCAAACCCGATTTTACGCTGGCTTATTTTCAACGGGCGCATTTGAGGTACCGTCGACTGCATGTGGAGTATGCAGAAAAGCAGCAGGCTCAGGACGAAGCCGATGATCGGGATGCGTTCAAGATCAACGGGTTGGAGTTGGGTGAATCGGTGTTGGGCAGTGATTACGAGCGGATTGTGCGCGATTACGACCGCGTCATCGAGTTGCAACCCGATTTTATCTATGCCTGGTACAACCGAGGCTTGATTCGCGGGTTTCAGCGGGATTACCGCAATGCCTTGATCGACTACACCAAGGCGCTTGAACTGAATCGGGAGTTTGCCGAAGCCTGGTTCAATCGGGGCTTGACGTATCTGGCATTGGGTGATCGAAGTAAGGGGAGTGCCGATTTGCGTTTGGCCGGGCAATTCGGATTGTATAAGGCTTATAATTTGTTGAAACGTTGGGAGTGATATGGCAGGAGAAAAATATTGGTATGCGGTGCACACGGCGTCAAGGGCTGAAAAAAAAGTGGCTGAGCGTCTGAAAGCAGCGGGAGTGGAGCATTATTTGCCCATTCGAGTTGAAATGCGGGAGTGGAGTGACCGCAAAAAGAAAGTGGAAGTACCGGCAATCAACGGGTACGTGTTTGTCCGGATTCAACACAATCAGATTGTAAACATACGAAAAGTGCCGGGTGTTGCGTTCTTCTTATACGAAGGAGGCGTTCCGGCGATCATTCCGGATGTACAGATCCGTACGTTGCGTCTGATGGTCGATACGACGGACAGCGAGTTTGAATTGCTTCCGGAATGTTTGGAACCCGGTCAAACGGTATTGATCACCCGTGGTCCCATGAATGGGGTGGTTGGTGAATTGGTCGAGGTTTCCGGCAAACATAAGGTGATGGTGCGCATCCAGCACATTGGTTGTGCGATGGCCTCCGTCCCACGTTCGTGCATCGAGGTGCTGCCTGCGGGCAGTCCTGCATCGAACAGCGATCAATAAACCAGCGTTTCAAAACCGACAAGCAATGAATCAATCCAACCTGCAGGATGTAATACGCATCGAATTACCCAAATTTCCGGATCCGCGGGGCAGTCTGTCCGTTTTGGAACAAGGCATCCACATCCCCTTTGACATCAAACGCACCTACCTCCTCTACGACGTGCCGGGAGGGGTTGAGCGCAAGGGACATGCCTATTATCGTTCGCAGGAATTTATTGTGGCCCTCTCCGGCAGTTTTGACGTGGAAGTTTACGACGGCATCAGCCGCAAACGCTTCCAGCTCAACCGTTCGCATTACGGCATCTACGTGCCCGCCGGCATTTGGCGGCAATTGGACAATTTCTCGACCAATTCCCTGGCCATGGTGTTGGCCTCCACACCTTACGATGCCGAGGACTATATGTATGAACTCAAAGCCTATCGTGCCTACCGCAAAAACATCCGTATCCTATGAGCCCACACGAAACCAGCATACACGACTGTCAACTCACGGAGTTGCCCCGCATTGCGTTTCGCGAGGGCAACATCACCGCCATTGAAGGACTCAAACAGATCCCCTTCGAGACCAAGCGGGTATTTTACCTCTACGACATTCCGGCCGGCACCGCCCGTGGCGCACATGCCCACCGTCATTGCCAGCAATTTTTGATTGCAGCCAGCGGTAGTTTTGAAATTCAGTTGGACGACGGCATCAACAGCCGCAGCGTACGCCTCAACCGACCCTTCCAGGGCCTGTACATCCCAGCCGGCATTTGGAGCAGCCAATGCAACTTCTCTTCGGGTGCCGTCTGCCTTGTCCTCACCTCCGAGGCCTACGACGAATCCGATTACCTGCGCAGCCACGACGCCTTCCTGCACTGGAAGCAGGGCGCCAACGGCAGCCGAAACGCCTTAAAAAAGAGGCAAAACCTTCCGTTTCTGGATTTGTCCCGCGAAATCCGCCCCATCCGCCCAGACATTCTTGCCAGCCTAAACCGCGTGGTCGAATCCGGTTGGTTTGTGTTGGGTCAGGAAGTCAAGGCCTTTGAGCAGGAATATGCCCGCTACATCGGCAGCAACCATTGCATTGGCACCGGCAACGGCCTGGATGCTCTCACCCTCATTTTCCGTGCCTGGATCGAAATGGGCGAATTGCAGGAGGGCGACGAAGTGCTGGTTCCGGCCAACACCTACATTGCCAGCATCTTATCCATTACCGAAAACCGTCTCAAACCGGTCCTGGTCGAACCCCATTTTGACACCCTTCAAATCGATTTGGAACAGCTAAAGGCGGTTTATACCCCCCGCTGCAAGGCCTTGCTTTTGGTCCATCTCTACGGCCGCAACGCCTGGACCCCCGAACTGGCCGATTTTTGCCGCCAAAATAAGCTCAAACTGGTCGAAGACAATGCCCAAGCCGCCGGCTGCATGACCCTGGACGGACGCCATACCGGTAGCCTGGGCGATGCAGCAGCGCACAGTTTTTACCCGAGCAAAAACCTGGCCGCGCTGGGCGACGGTGGTGCCATCACGACCTCCTGTCCCGAACTGGCCTATGTGCTGCGCTGCTTGCGCAACTACGGCAGCAGCCAAAAATACACCAGCCTCTACCAAGGCATCAACAGCCGCCTCGACGAGCTTCAGGCTGCCGTCCTTCGCGCCCGTCTTCCTTACTTGGACTCGGACAACCTCCAGCGCCGCCGCCTGGCTACCCTCTACGTCAAGCACCTCAAGCATCATTTGATTCATCTTCCCAAAGCGACCCTCTTCGAAACGCGCCGCAACCGGATGAGCGTCGAAAATGTGTGGCATTTGTTTCCCATTTACTGCGAACGCCGCGATGCGTTGCTGGCCTATTTGGATAAAAACGGCATTCAGGCGCAGGTGCATTATCCGATTCCTCCGCACCGTCAGGCGTGTTATCCGTCGTTGCATGGTTTGTCGTTGCCCATTACGGAGCGCATTCATCGGGACATCAT
>JAQVXI010000019.1 GCA_028709215.1 Bacteroidales bacterium
AAGGTTGGGGGTAACTTCTTTTGAGGTTGCCCCCGATTTTTCTGCTTTTGTATTTGCTGCTTTCCCTTAAAAGTGTTAATATCGCAGTTGAATTGATTAAATCAGACGTTTGAAACAAAAGGAATTTATAACCGCAGTATCCAAACAAACTCAATTGGATGAAGATCGGGTCGGAACTTTGCTGGAAGCGACGTGTCGCATCTTATCAGAGCAACTAATCCATGGAAACAGTATATTGATCCATGGGTTTGGTACGTTTGAAGTAAAGAAACGAGCAGAACGCATTTCTGTACACCCGGCCACCGGCAAACGTTGGTTGGTTCCCCCTAAAATTGTACCGGTTTTTAAACCCGGCCCCACGTTAAAAGAGAAAATTAAACAACTGAACATCCATGAGTAACAAGCAGCTTTTTCAGGATATGGTCGATGAACTCGCCGCTTCCACCAACATTAAAAAGAAAGATGCAGAAGAATTTCTTAAATCCTTTTTTAGTACGCTCGAAGAGGGTTTGATGCAGGATAAGGTTGTTAAAATCAATGGCTTGGGAACGTTTAAACTGATTGAGGTTGAAGCCCGGACCAGTGTGGATGTAAACACGGGTAAATCCTTTATCATCAAAGAGCATTACAAATTGAGCTTTACCCCGGATGCTCAACTAAAAGATGCCGTTAATAAGCCGTTTGCCAATTTTGAGCCGGTTGAAGCCGATTGTCCGGGAGACTCAGAAACGGAGGTTGTCCATTCCAAACCCAATGAAACGAAAACGTCGCAACCGGAAATACAGAGCAAGCCGGAGCCGGAAACGGAATCTGAAGCGGATTCCCAATCCGAATTGGAGCCGGAACCACCCCGTCGATATACAAAGAATTATGTGAAAGGCAGCCCTCAAACCATTGGGGGCAGTTCGGATTACAGCAGACATGCGAATGGTGGAGATGAGCCCAAAACAAGCAAGCGATTGCCTTGGTTCTTTATCATCGTTTTGGCCTTGTTGGTGGCCGTAGTGGCTTTATGGACTTATAAATCAAATTACGATGCCAAGCGCGAACGTCAACGTAAGATTGAATTTTTTCAACAATTCAAGGGCGATAGCGCGTCAAAAGTCATCAAACAACCGGTTCGTGACGACAAGCAACTGGAAGACTCCATCATGGCTGCGATTGAAGCCGATATTGCTGCCGATTCGATGGCTCGTTTGGAACAGGACCGTTTGGTGGAGGAAGCACTTGCTGTAACAGAGCCGAAAGTTTTGCCTCAGGCTACTCCTGTCAAACCCACGGTTCAACCCACAGTAAAGCCCACAGTCAAACCCACAGTTAAATCCACGGTCAAACCCACAACCACAAGTCCCAAAGCGGACACCTTTCGTGTCGGTGACCGCCTTACGTTGATGGCTGAAAAGCATTATGGTCACAAAGTGTTTTGGGTCTACTTGTATATTTACAATAAGGATCACATCAGTGACCCAAATGATATACCGGTGGGGACGATCATCAACATTCCGGCTCAGGATATGTCGCGTATGAATCCCAAGGATCCGACCTGTTTGAAGAAAGCCTTGGAACTTCAGGAAAAAATCTTGTCCGAATAAGACTTTATTAAACAGATTTAGGAAGCACTTAATGATTTTTAACGCACCCAGATGCCATTTACGGGGTCTGGGTGTTTAATTTTGCAAAGCAGTAAAACAAATACAACTAAAAACCATAAACTCATGAGTCAAACCGTCAATATTCGTGAACTAAACGAATTAATTGAGCAAAAAAGTGCGTTCGTCGAAACCATTCAAATCGGCATGGAACGCAACATTGTTGGGCAAAAACACTTGGTTGAATCCTTACTGATTGGTCTGCTTTCGGATGGACACATCTTGTTGGAAGGTGTCCCCGGTCTGGCAAAGACGTTAGCCATCAAAAGTTTGTCTAACCTGATCGATGCGAAGTTCAGCCGCATACAATTTACGCCGGACTTATTGCCTGCCGATGTCATCGGTACCATGATTTATAGTCAAAAAAACGAAGAATTTACCGTGCGCAAAGGACCGATTTTTGCCAATTTTGTTTTGGCAGATGAGATCAACCGTGCCCCTGCAAAAGTACAAAGCGCCTTGTTGGAAGCGATGCAAGAACGTCAGATAACGATCAGTGAGCATACCTATTCACTGGAAGCACCCTTCTTGGTCATGGCAACCCAAAACCCCATAGAACAAGAAGGAACCTATCCGTTGCCCGAAGCTCAAGTCGACCGTTTTATGCTGAAGGTCATCATTGGGTATCCGCAAAAAGAGGAAGAAGTACGCATCATTCGACAGAATATTGGAGCACCGAGCATTCAATTGGCTCCGGTTTTAAAACCGGAAGATATACTTGAAGCGCGCAAGGTAGTCCGTCAGGTGTATATGGACGAAAAAATCGAACGATACATTGTCGATATTGTATTTGCTACGCGTTATCCGGAAAACTACGGCTTGGATTCTCTAAAAGATATGATTTCTTTTGGTGGTTCGCCGCGTGCATCCATCAATTTGGCCTTGGCCGCACGTGCGTATGCCTTTATCAAACGCCGTGGATATGTAATCCCCGAAGATGTACGTGCCGTATGCCACGACGTCTTGCGTCATCGCATCGGTTTGAGCTACGAAGCGGAAGCCAATAACCTTAGCAGCGAAGAAATTATCAGTCAAATACTCAACGCCGTCGAAGTGCCCTAATGCAACTCTATGGAAACCAATGAACTGTTAAAGCGGGTTCGGAAAATTGAAATCAAAACGCGTGGACTGTCCCGAAATATTTTTGCCGGACAATACCATACTGCGTTTAAAGGGAGAGGTATGGCCTTTGCTGAAGTGCGTGAATATCAATATGGTGACGATGTGCGCAACATTGATTGGAACGTGACCGCTCGCTTTGATCGTCCTTTTATAAAAGTCTTTGAGGAAGAACGGGAGTTGACGGTGATGTTGTTGGTTGATGTTTCGGGAAGTCGACTGTTTGGTACCGATGCTTTGCTCAAAAAAAATGTCATCACTGAAATTGCCGCGACACTGGCCTTTTCTGCCATCCAAAACAACGATAAGATCGGTGTGATTTTCTTTTCTGACAAGATGGAGAAGTATATACCGCCCAAAAAAGGTAAAAAGCATATACTGTACATCATTCGGGAATTGATTGATTTTGAACCCGAGCATAAAAAGACGGATTTGTCCGCAGCCATCAAATATTTGACGCATGTCATCAAAAAGCGTTGCACCGCGTTTGTGTTATCGGATTTTATTGATGTCAAGGATTTTAAAACCGATTTGACCATTGCGAACCGCAAACACGACATCGTCGCTGTTCAGGTTTACGATCAACGAGAGGCCGAATTGCCCAATGTGGGACTCATACAGGTTAAAGATGCTGAAACCGGTATGGAACGTTTGTTGAATACGAGCGTATCCGAGGTGCGCAAAGGCTATTCGGAATGGTGGAGCGATCATCAGGCGCGATTGTCTGAAACGTTCAAAAAATGCGGTGTGGATGCGACCTCCGTTTCGACCCAACAAGATTATGTTAAAGCGTTGATGAACCTGTTTAGTTTGAGAAGATAAGCACATGCGAAGAATCAATATTCATACAATCCTGTTGTTTTGTCTAAGTTGCTTGGGCGGTCAACAATTGCGTGCTCAGGCCAATCTTACGGCAACACTGGATTCAACACAAATGTGGATTGGACATCAATCCTTGCTACACTTGGAAGTTTCCGGTCCGGACGACCTGTCGGTGCAATGGCCGGAATTTCCGGGAGATAGCCTCATTACGGGTATTGAAATCCTGAGACGGGGGCCGGTGGATACACTGGAGCACAGCAGCGGTACGATTCATATGAAGCGATCGTACGTCGTTACATCGTTTGATTCCGGCCTGTATTACATTCCGCCCATTTATATGGCTACCGGCACTGACAGTATTGCCAGTAATTCGCTTGCGCTCAAAATTCATACCTTTGAAGTGGATCCCAATCAGGCGGAATTGTTTGACATCAAACCCGTTGTCAAACCTCGTTTTGTTTTGGCCGATTACGCAAATTATATTGCGTTGTTCTTTGGTGTGTATGCCTTGGCTTTGTTGTTGATTTGGTTGTTTTTGAAGCGAAAATATCGGGTTCGAAAAGCGGACTTATTGGCCGAGCAAATCGCTCAATTACCCGCTCATGTCTGGGCTTCGTTTGAATTGGATCGACTGAAAGCGGACCAACTCTGGAGAGAAGGCATGGTAAAAGCGTATTACAGTCGTTTGTCGGATATCCTACGTGGATATATGGAGCGTCGTTATCACATCAATGCACTTGAAATGACCAGTAGCGAAATTCTGACGTTGTTTGCACGCGATCGAAACATGCAATCTGTTTATCAAAATCTCAAGCAAATTCTTCAATTAAGTGATTTGGTGAAATTTGCGAAGTTTGTTCCGCTGGAAAATGAGCACGAACTCAGTCTGATGAACGCATATCTGTTTATCAATCAGACAAAAGTAGAAGAAGTTGAAACCAAAGAAGAAGATACAAAATGACATTTGCACAACCATACTATTTGTATTTGCTTTTGTTGTTGCTGCCTGCCGTTGTTTGGTACGTACTCAAACACAAGAAACGCTATCCGAGCCTACAGGTTTCCAACAGTTTTGCCTTTGAGCACGTAAAGCCCGGTTTGCGGGAACGCCTCGAACACGTTCCTTTTATACTTCGCCTGTTGGCTTTGGCTTTGATCGTGGTGGTATTGGCACGACCTCAGTCATCCAATAGCTTTCAAAATGTGGATACCGAAGGGATTGACATCGTATTATCGTTGGATATTTCCAGCAGTATGTTGGCTGAGGACTTGAAACCGAACCGACTGGAAGCAGCCAAAACAGTTGCATCCCGCTTCATTGCCGGCCGTCCAAACGACCACATTGGCTTGGTGGTATTCTCCGCACAAAGCTTTACGCAATGTCCATTGACCACCGATCATACGGTGTTGCTCAATTTATTTAACAGCATTCAAAGCGGTATGATCGAAGATGGAACCGCCATTGGATTGGGATTGGCCAATGCGATTAGTCGCATCAAGGATTCTCAGGCCAAATCGAAGGTGATCATTCTTTTGACCGATGGTTCAAACAACCGAGGAGACATTGATCCCATCACGGCAGCAGAGATTGCTCAAACATTTGGTGTTCGTGTATATACCATTGGTATCGGAACACGAGGCAAAGCTCCCTATCCCTTTCAGACGGCATTTGGAGTGCAGTATCAAAACATCGATGTAGACATCGATGAGACCTCGCTCAAACAAATCGCCTCGTTGACCGGTGGAGAGTATTACCGAGCGACGGATAACAATAGTTTGACGTCCATCTATGAACAAATAGATCAATTGGAAAAAACAAAGTTTAACGTGCGGGAATACAGCAAACGCCAGGAGGAATACCGTCTGTTTGCGCTTATAGCCTTAATGTTGATGCTGCTGGAATTTGCTTTGCGTCATGTTGTATTGCGTCGTTTACCTTAAACCCATAGCCTTATGTTTCGATTCTCGAACCCGGAATATCTGTATTTTCTAGTTATACTGCCCGTTCTTTTGGTGGTTGAATGGATGATGCACCTGCGGCAACGCAAACGCTTGAGGGCTTTCGGCAATCCGGTTCTGCTTGCGCAGTTGATGCCCGACGCATCCTTTCGCCGTCCAATCGCAAAAACCATTTTGCAATTGATGGCACTGACCGTTGCCGTGTTTATGGTTGCCGGCCCTCAGTTTGGATCCAAAAAAGAAACGGTCAAACGTCGATCGGCCGAATTGATGATCGCATTGGATATTTCCAATTCGATGATGGCAGAAGATGTGCTTCCCAGTCGTTTGGAAAAATCCAAACAAGTGGTTTCCCGTTTGGTGGATCGTTTGGACGACGATCGCATCGGTTTGGTTGTCTTTGCCGGAGAAGCGTATACGCAATTGCCCATAACGAGTGATTATATTTCGGCCAAAGTGTTCCTCAATACATTATCTCCCGATTTGATTCAGGCACAAGGTACGGCCATTGGTGCGGCCATTGATTTGTGTGTGCGTTCTTTTGGGCCTCAGGGCGATGCAGGGCGAGCCATTATCGTAATCACCGATGGTGAGGATTTTGAAGGAGATGCGGTAAGTAGTGCTCAAAAGGCTGTTGAAAATGGGATTCAGGTACACGTGATCGGGATGGGGGATCCGAAAGGAAGTCCAATACCAACTGGTAATGGCATCAATGATTTTCGAAAAGACAAAGCGGGTCAAGTCGTCATAACCAAACTCAACGAAAGTATGGGGCAGGAGATTGCTGCCGCCGGGCAAGGAACGTACATACGTGCGGATAACAGCAATGCGGCGCTTAGAAGTTTGATTCAAACGTTGGACAAAATGACCAAGTCGGAAGTAGAGGCCGAAATCTACACTGCCTACGATGAGCAGTTTCAAGGTTTGGCTTGGTTTGTATTTGTTTTGTTGCTTTTGGATATTTTCCTTCTGGAACGAAAAGACCCACGCTTAAAGAATGTAAAATTGTTTTGAGAATGAGACAGATCCAATTATCCATCGTAAGCTTTTTGCTTGTTTTCGGAACCGGAACGCTTGTTGCTCAGAAAGCGGTTCGAAGCCATGTGCGTAGCGGCAACAAACAATACGAACAGCAGGCGTACACGCAGTCCGAGATCGAATACCGCAAAGCATTGGAGTTAAATCCACGTTCACCGGAAGCGCTCTATAATCTTGGGAATGCACTTTTTAAACAGGAGAAAGCCAAGGATGCACTCGAAATGTATCAGGTGGCACTTTCACAGGTGCAAGACCCGGGTCAGGCGGCCCAAATTCTGCACAACATCGGAAATGCGGGCATGCAGGAAAAGGACTATTCAAAAGCCGTTGAAGCGTATCGCATGGCCCTTCGTTACCAGCCCTCGGATGATGAGACGCGCTACAACCTGGCCGTCGCTCAGTCTATGTTGAAACAGCAACAACAGCAACAGCAACAGAAAGAAGACGAATCGGAACAGGAGAAGGAGCAAGAGAAAGAGCAACAAGACCAACAGCAGCAAGATCAACAAGATCAACAGCAGCAACAGCAAGAGCAGGATCAGTCCCAGGAACAGGAGGGTCAAGAACAAGTTTCAAAGGAAAAAGCTCAACAGCTGCTGGATGCATTGATGCAGGACGAGCAGGAATTGCAGGAAAAAGTACGTAAGCTTCAAATGCAACAAGGGCAATCCCGTAATCCGGAAAAAGATTGGTAATTTATCGTAACTTTGTAAAGATGAACGTCAAAATATTCTTTTATTCCTTGATGCTTTTACTTGCCACACAAGTTGTGCAGGCGGAAGAGGCTATTCAATTTACTGCTACGGCTCCCAAATCGGTCGTGATGGGCCAGCAATTTCGTCTCGTTTTTTCAGCCAATCAGGAAATTTCCGATTTTCGAATGGGCGAGATGAACGACTTTGATGTGCTGATGGGACCCTCGACATCGACCATGCGTTCTTCACAAATCGTCAACGGACAAAGATCCTCGTCCGTAACGTATAGTTTTACGTATGTGTTAATGCCTAAAAAAACCGGAACGTTTCAGTTGTCACCGGCAACGGCCAAATATAAACGAAATACCATTCAGAGCAATGCACTACGGATTGAGGTCTTGCCGGAGGATCAGCAAGCCACTGCCGATCAATCGACTGCATCTACCAATGTTCAAGCGGATCAAGCCTTTATTCGTGCCATTCCAAGTAAAACCACTGTATACGAACAGGAAGGATTGACGATTACATACAAATTGTATTCAAAGGTTGATATTTCGGGCTTTGATAATCCGAAATTTCCCGAATTCAAAGGGTTTATGGCTCAGGAAGTGGACTTACCTCAGAACCAACAGTGGAATCTGGAACACTACAACGGAAGTAATTATCGTACGGCTGTGTTAAAACAAACCGTTTTATACCCCAGAGAAACGGGGACGCTGACCATCGATCGGGGTAGTTTTGATTTACTGCTTCGCATACGAGTGAATAATCCACGGATGCGCAGTATTTTCGACGATTTTTTTGAATCGTATCAAGACGTAAAAAAAGCGGTTTATTCCAATCCCGTTCAGATTCAAGTCAAGCCTCTTCCAAGCGGTAAGCCCGCCGGCTTTACGGGGATCACCGGTAAATTAAAGCTGGATTCAGAGATCAGTACAACTGAGTTGAAAGCAAACGAGGCTGTGACCTTGACCTTGACGTTGACCGGTACGGGTAATTTGAAAATGTTGCCGACTCCGGAGATTGAATTTCCTCAGGATTTTGAGGTCTACGACCCAAAAGTGAACAATCAGTTTACCAACAACAGTGCCGGCGTTACAGGTAGCAAGACCATTGAGTATTTGGTTATACCCAGATTTGGTGGCGAATTTGTTATTCCGGCCGTTCATGTGAGTTATTTTGATGCCTCAAAAGGTTCGTACGAGCAGTTGACTGCTGGGCCATGGACCTTAAATGTGGCCAAATCGGCCAACGAAACCAATACGGGTGTAGCCGCTGGAATGGTCAATAAGGAGCAACTCAAACTACTGGGATCCGATATTCGGTACATCAAAACAGACTTCAATCTACGTGCCTCAGAAGAAACACTATACGGTTCGTGGTATTTTGGTTTGTATTATTTGCTCAGTTCGTTTGTTTTGGTGTTGATCTTATTTATCAATCGCAAACGTGCACGTGAGAATGCAGACATTACAGCGCTGCGTCATCGTAAGGCCAGTAAAGTTGCCAATAAACGATTGAAAACAGCCGCCCTATACTTGAAGAATGATAAAAAGGAAGCCTTCTACGAAGAAGTCTTAAAAGCCGTATGGGGCTATACGAGCGATAAGTTAAGTATTCCTGTATCGGAATTGAATAAAGACAACGTCGTGATTCGTTTGCAGGAACGTGGAGTCTCTGACGAGGTGTGTAAAACGTTTATCGATATCCTGGAAACGTGTGAGATGGCACGGTATGCGCCGGAATCGGGGCATCGGGCGATGGATGATCTCTATGGGCAGACACAAGAAGTTATGAATCGAATGGAAAATACGATCAAGAAGTAAGTTATGAAGCAAGGCATTCTATCTGTTATCGTCCTCTTATTGCCCTTGATTGGTTTTGCTCAATCGGCAAACGAAGCCTATTCGGCCGGGCAATTCAACGAAGCTGCCGTACTGTACGAGCAGCTGATCGACAGTTGTGGTTCCAATTTTGAATTGGAATATAATGTGGGTAATTCGTATTTTAAAGCGGGTGAATTTGCTTCAGCCATATTGCATTACGAACGCGCATTGCGCATCAAACCCGGTGATCGGGATGCCCGATTCAATCTTCGTTTGACACAAACGCGCATTGTAGACCAGATTGATCCGGTACCACCGTTCTTTTTGTCCAAATGGATGCAGGGACTTCGCGAAACGCAATCAAGTAACGCATGGTCAGCCTGGAGCATGGCCTTTTTCCTGGTCTTTTTGATTGGAGTATCGGTCTATTTTCTCAATCGAAGACGGGGTTTGAGAAAAACCGGTTTTTATGTGGCGCTATTGACTTTGTTTGTAAGTATCCTTAGTCTTGTTTTTGCCAGAACTCAGTATTTGGATTTACATAATTCAACAGAAGCGATTATCTTTACACCAACGATTACGATAAAGAGCTCTCCCGATCAAAGCGGAACCGACTTGTTCCAATTGCACGAAGGAACCAAAGTGGTTGTTTTGAGTGAAATGGGCGCGTGGAGAGAAATTGAAACCATCGATGGCAATGTGGGTTGGATCGCAGCCGAACACCTGGTCATTATTTAATACAGATCGAATGAATCTATTTGAGGACTTACTCTTGTGGGACAAACAGACCTTGTTGAACATCAACAGCGTGCATAATCCTTGGATGGATCGCTTCATGTGGTTGGTCTCTGAGACGATGGTCTGGTTGCCTTTGGCGCTTGTTTTTATTTTTATCCTATTTCGAAACAAGGGAAATAAAGCCTTTCTAGCCTTGTTGGCGATCGGTTTGGTCTTTTTACTGGCCGATCAGATAACGGCAAGCATTATTAAACCGCTGGTAGCCCGTCCGAGGCCCACACGCGATCCGGAGATTGGTGCATGGGTCAATCTGGTTAACGGCTACCGGGGTGGTATGTACGGCTTTGTATCCAGTCATGCTGCCAATGTGTTTTCTTTTGCCATTTTTACAACGCTACTGCTTCGCAACGGAGGTTATACGGTCATGATCTTGCTTTGGGCTGCGTTGGTCTCTTATTCACGCATGTATTTGGGTGTACATTACCCGTTGGATGTGTTGGGCGGTGCAATGGTAGGCGGCGTGATCGCCTATACGGTGTACTATTTTTATCGTACGTATTTTGATGTCCCAACGGGCAATCGTAGTCGATCCAAGCGAGCGAGATCCAATCACAATATGACCGACAGTAATTTTGCCAAAGGGGATGTTCATGTCTTGATTTTATCCATGTTGTTCCTTTTAATAACGCTGTTTATTGCTGCACGTTTACTTGCCTGGTCGTAAAGCTTAATAAGAGCAAAAAAAGAGCAAAACATTTTTTATTATCTGTTTTATTATTTATATTGGAGCAGAAATAAAACACTGTTATTAACCTCTTAATTCATACAGCCATGGTAAAAACAATCACATTTAACGAACTTCGTAAAATCAAGGACAGTTTGCCTTCCGGCAGTTCTCAACGCATCGCGGACCAACTGGGTGTATCGGTTGAAACTGTACGGAATTATTTTGGTGGTTACAACTTTAAGGATGGCAAAAGTGTGGGTTTGCACATTGAGCCGGGACCGGACGGAGGTTTGGTCATGTTGGATGATACGGTTATTTTGGATCTGGCACTGGAAATGCTCAACAAGGATAAATCCTAAAAACACATTCAAAAAAAAACGCTGCCTTCGGGTGGCGTTTTTTTTTGCCATAAGAATTTGCAATTATTTGTTTTTATTTCCTTTTTATAAATATATGGGTGTTTACTCGTGTATTTAAATTGATGTCAATCGGCTTACTTTGGCGGTATTAATCTTAATACCTATGAAAAAAGAAGAAAGTCTATTTTTGGTTTACCCTTTGCTGGTATCAACGACGGATCAACCGACGATTCGTGCCTCCAAACCCCTTTTTTATTCGTGTAAGTCGGAAGCGATGACACTGATTCGCAACTTTAAGCAGCACTATGGTTTCTTGTACGACGAAAAAACGCAAGAGGAACACGTATATTGTCTTGTGCTGGAGGAATTTGCCTTTGACAGTCCGTACCGGTACCAACTGGCGACTTGTGTGTTCTCACCGGAGGGCGTGCTCTTAAGTGATTGCAATGTTGCCGACGATGCTCCATTTCTGGGCAGGAACAAACAGGCCATTTATCATCAGGTGGGGGATTTGGTAGAAGTTCCTTCAGGTGATGAACTCAAGTTTGGGATCGTATTGGCTACTCCTGCTTGTCTGTGTGAGTCGGATATGGCGTACGGCCTACAGGCTTCAGACGATTGCTATACGGTGATTGAACACCCCAGTATGGAAGTGAATTATGCGCACGCTCCCTTGGTATTTGCGCAAAAAAGGCCCATAAAAAAAGAGGTGCAGGAAGCGTTGCGCTCCGCTCTGCACCTCCATCAGCACATTTCTGTTAGTGTAGATGTTTGATGGATTGTATGCCCATATCGGTCTGTATACGCATCAGTAACAATCGGTTTTGTTTTGGAATGGAGAGTTGGATATCCTGCTCTCCATTGCCGTTTGTTTGCAGTAGCAACTGCCCGGTAGGGGCGTAGATCTCAATCTCTTGGATCCCGCTTGTGCTACGCAAACCAATACTTCCGTCCGAACGGGCAAATGCCTGAACAGATACGGGAGATTCGACTGGCTTTTTGGTCAAGTCTGTCAGCCCATCGGTGGTGTAAATGTTTGGGTTGGGTACATTGTCCACGCCATCGCCGATGTAGAAACCTAAATGAGGCGGCTGGTTGTATGCCACGTTTTGCCAAGCAACGCCCAGTCGGTAAACGGGGTCGTGCATCAGCGTATACAACCGGTGGGATGTTGGGATAGTAGTGGTAAAAATGATCAGCTTGTCGTGATTGACTCCATCTCTGTAGATGATCTCCTCACGCCAATCTCCCAAGATATCTGCACTCAAGCAAGGATTGGCCTTTGTCCCATTCACTTCTTTGGCATTGGCGTAATTGTAGAAATTCATCAGTCGTGCTGCTCCGGTTTCGCTCCATTTATCCAGTTTTGCTCCATCCAGTAATTCATCTTGAAGATCTCCGTCCCAATATGCCCGAAAGTTGATGGACGGACGGCTCAACAAGTCTCCGGCATCATTTCTCAATTTAGCGCCTTTGCATGTGAAAATGTTGCCATCTGCAGCGCTCCACATTTCAAACCCCCGGTGCTTGGCACTGATGTCTGCCGCCAAACCCCGTCCATTATCGGATCCGGTAAACATTCCCCAACGAATTTGTCCGGTTGCCGCATTGTGCATTTCATATCCGTAAGCCGCACTTCCACCTTCAAGAACCTGCCAAACTTCCAATCCGTCCACATCCGGATCCAAATCAGAAACGTGCATGGCGTCACCGTGCCCCAGTCCGGTACGATACAAAAGACGACCATCGTCATCAAACGCACTTGCGCCGTAAAGGACTTCGTCTTTGCCGTCTTGATCCACGTCGGCTACGGAAAGGTTGTGGTTGCCTTGACCGTAGGCACCGATACCGGGTGTTGTTCCGGAATCGTAAAACCAACGTTGGGTCAGTACACCGTCTCTAAAATCATAGGCGGCTAATGTGGTGCGTGTATAGTAGCCACGCCCCATAACCACGCTGGGGCGCACGCCATCTAAATACGCCACACAGGCGAGGAAACGATCGACACGATTGCCGTAACTGTCTCCCCAACTCGATACGCTGCCACGGAGTGGAAGATAGGGGACGGTTTGTAGCGCTTCACCCGTAAGACCACTGAAAACCGTCAGGTATTCGGGACCGGTAAGGATGTATCCGCTGCTGTTTCGATAATCTTTTGTGGGATCGTCGCTGCCCAGGATGACGTAGTTCCCTTTGCCATCGATGGTTCCGGGAGCCGTTTTGCAGGTTATTTCGGCGATGCCGTCGCCATCCAGGTCGTAGACCATAAACTGGGTATAGTGTGCACCGGCACGAATATTTTTACCTAAATCGATGCGCCACAAGAAGGTTCCATCGATCTTGTATCCATCCAGGTACACGTTGCCTGTATATCCGCCTTGTGAGTTGTCTTTTGCATTGGTTGGATCCCATTTAAGGACAATGTCGTACGAACCGTCCCCATCCAGATCGCCAACACTGGCATCGTTGGGTTGATACGTGTATTCAACGGCATCGGGAGTCGTGCCCCCCGAAGGTCGTTGTAAGGGAACGGTTTTGTAAAAGTTTTCCCATATGGGCGTTGCTTTGGATGTATCGATGCAAACTCCGTTCACATAACTACGTACTGTATAGGTATCACTTAGGATGGTATTCGTCTTGTCCAACAGGCTGGTTGGTCCTTTGCTGATTGGAAGCAGGTTGAGCTTTTGCCAACCATTTTTGTACACATTAAAATAAATGGAAGGATCGTCCGTGGCCAAAGCACGCCAACTCACTCGGATGCCTTCGCTCGTCTTTACGGCTAGCACGCCTCGATCGAGGGCCTCCATTTGACGGGCCGGCAACAGACTTGCGTCCGCTTGACTGACGGAAAAGATTGCGAATAAAAAGAAAAAAAGAAAACGTGTGCGATTCATTGTTGTTGTCATTGATTTGAGCACAAAAAAAAGCAGAACGTAGGACAAATTGCTTGTAAATATGATATATTTACTGCAAATTTTGACCCGTTATGAAACAACAAGACGTACAACACTCGGCTCCCAACGGAGTATTTTATGGATTGGGCATGATTGGTGCGATGATTTATTACATTGGCCAAGCGACCTGTTTTTGGGGAGGCGTGCTGGGTTTTCTTAAAACCCTTGTCTGGCCGGTATTTTTCGTATTAGAGGCGTTACGCTTTTTTGGCGCGTGAGTATTGTCTGTAATCGTGCCGGATATCTTTGATGAAAAGATAGAAACCCAGGGGTAGCACCACAAAGAGGAGTGGATTGGTCTCGTAAGCAGCCAGAATATCCAGGTGTAAAAGATGCAGTAGTGCCGTAGTCAAACCGCATCCCGGACATTTTATGTGAAAAAATGTGTGCCAGACACAGGGAGGAAACAAATCAATCGCCAACCATTCGTATAAAACGATGGCGACGATCCCATACAAGGTAAGCACGCTCATTACAATGCGTGACCGTAGGTATTGGCGTATGAATCCGTGTTTAGAAGTTGTAACGAATGGGATTTCCGTTTGCATCTTTGAATTCTCCGACTGCAAGAATTATAAAATCAATGATGGTCCAAATGCCGCAACCTCCTAAGGTTATAAGCTGGATCACCCCAATTCCCGTGTGTCCGGTATAAAAACGATGGATACCAAATACACCCAAAAACCAACACAACAAAATGGTAATCAGCCAGCGTTTTTCGCTGGACTTGTCGTCTTCTGTTTTGCATTGGGGATTCGGTTGACGCACCCCACATCTGGGACAAATTTCGGCTTTTACATTGATGATTTCACCACATTCGTGGCAATACTTCTCGTTTTCTTGTTTCATAGCTGTAAGATTAAGTAGGATAGGCTGCAAATATAATAAAAGGATTTCTGAATATCATGGTTTCCATTTAATGATTGATTTTTACAAATCATTGATCTATTTTCTAAAGTCATAGATTCGGGTTTTAGGCAACTTTGACAGTTGTTTATTAATTAATCTAATCTATGAAAAACAAGAATCGATTTTTACGCGTAGCGTGGATGATGTTGCCGATGCTGTTGTTGTCGTTCAACAGCATTGCTCAGAACCTCGTGGTTCGAGGGTCAGTTAAAGACGTCTCAAACCTTGCTTTGCCGGGCGTCAATGTACGCATGTCGGATGTCTCAGGCAGAATAGTAGGTACAACGACAGATGATGATGGAAAATACAGTATTCAGGTTCCCCCGAATGCCTCGTTGGAATTTTCGTTTGTCGGTTTTCAGACAATGAAAGTAGCCGTAAATGGTCGGGCTACGATTGATGTTACACTGATTGAAAATACACAAGAGTTGGGAGACGTTGTCGTAGTAGGTTATGGTACGGCACGAAAAAGTGATTTGACGGGTGCGGTTATGTCCGCAAATATGCAGGATTTTCGAATGTCACCCAATACCAACCTAATGCAATCGTTACAGGGGTCTGTACCCGGATTGAACGTTGGTCAAGTAACCAGTGCGGGGGCTACACCGGATATTTCTATTCGAGGAAAGAATACCATTTCGGGAAACACCAATATTTTGATTGTACTCGATGGTATCATTTACGGTAGTTCAATATCTTCGATCAATCCATCGGATATCGAGTCGGTGCACATATTGAAAGATGCCAGTGCCACTGCCGTATATGGAGCGCAGGCTGCCAACGGAGTTATGTTGATTACATCCAAAAAAGGAAAAGCTGGTAAGGCACGTATCAATGTATCCTCTTCCTACAGTATTCAGAATCCTACGAACGATTATGCGACCATGAATCGGTCACAGTATTTAACGTATCTCAAAGAACTGATGTGGGATAAGGCGTATACATCTGCATCCGGTCATACACAAGTGGATCCGGCATTTAATATTGCCGCTTATTTACCGGACTCGTATATGACGGATGCCAATGGGAATATTTCAACCACTGATTTTGACTGGTGGGGAACCTGTACGCGTCAGGCCTCAATTTTTGAAAACAAAGTATCGATTTCAGGCGGAAATGAGGCTGCATCCTATTATGTATCGTTTGGAAATGTCGATCAAAAGAATTTTTTATTGAACGACAATTTCAAACGCAATAGTGTGCGACTCAATCTGGATGCCAATGTGCGTCCCTGGTGGAAAATGGGCGTACAGCTATCCGGCTCTTTTGTAAATCAGGATGGTTCTGAACCGGTTTTGTGGACTTTGTACTCGATGAATCCAATGGCCACACCCTACAACGAAGATGGAACACTCAAACGCACTCCAATGGAAACAGCGCGGGACAATCCCTTGTTGGGTAGTGACATCGATGACTACGATCGTCAAAATTATTTTGTCGGTAATGTCTATTCCGAGTTTAAATTACCCGTGAATGGCTTGACGTATCGAATCAACTACGGGAACAATTACAACATAAGCACACATTATCAGTCCAGTCCTTATGGAAATTCACAGACTGGCGAGGCTTATAAGAATTTTTCAACCTCCTACGATTATACCTTGGATAATATTTTGAATTACAAAAAGGATATTGATCTACATTCGATTGAGGCTACGCTGTTGTATGGGGCTCGGGAAAGGAATTATTCATACACCCGTGCACTAGCTCAAAAATTTTCACGTTTGACACTGGGATACAATGCGTTGGAGCTTGGTACGGATCAATATACCTACTCGGATGCCAACGATGGATCCTATCTGTATCAAATGGCTCGTTTTAACTATAAATACTACAATCGCTATCTAATAACTGCAACCATACGTAGAGATGGTTTTTCGGGCTTTGCCAAGAATCATAAAAGTGCGATATTCCCGTCTTTGGCATTGGGTTGGGTACTATCGGATGAAGACTTTTTTAACGTCGAGGCCATCAATTTCTTGAAATTGCGTGCCGGATATGGACTCAGTGGGAATTTAACAAACAGTTATGCCTCACTAGCCACAGTAACATCCACAGGAGGTTATGTCTTTGGTGATGGAGGCTCAACCGTAATTCGTCAGGAATTGACCTCGTTGGCCAATAACGATTTGAAATGGGAAAAAACGGAAGGATACAATTTTGGGCTGGATTATCACCTGTTTAACGATCGGATTCAGGGATCCTTGGAAGCCTATCAGACAACGACACGTGATTTGCTTTATTCGGTCTCCATTCCAACCATAACCGGATATTCCTCGATCACCTCCAATGTAGGAAAGTTAGAAAACAGTGGATTTGAATTTTTATTGACTTCCAGGAATATTGTTTCTACCGATTTTGAATGGAATACCACGTTTAACTTCTCTACCAACAAAAATAAGATTGTTGAGCTGACCGGATCCGGAGATATGATTACGAGCGGTTTGTTTATCGGTCAACCCATCTCGGCTGTATACGGGTATAAGATCGATGGAATTTACCAGGTTGGTGATGATATTCCTGCAGGATATTATGTCGGTAATTATAAGATCCACGATGAAGATAAAGATGGAAGTATCACCACTGAAGATCGCACTATTTTGGGGAAAACCGATCCGGCCTATCGATTTGGTATACTGAATAAGCTCGCTTATAAAGACTTTGCGTTGACCTTTTTCATCAATTCCGTACAAGGCGGAAAAGACGGATATTTGGGAGAAAACACCTATACGCTTATTCAGGATAATACATCGCGTCTGTGTAACCATTTAAATGAATTCTCCAAAAACGTTTGGTCTCCCAACAATACGGACGGCATTTATTCGGCATCCACCAACAATGCTGCCATTGTACCCATTCGCTACGAAGACCGTAGTTTTATTCGTCTTCAGGATGTTACGCTTAGTTATAACTTGCCAAAGAAGATGATACATAAATTGGGTATGAGCAATCTGAACCTATATATTACCGGTAAAAACTTGGTTACTCTTACAGATTGGCATGGATGGGATCCAGAAGCAAATTATGGAACCATTACTCCGGTAGGTCGTACATCATCCATCAACAAATCCGGAAATGATTACGAAGGAAGACCGGTTATGAGAAGTTTTACCGTTGGATTTGATGTCACCTTTTAATATGTAAATAAAATGAAAAATATAAGAAGATTTTTATTGGCACTTGTTGCCGTCCTACTTGTTGCGTGCAACGAGGATGCATTCTTACAAGAAACGCCGCTGGATTTTATGAGTGGGGAGAATTCATACATTACTCCGGCTGATTTTGAATTGGCAACCAATGAACTCTATTATTTGGCTCGTTGGGAGTTCTATTGCAACGGAGATCGCAGTGTTTTGGATTATGTTTTTGGCACGGATATCTTTTGGAATGGAAGCAGTGGTAATTTGATTTCAAATCTTAGGTCTGATTACAGTAAATCGGGAACAATTGCTCAGGCACATTGGGATAAATTGTATTCGCTCATTGCCCAATCAAACACGATTATTAGCCGTCTTCCGGCCTCTCAGCTCACGGATGAGCATAAAGAATCAGCAATGGCCAAAGCCTTGTTTTTCAGAGGTCTTTCGTATCGTACGCTTGCGTATCTGTATGGCGGCGTGCCTTTGCAGTTGGAAGAAGTCACCAAACCTAAGACTGATTATACAAGAGCGACACGGGAAGCGACCTTGCAGCAAGCCATTTCGGATGTGAAATATGCTGCGGAACATCTGAACGACATCACTCAAGTCAAAGACGGTGAAGTAAGTTCTCCGGCTGCGTACCATTTGTTATCCGAATTGTATCTGGCAGCCGGAATGCATCGCGAAGCGGTCAATGCAGCAAGTATGGTTCTCAAAAACCCGGCGCTCAAATTGATGACCAGTCGTTTTGGATCCAGAAGTACGGAGAATCCGGGTGATGTGTTTTGGGATTTGTTTCGTACAAATAATCAAAATCGTTCTACGCACGGTAATACGGAAGGTTTGTGGGTGATGCAGATGGAGGCAGGAGTGACCGGAGGCGGAACCGATTTAAATTCCATTTGGAGCTCACCGGGTAGTTATTTATTGGAACGTCATTGTTCGCCTCAAACAGGCTTGTTTCGTATGTATAAGGGAGATGTCGCCTATTTTCCGTTTACTTGGCCTATTGGAGATTATACTGGAGGAAGAGGTATTGGTACGTTTGTTCCCACAACGCATTTCGCTTACGATGTGTGGCAAAGTGATTTTAACAACGATATACGCAACGCCAACCACAATTTTGTGCGTAAGTTTGCCATCAATACGGTGAATGCAAGCGAACGAACAAAGTGCAGCAGTGACTTTGGGGATACCCTTGATATCGATAATCCACCGGCTGGATTTACGTTTCTGACGGGGGAAGGCAATCAAACAACGTTCCCAGGGCGTTATTTACTTTGTTATCAAACCAAATGCACCAATCCGTATGATTATCCTTCTGCATTGATTGCAAACGCATCGACCTTTGAATTACGTAGTTCTGCCGGAGGTACGTATCAGGATCAATACATGTTCCGTTTGGCCGAAACCTATTTGTTGCGTGCAGAAGGCTATTTGGGATTGAATAACAAAGATTCTGCAGCGATCGATATCAATGCCGTTCGTACACGTGCCAATGCGACCCCTGTATCGAGCAACAACGTTACGTTGGACTATATTTTGGACGAGCGCTTGAGAGAATTTGGGGTAGAAGAGAAAAGAAGACTCACGTTGGGACGTTTGGGGGCGGACGTTTTCTACGATCGTGTCACACGCTACAATCCGTATTATACCAATTCAAATGCTGCGGATCCTTTTACAAAAACCTATACATTATGGCCCATACCTTTGTCTGCCATCGAATCCAATCTGGATGCCGAAATAAAGCAGAATCCAGGGTACGATCAATAATGTTTTTTCTGGAGTGGAAGGAGTTGCCTCATTTGAGGCAGCTCCTTACTTTTTTATGTAATCGGAGGGAGCTTTACCAAAGAAAGTATGAAAGACATTGCTGAAATAGGCAAGACTTGAAAATCCGCACTTCTCACTGATTTCCGTAATGGAAAGCCTGTTTTGTTTCAGTAGTTCTAAGGCATGATTCAATCGCATGGTTTTAATAAAATCTACCGGCGAAAAACCCGTTAGAGATTTAATTTTTCGATACAGAACAGAAGGACTAACATTCATTTCTGCTGCAAAATCGTCTTTTCCAAACGTTGAGACATCGAGATGTTTCCGTACAACATTTACTGCTTTTTTGATGAATTGATCGTTGTTGTCGTTGATGAAGATGGGTTCCTCTTGAACTCCCTCCATCAATTTGTATGCTTTTTCACGGATAATTTCCCGGTTATGAATGATGTTTTTAATCCGTTGCAGCAATAAGCTGATATCAAACGGTTTTGTCAGGTAGTCATCGGCGCCCAGTCCCAAGCCGTGTAGCTGTTCGGCTTGTTCAGACAGTACGGTTAGTAATATGACGGGAATATGGGATGTTTGTGGGGTCGATTTAATCAGCCGACACAATTCAAACCCATTCATGTTTGGCATGATGATGTCGGAAATAAGCAAATCCGGCATTTTCTTTTGAATGCATTTCCATGCATCCTCTCCATTCTCGGCCATATCTACCTCAAAATCATCCCCTAAGGCTACTTTGATAAAGTTACGGAGATCGTAGTTGTCATCAACGACCAGAATGTTCATTTTCTTTGTTGCAGCATCAGACCCCATATCGATAAAGTCACTGTCATTGGGTTGAATGTGGAGCTCTGGGAATGCTTCCGCATCCGCCTCAACCGCAATCCTGTGTGGAATGGTGATTTGAAAAGTGGATCCTACGTGTAACGTGCTTGTGCAAGAAATCTCACCCTGATGCAGCTGAACATATTTCTTGGACATCAATAAACCCAAACCGGATCCCTCCACCTTATTGTTAATAGCATTCTCTCCTCTAAAAAACTCATTAAACAATTGCTGTTGTCCTTTTTGACTAATACCAATGCCCTGGTCGCTGATTGCTAAGTTCCATCTGGAATCGGAACAGGTAAGCACCACGCGTACGGTTGTATTTGCATAGGCATATTTAATTGCATTCGATAGAAGGTTACTGACAACCTTTTCCATCATCACCTCATCCAGTCCACAAAAATAGGAAGACTGGTTCGATTGAAAATCCACGTTTATTTTTTTATTATTGGCAAGGGATTCGTACATCATGACTTGCAACTGAATCAATTTAACGACATCGATGTCCTTGATTGATTGCTGCTCTTTTCCAACATCTAATTTCTGGAAATCCATCAAACGTGTGATGATTTGTGTGAGTTTCTTCGATTGTTTCTGTACCAATCGTACGTAATACTTACCAATGGAAGGGTTATTCACCCCTTTATACAATTCTTCAATGGGTGCAGAAATCAGCGTAAGGGATGTTCGGATGTCGTGCATGGTATTGGAAAAGAATCGCATTTTTTCTTCTGCTTGTTTTTGTTTGAGTTGATTGATGTAATATTTCAATGCAAAGTAAATCAGGATGCATACGAGCGCAATAATCGTGAGGATAAACCAAGCCCGCCTCCAAAAAGGTGGAATGATGCTCCACTTGATTTTGCGTTCTGCTAAAATGTTTAATGCAGAACCATCGTATAAACGTAGTTTGAGTGTATAATCGCCGTGTGGCAAGTTTGTATACTGAATAAAACGGGTATTGCTTGCTGAACTCCATTTTGTGTCTACCCCTTCAAGAAACCAGGATAATTTAGAATCGGATGTATTTACCCCCAATGGAATGAGCTCAAAGGTTAGATTGTTCTGTTTGTAATTGAGTTGAAACAAATTCGTTTGATCCAGGGGTTGTGACAGTGGGATGTCTGCATGCGATTTGATGGATCGTCCCGATATCAGCAGATCCTGAAAGTAAAGATTGCCTCTGGTTTTTAAGTTCTGCAAGGTATTTGTGTTGATCAGTAACGCTCCATTCATGGTTCCCCACATCGTCTTGCCATTTTTAAGTAGACTCCGGGATTTTGAATTGAACGTCGCATCTGAAAGCGGAACGATTGATTCAAACGTTTGAACGACGTAGTCAATGGGATTAAAAGTACAAAGTCCTGCTTCTGTTCCGAGCCATAATTGGTCTTCTAGGTTCAATATTCCATTGACAAAATTGGAAGGAAGCCCATTCTCCATTGTAAAGGCTTGTATATTGCCTTCAATCAAATTGAATTGTACCAATCCATCCCCTTTGGTCGCCAACCAGATCTCATCCCCCAAAACAACGAGGTCGTTGATGAGGTATTCTCCGAGTAGCATTTGCTCTTCGCCGGTTCGTTTATCCAACATTCGTAAACCATCCGAGCACGCCAATAGCATCATCCCGGGCCTCAATTCAAAGATTGCACTCAACTCATGGCTGTTGTACATACGAATCGTCTGTTTTTTTAGGTCAAAACAACTGACTCTGCTATGAATGCCTCCGGTCCAGATATCTCCATTGGAATCTGAAAAGATTTCAAAAACAAAATTGCTCTTGATTTGCGTACTCGTGAAGACATCAAATTTTGAGATGTTTCTACCGGTTTCAGCGTCAAGAATAAAGATTCCAGCCCCGTACGTCCCAGCCCAAATATGCCCGTTTGCATCTTCGGTTACACATAAGAAAACATTGGGATTGCCATGCTCGTTGTGAAAAAAGGTGGACCACATTCCGCTTTCCTCATTCCATTTGCACAAACCGTTGTTGGTCGCAAACCAGCAGTTACCCATTTTGTCGACATGAATGCGGTTTACAAAGTTGTTGCATAGCGATTGTTTCTGATTCATTCGATGATTTAACTGAATCACCTGGGAGGAAGCTTGGTCAAAAAAGCTGATGCCTTTGCTGTAAGTTGCAATCCAAACCCGTTGATTGTTGTCACAAATGATGTCGTATACACCATTGCCATGAAGGGAGTATGGATCGCTGGTGTTCTCTAAAAAATGCTCCTGTTTGAGGAGACCCGTTTTCCGGTCTATTTGAGTAATGCCTTGACCATCCACACCAATGAGGAGTGTTGTGTCGGAATTGGGATGCACGGCAAAGGTTGGTAAGGAAACCGTCTGAGTCAAACAGGTTTCACGCAGTATTTGTGTCGAGAAATCATAACATAAAAGTCCATTTGAAAAGGTCCCAATCCATAATTTGTCGTAGATTGAGTCGTAGTACATCTTAGAGAAAAGACGGTGGTGATTGGGCTCAAAGCGATGAAACAGTTGAATGGTCTCATTGGTTATGTCAATACGATGCATACCGAATGCATTGGCACCAATCAGTAGCGTGTCCGACTCCCATGTGATGTAGTTCATGTCAATACAGTCTCCAAGATGCTTGAGCCGTTTGTGATCCCAAACATATAAACCGGAGGAGGTTGCAATCCAAAAGCGATGCTGTTGATCAATCAGAATGTTGTGAATATAGAGGTTTGGATCTCCGGCCAAAGAGGAAATATTGATCAAGTAATCAAATCGATCGGATGTGGGGTTGTAGGGATATAATTGACCTTTTTGTGAATAGGCTAACAGTTGAGCATGATTGTAGACCAATTTCATGTTGATGAAGCTGGTCTTTTTATTGGGCAATGCATACAATCGGTAATCACTGTCCGAAAGACGCAAAATGCCCGTTTTGGATGTTCCCCATACAAATCCTTTATCATCGTAACATAAGGAAGTCGATTCTCTTTGAGATATTCCGTACAGCTCGTTGATGCTATAGAATTTAATGTCGTTTGCGAGGCATAGTTTACAAGTTAATACAAATAGCACTGTATTAATCAAGTGTTTCATGTGGATGGTCTTAGATATTCTGCCTGCAAATGTATAAAAAGGTTAATAAATAATACGACCTTCTCAATCTTTATTCACTATTCGATCAACAGATGATGCTTGATGCTCCTTCCATCTTGTTGAATCTCCGCCAAATAGATGCCCTGAGTCCAATTGGCGGTAGAAATCGTGTATGCATCCGAATCGATGTGCAATTGTTCAAAGATTTTATGTCCTGAAAGGTTGTAGATGCGGATCGATGCGTGCATGGCTTGTTGAATCGTTAGTTGTTTGTCGGATACGGCCAAACGCAGTTCATTGGGTGAATGCGCAGTCGTCCGGCTGATGTTTTCTTTTTCCAATTGCTTGGCCAGCGTGTACGTTTCGGCAGCGGCCAATAAGACACAGCCGGCTCCGTAATCCTCAAAATTGGGCACCTTGGTATAGCTCAATGGTTGACCGTCACTGGGTTGTTTGCCCGTACCTTGCATCCAACCCAAAAAACCGTTGTCGTGTATGGCTTCTCTACTCATGGCCAACCATCCTTTTCGCGTTGCCTCAAGATATTCGGATCGATCCAGAAACTGCTGATTGAGTCCCCAAGCAAATCCATAGACAAACAAGGCTGTACCGCTGGTTTCCTTGCCGCCGTAGTCGTTTGGATCTGCCAGATTGGAATTCCAAAAACCATCCGCTCGTTGACAGGCCAACAAGGCTTTTGACATGGCCAAGTAATCGTTTAAATATAGACTGTAGTGAAGATCTGTTTGCGGTAGAAGGCTCAACACGCGAACCAAGGCAGCATAGACCCATCCGTTCCCTCTGGACCAATACACTTGCTTTCCGTTGCCATTCAGGTGTGGAGGGTTGAAATCCTTATCCCGCCACCACAAACCCTCCTCCGGGTTGTATAAACCGGTGACATCAATGCTGTCACGGGAATACCGATACGAATGGTACATGTAATCGTGGTATTGCTTGTCTTGGGTGATGTTGCCCAATTGGGTGTACGCAGGCATAGCCATCTGAATGGCATCAATCCAAGTCCAGTTGCGGTACGAATTGCGGTTGATGCAATAATCCAGACTCGCTTTGATGTTGCTCAGCATTTCGGTTTCGGGAGCAATCTCATACAATTCCATGTATGTTTGTCCACAGCATTGATTGTCGCCATCCGTTGTGCTGTTTTTTTTGTAAGCCATGGCCCACTCGTGTGCTTTGCCCCAGTTGTACGCATAATTGTACACAGCTGTATCTTGGGTTACATGAAACAGCGCCATATGACCTTCGTAAAATACAGCACGTGTCCAGATGTTGCTTGGCCGGGATTTTCCGCCGACAACGGTATTGTTCCAATAATCAGGATGCTTGATAAAGCGAATGTAGTTATCTACTTTGTAGGCCTTTTCCAGGATATTACCCGATTGGAAATCGATGCTGTCCTGATCGACGATTCTGGCAACAGCCGTTGTAAGAAAGAATGATAGCCCCGATACAAGAAGTAGGCATTTGCGTGTGTGTGTATTCATGTTTGGTTGTATGATTTAAAAAACAAAAGTAGGGCAATGATTGCAAAAGAATGTTCGAAATTTGCCATAAAAGGTGTACTTTTGAGAAGCGATTGAAAAACACAGACCGTTCGATTTATGAAACGCACGTTTCTTTTATTCATTTTGTTGTTTTACGTAGGCACGCTTTCCGCCGAAAAGGTGACGTTTCACAGCATCCGTACTACCCACGGAGTCTCAAACAGGGAGGCGTTTTCCATCTGCAAAGACACGAACGGGTTCATTTGGGCATCCACCAAAACAGCCTTGTTTCGGATCACTGAATCGGCCTGCCATGCCTATGCGTTGAAAGAAGCGACCAAAGACTTTGTTTCCGTAAAATTGGAATACGATCGCACGTGTTTGTGGGCGTATACAAACAACGGTCAATTGTTTGCTTACAACGAACGCATCGATGCATTTGAAAAGAAACTCGATGTCCGAAATGCGTTGAACGTACGGAGCATTCATCTTTCAGATGTCGAGTCGTTTCATCAGGAATCCGTTTGGATCGCAAGCACCTATGGCTTGTTTCAATGGAATGGGAAGGATTTGACCCGAAGGGACCGAACACGCTATGGGGTGGATCAACTCGCACAAATCAACGATTCCATTTTACTTTATGCCGCTTTTGAAGGGCTTTTCTTGCACCATATTCGAACAAATCAAATCGAGCAAATCCATCAAAGCACGAATACAAATCGATTTCAGGCAACCAGTCTTCACTACGATGCGTTGAATCAATGCCTTTGGATTGGCACAAAATCCAATGGTTTACTTTTTTATCATTTTTCGGATTCCACACTACAGCAATCACTGTTTTCACAGATTACGGCTTTTCCCATCTTATCCATAACCATGGATCAAGACTCTACCCGCTATATAGGCCTGGATGGCCAAGGATTATGGCATTTGGATAAAACCGGACAAACCGTGCTGGCGGTATATCGTGAAGACCCGGATCAACCCAACAGTTTACTGGGAGACGGAGTGTATGATGTCTTTTGTGACGGCAATCGGAAATGGGTGGCAACCTTTACCGGCGGAATCTCCTATTTTCAACACGAATCATCCGATTACTCGCTCATCGAGCATCGAATCCACGAGACACAATCTTTGGGCAACAATCAAGTCAATCAAGTGCTACAGGATCGCAACGGTACACTGTGGTTTGCTACGGCCAATGGATTGAGTCAATGGAATCCGAGCACCCAGGTCTGGAAGCATTTTTATCAGAATTATGTGGAGCATGCAAAGGTATTTACCGCTTTGTGTGAAGATGCTGACGGGAATATATGGGCCGGAAGTTTCTCCTCCGGCGTGTATGTATTGGATGCAATAACCGGTCAACTGATCAGACGATACGACAAAACCAATCAATCGGATTATACCGGTGACTACATCTTGGATTTTTTTACGGACTCGGAGGGCGATATTTGGATTGGGGGCAACCATCCGCTCACACGGTTTGATCGTCGCTCCGGCACCTTCGTTTCCTATGAAAAACAGCACGTGAATTCGATCTGTGCATGGACTTCGGAACAAATACTGATGACTTCGTCCTCTGGATTGCATTCGTTCAACAAGCGAACGCTTCAACAGGAAACACTGATTGACGGCATTCTGGCTCAAGATGTATTGTACGATAAAGGCTTGATATGGGTGGCTACCGGAGGTTCCGGATTGTTGCAATACGATCCGGCATCCGGAAAAACAAAACACTATACCATCGAATCCGGTTTGCCTTCCAATTATGTCAACAGCATTGTTGTTGCAAACGAGGACCTTTGGATCGGAACAGAAAAGGGATTGTGTCGATTGATTCCCAGAATGGATGTGATTCAATCGTTTGCAACTTTTCAGGATTGGACTACGTTGGCTTTTAATGGAAATGCCGAGCAATTGCTCTCCGATGGAAGCATTTTGTGGGGAACCAATACCGGAGCCTTGCTTCACAATCCAGAACAAACCAATCCTTTGCGGCCCGAAGCACGATTGTTTTTACAGGATATCCAGATCAAAGGCAGCAGCATTCGCACCAACCCGAAGCTTGTACAGACAAACCCGGTGAATGCCTTGGAGTCTCTTGTGCTCAACGCAGACCAAAACAACGTACGAGTGGAGTTGCTTTCGGTCGGTACATCCACTTCCGGTGTGCGTTTTGCCTGGAAATTGGAAGGGTTTGATACGGGGTGGAGCCGGCCTTCGTCGCTTTCGATTATTCACTATTCCAACATCCCGCCGGGTACGTATACGTTGCGCATGCAGTTGTTGGATGGCCTGTTTGCCAATGTTCTGGATGAACGTGTACTTTCTGTTCGGATCATACCTCCCTTTTGGCAAACAACGTGGTTCTTGATTGCTTTTGCACTATGTGTGATTGCATTGATTCTCTATTTGATTCATGCTTACTCCAATCATTTAAAACAACTGCACACCAAAGAAAAGATTCGTTCCTTTGTCCATTTGGCGCACGATATTCGTACATCGATCACGTTGATTCGGGCTCCGATTGAAGCCTTGAGCCATGCGCCGGAACTGTCTCAAACCTCAAATTATTATATTCAACTGGCAAATAGTCAAGCCGAAAAACTATCGGAGTTTGCAAACCAACTGCTGGACTTTCAAAAAATTGACTCCGGTATGGAGGTCGTTGTGCGGACTAAGTTTGATTTGATTCCTTTGATTCAAAATCGAATTTCGATGTTTGATGCAGCCGCAACCAAGAAAAAACTGACATGGAACACCGCGTATTCTACGGAACGTTTTTGCATACTCGCCGATGAATTGAAAATTGAAAAAATCATCGATAATTTACTTTCAAATGCCATAAAATATTCGTTTGAAGGAGGTACTATCGACGTCAAGGTCAATGCAGAAGCCAACGAGTGGACGCTTGAGGTGAGAGACTATGGAATGGGCATTAAAAAAGAAGATCAGTCCAAATTATTTACGGATTTCTACCGTGCAGAAAACGCCATCAATTCTAAAATAATCGGTTCGGGAATCGGATTGATCCTCATCAAAGAATACGTACACATACACAACGGTACGTTTTCATTTGAAAGCGAAGAGCATCAGGGGAGTCGATTTGTGGTATGCATCCCAAACCCCTTGCATGAAAGTGAAACGTTCTCCGAAATGCATTGCAAACCAGATCCTCGGCAGGATTTGACTGCGATATCGGATGGGGTAAGACCGACGGTGCTTGTCGTGGAAGACAACGAAGATTTGTTGCAGTTTTTATCCGTCGCTCTGTCAAAGGCCTATTCGGTCGTGTGTGCAAGGAATGGTGAAGAGGCTTGGGAGCAGGTTTGCTTGCATTTGCCGGATTTGGTCATTTCGGATGTGTTGATGCCCAGAGGCAATGGATACGAATTATGCAAACGCATCAAAACGACGTTTGACACCGCGCATATTCCGGTTCTATTGCTTACGTCGTTGTCGGATAAAGAGAGTCAGTTGGCCGGCTTGGAAGTAGGAGCGGACGATTACATCTGCAAACCCTTTGACCTGGCAATTTTGATGCAGCGCATGCACAATACGATCGTCAATCGTGAGACCGTTCGTGGCCGAACCTTTGGTCTGGATCGAGAAGCCAAAAACCAAGGTCGCATCACGGATAACGAACTGAACGATGATTTTATCAAAAAAGCCTTAGAGATTGCGACGGAAAACATTGGGAATGCAGCCTTCGGAAAGGATGATTTTGCGGCGGCGCTGCATGTGAGTTCCTCGCTATTGTACAAGAAGCTGAAGTCACTGACCGATCAATCACCATCCGATTTTCTGAAAACGCTTCGCATGAATCATGCACTGTCACTTTTGAAACAAGGTAAGCATAACATTACGGAAGTCAGTGAGTTATCCGGCTACTCAAGCCTGAGTATTTTTAGTCGGGCATTCAAAAATCATTTTGGAAAGTCACCGACGGAGATCTAAGTTTATCTGTATTGCAAAATCATATATCCCATTTGAATACCGTATTCATTCGTAGTATCCTACATTTGTTTTCAATTAAATGTAATACCTTATCGAATGAAGCGAATGCTATTGCTTGGCATCCTATTATGCCTGTTGTGTTCTTCAAAGGCCCAAACCGTTTGGTTGGATGCCTTGGATTTGAGTACCATGACGCAAGGTTATGGAAATCCGGGAGTGAATAAGACCGTGGAGGGTAAACCGTTTCGTATTGCCGGTAAAACCTACGAGCGCGGCATCGGAACTCACGCTGAAAGTTTATTAACCATTCTTACCAATGGGAAAGCCCGACGTTTTACTGCTTTGGTTGGTGTTGACGATGAAGTCACCGGAAATCGGCCTGCAGTCGCGTTTGAAGTACACGCTGATGGTAAGAAACGCTGGTCCAGCGGCATCATGCGTTTGGGTGATGAAGTACGCTCCTGTGACGTGGATTTAACCGGAGTACAACGTGTTCAGTTGGTTGTGACGGATGGAGGCAATGGCAACTATTACGATCATGCCAATTGGATTGATGCAAAAATTGAGGCAGATGGAGTGAATACGTTTGAAACGTTCAATCCGGTGGCCAGCGAGCCCTATATTCTAACCCCACCAACACCCGCAACACCCAGAATCAACGGAGCGCGTGTGTTTGGGGTACGTCCCGGCTCTCCGTTTATTTTTCAAGTACCCGCAACCGGTGATCGGCCGATGAAATTTTCGGCATCCCGCTTGCCAAAAGGTCTGAGCATCGACTCCGAAACGGGTTTGATCACGGGGACTTTGACAAAAGAAGGAAGTTATACCGTGAGGTTGGTGGCCAAAAATAAAAAAGGAAAAGATACAAAGACACTACGCATTGAGTGCGGCGACAAGATTGCACTGACACCTCCGATGGGGTGGAATAGTTGGAATTGCTTTGCTTCGGAGGTTTCTGCCGATAAAGTGAAGCGTGCCGCTGATGCGATGGTCAAAAGTGGCTTAATCAACCACGGTTGGACCTACATTAACATCGATGATTTTTGGCAGCATCACCGTGGATCGGATGATCCCAGTTTGCAGGGAGATTTACGGGATGCCGCAGGAAACATTCTTCCCAATTCCCGATTTCCTGATATGAAAGAACTTGCCGATTACGTACATGGACTTGGTTTGAAAATCGGCTTGTATTCCAGTCCCGGTCCTTGGTCGTGTGGCGGCTGCGTCGGAAGTTACGGATATGAAAAGGAAGATGCACAGAAGTATGCAGCGTGGGGATTTGATTATTTGAAGTATGACTGGTGCAGCTACGGGGGTGTCATCCATGGGATGAAAGATAACGATCCATACAAAGTTGCCTCACTTTCTTACAACGGCGGAAGTGAACTGGAAACCGCCAAAAAACCGTTTCAAATCATGGGAGAATTCCTGAAACAGCAGCCACGTGATATCGTTTATAGTGTGTGTCAATATGGTATGTCCGATGTCTGGAAATGGGGCAATGAGGTAAATGGAAATGCATGGCGCACCACCAACGATATCACGGATACATGGACCAGCGTGCAAGGCATTGTGATGCAACACGAAGCATCAGCACCTTATTCAAAACCCGGCAATTGGAACGATCCCGATATGTTGGTCATCGGTACGGTGGGTTGGGGCAATCCGCATCCCAGTCGTTTGAGACCGGACGAACAATACCTGCATATGAGTCTTTGGAGTTTATTCTCGGCACCCCTATTGATTGGTTGCGATATGGAACAATTGGATGATTTTACACTCAATTTGTTGACCAACCATGAAGTCATTGCGGTCAATCAAGATCCGTTGGGTCAGCAAGCAACCTGTGTGTTGACCATTGGAGATACACGAATGTATGCCAAAGATCTTGAAGATGGTAGCCGAGTAGTCGGTTTCTGCAATTTCGGCCTGGACATCGTCAAGCTTGATTTTTCCGACTTTGATGGCCTTGGTATCGATGGCCGTCGACTCGTACGAGATTTGTGGAGACAAATGGATGTTGCCCGCATTGATACCAATAAAGACGCATTGAGTGTAGAAATTCCGGTACATGGTGTATTACTGTATAAATTCTCAAAATTATGAAAAAACGAAACCTTTTACTACTGGCCGTAGCGATGTCTGCGACTGCTATGGCACAGAATCCCATTGTTCAAACGTACTATACAGCCGATCCGGCTCCCATGGTACATGATGGAACGGTCTATTTATATACATCACACGATGAGGATGTTACCATCAAGAACTTTTTTACCATGAACGATTGGCGTTGTTACTCCTCAAAGGACATGGTCAACTGGACCGACCACGGAGCCGTTCTGTCGTACACGGACTTTGAATGGTCTCGTGGCGATGCATGGGCGGGACAATGCGTCTATCGCAATGGAAAATATTATTTTTATGTGCCTGTCAATCAAAAGAATGGCGGAAATGCCATTGGCGTTGCCGTTTCCGATAGCCCGACGGGACCTTTTAAAGACGCCTTGGGCAAACCTTTGCTTGCCAGCTTTGGATACATTGACCCGACCGTTTTTATTGATGATGACGGACAGGCTTATTTGTATTGGGGAAATCCCAATCTTTGGTATGTGAAGTTGAACGAAGACATGCTTTCTTATGATCAGGAAGTGGGGATTGTCAAAGATCCGCTCAACAAAGAAGGATTCCATGTACGCTATCGGGATGCAGACAAACGTCCTTCGGCCTATGAAGAGGCTCCCTGGTTGTACAAACGCAACGATCAGTACTATTTGTTTTATGCAGCCGGAGGTGTGCCCGAACATTTGGCTTATTCCACGAGCAGCAAGCCTACCGGTCCTTGGGTTTATGGTGATACCATCATGCACATCATCCGTGATCGCGGTGCATTTACCAACCATCCGGGAGTCATTGATTACGAAGGAAAAACCTATTTGTTTTACCACAACGGAGCACTTCCGGGCGGAGGTGGATTCAAGCGCTCGGTTTGTGTGGATGAATTGACCTTCAACCCCGATGGTAGCATTCCGGTAATCCCACCGACCAAAGAAGGCGTTCAGGCAGTACGCAATTTAAATCCGTTTAAACGGGTTGAAGCAGAAACGATTGCCTGGTCCAAGGGTTTGAAAACGGCCAAAGATCCTCAAACCGGCATGTATGTTTCGCAAATCCATAACGGCGACTATCTAAAAGTGCAAGCGGTTGATTTCAATAAAGGAGCCAAGCGATTTAACGTAAGCGCATCCGCTTCTACGCAGGGAGGAAGCATTGAAATCCGATTGGATGCTCCGGATGGACAATTGCTGGGCACGTGTACTATTGGGCAAACCGATGGCTGGAAGACCTTCTCAAGCAAGATTCAAAAGGTGAAAGGCGTACACGATGTGTATTTGGTCTTCAAAGGTGGTTCGGATGAATTGTTTCAATTGGATTGGTGGATGTTAAAAAAATAAGAAGTATGAAACGAATATTAATCAGTATCTCTTTTTTATTGACCTTGGGTTGTTTGTCTCTTCAGGGTCAGGATCAATTGTATAAAAACGAATTTCCGGCTTCGGACGTTCGATTGTTGGACGGCCCGTTTAAAGAGGCTCGTGATCTAAATCTGAATGTCCTGTTGCAATACGACGTAGACCGCTTACTGGCTCCCTATCGCAAGATTGCCGGTTTGACTGAGAAAAAACCAACCTATCCCAATTGGGATGGGTTGGATGGACATATTGCCGGTCACTATCTTACAGCCATGGCCATGAATTATGCGAGTACCGGCAACGAGGAATGCAAAAAACGCATGGAGTATATGTTGGATGAATTGGAGATCTGTCTTCGTGCCAATGCTGTAAACAACCCTACATGGGGAGTGGGTTACGTGGGTGGATTTCCCAACAGCGTCAAATTGTGGTCTGCCTTCAAAAAAGGAGACTTTGGGATTTATCATTCTGCCTGGGCTCCTTTTTACAATTTACACAAGATGTATGCCGGTCTCAGGGATGCGTGGGTCTATGCCGGTAACGAAAAGGGCAAATCCTTGTTTCTAACCTTTTGCGACTGGGGCATTGACATCACCTCCGGACTCAGCGACGAACAGATGCAAAACGTACTCAATATGGAGTATGGTGGTATGAATGAAGTCTATGCGGATGCCTATCAACTTTCGGGCGAACAGAAGTATCTGAACGCTGCCCGACGATTTTCTCATCATATGTATTTAGAACCCTTGTCAAAAGGCGTCGATATGCTCGACAACAAGCATGCGAATACGCAGATCCCGAAATTCATCGGTTTTACGCGCATTGCCGAACTGAGCGGGGATCCTGATTACGAACGTGCCGGTCGTTTCTCTTGGGAAACCATCACGGCCAACCGTACACTGGCTTTTGGAGGAAACAGCCGAAGGGAACATTTTCCAAGTGAGGCCTCGTGCACGGACTACATCAACGACGTAGACGGTCCCGAATCGTGCAATTCCTACAACATGTTGAAGTTGACGGAAAATCTGTTTCGTATGGATCCGAAGGCCCAATATGTCGATTACTACGAGCGTACTTTGTTTAACCACATCCGCTCTACCCAACATCCCGAACATGGAGGCTACGTATACTTTACAACGGCTCGTCCACGTCATTATCGGGTGTATTCAGCTCCCAACGAAGCCATGTGGTGTTGTGTGGGTACCGGCATGGAAAATCACGGTAAATACAATCAATTTATTTATACGCATTCAGGGGATTCCCTGTTTCTGAATCTTTTTATTGCTTCTGAGCTCAACTGGAAGGACAAAAAGATCGCATTCAAGCAAGAGACCAAATTCCCCTATGAGGAACGTACACAATTTACAGTAACCAAAGGCGCTTCCCGATTCAAGCTGATGATTCGCTATCCGGAGTGGGTTGAAAAAGGTGCGTTGCAACTGACTGTCAACGGGAAAGTTTGGGATTATACCGCTTTGCCTGCTTCCTACATCGCCATTGACCGCAAATGGAAAAAGGGTGACGTCGTAGCAATCACCTTGCCCATGCATGGCCGCATCGAACGCTTGCCCAACGTGCCCAATTACATTTCGTTTTTATACGGACCAATCCTGTTGGGTGCCAAAACCGGAAACGAAGATTTACGTGGTTTGATTGCCGGAGACGGTCGTTGGGGTCAATATCCGGGTGGCCGTTTGATGCCCGTTGATCAAGCACCCATATTGGTCGATGACAACATCGAACAGCTCTTTGCAAAGATGCGTCCCCTTGCAGGTGAACCTCTAAAATTCTCCTTGGATGTCAAGATGGCCAACCCCATCGACGTTACGTTGGAGCCTTTTTATGGGATACATGATTCGCGGTATATGATGTATTGGCTTGCGTTGACCCAAAAGGGTTATCAGGCCTATATGGATTCTTTGACAACGATTGAGAATGAACGCATTGAGATCGAACGTCGAACCATTGATTTTGTTGGAACCGGCGAACAACAGCCCGAAACCGATCACGCCATGCAGCAAGAACGTTCCAGCACAGGAAATACGCACAACGAGTTTTATCGTGAAGCCCGTGCGGGTGGCTTTTTTAGCTACGAAATGAGCACAAATTCCGAAACCAATCTCAGTCTTTTGTTGCGCTATTGGGGTGCGGAATGGGGAGGCCGTGCGTTTGATATTTACATCGATGATGAAAAGCTTTTGACCGAGAATAATACCGGACGTTGGAACCAATCGAAATTCTTTAATATTGAACATTCGATCCCGAATTCCATGGTCGAAGGAAAGAAAAGCATACGGGTGCGTTTCCAATCGTTGCAAGGAAATTCGGCAGGACCGATTTATATGATTCGCCTACTTAGAAAAAAATAATTCAATCAATTGATGATACAAGCCATGAAAAAGACCACTTGGATACTACTATTTATTGCCTTTGGCTATGTTCAACAAATGTTTGGGCTCAATCCCATCGTTCAATCCCATTATTCTCCGGATCCGGCTCCCATGGTACACAACGGAACGCTTTATGCCTATGTTGGAGACGATATTCCTGGTTTTGACTTTTATTACATGACCAAATGGAGGGTTTTGTCTACCACCGATCTGGTAAACTGGACCAATCACGGTGTTTCCATCACCTTGGAGTCGTTTGAATGGGCCAGAGACCGCGGATGGGCGGCACAGTGCGTGGAACGCAACGGGAAGTTCTATTGGTATATTTGCGCTCAAACGGTTCAGAACGATATGTCCATTGGTGTAGCGGTTTCTGATCGTCCAACCGGTCCCTTTAAAGATGCTTTGGGCAAACCGCTGATTCAAAACGGTAGCTGGTCCAACATTGACCCGACGGTTTGGATTGATGACGACGGACAAGCGTATTTGTACTGGGGGAACGGTGGTTTGTTTTATGTAAAACTGAACGAGGATATGATTTCCTATTCGGGCGAAATCGTAACGGTACCCTTGACGGTCGAAACGTTCGGCGGAAGCCGAGGTAGTCGGAATTCGGGGGTTCAGAATAAGGACATGTTTGTGGAAGGCCCTTGGATGTACAAACGGGGAGATCTGTATTATATGATGTTTGCCGGAATGGGTAAAGGGGGAGAGTCGCTTTCGTATTCAATCAGTGAAAGCCCAATCGGTCCTTGGAAATATCAGGGAAAGATCATGGAAAACCAGAAAACCAACAGCTTTACCAATCACGGTGGCATCGTTGATTACAAAGGCCAGTCGTACTTGTTTTATCACACCGGATTGTTGCCGGGTGGTGGAAGCTACGGTCGTTCTGCTTGTGTAGAGCCGTTTGAGTACAATGCCGATGGGACCATTCCATCCATTTCCATATCAAACGAAGGACCCAAACCGATTGCGACACTCAATCCGTATACACGTGTTGAAGCCGAAACCATGGCTTGGTCTGAAAAGTGTTCCATTGCACAGAACGATCAAGTAGGGGTGTATGTTTCCGAATGTCGGATGAAGGGCTACATCCGTCTCCAGGAAGTTGATTTTGGAAGCAGTGCTCCGGCATCGTTTACGGCCTCCCTGGCAGCCGGTCTGGATGGTGGTTTGCTGGAGGTTCGCGTGGATAGTGTTGGAGGAACGTTGTTGGCAACCATCGAAGTACCACGTACGGGTGGATGGGAACAGTTCAAGTCTTTTACTGCTCCGTTGGAAAAAACGATCACGGGCAAACACGAATTGTTTCTTTGTTTCAATGGTCAAAACATTTC
>JAQVXI010000020.1 GCA_028709215.1 Bacteroidales bacterium
CTTCTGATTACGTGACCGGTGGTGGCACTGTCGGTTCACAAGTCTGGAAGTGGATCAATGTTTCTGAGTTTATCAATCCGACCCATCCGATTACATATTCCGTTTCCGAACCAAATTCATCGGTTCTTTTTCAGGTTGGATCCAGAGAAGACGGCTTGGATATTGCTGCACTAGCCTTTGCGCAAGCCGATTTGAGTTATACCGTTGCCAATTTGGAGTACGAACAGGCCGGAGTGGATCCGTCCTCCATCGAGGATGGATTTCCTAAATCAGCTTTTCAACAGGTTGAAACGTTTCAAAATCCGGTTCTTCCCGGTGATCATCCGGACATAACCTTATTTAAGCATGGAGACGATTTTTACGCCTGTACATCCAGCTTCCATTTTACACCTTATTGCCAAATCCTTCATTCCACCGATTTGATCCATTGGCGTGTCCTTTCACGGGCCGTATCCCCAACCTGGTCGGGCTTATTGAATGATGGTCCCGGTGCAGGGATCTGGCAGGGAGCTGTTACGTACTTTTACGGTTCGTGGTGGATTTATTTTTCCAATACAGCCGGTGGTGGCCAGTACGTAGCCAAAGCCAATTCTCCGGAAGGCCCTTGGTCTACACCGGTAAAAGTGGCCAATGCAACGGGCTACGATAATTCCGTGTTTGTCGATGAGGATGGGACACCGTATATGTTAATGAAAAACGGGAAATACATCAATCGTATTCAAGCGTTGACGACCAACGGACAATTGACTGGTACTCAGTTGAACCTGGACTGGATGAACGCCGATGGGCAATACAGCTGGGCCGAAGGTCCGGTGATGTGTAAACGCAATGGATGGTACTATTACTTCATTGCAGGCAATGTGGGCGGTGGGCAATGGGTGCTGCGTAGCCGAACCTTAACCGATGCCCCTGCTGCCTGGGAAGAACTGGGTGCCTTTTTTGAGTCGGTCAGCGATCCAGAGACGGGCTTCCGCGCCCCCAATCATTTGTCTCAACCCTTTGAAATCGCGGATGGAACGTGGTGGGCTTTATCGCACAGTTACGAGTCGCTCGGATCGGACGATTGGGGTGGGCGGGGACGTCAAGGTTTGCTACATTCGGTGGTTTGGGACTTGAATGGCAAGCCCATTGGTGTCGCACCATCGTCCAAACCGCTCGTTCGTCCCAATTTGCCTTTGTCTACGACTCCCCTGCGTATGCCGCGATCGGATTCGTTTGAACGCAGTCATCGGGATGTTGTATGGCATTTTCTGAATCGCGCTGCGGCTACGAAGAGCAGCACGACGACTCGCGCCGGCTGGCTTACCTTATCGGCCTTTAACGACAGTGCACATGTGCTCCAGAAGGAAGCCGGACGCAGTTATGCACTGGTCACTCGAGTGGACGCTCGTTTGTATGCCTCCGGTCAGGAGGCCGGTTTGTACGTATGCAATGGGAATGAGTCCAGGCAAGTCAAACTCGTCCATACGTTTACCCACAAAAGTCAACTGCGGTTTTCCTACGAGCAAACGTCGTTTGTAACGGATAATATTTGGGGGGATACGGTGTGGCTCAAGCTGGAACGCAATCAACACGCGTTGAAGGCCTATGCGAGCAAGGATGGGATGAATTGGCAGGCCATAGGAAATAGCCTTTCTGTGGAAACGCTGGATGCTTCCCAGGATAATTACAACAGTTGGGTGGGCAACAGCATCGGATTGTTTGCCCGTAAGGTCACGGCTCATTTTGATCTCTTTCTTTATCGTGATGCCGCCTCCGGTTTGCTTTTTGATCAATCCGATCAGTTGTTTGGAATGCAAAAAGTAACCCGATCCAATGTGAAAGGGTTGTCTCCGACGAGTGATCTGGGCGGTTGGATGATGTTTGCCGGGGTTGATTTTGGTTGGAATGCGTATAGCTCTTTAAAAATGGAGTTATCCGTTGCAGCATCGGCTACTTCGGTGATTGAAATCTGGCTGGATGCCATCGAACAGCACGGAACGATGATTGCTGAAGTAGAGATTCCGGCAGGAACGGAGACGGGTACATTAGAAACACGGATTGCTGAAATCGATTCTGTCCATGGTCAACACGATGTATATGTACGATTACGCGATTCACAGACATCTCTGTTTTTGCATCAAATCCGATGGCTTCCACAAACGAAAACCGCCATCAACGTGGAATCCTTGCCATCAGAGACGCTTTTTGTTGGCCCCAATCCTTCCAAGGATGCGTTTTGCATTCAGTTGAGGGGGATGAGAGCAGGCTCCATTGAGTCGTATCGGTTGTACGACGCTTCCGGGAAGCTTTTGGAAACGGGTGCGCTTCAACATGGCATGCGTTTTGGGGCGAACTTGCCGAGTGGTGTGTATGTGTTTAAGTGTCAGTTAAATAATGTTGATTTCGAGCAAAAACTGATCAAAAGATAAAACCTGTTTGTTCTATGTGCGAAAGCAAGCAAATCAATATTTTATTGAGGAGCTTGCTTTTTTTTGTCAAATTTATTTGTTGTTCTATAATAAAAGAATTTACTTTGTGGCATAGTAGTCTATAACACTAAACCTGATTGCCATGCTCACCATCGAAAACGTGACGTTTCAATACAAAAAGAAGCGCTCCTTGTTTGAAAAATTTTCTCTCGACCTTGAGCCGGGAAGCATTGTTTGTTTATTGGGGAAGAACGGTGCCGGAAAGTCAACCCTGCTTCATTTGATTTCCGGACTGGTTGAACCCAAAGAAGGTACCATTTGTGTCAATGGGATGGATCCACTCAAGCGTGATCCCTCCTTTTTGAATCAACTGAGTCTGGTGCCGGAAGAGTTCTTTTTACCCAATTTGAGTATCCGACATTTTGTGCGCGCCCGGTCTGAATTCTACCCATCCTTTGATCGGGCAAAGATGGATGATCTGCTCCGAGAATTTGAGTTGGATGCTTCAGCCAAGCTACATCAGTTGTCTCATGGGCAGCGTAAAAAATTTCTGATTGCCTTCACACTGGCCACCAACTGTAAGTTATTGATTCTGGATGAACCGACCAACGGTTTGGATGTGCCGTCCAAAAGTCAGTTTCGCAAGGTTCTGGTCGGTAGCATTCGAGAAGATCAGCTGGTCATCCTTTCCACGCATCAGGTGAAGGACATCGATTCCATTGTGGATCGCATCTTGGTCATAGACCAAGGACGATTGTTGTTTAACGAAACCGTTGAATCGATCAATCGGGGTTGGTTGTTTGAGACCGTGACCAAGGTACATGATTTGCCGGATGTTTTGTATCAGGAATCGTGTCCGTATGGATACAAAGTTATTCGGCCGGTGACCGGTTCGGAAGAAACACCCATGGATCTCGAAGTATTGTTTAACGCCATCATTCATCAAGCCTTATGAAAGAACATGCCTTTTTCAGCTACAAACGACTGGCTCTGTTGTTCCGCCAGCATTACATATACAAGCGTACACCGATGATGTATGCCTTGATTGCACTTTTCCTGTTTATGTATGTCGTATTGGTCTATCGAATGCGCTACAGTCCCCATCTATTTTTCCAATTGCCGGAATCCGATGGAGTCAATAACGGATATTTTGATTTCTTTTTGTTTACCCTGTTGGGTTTTGCCGCCGGAGTAGGACTCACCTTTTCGGGTTTGGGTACCAAAAGCGGACGAATGGAGTATCTGTTGATTCCGGCATCTACGTTTGAGAAGTACGTATACCCGTTGATCAATCAGTTGATCCTAATTGTGGTTTACCTGATTGTTTTTTGGATGAGTGCACGACTGGCTGTGATGACCTATGCTTTGCTGCCCGGATTTGTTGTTGAAACAATAAAGGGATACAACAACGAAATACGTCCTTTTGACTTTTCCATGTTTTTTGCCAGCGACTATATTTGGTTTCTTTCCATCGGTCTTTTGGTTGCAGCCTATCTGTACATCGTACCTTTGTTTTTTAAAAGATGGGCACTCATCAAGACGGTACTGAGCTTTTTCATTCTGTTGTTTGTGGTTGCCAGCCTGTTTGTACTAAACTCGCATGTGTTTTTCGCTGAAGAGACTCGAGGATTCAACATCGAGCTTCACGTGTTTGGAGTGGGAAAAGGGTGGAACAACCTGGAGGTGTTTGCATTCAGTGCCTTAAATGTGTTGACCCTTGTTTTGTTTTGGCTTGGATATCATAAACTCAAAGAAATTCGATTATGAGTATCGACTTTAAATCAACCAAGGGTATTTTTCAACAAATAGCCGATACCTTGGCACATCGCATCCTGGAAGGGCTGCTTAAGCCCGGCGATCGTGTGCCGTCTGTCCGGGATTTGGCCGAAGAGTTTGAGGTCAATCGAAATACCCTGCTTCGAACGTATGCACTCATGCAGGAAGCCGGAATCATCGAGAACCGTCGCGGGGTAGGTTTTTTTGTCACCTCCGGTGCGGTTGAACGCATCCAGATGCAGGAGCGAACGGCTTTTTTTGCCAACGATCTCCCTGAATTCATTCACAAAGTAAATCTTCTTCGACTGACATCCGACGAACTGTCCGAGTTGATGGCAGTCATTCAAAACAACGATCCTCATGAAAACAAGCAATAAAATTCTATCCGTATACATTCTTCTATTTCTTGCCGGTTTGATCTTTCTTTTTTCAAACGCAAGTTCGGTTTTTCATGCAAAGCAAATCGAGACGGAATCCATCATACGTCGACTGGATTTGGATGCTTTTTCGGTGGTGGTCGTCGAAGCGGATGTCTTGTGTACATTCGTATTCTGTGATACGACTCGGATCGAATGGCCCGAGCCGATCGATTCTGTTTCGAACGAGGTTCCTGCATGGGTTCAAAACGACACTTTGTTTATCCATTCCATCGCTTCGGATCGCCCCATGGAGTATTCCGTCCTATGTCCGTCCATCCAATCGTTGATTGCTGCAAGCAACAGTCGAGTTCGGCTGAGGAAAATGAAGGTAGGCCATTTGTCTATTCGTGCTGTTGATGCCCAAATATTTTTGGAGCATTATGAGATCTGTTCACTGGATTCGATCGAAAAGACGCTTTCCGTGACGCTTGACGCGTCGCAAGATGCGCGGGTAGATGTACGCATTCCCATGCGCAGCATGAAGGCACAGCTTTCCGATCAGGCACACCTAATGGCCTACTTTGGAAGGCCTATTGATTCGCTGGATCTTCAATTAACCAATAAGAGTGAGGCCTACATTCAAGAAACGCCCAGGCAGATAAACCTACGTCGGGATGCATCCACCTCTGTGACCTTTCGAAGATAAGTGATATCTTTGCAGCATAAAATCAATCCGTATGCAGCAACGTTCCAACATCGTTTTTCCGGCCGAATGGCATCCCCAACAAGCCGTTCAACTAACCTGGCCACACGAAGATACCGATTGGGCCGATGATTTGGAGTCGGTACTGCCTTGTTTTGTACAGATCGCCCACGAGATTCTCAAACGAGAATCTTTGTGGGTTGTATGCCGGCGAGCGACCGATGTGCAGAATGTCTTGGATCCCCTTATCCTTCAAACGTACGGTCATCGCCTGCATTGCCTGGAATTGCCCTCAAACGATACCTGGGCACGGGATCATGCGCCCCTGACCGTGTATGAAGAGGGCATTCCGACGTTGTTGGATTTTCAATTCAACGGATGGGGGAATAAATTTGATGCCCGATTGGACAATGCCTTGAATCGTTCGATGTATACAGCGGGTTTTTTTCCATCGAACGTTCGGTTTAGCGACCACCAATCGTTTGTACTTGAGGGTGGAAGTGTCGAGTCCGATGGTTGTGGTACGTTGCTTACCACGCGTTCCTGTCTGCTGGCGGAACAACGCAACCAGCCCTTATCGCAGGATGAAATAGAAGCCCAACTGTGTGCGTTTTTTGGAGCGAAGCGGGTTTTGTGGTTGAATCACGGCTATTTGAGCGGGGATGATACCGACGGACATATTGATATGCTGGCACGTTTTTGTGATGAAAAAACCCTTGCGTACGTACAAGCCTTGGATGAATCGGACGAGCATACCCCCGAGCTGCTGTTGATGAAAAAAGAATTGCAGGCGTTTCGCACACTCGATGGTGATCCCTATCAGTTGATACCCCTTCCCATGGCAGAAGCCATTGTCGAGAACGGAGAACGTCTTCCTGCCAGTTATGCCAATTTCCTGATCCTAAACGACGCCGTGTTGCTTCCTATATATGGAAGCAGCCGGGATTCGATGGCGATATCCCAGCTGCAACAAGCGTTCCCGACACGGGAGGTGGTTGGAATCCCATGTGTTCCGTTGATCCGTCAACACGGCAGTCTACACTGCTTAACCATGCAGTATCCCCGACTTACAGAGTAAGCGGAATGCCTTTGTAGAATTCCAGAATTTTTACACTGAATACATAATTGTATTTGGCTTGCAAGCTGCTGGAAAGCGCAGCGCTGTAATTGATGCGGGCTTCGTCGTATTCGTAAGCAGTGGCTCGGCCGTTGGTAAATTTTTCTTCGGCAAAACGAAAGGCTATTTCCGACTGTTTGCGCGTTTCCTCACTGGCATGAAATTGTTCCAAAGCCGTTTTGGCATTAAACCAGGCTTGCTGTACTTCTTTGTACAGCGTTTTTTTGGCCTGTTCTACATTGAGTGCCGCCTGTTTGATGTTTATTTCACTTTGCTTGATGTTGTTGCGTGTGTCCAATCGGTTGAAGATGGGGATACTCAAGCTCAAACCAATGGATGTACGCGCATTGATTTTCATTTGATCGGAAAAGTTCTGTGAAGTCATGTCCGGGTAATATCCGTTGGAATAACTTGCCCCCAGCGATAAACTGGGATAGAGTGCACCCTCGGCCACTTTGCGATTTTTCTCGGCACTTTGCAGGCGGTACTCTGAGGCTCGAATCAGCGGCTTGTTTCCTACAATCTCCTGATACATCGTGTTGGCTTCTGTAAGTCCGACTCCAATGGCATAAACATCGATGTTTGGTACAACGACATCAAACGTACTCCAATCCTCCAATTCCAAAAGTTGAGATAAATCCAAGAGACTTAACTGCAATCGGGATGCCGCTTCGGCCTCGGACTGTTTGTTTCGAGCGTGTTGTGCTTTGACTTCATACACCTGTCCTTCTGCAATTTTCCCCAATTCGGCCATTTGTTCAAAGCGTGTAACCTGTGTGGCACTCAACTCGACCTGCGTACGGGCAACCTGATGCAACTCTTTGTTGTACAGTACTTGTAGGTAGGCTGAAGCCACCTGAATCGCCAGGTTTTCTCTGGCCGCTTTGAGGTCTTCCATCGACGCATGTAGGTTGAGCTCTTGTGCCTGAATGGTATAATGCGTTTGAAGGCCGTTGAATAGGTTGAGCGAGGCTGAAATGCCGGCATTGTATGTTTGAGAGTTTCGGTTCTCGTAGACGCCGACATTGTTCATGGTTTGTCCGAAACCCAGGTTCTGAGAGGCATTGCCGTACACGCCGGGAAGTCGTTGATTCTTTGCCTGATTGAGACGTATTTGCTGCGCGTTGCTGCTTAGTTCGTTCGATTGTACACTTCGGTTGGCTTGCAACGCTTGGTCAATACAGGCCTCCAATGTCCATGCTTGTTGACCGTTTGTTTCCGTAAGGCAGAAAAAGCCGATGAGTACGATAAGATGGATTCGTTTCATGTGGAATGAATTGTTTGCTGCAAATATAACTATAATATTTAATTAATCTTAGGTTTTGTGTCTGAAACCACCGATCCTTTCACTTTCTCTCCCAGCTTAATGCCGGAAAGGATCTCAATACGAATGCCGTCGGATAAGCCGGTTTTTATATCCCGTCGCTCAAATTGCTGAGGCGTTTCAGAGACAACAACCTCTACATACGTAGTATCGTGGCTGAATTGCAACACATGCTCCGGCAAACTGACCACATCCGTTACGTTGTTGAGTATGATTTCTGCATTGGCACTGTAACCTGCACGAATAAAAGCGCTGTCGGGTATTTCTGCCGCCGCTTTGATTTCAAAAAGAACGGCGCCACTCTCTTCGACACCTTTGGGTGAGATGTATTCCAGTCGTGCACGGAACTGCTGTTCGTTGAGTGCTCCAATGCTGAGTTGCAGGGGCATGCCCTCATGAAGACGTCCTACTTCTGTTTCATCCACCTTGCCCACAAAAATCATGTCGTTCAAATTTGCAATGGTCGCAATGGTTGTACCATCGTTAAAGCTATTGCTTTGGATGACGGAATTGCCGACTTTGACTGGGATATCCAAAATCATGCCGTCGATGGTGGATCGAATCAATGTGTTGCTTTGGGTTCCTGATTTTTGAGTAATTCCGTCTTTGGTCAAATCGTAGTTGTTTTGAGCGGTTTCAAATTCCTCGCGAGCCGATTTTAGTTGAACCGTAGACTTCTCGTATTCTTCTTTGGATATGACTTGTTTTTCATACAATTCTTTTTGACGGTCAAAGTCGGTTTCGGCCTGTTGTAGATTGATTTTTGACAGGTTCCTTCTGGATTCGGCTGCATTTAGACTGACCATGTCGGGTATCACCTTCAACCGTGCAATCACTTCATCTTTTTTGACCATTTGACCGGCTTCTTTGTAGAGAATGTCGATGATTCCGGCAATCTGGGGTTTGATTTGAATTTCGTTGCGAGCCTCCACCTTGCCGGTTGCTACGGCTTTCTTCTCGATGTTGGCTTTTTCGGCAACCACAATTTCGTAGGTCACCTCGACCGGTCTGGATTTTTTCCACAAAAAGACAAAGGTCCACATCACAAGCGCTGCAACAGCAACAGCAAGGATCCATTTAAATACTTTTTTCATATACGATGTTTTAAGATTATTCGGTGTTTTGTGATTTTATTCTTCGCTGAGCGCTTCTATGGGTTTGATTTGCATGGCCCTCCATGCCGGTAACAAGCCCGCCAGCAATCCCAGTACAATGAGCAGGAGCGAGGCGGTGATGGCTACGTCAAAATCAATCATGATGTTTTTTAGGAAAATGCCTTCTTCGGTTGGCAGATTTTGGATCATGTAATCAAAAAAGGCCAAAATGCCAACCCCCAGGCTAAGCCCAACAAAACCGGCAATGGAAGTAATGACCAGACTTTCCTTTAGAATCTGTCCCACGATGTTGGTCGGTTTGGCGCCGATGGCCCGACGGATGCCGATTTCCTTGGTGCGTTCCTTGACCGAGACCAACATGATGTTGCTTACGCCAATGGCGCCGGCAAGCAGGGTTCCGGTTCCCACAATCCAAATCAGAATGCGAATGCCGAGAAATAAGTATCCGAATGTTTTGAATTGATCGGCAATGTTGAAGGATCCAACGGCCCGCTCGTCCTCCGGTGCGATGTTGTTGCGCTTTTTCAGTATCGTTTTGATTTCATCCTCGATAAATCCGGCCTCCACATCGTCTTGTGCGGTTGCAGCCAAAAAGTGAACAATATCACCCTGGTTGTACGTGCGTTGCATGGTGGTAAACGGCAGGACAACCATGTCATCGCTTCGTCCTCCGATTTGAATATTACTTAATCCCGATCCGACGCCTATGATTCGATAGTAAATGCCGTTGCTTCGGATGATCTGTCCGATGGGATCTTCCAGGGGTTGGAAGAGCGCTTCGTATACATTTTTTCCGATAAAGCAGACCTTTCGACTTTCCTGAACGTCTACCTCGTTGATGTAACGACCATAGAGTATTTTTTGCTCCTCGATCTTTGCATAATCCGGGTAGCATCCTCGTGTAGAAAAGGTTCCTGCTTTTTCACCGCGAACGGTGTTGTTTTCGCTGCGACTTCCAAAAAGCAGGGGAGCAAGGTATTTGATTTCAGGGATGTTGGCACGAAGGACTTCTATGTCCGAGTTGTGCATGTCCCATCGTCTTCCTTTGCGGAATCCCTGGTAATTGACCGAGGTTTGATCGGTGTAGATAAAACAGGAATTGGTGGCAAAGCCTTCAATGTTGCTAAGCATTCCCTTCTCCAGTCCGTTCCCGGCTCCGAGCAGTAAAGTAAGCATGAGTATCCCCCAGAAGACCCCAAACGCGGTAAAGAAACTTCTGACTTTGTTTCGTGTGATGGTCTGCCAGATTTCATGCCATTGATCCATGTCAAACATAAGCGTAGATTTTTAAATTAGTCGGCACGCATGGCCTCAATGGGTTTGATTCGAACCGCTTTTCGGGCCGGAATATAGCCGGCGATTAAGCCACAGGCAATGAGAAGAAGCGTTGATAAAAGCACCACGTTCAAATCGACCGATGGATTTAGAAAAACTTTAAACCGACTCTCTCCGGAACCGCTGCCCAAAAGCGAATTGACCAGTTCGAGTGAACCGACCCCCAGCAACATCCCCAAGTATCCAAAGACAGTGGTGATGACCACCGATTCCAGTAATATGGATGTCAGAATGGTGGCCGGAGTAGCGCCCAATGCTTTGCGGATGCCAAACTCCCGCGTGCGTTCTTTTACGGTAATGACCATAATATTTCCTATGCCTGCCATGCCCCCGATTAGCGTACAAATACCAATAAACAGAACAAATAGGTCGATGGTATGAAAGATGGACATGGTTTGTACATAACTGGCTGCCTGGTTCCAGACGCCGAAGGCACTTTTGTCGTCCGGATGAACCCGGTGTTTTCGATTCAAGCCGGCTCGCAGTCGATCTTCAAACGCCTCATTGTCCTTGATGGTATGCAAGCCCACTACGGTGAGGTAGACTTCATCGGTACGAAGCCCTCTGTTATACATCAATTGAGCCGTATTGTGTGGTATGTAGCAACGTCCTTGATCGCCTGTACTTGCTTTTCGATCGACCCCAACAACCTGAAAGGGTATGGAGCCAATCTGAACCCAATGACCGATGGGATTTTGCTCTTTAAAAAGCGTGTTTGCTACCTGGTCGCTGATGACAACAATCTTTCGACGTTGCATTTCATCCATCTGATTGATGAATCGTCCCTCATTTGCGTGTATGACAACGTTGTTGATGTATTGATAATCGGGCATTACGCCTTCGATGTTGTAATTTCCGCTTTCTTGGTTGTAACTCACCGATTGGCTCTGTCCGATATACCCGGATATATACTCAATCTCAGGATGTTGTTGACGCATCCATTGGATGTCCGTGTTGTCAAATCTCAATCTTCTAAACGCTTTTAGACCCTTGTAGGGCATGCTGCTGCGTCTCGGCCAGACGTTGACCATGTTGGTCGCGCGTTGTTCAAAGTTGGCGGTGATGCCATTTTTTAAACCTTGCCCCGATCCAAGCAGGAGCATTAGCATAAAAATGCCCCAAGCAACTGCAAAACCGGTCAATACACTGCGTAATTTATTTTTACGCATGGTATCAATGATTTCCTTTAAGGTGTCAAATTCAAAGATTCTCATGGTGCTTGCGAATATCCGATTCGATGATGCCATCTCTAAGATGGATGATGCGTTTGGTTTTTTCGGCGACCGATTGTTCATGCGTGACGATAATGGTCGTGATCCCCATGTTGTTTACCTCGGTAAGCAGTTGCATGACCTCTTCTGTGGTTGTGCTGTCCAACGCTCCGGTAGGTTCGTCAGCCAGGATGATGCTGGGCTTGGTAATCAGCGCTCTGGCAATTGCGATGCGTTGCTTTTGTCCTCCGGACAATTCGTTCGGGTAGTGATGCCACCACTCCTTCAAACCCAGTCGATCCAAGTAGTCCATGGCCATTTGATTTCTGCGTTTTCGGGTAATGCCTTTATAAAAGAGCGGCAACGCGACGTTTTCCAAGGCGTTTTTGAAGGGGATAAGGTTGAACGATTGGAAAATGAAGCCAATCATTTTGTTTCGATACGCAGCCGATTGCGTTTCACTCAAATGTTGAATGCGCTTGCCGTCCAATACATACTGCCCCTCATCGTAGTCATCCAGAATACCCAAGATGTTGAGCATGGTTGACTTGCCGGAACCCGATGCACCCATGATGGAGACGTATTCACCGGCATCAATGTCCATATTAAGACCTTTTAGGACGTGTAGTGGTTGGGCTCCCGGATACGTTTTGTGGATGTTTTCAAAGTGTATCATTCGATTTCAGATAATGTTGATACCGTTCGATGATGTCGTTCGGCTCAATGTTGAGTAGTTTCATGTTTTTAAAAAGATCGGGAAGAACATTCTCGTAAAAATCCTCTTTTTTGTATGATTGAATGCGTTCGACTGCCTTCGTTTCCGTGAAGTAGCCGATGCCGCGTTTGTTGAAAATAATTCCTTTCTGTTGAAGGAAATCGTAGCTTCTCAAAACCGTATTTGGATTAACCTGTACGTTTGCAGCCATCTCCCTTACGGAAGGGATTTTTTCTTCCGGAGGCCATTCTCCCGCCAGAATGCGCTCGCAGAGTATTTCGGCGATTTGTAGATAGATGCTTTTATGCTGATCAAAATCCATTATTGCTCCTTTCTTTTAAAAATATAATAGGTAACGGTCCAAGCGACCAGTGGGAAAACATAGGCAATCCAATAGTACGCGTTTTTTAAAAGCGTTTTTAATTCTTCTTCATTTAAGTACCAATCCTCCGAACCATTCATTCGAGATTTGATTATGCCAAATTCAGACCAATTGGGAAGGACAAAACGTACGAAAATAAAACTGGTCAGCATCACAAGGATTAAGTACAATCCAATCGTTTTGGCAACCGGATGTTTCTTAAATAAAACGGAACCAAAGAAAAAGAAGGCGTGCAGTACGGAGGCTGTGTTTACAAGCATCAACAGTTTTTGACCGTCCGGAAAGCCGTATGGTATGTGTGTCGAGGCAACGGCATTGCCCAAGCTTAGTCCCAGAAAGTGGACGAGGTAAGAAAAGGACAGCATGATGATCAATGCAAACGGAGCGCTGTAACTCCATGCCGCAAGGTATTTTTCGAGACTGCTGGCCGGAGTTAATAGATACTGCATGGCCGTCTGGTTTTGCCGTAGTTGAAAGAACACATCGTTGCTGAGAATCATCGTAAAAAGAATCGTGATCAATCCAAAAGAAGAAAAACCGTTGGAAGAGGCTTTTTGTATGGCAAAATAATCTTGAATAAGGATCACTGCAGCTGCAATACCCAAAAGGATCAAGTGCCGAAATCTCAACAGAAGCAACAGCGAGTTGAATTGTGTCAAATAGCGTTTGAAGGAGAACATGGTTATTCGTTTAATAGGTTTTGAATCGTTTTCGGGTTCTGAATGGCATAGTTGAACAAGATTTCCAAGTCCAATTTGCTTTCCGTATGCGCGGTGTTCGGTTGAATATACGCATAGCCCAGCGGTGTCAATTCGTGGTATAGGCTATTCTGAATCGAATCGGGTGTACGAGTGTTTCCGAAATGCAATTTTTCACAAATCTCATGGGTAGTTTTATTGATGAGTATTTGCTGTCCTTCCAAAAGGATGACGCAGTCAATCAAACTATCCAAATCCCGTACCTGATGGGTCGATAGAATCACACAACGGTCGTCTGTGGTTAATTCGGCAACAAGTTTGCGGAATTTTGATTTGGAAGGAATGTCCAAGCCGTTCGTTGGCTCATCCATAATCAGCAAGCCGGTTTGGGTGGCCAAGGCAAAGCTGATGGCAATTTTTTTCTTTTGTCCAAAGGAAAGATTCTTGATTTTTGCTTTTGGATCCACTTCAAATTCGGAGAGGCAACGATAAAATAGTGTCGAGTCAAACCGACTCCACATGGGCCCGAAAATCTTAAGATACACGGCAATGGTTGTATCCGGCAACCAAACGTCTTCGGGGAGAAAAAAGATTTGATCCAGCGTTTGTGCGATCCGCTTCTTTGTATCGACTCCCATAAAAAGGCAGCTTCCTTTGTCAATACGGGAGACACCGGTGATGTTTTTTAACAGGGTCGTTTTGCCCGCACCGTTTTTTCCGAGTAATCCATAAATGTGACCGGCCTTCAACGTGACATTGAGGTCGCTAAAAATCGGTTTGCCATGCCTATAAGCAAAATGCATGTTTTGAATGTCTATCATCTTATAGTTGTTTAGTGTATTACGATACTAAGACACTGCAAAGGAAAATACTTTTTTTTAAATTCCCAACTTTTTTCCGAAAAAGTGATGATTTTTATCCCTTTTTTCTCATTAAGAAGTGGCATCTTTGCAAAATAGCCCTTTAAAGAGAATTGCCATGACTCGAACGTTCTTGTCCGCTTTGTTTTTTGTTTGCATCGTTTTGCTGAATTCGTGTACTCCTCCGTCGAGCCAACCGGCCATCGAAGCGGATGCTGACATCGAAAAAAACATCGAAACCTGGATCGATCGACTAAGCCTAGAAGAAAAGGTTGGGCAAATGACGCAGTTGACCATCGATTTGCTGGAGGATAAAACGCACAAAGATCGTTTTGAGTTTGACACAATCCAGTTGGACAGCTTGTTTCGTGTGTATAAAGTCGGCTCCATTTTGAACGTACCCTTATCCATTGCTCAGGATACTCAAAATTGGACACGCATCATTACAAAGATTCAGGAAATTTCCATGCGCGAGATAGGTATTCCGTGCATTTACGGAGTGGATCAAATCCATGGAACGACGTATACGCTGGGTGGAACACTATTCCCGCAAGGCATCAATATGGCGGCTTCATTCAACCGACAATTGGTTCGTACAAGCGCCTCCATTTGCGCGTATGAAACACGTGCAGGCAATATACCCTGGACATTTGCACCGGTTTTGGATCTGGGGCGCGATCCCAGATGGCCCAGAATGTGGGAGAATTACGGTGAAGATGTGTTTGTGAATGCCGAAATGGGGGTTGAGGCGGTCTTGGGTTTTCAAGGGAACGATCCCAATCGGGTTGGTCCGCAACACATCGCCTCCTGTTTGAAACATTATATGGGATATGGAGTACCTGTGTCGGGTAAGGATCGAACCCCTTCATCCATTACGCCGATTGATATGCGTGAAAAACATTTTGAACCCTTTCGAAAAGCGGTTCAGGCGGGAGCCTTATCGGTTATGGTCAATTCTTCCAGCAACGACGGCGTGCCGTTTCATGCCAATGCGATGTACTTAACGAAATGGCTCAAAGAGGATTTGAACTGGGATGGGCTGATTGTAACGGATTGGAACGACATTAATAATTTGTATACGCGCGAACGTGTAGCCCACGATGAACGTGAAGCCATTAAAATCGCCATCAATGCCGGAATCGACCTGTCGATGGTGCCCTATTCAACCAGTTTTTGCCGTCATTTGATTTCATTGGTACAAGAGGGTGAGGTGTCCATGGATCGAATCGATGATGCGGTAAGGCGTGTGCTTCGATTAAAATATCGTTTGGGTCTGTTTGAGCGACCGAGTTGGTCGTCTTCCGAATATCCGGAGTTCGCATCGGCCGCATCGGCCGCCGTTGCATTGCGTTCTGCAGAAGAATCACAGGTCCTCTTAAAAAATAAGAACGCATTGCTGCCCTTAAAACCTTCGATGAAGTTGCTGGTTACCGGGCCCAATGCGAACAGTATGCGGTCGCTGAATGGTGGTTGGTCCTATTCCTGGCAGGGGAATAAAGCAGACGAATGTGCTGCTCAGTACAATACCATTTACGAAGCCTTGATTGCAAAACTGGGTGCGGATCGTGTGGTTTTTGAACCCGGTGTTCGGTACAATGAGCGCGGTCAGTGGTGGATGGAACATGAGCCCGAAATCGAAAAAGCGGTACGTGCAGCAAAGGATGTGGATTGCATCATTGCCTGTATCGGTGAAAATTCCTATTGTGAGACACCGGGAAACCTTTCTGATTTGAGGCTGTCCGAAAATCAGCGCAATTTGATCAAAGCATTGAGTGAAACGGGTAAACCAATCGTACTTATATTAAATCAGGGCAGACCCAGAATCATTCGGGATATAGAGCCGTTGGCCGATGCGGTAATTAATGCGATGCTGCCCGGCAATTACGGAGGGGATGCCTTGGCCAATTTGTTGGTTGGTGAGGCCAATTTTAGTGCGAAATTACCCTTTACGTATCCAAAGGAACCCCATTCACTGGTTACCTATGATTACAAACCGAGTGAACAGACCGATCGAATGGACGGGGCGTACAATTACGACGCGGTTGTGTCGGTTCAATGGGCATTTGGATACGGCTTGAGTTATACATCCTTTGAATACGATAATTTCCGGGTGGAACCCACTCAATTTACTTGGGAGGATAGCCTGACGTTTTCGGTCGATGTGACAAATGTCGGCTCGCGTGTCGGAAAAGAGGCTGTGTTGCTGTTTTCCAGTGATCTGGTGGCACGCATTACGCCGGACAACCGCCGGCTACGAGCCTTTGATAAGTACGAAATTGAGCCGGGTGAAACGGTCACGGCTACGTTCCAATTGAAAGGTTCTGACCTGGCTTTTGTGGATTCCAATGGTGAGTGGTGTCTTGAGTCAGGCCAGTTCCGTATGCAAGCGGGAAATCAAGTACTAATGTTGGATTGTGTAGAAACGAAAAACGGATTAAAAAAATAAAGATATGGATTCGAAAACCTATGTTTTGGGCGTCGATTTGGGAGGAACGAATACGAAAATCGGATTGGTAAATTCAGAGGGAGAAGTACTGACTCAAAAGAAACTAAAAACAAGTGCGTATCCCAATATTGATCGCTTCGTGGATGCGTTGGCCTCGGCTTGCGATGTCTTGTTGTCCTTTTTACCGAAAGGTGCTGTAGCAATGGGGATAGGGATTGGAGCGCCCAATGCGAGTGCTTTGACCGGAAACATCGAATTTGCACCCAATTTGCCCTGGAAAGGGGTTGTGCCCTTGGCGGCCATGCTTTCGGATTGCATTCAATTGCCGGTTTACATCATCAATGATGCCAAGGCTGCCGCACTGGGCGAGTCGCGTTTTGGAGTAGCCAGGGATCTGACGGATTTTATCATGATTACGTTGGGAACGGGTATTGGAAGCGGATTGTTTGTTCGAGGCAATCTGGTCAGTGGAACCAAAGGTTTTGCCGGAGAATTGGGCCATATGACAGTCATACCCGACGGTCGGTTGTGTGGGTGCGGACGTCGTGGCTGCTTGGAAACGTATGCTTCTGCTACCGGCTTGGTGCGTACGGCGATAGAACGTTTGCAGCAAGGCAATACGGTCAGTCGTCTGTCTGAAATTAATCCGGAACAGATGACCTCGTATGAGGTTTTTAAAGCCGCTGAAGCAGGGGATGCTGTAGCCGGTGAGGTGTTTGAACGTACGGGGGAAATCTTAGGAAAAGCGTTGTCCAATATGGTCTTGGCTACCGATCCACAGGCGATTGTGATGTTTGGAGGTTTGCTTAAGTCGGGTAAATGGTTGTTGGATCCGGTACGTAAACATTTTGAAGCGAATCTGATGCATGTATATCAAAACCGCATTCCAATCCTTACATCGAGTCTGGATGATGCCAACGCGGCCATTCTTGGCGCAGCAGCATTGGTTTGGGAAAACCAGGGAAGACCACCGATTTGGGAAAAAAAATGATGTGCTTCTTTACGGGAATACAGTCGGAATTGATTAGCTTTGCAAGTCATTTCTAATCAATTCATATGTCTGCAAACAAAACGATTAAGACAGCGTTGGTTTCCGTCTTCCATAAAGAAGGCTTGGATGAAATCATAACCAAGCTGCATGCCGAAGGTGTTTCTTTTCTTTCAACGGGGGGAACGCGTCAGTTTATTGAACAATTAGGGGTTCCCTGTCAAGCGGTTGAAGAGTTGACCGGCTATCCTTCTATTTTAGGCGGTCGTGTCAAAACCCTGCATCCGAAAGTGTTTGGAGGGATCTTAAGCCGTCGTTCCTCAGACAGTGATTCGCAACAGTGCGCAACGTATGAAATTCCGGAGATTGATCTTGTAATCGTTGATTTGTATCCGTTTGAGGATACCGTAGCCTCCGGTGCCGCCGACGAAGCCATTATTGAGAAAATCGATATCGGTGGCATCTCCTTGATACGGGCTGCTGCCAAAAACTTTCAGGATGTGGTTATTGTTGCTTCAAAACAACAATATGCTCCATTGCTTGATATTTTAAACGAACGAGGGGCGCATACAAGCCTGGAGGATCGTCGTTGGTTTGCCAAGGAAGCGTTTGCCGTGTCTTCCGGTTACGATGCCGCCATTTTCAATTGGTTTGATGGAGGAGAAGGGTCTGCTTTCCGCTTTTCAGGAAACGAAGCCAAATCCTTGCGTTACGGAGAAAACCCGCATCAAAAAGGTTTGTTTTATGGGGATTTTGAAGAATGCTTTGAACAACTGCAGGGTAAAGAGATTTCCTACAACAACTTATTGGATCTTGACGCTGCCGTCAACCTGATACAGGATTTTGATGAAACAACCTTTGCCATTCTTAAACACAACAATGCCTGTGGGGTTGCTTCCCGTACGGAATTGGTAGAGGCCTGGAAAGCAGCGCTTGCCGGGGATCCGGTTTCCGCTTTTGGCGGCGTATTGGTGACCAACCGGGTGGTGGATGTGGAAACGGCCGAGGAAATTAATAAAATATTTTTTGAAGTAATCGTAGCGCCCGATTACGATGTGGAAGCACTCAAAGTCTTGACGTCTAAAAAGAATCGGATTATCTTGATTCTAAAGGATACGTTGAAGGCTTCTCAACAATTCCGATCCATTCTCAACGGTGTATTGGTACAGGATAAAGATCTGAAAACAGAAACCAAAGAGGATTTGCAGCCCGTGACGAACGTTCAGCCGGCTTCCTCTCAGATTGAAGACTTGCTTTTTGCCAATAAACTGGTCAAACACAGCAAATCGAATGCAATCGTGTTGGTCAAAAATAAACAGCTGTGCGCCAGTGGTGTGGGACAAACTTCACGGGTGGATGCCTTGAAGCAGGCCATTGAAAAAGCACATAGCTTTCAAATGGATTTGAACGATGCCGTCATGGCATCCGATGCGTTTTTCCCCTTCCCGGATTGCGTGGAAATCGCAGATCAAGCCGGAATCACAGCGGTTATTCAACCGGGAGGTTCCATCAACGATCAAAAATCGATTGATTATTGCAACGAACACAACGTTGCTATGGTCACAACGGGTTTTAGACATTTTAAACATTAAAATATGGGCATTTTTTCGTTTACGCAGGAAATCGCCATGGATCTTGGCACGGCGAATACCATCATCACACTCAACGATAAGATTGTCGTGGATGAGCCTAGTATCGTTGCGCTGGATCGCCGAACCGATCGCCTGTTGGCCGTCGGAGAGAAGGCGCGCCAGATGCACGGCAAGACGCCGGATAACATAAAAACGGTGCGTCCCTTGCGAGATGGTGTGATCGCTGATTTTTATGCGGCAGAACAGATGATGCGTGGTTTGATTAAGATGGCTACTGCAAAGAAGCGTCTTTTTTCTCCCAATTTACGCATGGTCATCAGTGTGCCATCCGGTTCTACGGAGGTGGAATTGCGTGCCGTGCGTGACTCTGCAGAACATGCCGGTGGCCGCGATGTCTATATGCTGTACGAACCCATGGCTGCCGCTCTTGGAATTGGTATAGACGTGGAAGCGCCGGAAGGAAACATGATTGTGGACATCGGTGGCGGAACCACGGAAATCGCGATTATTTCGTTGGGTGGAATTGTGGCAAATAAATCCATTCGTATTGCCGGGGATGATTTTACGGCAGATATTCAGGAATATATGCGTCGTCAGCACAATTTGCGCGTGGGAGAACGTACAGCGGAGATGATCAAAATCAATGTAGGATCCGCACTGACCGATCTTGAGAGTCCACCGGAAGATTATGTGGTGCACGGACCCAACCAAATGACAGCCTTACCGATGGAAGTGCCTGTGTCTTATCAGGAAATTGCACATTGTTTGGAAAAATCCATTTCAAAGGTAGAGATGGCTGTTTTGAGTGCGTTGGAACAGACGCCTCCTGAATTGTATTCGGATATTGTGCGCCGTGGTGTGTATTTGGCCGGAGGTGGTGCTTTGTTGCGTGGCTTAGCCAAGCGTTTGGGGGATAAGATTAATATTCCGTTCAACGTCGCCGAGGATCCCTTGCACGCTGTAGCCAGAGGTACAGGCATTGCTCTTAAGAATTTTGACAAATTCAACTTCCTGATTCGATAATCCAAATCCGACCGTAGTTGCGGTCGGTGGATTTTTCTATTGTTCCAGAAAGTTCGCGTATGCAAAATCTAATCCGTTTTTTGACGAAGTCCGGAACTTTCTTGTTGTTTGTTCTTTTACAGGGCATCTCGATTTATCTGCTGGTGACGGGCAACCGCTTCCAGCAGTCGGTCGTTTTTAGTTCTGCCAATCAAGTGGCAGGGAAGATCTATGAGTGGCGGGAGTCGTTGACGGTTTTCTTCAGCTTGAAGTCCAACAACGAAGCGTTGATGCGCGAGAATAATGATCTGCTTGTACGTATTCACACACTGGAGGAGGCCTTGAGTCTCTATTCGGATGATTCGACGATCCCCTTGATTCAGCCCAATCCTGCAGAGTCGTTTCGTTTGATTCCGGCACGTGTCCATCATTATTCTACGGCGCATTTGAAAAACTTTATCACATTGAACGTGGGTAGTAAGGATGGTGTGCAGCCGGAAATGGGTGTGGCCAATGCCGATGGGATTGTTGGCGTCGTGAGTCGTGTTTCAGATCATTATTCTGTGGTGATTCCGGTGATCAATCCTCAAATTGTTCGATTTAGCTGCAAGCTCAAATCCAGCAACACCAACGGGTCCCTGGTCTGGGATGGGGTTGACAAACGTTTTGCCTTCCTGGAGGAGGTGCCGCCCTATGTTCCCGTTAGCAAGGGGGATACGGTTGTAACCAGCGGCTATTCGGATATTTTTCCGGAGGGAATTGCAGTAGGCATCGTTGAAGATTATTTTTTGGGAGAACATGCGAAGTTTTTACATGTAAAGATTCGATTGTCGGTCAAGTTTGACGCTTTGTCCAATGTGCGTGTCATCGATTATATCCATCAGAAAGAAATGAAACGTTTGATCCGGGAGGCTGAATTATGAAATTTTATGTCCAACACGTCGTATGGTTTTTGTCCCTGATTGCTCTTCAGGTGTTGGTGCTGGATAGCATTCAGTTCATGGGCTTTTTCTTGCCTTTTGTTTACGTATATCCCATATTGCATCTGCCGGCCAATATGCGTACACCTTGGGTTGTGTTGGTTTCGTTTTTGACCGGAATGGTCATTGATGTCTTTTCCAATACACCGGGTATGCATGCCTCAGCCGCCACACTCTTGGGCTTTTTGCGTTATCCTGTATTGAGATTGTTTGTATTAAAGGAGGATTTGGGCATGCGAAACGTTCAATCGGAATGGTTGGGCTGGTCGGTTTACTGGAGATATGCAACACTTTTGGTTTTTTTGCATCACGTTAGTCTGTTCTTATTGGAGTCCTTTACGTTTTTGCATGTGGGTTTGTTGCTCATCAAAATCCCCGTTTGTGTTCTATTGACGCTTGTATGCATTTTCTGTTTCGAACAGTTCAAACCACGTGGACATGCAACAAAATTTTGATTCGATGCGTAAAAAAAACATTCTGATGTTCCTGATCATCGGTGTGTTTGTTTTGTATTTGATTCGATTGATGTCGTTGCAGTTGTTTAATGATCAGTACCGTGTTTATGCAGATAGCAATGCCTTTTATCAACGCACGGTTTATCCAAGTCGTGGGCTGATGTATGATCGAAATGGTTCGCTGTTGGTGTACAATCAGCCGGCTTATGATGTGTTGGTCACGATGCGTGAAGTAGAGGATTTGGATACCGTAGATTTTTGCCAAACGGTAGGCATTCGGCGGGACGTTTTTGATCAGCAGATGTCTGCGGTTAAAAACCGCCGATTGAATCCCGGCTATTCTTCGTATACACCACAGGTATTTCTATCCCAGTTGTCGTCTGAGACCTATGGGGTTCTTCAGGAGAAGTTATTTCGATACAAGGGGTTCTCTGTTCGGAGTAGAACGTTACGTTCGTATATGCAGCCTATTGCAGCTCATGCGTTGGGCTATGTTGCAGAAGTCAATCAGAAAGATATTGAACGGGATCCCTATTATGTGCCCGGTGATTACAGTGGTCGTTCGGGGGTTGAACTGACGTACGAATCGGTATTGAGAGGAGAAAAAGGGGTTGAGGTGTTGCTTCGTGATGCGCACGGTCGGGTCAAAGGTCGTTACGACGAAGGTAAAAGGGACCAGCCAGCTGTACCCGGACACGATCTGACGTTATCGCTGGATATGGAACTTCAGGCGTATGCCGAGTTGTTGATGCAAAACAAACGCGGTGCCATTGTTGCCATTGAACCGCAAACCGGTGAATTGTTGGCCTATGTTTCGGCGCCCACGTACGATCCGGGTTTGTTGGTCGGTCGCAACCGTGCCAATAATTTTCGAACATTGGAGCGTTCTCCGCATAAGATATTCCTGAATCGCCCCATTCAGTCCAATTATCCGCCCGGGTCAACGTTTAAGCCGGCACAGGCACTTGTATTGCTTCAGGAAGGAATCATTCGACCGGAAACGCAGGTCTCTTGTCAGATGGGATATTATTACGCTCCCGGCCATAAAGTAGGCTGTCATGCACATGCTTCTCCATTGCCGTTGGCTCCTGCGATTGCCACCTCCTGCAATGCGTATTTTTGTCACGGTTATCGAACGATGATGGATCATTCCAAGTATGGAAGCATCCATGTTGCGATGGATAAATGGAGGGATTATATGGTGGGGATGGGTTTTGGCTACCCGTTGGGGATCGATATTCCCTTTGAAAAACGTGGGTTGATTCCAAATAGTCAGTACTACAACAAATGGTATGGAGAGAAGGGCTGGCGGGGTGCAACCATTATCTCCAATGCGATCGGGCAGGGTGAAGTCTTGGCCACTCCCCTCCAGATTGCCAATTTTTGTAGCACGATCGCCAACAGAGGCTGGTTTATTACACCACATTTGGTTAAGCAAATTGAAGGTGTAGAACTGAACTCAGCCTATAAGCGTCGCAACCAAACCGGTGTGGATGCTGCTTACTTCGAGCCCATCATTGAGGGTATGCACGGTGCTGTGTTGAATGGTACAGCCAGAGGTGTTCAGATACCCGGCATTGAGATTTGTGGTAAGACGGGAACGGCTCAAAATTCAGCCGGAGAGGATCATTCGATTTTTATGTGTTTTGCGCCAAAAGAAAATCCAAAGATTGCCTTGTTGGTATTTATAGAAAATGGTGGTTACGGTGCTACATGGGCTGTACCCATGGCGAGTTTATTACTGGAAAAGTATTTAAATAGACGCGTTGAGGATACTCGATTATGGATGGAACAACGATTGTTGAACGCTAATTTGATAGAACTTGAATCGTACTGATGTGACTCCTTTTTGGAAAGCGTTGGACTGGTGGGTTGTCGGTCTGTATGTGCTGCTTTGTGTCGTGGGATGTTTGAGCATCTACGGGGCAAGTTTTGATTTTGAACATCCCGGTTTTTTTGATTTGGACCAGCGCTCCGGAAAGCAATTCGTGTGGTTTATTCTAGCGCTTGTCATTGGGGTTTTTCTATTGATGATGGATTCCAATACCTATTACAATTGGTCCTTTATTCTGTATGCCGGCATTATTTTGATCTTGCTGCTGACGTTGGTGGTTGCTACCGATGTCAAAGGCTCTCGGTCATGGCTAAATATGGGTTTTGTCTCCATACAACCGGCGGAGCTTGCAAAATTTTCGACGGCGTTGGCCTTGTCACGTCTCATGAGTTCCTACAATTTTCAGTTGCGTCAGACGAAGAGTGTACTAATGATCGGATCGTTGATTCTGTTGCCTATGTTGATCATTGTGTTGCAAAAAGAAACGGGTTCTGCGTTGGTTTTTGCCGCCTTTATCTTGATGTTGTTTCGTGAAGGAATGCCCGGCGTTCTGTTGTTTTTATTGGTCTGCCTGGTGGCGTATTTTGTTCTTAGCATACGTTTTGGAGAGGATCTTTTGTTTCAAACTACGTCACTTGGTCCTATGCTGGTGCTGTTGTTGATTTTTATCATTCTATGTGGAATGCTCATCACCTATCGAAAGGATTATGCGTTGGTTAAAGGTTTGGTATTTATACAGTTACCGATCTTTGTTGTGGCCCTGTTGGTCAACGCGTTGGGTTGGTTTGCTTTTGATGTGAACGATGTGCTTGTGACGATGTTGATCCTGACGGTGTTGTTTCTGTTGTTTAAGGCTTTGGTGCTTCGGATGATGCCCTATTTTTACTTGTCTTTGTTTGTGCTTTTTTCGATTGCCTTTTTGTACTCGACCGATTATGCCTTTGATAAAATCCTTGAACCGCATCATCGGGTCCGAATACAAGTTTTGTTGGGGATGAAAGATGATCCGAGTGGTGCCGGATACAACGTGAATCAATCCAAGATTGCCATTGGGTCGGGTGGTTTGTTTGGCAAAGGCTTTTTGAATGGTACCCAAACCAAATTAAAATATGTGCCGGAGCAGGATACGGACTTCATCTTTTGCACGGTAGGCGAGGAGCAGGGGTTGATGGGGTCTGCATTTGTTCTTGGGCTCTATTTGGCGTTGTTCTTACGGTTAATCTATTTGGCAGAACGACAACGCAATCCTTTTGCTCGAATTTACGGGTATTGCGTGGTTAGCATCCTCTTTTTTCATGTGTTTGTGAATATCGGTATGGTGCTGGGCTTAATGCCGGTAATCGGCATCCCATTGCCCTTTTTAAGCTATGGGGGCTCCTCGTTGTGGTCCTTTACGATCCTGTTGTTTATTTTTCTGCGTCTCGACGCCGATCGAACGCAATATCGGTAGTTAATCGGTGTGCAGTCGCAGATGTATATCCTCTATGCCCGGTAAAATGGAATCTTTCATGCCGTGAACAATGGAAATACGAAAAAAACGCACGGAGTCCGTGGGTTTCCATTGAATGTCCGGTAATTGGATGCTTGTTTCAAATAAGGAGCCCCATCCCTTCCCGGTCCAGTTGCCAAGCGGATCCGATAAGGTGCACATGATGCTGTCTGTTTGTATTTGATCGCTTTGTGGAAGCTCTTTTTTTATATACAGCCACAGGTTTTGATACGGATACGTTGTGTTGTTACGTAAACTCAACGTCGCATGGAGTTGGCTGGGGGTCTCTGCCCCCAGGCTATCCTCAAAGTGGATCGTGTCGTTGATTGCCCAGCCGCTGGCATGAATGCGGCTGGAGGCATTAAATCGGCTGTTTTTGACACAGGCTGTTGTGAAAAACAGGAGGGCGCATAGGGACGCCAGAATGGGTAAGCGCACGTTCATGGCTGGTCTGGCCTACGTTTTTTTGGTTTTTCAAATCGGGGTTTGTTGGCTGTGTCTGACTCTGGAGTTTGGGTCGGACGTTTGCGCCGTTCCTTGTCTTTTGGTTTGCGGTTGCGACTCGGTTTGCGTTCTGTGTCAAAACGTGTCAATCCATCTTCTGTCAGGATGTCCCCAAAGTCACTTTGTTTTTCTTGTTCGATGGCTTCCGATAGATTCTCGACTTGAATCCCTTTACGATTGAGCTGGATGACCTGCTTGGCTCGTTCGACCGGAATGCTTACTTCGTTCGCAAGGAAATCCTTATTGGTTGAATAGATGAGTATGCGCTTGAGAATGTCTGTTTTGACTAGGTAATAGGATCCATCTTTTGTTTCGAGTGGAATGTCCTTGGATGGGAAGTCCTTTTGAGCTTCAACGTAGGTATCCATCTCGTAATTTAAGCAGCATTTCAGTTTTGCACATTGGCCTGCCAGTTTTTGCGGATTGAGAGACAAGTCCTGATAGCGGGCAGAGCTGGTTGAAACGCTGCTGAAGTTGGTCATCCACGAAGAGCAGCAAAGCTCGCGGCCACAAGGACCCACGCCGCCGATGCGTCCGGCCTCCTGACGTGCGCCAATCTGCTTCATCTCGATGCGTACGCGAAAGGTCTCCGCCAGAACCTTAATGAGTTGACGGAAGTCGACACGATCGTCTGCGATGTAGTAAAAGATGGCTTTGTTTTTGTCTCCCTGGTATTCGACGTCACCAATTTTCATGTTAAGTTTCAGGTCTTCGGCAATCTTTCTGGACCGCAGCATGGTATCGTGTTCCAGCGCTTTGGCTTCTTCAAATTTTTCCATATCCACCGGCCTGGCTTTGCGGTATACACGTTTGACTTCCGTTTGCTCAAATCGATAATGTGTCTTTTTCATTTGTTTGAGTACCAACGCGCCTGTCAGCGTTACGGTGCCTATATCGTGTCCGGGAGTTGCTTCTACAGCGACAACATCTCCTTTTTGTAAGTCCAGTTTGTTGCTATTCAGGTAATAGCCTTTCCTTGTGTTTTTAAACTGAACCTCAATCCAATCGGTTAGATTTTGGGCCTCCGGTATGTCACAAAGCCAATCAAACGTATTGAGCTTGTCCAGTTTTTGAGAATTGCAGGCTTTTTTTTTGCAGCCGCCGCAAGAAGTATCTAGATGTTGATCCATGAGTTTATTTTTTTAGTAGCAGGATGGTTTGTAAGGCTAAGTCAAAGAATACCAACTTGGCGTTCACATTATTCTCAATCTGACGTTCGGCCAGTTGCAGTTCTTCCATAAAGCCTTCAATGTTTTTGAAGTGTATAAAGGGAAAGAATTTGTTGGAAAAAACGGCCTCGGATGCATTGAGGTAACTTAGCTGGGGTTGATTGATGTTTCGTATATAGTTTTCCCGTATCATGTGCTGGGCATAACTTAGGTATTGTTTCTCTTGCTCGCGTCCCATTCTTGCCATTTCTTCTGCCCACAACTTCATTTCCTTGAGTGCTTTTTGTTTTTCGATGCGCTTTTCGGGGGAGAAGTTGGCGATGGTATAGGCTCCACGCATGATGCGAACAAACGGATCCAAATAGGGATTGGACGCTTCTGCATTCTGAATGCATTCAACGGCTTTGGTAAAACTACCTTTGGCCAGACGGGCGCATGTGTCGATTTCTTCTGCATTGCTCTGATTAAATTGCCGTTGCAATGCGGTGGTTATGGATGCTTGATCGATGCCGGGGATATGGATGCGTTGGGTTCTGGAAAGGATGGTGCTGAGCAAACGATCCGGTTGCGGGCTGACCAGCAAAAACAGGGTGTTGGCCGGTGGCTCTTCCAAGAGTTTGAGCAATTTGTTGGAGCAGCTTATATTCATTTTTTCCGGCATCCATATAATTACAATTTTATGGGTGGATTCGTAGGATTTTAAGCTGAGTTTTCGGATGATCACGTCGCTTTCCTCGGCGTATATCATGCCTTGTGCGTTGTCGGCACGAAGCCGGTTCATCCAGTTTGCGTAGGAAAAATAGGGACTTTCGACGAGTTGGTTGCGCCAATCTTTAAGAAAGTCGTCGCAAATCCAAGTCTTTTTTGAGTCCGGTTTGTGTATCGGGAAAATGGCATGTACGTCCGGGTGGACGTAGGCGTCAAACTTTTTACAGGAGGCACACATGCCACAGGCATCGGTTTCTCCCGGTGAAGTGCAGCAAATGTATCGGGCATATGCATAGGCCAAGGGCAGGCCTCCTGCACCTTCGGTTCCTGAAAACAATTGAGCATGAGGGATTTTTTGTTGGCGTACACTTGCCAACAAGGCCTCGATGATGTTCTTTTGTCCTATGATGTTACGAAAATACATACAAAATGGGCTACTTTTTACAAAGATAATCAAAAGGACGTCCAATTGTGACAAGTCCAAAAAAAAGCAGGCAAGCAAATGAATTGCTTGCCTGCTGGATTGATGTGAAAAAGTGCACGTTTGAACGTTTTTTCTTTATTTCTTGCTTACTTTTTTGCTTTCTTCTACCTTTTTAGTCTTTGTGCAATCTGACTTCTTTTCTGTTTCAGCTTTGCAGCATTCGGTTTTTTGTTTTGGGCATTCTGCCTTTTTGCTTTCGCCTTGAGCGGAAACGATGGCAGAAGCAGCAAAGAAGGCAAGGCTTGCCATTACGAATCTCATTTTCATAGTTTTGTTTGTTTTTGGTTTGACTTCATTTATTTATCAAGCGATTCAAAGATCGCATCAATTTTGATTTTTTGCAACCCAAAAAAGGTTAATAGCATTGGTTCATAATCAATTACGGGAACTTATAAATTCTTTGTGTCATTTAAAATAAAATGTCTATTTTTGCTCGCGCTAAGGAGAGTTGCCAGAGTGGTCGATCGGGCCGCACTCGAAATGCGGTGTACGGGTGACTGTACCGGGGGTTCGAATCCCTCACTCTCCGCAGAAAAGCATGGATTTTGCGCCGTTAGGCATCCTTGCAACAGAAACCCGAACCATCAAGCTTGCTTGAGAGGTTCGGGTTTCTGATTGTAAGGACATTCCGAAGGAATGCAAAATCCATGCTTTTCTGCAAGGAGTCCCAAAATGGGATCACGGCTCGCAGAGACGCAATCCCTCACTCTCCGCTGGAATGTCTGGACAAAAACAGACAACAAATGGACAAAAGCCTACAAGTCAATGATTTGTAGGCTTTTTCATTTGTGCTTTGTCCAGCGTAAAAGACATGAAAAAGCCCCGAAAAGACACAAATTTGTCCTAAATTGACCTCTCGCTGTCCAAATTTGTACAGTCTGTATACAGGTTGCTTACTATTTTTGCTATCTTATCTTTCATTTGAGTTGCTCGCTGAATTACGGTTGAAGTTTCCATAATCTATTACAACGATTTAATGCTTTTTCTGTATTGTTTCAAATCTGCCTCTTGAGCGTTATCTAATATGGTCTGAATTTCCCGAATAAGTTTCTCCCTGTCATGGGGTAAGAACCCATTTCTTCAGAATTAAAATTTGTAATGCTGAAGCGATGGCGGATTCGTGCTTAAGTCATAGCAATCAATCGATTCCATTGACACCCTAAAATATACCAGTTCACGATAATTACCATAAAGCCTTGGCAAAACGGGATTGGTAGAGTAGATTTCCCTCGCGATTTCATCCGGCACATCGAGGACGGCATTCCCGGTGATCCGGACAGAAATGTTCCCCGGCATGGCAAGTAATTCGACCGATGGATTATTCTGCAATTGCCCATAAACCTCTTTTCCGGGTGCAGTGGCAAAATAGAGTGTGTTGGTTTGTTCCTCTATCTTCATCACTTGGAATACTCTGATTTTGGGTTTTCCATCGCTTCCGACCGTTGCTAATGCCAACTCCTTATGTAGGCGTAAGAAACCGTAAATTTCATTCATATTAGTAACCTATCGTAAAGCGTTCCTGATGATGTGCCGGAGCTTCCAGTTCATCAATCATAGCTTTGGCATAATCCTGAACGGAGATTTTGCTTTCCCCCTTATCGTTCACAATCAGGTCATCTTTTCCCAGACGGTAGTTTCCGGTGCGTTCGCCCGGCTCAATGCTTCCTGCCGGAGAGAAAAATACCCAGTCGATTTCTTTTTCGTTCATCAGGGTGTCGAGATAGAACTCGCCGAGTGATTTTACACCGCCCATAATTTCGGTAGGGATAGCACCGGAATCCACTACACGCAAGCCGGGAGCCACGAAAAGCGTACCCGCACCGCCTACGATAAGCAGGCGTTTAGTTCCCGCTTTCTTTACTCCCTCGAGGATAGCCGGATAGGTCGTCAGCGTTTCTTCGTAGATGTTCGGATTAATCCATCCCGGATTGTATGCGCTGATAACGGCATCCGCGCCTTTTGAGATTTCGGCTACCGTGGCGGCATTAGAAACATCTGCCCTAACGATTGTAAGGTCTGCGTTTGAGATTTTGACATTTTCGGGATTGCGAACGACCGCCGTAACTTTGATACCCCTGTTTAATGCTTCATTCAGGATAGCGGAACCGATGAATCCGCTTGCTCCTATCAATACGATTTTGTTCATTGCTGTACTTTTTAATGGTTTATATTCTTTAATACGATGCAAAAGTACAGCCTTATCAGACGGAGATAATGATACATATCCGTCCGATAATGGTAAATCTCCGACAATGATAGATTATTGCTTGGTGGAATCCCTGAATTGAGCAGGTGTTATGCCCGTATGCTTGCGGAAATACTTGTTGAAGTTTGTTGGTTCGTCGAAACCGAGTTCGTAGCCTATTTCTTTTACAGACAAACCGCTATATGCCAATAATCTCTTGGTTTCGAGAATGATACGCGAATTGATATAGACTTTAGGTGTTCCTCCGGTAAGAGCCTTGACCTCTTTGGATAAAGTCTTTTCATTCGTTCCCAGCAGAGCAACATAATACTCCGTACTTCTGTTTTCTCTAAAATGTTCTTCAACAGCATTATAGAATTTCTGTCCGACATTATTTATTACCGGAGGATAGGTCGCGGAATGTTGCCTTTCGGCTTCAAGTAAAAGAATCCGCAGATAACTTTGGGCTATCCCTGTCTGGAAATCATCGCCGGGCTTATTCAGTTCTTCATCCAACAATGCGATAATGCTTCCTGCAAGTTGAGGGCAAACGGGTACGGTTTTATTGAGATTGACCGGATTAAGGATTTCGGATGTATACAGGAAATTGGCATCAAGTTCGGTTATCGTGAAGAAAGAACTTGTAAACAGAATCATTTTGCCGGTATAATCAGATATGGTGTCAAACTCGCAAACCTGACCGGACGATATAATCAGCAATTCATTTGCTTTTATGGAAATTTCCCGAAAGTCTATCCGATGTGTTGCATGTCCCTCGGTAAGCCACACAATTTGATAAAAGCTTGCCTTATGGGGCTGACCGAGTAGTTTAGGCAACTCCTTGGTAAACTGTAAATCTTTAACTTCTATCTCAATGGGTAGAGTTTTGAAATCAAATGTTCTGATGTTATCTTCCATAACTTCCCTATAATCAAGTTCGCTTATGATATTATATATCTTTCGCAAAGATACGATTTCCTTGCTGATAATCCATTCTCCTCTTCGACTTTTAGTGCAGATATATCAATATTTTACGGATATATTTTGCTACTATTATAGTTTTACCTATATTTGCAGAGTGAAACAGATAAAGATATGTACAGCGAGTTATACGAAAAATCAGGCAGTGAACTAATCCGGGAGATGGGCAAGCGATACGGCGACTATCGAAAGCGGATGGGATATACACAGAAGGAAGTTGCAGAGAAATCCGGTTTGAGTATATTCACCATCAGTTCCTTTGAGAACGGTTCTTCTACCGGAATCACGATGGCTTCGTTTATCAAGCTGCTCCGGGCTATCGACAGTCTGGAAGAGATAGAGAAACTGTTGCCCGAACTGCCAGTCAGCCCACGCGAGCTATTTAAGAAACAAAGCAAAAAGTAGGATATGGAAACGAATGTGGTAAAAGTGAAGCTGTGGGGAATGGATGTTGGCTACCTCTCGTGGGATAAGAAAGCGGGAGTAGCTGTTTTTGAATACGCCCCTTCGTTCCCGCAGCAAGGATTGGATATTGCACCGCTCACCATGTCCATCGCTTCCCCGCGCAGCCAAAAGCAACTGCCGTGGACGGGAGATAAAGATAAACTATATCAGGGACTTCCGCCCATGATTGCAGATTCCCTGCCCGACAAATGGGGTAACTCCCTTTTCAAGGCATGGTTGCGGGACAATAAAATTCCGACAAAGAAAACTTCTCCCGTTGACCACCTTTCATTTATCGGCAGTCGGGCAATGGGAGCATTGGAATACGAACCTGCACAACGGCTGGGTGATAACTCCGCATTTTCGGTGGATGTACAACGACTGTATGAGTTTGCTAAACAAGTATTGAATGAAAGGGAAGCGACCGTACTGAATCAGGAAAATTCTATTCTGTGGCAGGATTTGGTGAAAATAAGTTCTTCGCCGGGAGGTAAACGCCCGAAAGCGATTATTGCTTTGAATAAAGTGACAGGAGAAGTTATTTCCGGGCAGGGAATAATTCCCGAAGGCTTTCAGCACTACATCCTTAAATACGATGATAATTCAGCTTATCCTTTGGCTAAACTGGAATACGTCTATTACCGAATGGCGTTAGAAGCCGGAATTTATATGATGCCGTCCGAGCTTCGTACCTACGGGGAGATAACCCACTTCCTGACCCAGCGTTTCGACCGTATCGGAAACGAGAAAATACACGCCCAAACATTGGCAGCCATGTCGCCCTCAAGTGATAGTTACGAGGATGTTTTTGCGGTTATTAGGCGGCTGAACCTGCCTTATGAAGATAGCCGACAGCAATACCTGCGGATGGTTTTCAATGTACTTGCCCGGAATGTGGACGATCATTCCAAGAACTTTTCGTTCTGCATGAGCCGTGATGGAGTTTGGCGGTTATCGCCTGCATACGATTTGACATTTAGTGTGGATTTGGCTGCTCCCGCTTATTCCAACAGGCACTCTTTGACTGTGAATGGCAAGAATGAAGATATTTCCCGTGAAGATTTGGAAACGGTGGGTCTGAATAACGACATACAGGATTACAAAGCCTTGATTGATATGGTCGCCTATGCGGTAGCTCGATTTGAAGATTATGCAAAGGAAGTGGGAGTGGATGAAAAACTAATCGGGAATATGCAGGCTGATTTCGTGAAGGTCTAAAAGCCCTGTGCAAGGTGCAAGTATCTATATATAGATAGACTTGCACCTTGCACTGCGGATAAATAATTAGTAATCAGAATTGTTATTTATTCAAGAAGATATTGTATCTTTGAACCCGAGTATTGTGGAGACAATGGGAAGCAAACCCAAGACAAGAGTTCCATTTTGCAGTGCGCTCTTATCCGTACCCCACAAGCAAAAAATAAGATATAATACATTGAACTTAAATAGGTTGGAGTATCAGGTTCATCGACCTCTCTCTCCGCAAAGCATCAAAGAAAAATCAATAGAACTTCCGTAAATTAGATGTTTACAGGGGTTCTTGTTTTAGGGGACAATGCAAAAAAAAACAGCGTTTTTGGAGTGCTTTCTACGGACAAATTCAGGGTTAGTGACTGAAAGCCGAAGAATGTCCCGGATTAGAGTTGAAAGGTTCTAATATATTGATAGTCTATATTGAATAGGCAAAGTGTTCCCGGCATTTCATACTTTTGAAACATCAATTCGGCATAGGTATGGTATGATGAGTTTGAGCTGATAATAGGCGATAGTTTAAGGCGAAAAACCGATATTGGATTAACCCGAAGTAAATTTGGCATCGTTGTGTTATGTAATTGCTTCATCAAAACATGGCTTGACAAATTTGCATCTTCATATACTGTTGAAGAGATTGCAACAGAGATAGCAGAATTGATAAAAAATAATTGATCAATTCTTTAGTTGCAAATTGTTGAGGATAGTATCCCAATATAAACTGTCGCTGTATTTCGACGAAAAATTTTCAACTGCAAAGTCGGATTGTTATGGAAAACCATTATCTTTGCAGTTGAGATTTTTATTCTGAGATACAGTATGAATATAGATGAAGGAAGTAAACTCAACATGCTATTGCAGAAAAATAAATCAGGAGGACTATATTTTTCTGCATGGTTGAAAGAAAATGGTTACTCTTATCAATTGCTGAAGAGTTACCGGGATTCGGGATGGCTAAAGGCTTTATCCCGAGGTGTTATGTATCGCACCGGCGATAAACTACGTACCTTTGCAGTGTTGGAAAGTTGGAATGGGCAGTTGGGAAAGCATTACCATATAGCAGCTCATTCGGCATTGGAACTTGCCGGATTCAATCATTATGTTCCGATGGGGAAGCCGGTGTTAAAGGTCGGATATCCAAAACAAGAGCCAGTTCCCGACTGGATGAAAACCAATGATTTTGATTATTCGTTCAAATTTTTCACGACAGATATATTTTCCAAACCGCAATTGAAATTGTTTAATCCCGATTATCCCCATGTACAGGCTTCCGTTCCCGAGCAGGCGTTTCTGGAGTGCCTATTGCTGGCTCCGAAGCAGTATTCATATATGGATTTGTATTATATCATGGAGCAATTGACTACCCTTCGTCCAGATATCGTACAGGAATTACTGGAAAGTACGAATAACCTGAAAGTCAAACGGATGTTCCTTTTTATGGCTGAAAAATCCGGGCATTACTGGTTCGGTTTGCTTGATACCGCCAAAATAGAATTGGGGTCGTCTAAACATAAGCTTGTGGAGAATGGTGCGTATGTGCCAAAATATAAAATAACGGTTCCCAGAGAGTTGTACGAATATGAATGAGTTGTATAGAAAGCAAGTGGCACTGCTCATCAGAATAATGCCTTCTGTAAATCGGATTCAGGACTTTGCTGTTCATGGTGGAACTGCAATCAACTTGTTTCATAAGAATATGCCCCGCTATTCCGTTGATATAGACATAACCTATATCCCTGTTCAGGGTCGGGACGAAAGCCTGAAAGCAATCAATATGCATCTGGTTGAATTGATGCAAATGATTGAGAAAACAATTCCGGGCATTCGGATTACTCACAAATCCGATATATGGAAATTGCTATGTGTCAAAGATGGAGCGACTGTAAAAATCGAGGTTAACGGAACCAAGAGGGGAATTATCGGAGTCACCGAAGATAAATCACTTTGTGCGAAAGCGCAAGCTGAGTTTAATATGGGGTGCACAGCTCGGATTGTTTCATTTACGCAGTTGTACGGCGGTAAGATATCGGCAGCACTAAGCAGGCAGCATCCGCGCGATCTTTTTGATTGTAAATATATGCCGCTTGAATCCCTTGATCAGGCGAAAGATGGCCTGCTGCTTTGCTTGTTGGGGAGCGACAAACCGATACTCGAATCTTTGCAACCCAATCCTGTAGACCAAACGGAAGCATTGAAGAATCAGTTCGAGGGAATGACGGATGTACCGTTTTCGTACGAAGATTATGAAGCTACACGAAAAGAACTGATAGAGATAGTAAATAAGCTCTTTACTAAAGGGGAAAAGGAATTTTTTGTTTCCTTTGAACAGGGAGAACCGGAGTGGAGTAAATGTTGTGCCGGAGATTTAAGCGTATTTCCGTCAGTCAAATGGAAGCTACAGAATATTCAAAAATTGAGAGAAACGAATCCGTTGAAACATGGTGAAGGTGTGGAGAAATTGCGGGAATATCTTTTCGAATGATTGAAATAATATTTGCGTTCCCACCGAAAAAGTACTGCTTATATAGCCATCACCATTCATCACCTCTTGAAAAACCATTTTATAATAGTATGTTAAGATGTGTGCGAGATAAGTCCGACTACTTTATAACGGCAAGATAATTTACGGTTTGTAATTATTTAAATTCATTTGCGATTCCGCTAATCTTTCCTGAATGTATACCATCTCTATACTGTTCCAAGCTTTACTGTTGTTTCCCGCTGTGCGAATACTCTTGTTACGCTATTTTTTCAAACAGAACATATTGTGCTGTCAATTCATTTTCCTCATTCTTTGAAAAAAATATTATCGCTTTTATTGGATGCTAGTGCCCCAAAATGGAGCCGCGGGCAGACCTTCTGAGTTGACAAAGTTGGGAATGGCTGTTTCGTGCCAACCAAAGCGTACGTATTTGGGTGAGGCGATCTCGTGATGGTGTACAACGA